>JACESF010000099.1 GCA_013911975.1 Hyphomicrobiales bacterium | reverse complement strand
GCGCGCCGCAGGAGACGCCGGACCTCGCCGCCGCCGTGGCGGACCTGCAAGGCCATCTCTACGGCACCCCCGGCACGCCGTGGCGCGGCGCGGGCTTCCTCGCGGCCTGGACGGCGGCGCAGAAGCAGGCCGCCCGCCGGGCGCGGCCCGCCTCGGGCGCCACGCTCGCCCCCCTTTATCCCGAAGGCTGAACCGCCAGCCGCCTGATTCCGCACGGCACAGGCCCGCGCGATGACCGCCGCACCGCCCGAAAGGGCGCGCGGCACATGCGACTTCCTAAAAAATTCGCCCCCTCATTCTCACGATCCCCCGATACCGCCGCGACGGGGGACGCGGGACCCGAGGGACGCGGAGCGTTGCCGCACAAGGCGGAAGGCCACTTAAGGATCCATCCTTAGGAGGGCATGAGCGCGGGACGGGGCACCCCATTAGCGGGATTAATGCCTTCGATCATAAATGATCATTTCCTCAGGGGGACCCTCGAACTTAATGCTACCGCCAACATAAAGACTTCGACCGCCTGTGCAGGGCAGCATTTTTTCGCGACTGCGAAATAAATCGGCTCAATGCACGCGCAAGTCGAAAAGCAAAAACAAACTCGGGAGGACATTTCATGCGATCAGTACTTCGGGCTTCCTTCGCGGCTGCCCTCGTGGGGGCGTGCGCCGCGGCGTTTTCCGCCGCTCCCGCCGCCGCGGAGACCATCCGCCTGCGCATCGCCTCGGGCCATCCGGCGGTGAACACCTATGTGAACCTGATGCAGACCTTCTTCGTGCCGGAGGTGACCAAGCGGGTCGCCGAGCGCACGCAGCACAAGATCGAGTTCGTGGAGGGCTATGGCGGCTCCATGGTGAAGGTGGCCGACACGCTGGAAGCGGTGCAGTCCGGCATCATCGACATCGGCGGCTATTGCTTCTGCTTCGAGCCGTCCAACCTGCCCATGCAGGCCTTCCAGGTGATGCTGCCCTTCTCGTCCATGAGCTCCGTCACGTCCGTGAAGGTGGCGCGCGAAGTGTACGACAAGGTGCCGTACATGACCGAGGTGTTCGAGAAGAAGTATAACCAGAAGCTCATCGCCCTGATCTCGGACAACGGCTACAACCTCACCACCACCTTCGACTGGAACGCGGTGCCGGACCTGAAGGGCCGCAAGCTCGCGGGCGCGGGCCTGAACCTGAAGTGGCTGGAATATGCCGGCGCCATCCCGGTCCAGTCCTCTCTGCCGGACGCCTACACCGCCATGCAGACCGGCGTGTACAACGGCTGGATCATGTTCCCGTCGGGCGTGGTCAACTTCAAGCTGTTCGAAGTCTCGCCCTATTATACCGAGGTCGGCTTCGGCGCGATCACCTGGCACGGCCTGACCATCAACAAGACGCGCTACGAGAAGCTGCCGAAGGACGTGCAGGCCATCATCGTCGAGGTCGCCCGCGAGTTCGAGGGCAAGACCGGCACCGTGAACGACGAGAACTATCCCAAGCAGATCGCGCAGCTCAAGGAGCTGGGCGCGAAGGTGAAGACCGCCGTTCCGGACAGCGTCCGCATCGAGTGGGCCACCTCGCTGAAGGACTGGCCGAAGGAGAAGGCCACCGAGCTGGACAAGGCCGGCATGCCGGGCACCGAGGTGCTGAGCCTCGCCATGGAGCTGTACGAGAAGTACGGCCACAAGTGGCCGGTGCGCTACCAGGTGAAGTGACGCCGCCGCGCGCTTGATCCTCTCGCCGGGCGGCCTGCCGCCCGGCGCTTCTCCTTTCCCGGCGACGGCAACCACAGGTGCGCCATGATCGGACGTGCTCTCGAAATCGTTTCCAAGGCCCTGCTCGTGGTGGCCTCCATTCTTGCGTTTGCTCTTTGCTTCGTGGTCTGCGCCGATGTGATCGGCCGCGTGATGTTCGGCGCCCCCCTCAAGGGCACGCCCGAGATGGTCTCCTCCTCCATCGTCATCATCTGCTACCTGCAGGCCAGCTACGCCATTCTCTCCGGCGGCATGATGCATGTGGACGCCATCACCGCGCACCTGCCGGTGCAGGTCCAGGCGATCCTGGTCATCATCGGCTCGCTGCTGGGCGCGCTGCTGTTCGGCATCATCTTCTGGGGCAGCATCGACGGCTTCATCCACGCCTGGACCAGCGGCGAATATGAGGGCGAGGGCGCCATGCACGTGCCCATGTGGCCCGTCCGCCTCGCCGTCCTGGTCGGTACCGGCCTCGCCGTGCTCGCCTACATCCTTCTCGCCTGCCGCCAGATCCTCGCCGCCCGACGCAGCGAAGTCCTGGTCACCGGCGTCTCGCACTGAGGGCCCGCCATGTTCGACGCAACCCAAATGGCGCTGGTCCTCGGCGGCCTTCTCTTCCTCGTCGCCTTCGGCGTGCATATCGCGGTGGCCCTCGGCCTCGCCTCGGCTCTCGGCATCTATCTCATGATGAACGGGGACATGGAGGTGGTGCGCACCTTCATCTCCAACACCGCCTATGAGGCGATCCGCGACTATATCTTCGCGGTCATCCCGCTCTTCATCCTCATGGGCGAGTTCCTCGCCCGCTGCGGCGCGGCGCGGGACCTGTTCGCCCTCGTGAACCGCGTCACCAAATGGCTGCCGGGCCGGCTCGGCATCGCCACCGTGTTCGCCAACGCCATCTTCGCCTTCGTCTCGGGTGTCTCCATCGCCGCCGCCGCCGCCTTCTCGCGCATCGCCTATCCGGAGATGAAGCGCTACGGCTACGACCGGCAATTCTCGCTCGCCTGCATCGCCGGCAGCGCGTGCCTGGGCATGCTCATCCCGCCCTCGGTGCTGATGATCGTGTGGGGCGTCATCACCGAACAGTCCATCGGCAGCCTGTTCCTGGCGGGCATCGTCCCCGGCTTCCTCGTGGTGACCGCCTACAGCCTCTACATCGTCTATTTCGCCATGCGCTATCCGGCGCTGGTGGGCGAGACGGCGGGCGGCGGCGTGGTGTCCGTCACCGCCTCCGGCGCGGCGGTGGCCGGCGGTCCCGGGGGCCGCGTTCCGGCGCCCGCGCTGGCGGAGGACGACGATTTCCGCAAGACCATCGTCGGCACGCTGCTGGTGCTGGTGCTCATCCTCTCCGTGCTGGGCGGCATCTGGTTCGGCGTGTTCACGCCCACCGAGGGCGCGGGCGTGGGCGCCACGCTGTCCCTGTTGATCGCCATCGGCCGCGGCATGCGGATGAAGGAGATCTTCGACGTGGTGCTGACCGTGGGGCGCACCTCCGCCCCGCTGCTGCTGCTCCTGGTGACGGCCCAGCTCTATTCCCGCGTGCTGTCCATGACGGGCATCACGGGGGCGGTGCAGGCCTTCTTCCTGGACACCGGCCTGCCGCCGCTGGCCATCCTCGGCATCATGATCTTCATCTGGTTCCTGCTGGGCTGCGTGATCGATTCCATCTCGATCATCCTGCTCACGGTGCCGGTCTTCGCCCCCATCGCCGGCGCGCTGGGCTATGATCCGCTGGCCTTCGCCATGATCGGCATCATCGCCATCGAGACCGGCCTGCTCACCCCGCCCTTCGGCATCCTGGTCTTCACCGTGAAGGCGGCCCTGCCCCACGAGAAGATCTCCGTGGGCGAAATCTTCAAGGGCTCCGTCCCGTTCTGGATCTGCCTGCTTGCGGTGATCGCCATGATCATCGCCTTCCCCGGCCTGGTCACCTGGCTTCCCAATCTCGGCAAGACCGGCGTCTAGCCGCCGGTCCCCCATTTCATGCGAGGAATTTTCCCATGATCGACATCGAAAAGGTCTCGGTGAACGGCGCCGAGCTGGCGACCCGGGTGGACGGCGATGCCGGCAAGCCCTGGCTGGTCCTCTCCAACTCGCTGGCCTGCACGCTGGAGAGCTGGGAGGCCCAGATGGCGGCCTTCACGAAGACCCACCGCGTGCTGCGCTACGACACGCGCGCCCACGGCCGCTCCTCCGCCCCCGCCGGTCCCTATTCGCTCGCCACCTTCGTCGGCGACGTGGTGGGGCTGATGGATCATTTCGGCATCGACAAGGCCGACATGATCGGCCTGTCCATGGGTGGCATGACCGGCCTCGGCGTCGCCATCCACCATGGCGACCGGCTGCGCAGCCTCGCCTGCTGCGCGGCGCGCTCGGACGCCATCCCGCCCTTCATCGATAGCTGGAACACCCGCATCGCCGCCATCCGCGAAGCGGGCGGCATGCAGGGCGTGGTGGACTTCACCGTGGAACGCTGGTTCACCGCCCCGTTCCGCGAGGCCCGGCCGGACGTGGCCGACGAAGCCCGCCGCATGATCCTCGCCTGCGACACCGAGGGCTACATCCTCTGCGCCGAGGCCCTGAAGGGCCTCGACTACAAGCGCAGCCTCGGCTCCATCACCGTGCCGGTCCTCTATGTGGCCGGCGCCTCCGACGGCGGCGCCCCGCCCGCCGCCATCAAGGAGATGGCGAGCCTCACGCCCGGCGCGCGCTATGTGGAGATCGCCCCGGCGGCGCACATCATCCCCATGGAGAACCCGGACGCCTACAATGCCGCGCTCACCGCGTGGCTCGCCGGCGCCAAGGTCGGGGAACCCGTGGCCGCCTGAGCGAACCCTGAAGCCCTCGCCCCCATAGGGGCGAGGTGCGTCCAAGGCCATTATTCCAGCTAATGGCCGGCATCATTAACAATCATTTTCCCGCATGATGTGGCGCCCCTATGGTCGCGCCGACGAATTGGGAGCGCACTTATGAAGCTCGGTTTCTTCACCATGCCGATCCACCCGCTGACCAAGGACTGGCGCCAGTCCCTGGCGGAGGACAAGGAGGCGTTCGTGCTCGCCGACGAGCTCGGCTTCACCGAGGCCTATTGCGGCGAGCATGTCACCGACCAGGCGGAAAACATCACGTCCTGCGCCATGTTCATCGCCTGGATCGCCCAGAACACGAAGCAGATCCGCCTCGGCACCGGCACCATCAACCTGCCCAACAGCCACCCGGCGGCCGTGGCGGGCGAGATCGCCATGCTCGACCACATGCTGGACGGGCGCTTCAATTTCGGCATCAGCCCCGGCGGGCTCCTGTCCGACGCCGAGGTGTTCGGCAATCTCGACGCCGACCGCAACGCCATGTTCGTGGAAGGCATCAATTCCGTCCTCGCCATCTGGGACGGCCAGGCGCCCTACAACATCAAGGGCAAGTACTGGACGGTCAGCACCGAGCGCACCCTCATGGCCGACATCGGCCAGGGCATCATCCCCAAGCCCCTCCAGCAGCCCCATCCCCCCATCGTGGTGACGGTGGTGGCGCCCTATTCCAAGGGCGTGGTGGAGGCGGCGGCGCGCGGCTGGCTGCCCATCTCCGCCAACTTCCTCATGCCCAAGTGGGTCGCCACCCACTGGCCGAAATATGTGGAAGGCCGTGCCAAGGTGGGCGCGGTGGCGGACCCGGCCGACTGGCGCGTGGCGAAGAGTGTGTTCGTGGCCGACGACCTCGCCACGGCGCGCGAATACGCCACCGGCCCCAACAGCCCCTACCGCTTCTACTACAACCAGCTCCTCACCAAGATGAAGGCCAACAAGCGGGCCGAGCTGTTCAAGTCCGATCCCAACATGACGGACGACGAGCTGACCATCGAGCGGGTGCTGGACGACCTGGTGATCTGGGGCACCCCGGACAAGGTGGTGGAGGATCTCCAGCGCTTCCAGGAGATCACCGGCCCGTTCGGCACGCTGCTCTACGCGGGCAAGGACTGGGCGGACCGCGATCTCGCCCGCCGCTCCATGGTGCTGCTGGCCGAGAAGGTGGCGCCGCGCATGGGCTCGCTCGCCAAAGCGGCGGAATGACCGCGACCTGATCCCGCGCGCCGGAGCCCCCGGCGCGCGCTCCTTTGAACGGCGTGCCAAGGCGCCGGACCCGAATTGGTGAGGAACGAACATGCTCAAGGTCGGACTGGTGGGAATGGGCTGGTGGGGCGGCACGCTGCTGCGGGTGCTCCAGGACAGCCCGGATATCAAGATCGTGGTGGCGACCGACGTGGACGCCTCCAAGGCGTCGGTGGCGGCCGAGCGCGGCGCCCGCTTCGCGCCGACCTTCGAGGCCATCCTGGACGACCCGGAAGTGGAAGGCGTCGTCCTGTGCACGCCGCAGCAATTCCATTGCGACCAGATCATCGCCGCCGCCAGCCGTGGCAAGCACGTCTTCTGCGAGAAGCCGCTCTGCCTCACCCGCGCCGACGCCGAGAAGGCGGTGGCGGTCTGCAAGGCGAACAATGTGGTGCTCGGCGTCGGCCATGAGCGCCGCTTCGAGCCGCCGGTCATGGACCTCATGGCGCGCATCAAGGCGGGCGACCTCGGCACCATCGTTCAGGTGGAGGCGAATTTCAGCCAGGACAAGTTCCTGGCCCTGCCCAAGGGCAATTGGCGCATCAGCGCGTCCAATCCCGTGGGCCCCGTCACCGCAACGGGCATCCATCTCATCGACCTGTCCACCGCCATTCTCGGCTCGGCGGACCGGGCGCTGACCTCCATCCGGACGCTCGCGCAGGACTGGGAGAACGGCGACACCCTCGCCATGACCCTGGAATTCAAGAACGGCGGCACCTCGCTGCTCTCCGCCATCCTCACCACCCCGTTCGACGGCCGCCTCGCGGTCTATGGCTCGAAGGGCTGGGCGGAGGTGCGCGACCGCGCCCATCCGGAGAATTCGGAAGGCTGGACGGCCACTTATGTCATTCGCGGCCGCGACCGCGAGGACCTGGACTATCCCCCGGCGCCTTCCGTGCGCATGAACCTCGAAGCCTTCGCCCGCGCGGCGAAGGGCGGCTCGCCCTATCCGATCGCCATGGACCAGATGATCGACACGGTGGCGGCCCTGGAGGCGGTGTTCGTCTCCGCCGAGACCAAGGGCCTCGCCAAGGTTCCCTGAGCATCGCGCGTCCCGCCGCCGGATCGCCGGCGGCGGGCCTTTTCATCATCGATCACGCGCCCCGCGCCGCCGGGACCGGAGTTCCAGACCATGATCCTCTCCGTAAATCCCGCGACGGGCGCCGAGCTTGCGCGGTTCGAGGCGGACACGCCGGCCGCCGTTGACGCGGCCCTGTCGGCCGCGGCATCCGCCCAGGCGAAGTGGGCGCGCGTGCCCGTGTCCGAGCGCGTGGAGCTGCTGCGCCGCATGGCCCGCGTGCTGCGGGCGGGCAAGGAACGCTACGGCCTCCTCATCACGCAGGAGATGGGCAAGCCCCTCCCCGAGGCCGAGGCCGAGGTGGAGAAGTCCGCCTGGAACTGCGACTTCTACGCCGACGCCGCCCCCCGCTTCCTCGCCGACGAAGTCACTGACAGCAATGCCAGCGAGAGCGCGGTGGTGTTCGACCCGCTGGGCGTGGTGCTCGCCATCATGCCCTGGAACTACCCCTTCTGGCAGTTCTTCCGCTTCGCCGCCCCCGCCTTCGCCGCCGGCAACGGCGCCATCCTCAAGCACGCCAACAACGTGCCCCAGTGCGCCCGCGCCATCGCCGAGGTGATGCGCGACGCCGAGGCCCCCGAGGGCCTGTTCAGCACCCTGCTCATCGATTCCGGCGCCGTGGCGGGCCTCATCGCCGACGACCGCATCGCCGCCGTGACGCTCACCGGCTCCACCGAGGTCGGCATGATCGTCGCCGCCCAGGCGGGCAAGGCGCTCAAGAAGCAGGTGCTGGAGCTGGGCGGCTCCGACCCGTTCATCGTGCTCGCCGACGCCGACATCGAGGCGGCCGCCGCCACAGCCGTGAAGGCCCGCTTCATCAATGTGGGCCAGAGCTGCATCAACGCGAAGCGCTTCATCGTCGAGGAGAGCGTCGCCGACCGCTTCGCCGACGCCTTCTGCGCCGGCGTCGCCCGGCTGAAGGTGGGCGATCCCCTGGAGCGCGACACCAATATCGGCCCCATGGCCCGCGCCAACCTGCGCGACACCCTGCACGACCAGGTGGAGCGCTCCGTGAAGGCGGGCGCGGTGCTGCGCGCGGGCGGCACGCCCCTTGACGGCCCGGGCTTCTTCTACCCGCCCACCGTGCTCGACCATGTGCAGCCCCACATGGCCGCCGCCTGCGAGGAGACGTTCGGCCCGGCCGCCGCCATCATCCGCGTGAAGGACGCGGAGGAGGCCATCGCGCGGGCCAACGCCATCGAGTTCGGCCTCGGCGCCGCGCTCTGGACCGCCGACCTCGCGCGGGGCAAGGCGCTCGCCCGGCGCATCGAGGCGGGCGCGGTCTTCATCAACGGCATGACCGCCTCCGACCCCCGCCTGCCCTTCGGCGGCATCAAGAAGTCCGGCTACGGGCGCGAGCTGGGCGTCTACGGCATCCGGGAATTCGTGAACATCAAGACGGTCTGGATCGGACCGGCGAAAGCGTGAGGACCATCGCCATGACTGAACGCCAGGCCGTCATCCTGCGGCCCTCCGAGATCCCCGCCCGCGAGCGCGGCGGCGGGGCCAAGACCATCCCGCTCGTGACCCGCAGGACCGGCGCACGGGACTTCATCAACGGCATCACCATCTTCGCGCCCAACGCCGCCATCCCGCTCCACAGCCACAATTGCGACGAGAGCGTCCTGATGCTGGAGGGCAACGCCATCGCCGAGATCGACGGCGTGCGCCACGAGGTGACCGCCGGCGACGTCTCCTTCATCCCCGCCAACATCCCCCACCGCTTCATCAACCGCTCGGACACCGAGGGCATGAAGATCCTGTGGACCTACGCCTCCATCGACGCCACCCGCACCCTCGTCGAGACCGGCGATACCCGCTCCATCGACGAAGAGCACAAGGCACCGATTGCGCGTTAGGGCCGATGGGGCGCCTGTAACCGGCGGCCTCGATCCCTCGCCCCGGTCATGCCCGGGCTCGTCCCGGGCATCCACGCCTTACACGTTCGCCCCACGCAGCGGAATCGCCTGGATCGCCGGGACAAGTCCAGCCATGACAGCCCGTGCCGCGCCCAGAAGGGTGAGAGAACCACAGGCGAGCTTGCCGGGGCAGAAGGGCATCAAAAGCCAAACGGCCTTGATCCCCCGCACCCGTCATGCCCGGGCTTGTCCCGGGCATCCACGCCCTACACGTTCGCCCCACACAGCGGAGCCCCGTGGATGGCCGGGACAAGCCCGGCCATGACGGACCGTGCCGCGCCCAAAAAGGGTGAGAGAACCACAGGCAAGCTTGCCGGGGCGGAAGGGCGTCAAAAGCCGAACGGCCTCGATCCCCCGCACCCGTCATGCCCGGGCGTGTCCCGGGCATCCACGCCTTACACGTTCGCCCCACACGGCGGAGCCCCGTGGATGGCCGGGACAAGCCCGGCCATGACGGTCCGTGCCGCGCCTAAAAGGGCGAGAGAACCACAGGCGACCTTGCCGGGGCGGAGGGGCGTCAAAAGCCGAACGGCCTTGATCCCCCGCACCCGTCATGCCCGGGCTCGTCCCGGGCATCCACGCCTTATGCGTTCGCTCCACACAGCGGAGCTCCGTGGATGGCCGGGACACGCCCGGCCATGACGGTCCGTGCCGCGCCTGGAAGAGTGAGAGAACCACAGGCGAGCTTGCCGGTGCGGAGGGCCAAACCCGCCGGCTTCCATCCCCCACCCCCGTCATGCCCGGGCTTGTCCCGGGCATCCACGCCTTACGCGTTCGCCCCACACGGCGGAGCCGCGTGGATGGCCGGGACAAGCCCGGCCATGACGGACCGTGTCGCGCCTAAAAGGGCGAGAGAACCACAGGCAAGCATGCCCTGGCGGAGGGCCAAACCCGTCGGCTTCCATCCCCCACCCCCGTCATGCCCGGGCTTGTCCCGGGCATCCACGCCTTACGCGTTCGCCCCACACGGCGGAGCCGCGTGGATGGCCGGGACAAGCCCGGCCATGACGGCCCGTGCCGGTCCGCCGCCTAAGGCAGCGAGGTCGGCCTTGAAGCCGATCCGGCCTCCCGCCTGCGCCGCTAGCCGCGCCCCGGGGCCAGCGGGAGGCGGATGACCTGGAGCAGCCCGCCCTCCGGGGCGTTGGAGATGGCGAGGGTGCCGCCGTGGCGCTCGACGATCTCCTTGGCGATGGCAAGGCCCAGGCCCGTGCCGGGCCCGTTGTGCTGGCGCGCCGGGTCCACGCGGAAGAAGGGCTCGAACACGCGGGAGAGCAGCGCCTCGGGAATCCCCGGCCCCTCGTCGCGCAATTCCAGCACCGCCTCGTCCCCTTGCGTGAACACCGAGAGGCGCGCCCGCCGCCCGTGGGTGGCGGCATTGATGGCGAGGTTGCGCAGCGCCCGCTTCAACGCCAGCGGATGGCCCAGCACCTCGGCCCGCTCCGTCCGCGCGATCTCGGCGGGCAGGACCATGTCGCGCAATTCCCCCGCCACCTCGGCGGCGAGCAGGTCCAGCGCGAGGGGCGCCGTGCTGTCCTTCTCCACTTCCTCGCGCACCAGGCGGATGGCGCTGTCGGCGATGCGGTCCAGCTCGTCCAGGTCCTGGAACCACTTCTCCCGATCCGCGTCGTCGGGCAGGAATTCGGCGCGCAGCCGCAGCCGGGTCATGGGGGTGCGCAGGTCGTGGGCGGCGGCCGCCACGATGCGCATGCGGCTCTCCATGGCCGCCTTCAGGCGCTCGGACAGGCGGTTGATGGTGCGGGCGGCGGCGCGCAGCTCCGTGGTGCCGCGCTCCTCGATATGGGGCAGCTCCCCCTCCGGCCCCACCTCGGCAAGCGCATCCTCGATGATGGCAAGCGGCCGGGTGAGGCGCCGGATGGCGAAGGCGGTGGCGACCGCCGTGCCGATGGCGATCAGCAGGAACCAGGAGAGCATCTCCCCGAACCGGTTGGGCGGCGGAGGCGGCATGAAGGCCGGCACCTGGAGATAGCGCCCGTCGGCGAGCCGCACGGCCACCAGGAGCGGCGCGCCCCGCTCCTCCTCCACCACAGTCACGTCGCGGCGCAGGCCCAGCCGCGCCAGCGCCTCGCCGATGCCGTGGGCCATGGGCTCCACCCGGTGGCCCTCCGGCAGGGTCCCGCTCACGGCGGGGCCGAGGCTGGCGCCGGGCCCGGCCGCCTCGGCCATGGAGAGCGGCACGGCGATGCGCGCGGCCATGGCGTCGTCCATGGCCTGGAAGCGGCCCGGCCCCATGAAGAAGAAGGACAGCGAGGAGGCGAGGCTCACCACCAGCAGGATCGCGCCCACCAGCAGCACCGTCACCCGGACCCGCAGCGTATCCCAGGCGGAAATCACCCCACGGTCTCCGACACGTCCACCTTCACCGCGAGCTGGTAGCCGCCGTTGCGCTGGGTCTTGAAGATCTGGAACGCGCCGGAATCCCCGAGCTTGCGCCGCAGGCGGCTCACCAGCACGTCGATGGACCGGTCGAACGGCCCGGCCTCGCGGCCCTGGGTGATGTCGAGAAGCTGCTCGCGCGAGAGCATGCGCCCCGGCCGGTCGAGGAAGGCCATGAGCAGTTCGAACTCGGCGGCGGTGAGCGGCACCGGCGCGCCGGCGGCGTCCAGCACGGTGCGGGTTTCCCGGTCGGCGCAGAAGCCGGCGAAGCGGAACATCTGGCCCACCGGCGGCGCGCTCTCGCGCTCGGGCACCCGCCGCAGCACAGCCCGGATGCGGGCCACCAGCTCGCGCGGATTGAAGGGCTTGCCCAGATAGTCGTCGGCGCCGATCTCCAGTCCGATGATCCGGTCCACGTCCTCCTTCATGGCGGTGAGCAGGATGATGGGCAGGCGCGAGCGCGCCCGCACCGCCCGGCACAAATCGAGGCCCGAGGCGTCGGGAAGCATCAGGTCGAGCACCATGAGGTCGATGCGCAGCGTCGCGAGCTTCTCCTCCATCTCGCGCCCGTCGCAGGCCATAGTGACGCGGAAGCCCTGGCCCGCCAGATAGCGGCCGAGAAGCTTGCGGATTTCGTGGTCGTCATCGACCACCAGAATGTGAGCGCCGCTGTCCAAACCGGTGAACCTCCTGCCCTCTTGTTGGCGCACCCGCGCGCCCGCGTCTGCCTGGAGCGTGCAACTCAGCATTTCCGCGTGCGGGATTGGAAACAACCGGAAACAAAGACGGTAAGCGGGGAAGCAGTCCGGAAACCTGCGGACCTAACGGGGCAAAGAACGGGGGCCAACCTTCGCTCATCCGGCCCGGACGCGGCCAACGCCCCGTCCGGGACCTGCTGGAGGTCCGTTCCATGAAACCCATCCGACCCGCCCTCGCCTTGTGCGCGGCCACCGCCGCGCTGTGCGGCGGCTTCGCCTATGGCGAGGCGCTGCCCGCCAAGTCGCAGGAGCGCCTGCCCATGGCCAGCCTGTCCTCGTCCCTCGCCACCCTGCCCCGCCCGGCCCCGGCCGCGCCCGAGGCGGCCGACGCGACCGGCGGCCAGTATCGCATTGCCGTCAGCCGCGTCACGCCCCCCGCTTCGCTCATCGCCGAGACCGCGAGCACCGTCGTGCCGGCGCACTTCGCGCCGCCGCCGCAGGAGGCCGGCCCCGACGATCGTCCCGGCGGCGCCCCGCCCCCGCCGCCCGAAGCCCGGCGCGGGCCCCCGCCGCCCCATGGCCCGCGCCGGGCTTCGGGCGGCGGGGGCCCGCGCCGGGC
>JACESF010000098.1 GCA_013911975.1 Hyphomicrobiales bacterium | reverse complement strand
CCCTAGCCCTCCCCCGCGGGCGGGAGAGGGGACAGGCCCCGGAGGAAGAGAGCCTCCGGCCTCAGCTCTTCTTGATGCCCTGGAACGTGCGCGAGTAAGGCGGCTGCTCCATGTAGGTCACGGGGTTGTAGGTCCAGAACTGCGACACGTTCGGATAGTTCGCGATGGGCGCGTTCCAGAGCTTTCCGTCCGCGTTCTTCACCACCTTGCGGATGTGAACGTCGTAGATCGGGTTGCCGTAATCATCGAGCTTCACGGTCTGGCCCAGCGGCGAGCCGGTGAGCTGGGTCTTCGACACGGCGGCGAGGAAGGCGTCGCGGTCCTCCACGTTGCCGTTGATGGTCTTCGCCGCCTCGTCGAGCCACATGGCGCCCGAATACATGGAGAAGCCGTAGAGCGAGGGGTACTTGTTGTACTTCTTGAGGTGCGCCTCGACGAAGTTCTTCGTGACCGGGGCGGGCGAGCCCTCGGCGAAGTGCGCCGCCACGATCACGCCCTCGGCCTCCGACCCCATGGTGCGGATCACCGACTGGTCGGTCATGTTCATGGCGCCCACCAGCGGGATCTGACCCTTCAGACCGAAATTGGCGTATTGCTGCATGAAGCGGGTGGCGTCCGCGCCGGTCTCCATGGCGAAGATCACGTCCACGCCGAGATTGGCGAGCTGGCCCAGATAGGGCGAGAAGTCCGACGTGTTGAGCGGATGCCAGAACTGCCCGGCGATGGTGCCGCCGCCTTCCGTGAAGGTCTGGCAGAAGCCGCCGCACTGCTCCTGGCCGAACGTGTAGTCCTGCGAGATGGTGGCGGCCTTCTTGTAGCCCTGCTTCAGGCACCAGTCGGCGAGGGGACGGGGGAACTGGCTGCCCGTGTAGCCGGCCACGCGCACCACGTTCTTGATGCGGTTGCGCTGGGTCAGCTCGTCGGCGGCGATGATCGGGATGAAGTAGGGCATGCCGTTGCCCTTCACGTAGTTCGCCACCGCGAGGCCGGTATTGGCCAGCAGGTTGCCGGCCAGCATGTTGACGCCGGACTGCTCCACGAGGCGGCGGGCCTTCTGGAGCGCCATATCGGGATTGGCGCCGTCGTCCTCGACGATCAGCTCCACCTTGCGGCCGCCCATCATGCCGCCCTTCTCGTCCAGATACATCTGGAACCCGTCCACCATCTCACGCCCGCCCGCGGCGACGACGCCGGTGAGCGGCGCCATGAGGCCGATCTTGATGGGGCCGGTGGCCTGGGCGCGCGCCACATAGGGCTTGGCCACGGCGCCCACCGCCGCGAGGGCGACGCCGGTCTTGAGGAATGTCCTGCGATCCATCTGTCCCACTCCTGCTGGTTCTGTCCGGTTGGTTGGTTCTTGTGCCTGTATTGGGTCCGCTCAGCCCCGCTTGCGCGCGAGCAGCGTCCGGATGCCGCCGAGGATGCCCTCGGGGGCGAAGATCATGATGAGGATGAAGACGAGGCCCAGCACCGTCTGCCAACGCTCGGTATAGAGGCTGACCGCGTTCTCCAGGCCGATGATGGCGAGCGCGCCGATGAACGAGCCGAACAGCGTGCCGACGCCTCCGGTGATCGCCATGAGCAGTCCCTCCACCGATTGTGTCAGGGCAACGGTGGAGGGGCTCACGAAGTCGTTGAACATGGCGTACAGCGCGCCCGCGACGCCGGCGAAGATGCCGGACACCGTGAAGGCGATGAACATGTGCAGCGACACGTTGTAGCCGAGCGAGCGCATGCGGCTCTCGCTGTCCCGGATGCCCCGCAGGGTCAGGCCGAACGGCGAGCGCACGAAGCGCCACATGATGAAGGTGATCACCGCGACCGCGACGAACACCACGTAGTAGAAGGGCAGGTTCGCGGCCAATTCCGCCGGGCGCACGCTGCCCCGAAGGCCGTTCTCGCCGCCCGTCACCGAGGTCCAGCGCAGGCAGATGCCCCAGATGATCATGCCCAGCGCCAGCGTGAGCAGCAGGAAGTAGACGCCCGTGGTGCGGATGGCGAGCACCGCGAACACCATGGCCACCACCGTCGCCGCGACGATGCCCAGCGCCATGCCCACATAGGGCGAGCCCGCCATGGTGGAGGTCCAGTAGACCGTCACATAGGTGGAGACGCCGAAGATGGCGCCGAGGCACAGCGGCGTGCGGCCCGCATAGCCGGCGAGGATGTCCACCGCCATGGCGAGCACCGCGTAGATGAGCACCTCGGTGAGGATGCTCACCTGGTAGGTGGGCACGAACAGCGGGACGATGGCGAAGGCCAGCGCGCCGAACAGGATGGCGGCGATGCCGAGGCGGGGAATGCCGGTCTCGCTCATGCGGTCCTCCCGAACAGGCCGAGCGGACGGAAGGCGAGGATCGCCGCCATGGGGCCGAAGATGACGAAGTAGGCGAATTCCGGGAACATGACCTGACCGACCGTGTTGAGCATGCCCACCATGAGCGCGCCGACAGCCGCCCCGACCAGGCTCCCGCGCCCGCCGATGATGACCACCGCCAGCGAGAAGACGAGGATCTCCGCGTCCGCGCTCGGATAGAGGGTGAGGAAGGCCCCGCCCACCGCGCCGCCGAGCCCGGCCAGCGCCGCCCCGAGCATAAAGGTGAGCAGGAAGATGCGGCGGATGTTCACCCCCATGGCCTCGATGGTCTCGGGGTCGTCCACGCCCGCCCGGATGAGGGCGCCGAGGCGCGTGCGGTTCAGGAGCAGCCACAGGAGAATGAAGATGATGATGCCGAGAACCAGCACGAACAGGCGGTATTTCGGGTAGAACAAGCCCCAGAAACGCAGCGCTCCGCGCAGGAATTCCGGCGTCGGCACCGTGTAGGTATCGCCGCCGAACACCACCAGCATCATGTCGTTGAGCACCAGCCCGACGCCCAGCGTCAGCAGCACCTGCCGCAATTCATGCCCCCGCACGAACCGCAGCAACCCCTGGTCGAGGATCAGGCCGGTCACGGCGACGGCGGCCATGGCGGCGAGGAGGCCGATGAAGAAGGAGCCGGTGGTGGAGGCGAGCGCATAGGCGCAATAGCCGCCGAGAAGGTAAAGCGCGCCGTGGGCGAGGTTGACGATGCGCAGCAGGCCGAAGATCAGCGTGAAGCCGGACGCCACGATGAAGAGCAGAGCCGCGAACGTCAGGCCGTTCAGAAGCTGGAATGTATTGAGTCCGCTCATGCCGGCGTGCTTTCGGTGAGAGCGTCGGGACGCTCGCGCAGATACCAGTCGTAGATCTGCTCGCCGGTCATGAAGGCCACGTCGTCATAGGAGCGGATGCGTTCGATAGCCTTGCGGAAGTAACGGGCGCGGTGCGGGGCGCCCATGATGTAGGGGTGGATGACCAGCGCCATGATGCGCGCCGAATCCCGCGCATCCTCGTAGATCTGCTCGAACTGGTCGATGGCGCGGTCGTAATATTCGCTCGCCTTGTGATGCTGGATCAGCATCATCGCCACGTCGTTGCATTCCTGGGTGTAGGGAATATTGACGATGGGCTTCGTGCGCGTCTTCAAGACCACGGGCTCGTCGTCCAGGACCCAGTCGAGGACGTAGTCGTAGCCGTTCTCCACCAGCAGGTCGGGGGTCTCCCAGGTCTCGGTGAGGCCCGGTCCGAGCCAGCCGCGCGGCCGTTTTCCCGTATAGTCCGCGATAATCTGCGTTGTTTTCGCGATATCGGCGGCTTCGTTCTCCACCTTCTGCATGTTCTTCTGGCTGAAGCCGTGGCCGATGAATTCCCAGTTCCGGTCCATGGCGGCGCGGGAGATGGGCTCATAGGCCTGGATGGCCGAGCCGTTGATGGCGAGGGCGGCGGGCACGTTGTTGTCGTCGAACACCTCCAGCAGGCGCCAGAACCCGACCCGGTTCCCGTATTCATGCCAGGCCCAGTTGGGAATGTCCGGCATGGGCGCCCCGCCGGCGGGCGGGGTGAGGACGGTGCGCGGCATGGTCTCGCGCGGGTTCCATTCCTCGATATTGACGATAATCCAGACCGCCATGCGGGCGCCGCCCGGAAGCCGCAGCTTCGGGCGCTGGGAGATGGCGGAATAGGAGATGCGCTCGGTGGGCAGCATAGGGAGATCCCGGTCGCGGAAGGCTTTGTGATTGGCGCGCCGGCGCCGTTGTGGCGCCGGCGATGCAAGGCGCGGGCCGTGGCCCGCGCCCGGGGATCAGACCGGATAGCCCTTGGCGCGCTCGCCCTGGTACCAGTCGAGCAGGTCGTCGCCGTTCCAGAACAGCACGTCGCCCAGGCTCGCGGCATAGTCGTAGATGGCCTCCAGATACTTGATCCGGTGCGGCTGGCCCGAAATGTAGGGGTGGATCGCCACGGCCAGCACCTTGGGGCGCTCGGCCCCTTCCATGTGCAGGCGGTCGATGGCGTCCTTGAAGCGGGTGAACCAGTATTCGGATTCGTGGTGGTGCACCGCCATCATGGGGATGTCGTTGTGCTCCACCGTATAGGGCAGCGTCACCAGCGGCCCCTTGGCGGTGTTGATGGTGGCGGGCTCGTCGTCCCACACCCAGTCGCCGATATATTTCACGCCCGCTTCCACCAGGATTTCCGGCGTGTCCAGAAGCTGGGTGAGGCCCGGGCCGAGCCAGCCGCGCGGCCGCTTGCCGGTGAACTTCTCCAGGATGTCCATGGACTTGAAGATCATGGCGCGCGGGTCGTCATGCTTGTGCATGGGCATCTGGTCATAGGCGTGGCCCATGAATTCCCAGCCCGCGTCGCGTGCCTGCTCGGCCACGCGGGTATAGTCCTCGCACACCCGGGCATTGATGGAGAGGGTGGGGCGGATGCCCAGCTTCTCGTACAGCTTGAAGAAGCGCCAGGTGCCCACCCGCATGCCGTATTCGTGCCAGCTCCAATTGGGCACGTCGGGCAGCAGCGTCTGGCCGGTGGGCGGGGGAATGACCTGGCGCGCCATGGGACGGCCGATGTCCCACACTTCGAGATTGACGATGGACCACAGGACGACGCGCGCATTGCCGGGCAGCTTGAGCGGGGGGCGGTCCACGATGGCCGAATAAGTGGCGCGGTCCTTGGGAAGCATTGTCATTCTTGTTTCTCCGCAAAAGGCTCGAACGAACGGGTGTCAGGCAAGAGCGTCAGGCAGGCGTGGCGGCGGCGCGCAGGGCGCCGAGGCTGGGCTTGATGAGGGTGTCGAGGGAAACGTAGAGGAAGCGCGCGCCGCGCTTTACCCAGTCCCCGGCGGTGTCCGCCGTGACCGGCAGGCCATAGGCGACGCCCTGCGCGGACAGGCGGGCGGTGATGTCGTCCACCGCCGCCACCACTTCCGGGCGCGTCGTGTCGCCGAGGAAGCCCATGGAATGGGCGAGGTCGTTGGGGCCGACCAGGATCAGGTCCATGCCCGGCGCGCCCGCGATCTCATCGAGCCGCCGGTGTCCCTCCACGCTTTCGATCTGGGCGACGAGCAGCAGCGTGCCCTCGCGCCCCTTGGTGGCGGCGCGGGCGATGGCACGCAGGCTGGCGCACTGGGCGGCGGATTCCACCTGCGGCAGGACCAGCCCGTCGATGCCGCAATCCAGGTAACGGGTGAGGATGGCGGGGTCGCGGGAGGGGGAGCGCACCACCGCGGAGAGGCCGTGGGCCTGCGCCGCGCGCGCCAGCACGGGCACGCTCTCGATGCCCACCGCCGTGCGCTCGCAATCGATGAACAGGCAGTCCGCCCCGTTGGCCGCCACCGCGTCCACCACGGGCAGGGCGCAGCCGCCGGGATTGACGGCGATCACCGCGCGCCCGGCCTCGATGGCGGTCTTGGCGTTGCGCATCACGGGTGGGGCTCCCGCAGGCACGGCGCCGCCCGCCGGGGCGGCGGGGTGATCCGGAGGCGGGCAAAGCGAGCCAGAAGGCGGGGCATGGGCGGATCATCCGGCGCTGGAAACGCGTCTCGGATAAGGTTTGAATACAATCCCGCTCCGGTCAAGCGATAATGTATACAAAGAAAGCCTCTTTATCGGGCGTTCAATGCCGCTTTTTTGGCACTCGCGCTCCGCTTGAGTGCACGGCTGAAAAGGATTTGCGCGTGCACCAATGTCCTATTTGACCATTTCGCAGGTCGTGGCATGAATGTATTGAAATGACCCTATTGCGGTGCAGCACCGCCTCGCGCCGGAAATGACCTTCATGACGGACGTCGATCTCAGCCACCTCACGCCGGAGGAGCCCGTTTCGGAGGCTCGGCCGGCGACGCGCTCCCTTTCCGTCGCGGACCGGATCCGAACCTCCCTGCTCTCGGGCGAGTTCGAGCCCGGCGCCCGCCTGCACGAGGTGCGCCTGTCCGAACGGCTCGGCGTCTCCCGCACGCCGATCCGCTCGGCCCTGCAGAGCCTCGCGAGCGAGGGCATGCTCGAATATACGCCCAATCGCGGCTATTCCGTGCGCCGATTCTCCACGGCGGAGATCGTGGACGCCTACGAGATCCGCGCCGTGATGGAGGCGCTGGCCGCCCGCTTCGCCGCCGAGCGCGGCCTGCCGGAGGCCGAGCGCATCGCCATCGAGCGCGTTCTGGCCGAGGGCGACGAGATCCTGGCTTCCGCCGAACTGGGGGAGGAGGAGAAGCTCGCCTACAGCGCGGTGAACACCACCTTCCACGAGGCGATCCACAGCGCCGCCCGCTGCCGGATGCTGGGGGACATGATCCGCGTGTGCCACGGCGTGCCCCATTCCTCCCACCGCAACGTCATTTCGTTCGAACACATGGACGTGCGCCGCCGCCACGACGACCACCACCGCATCTATGACGCCATCCTCGCCTGCGACGCCTATCGCGCGGAAATGCTCATGCGCGAGCATGTGGCGAGCGTGAAGACGAGCCTCGTGCGGGCGCTTTCGGGCCGCCCCATGGGGCGGCGCGGACGGTGAGGCGCGCAGGCGATCGCATGCCCCGTCGCCCGAAACGGACCTAGCCGGTCCGCTCCGCGCGCCAGTCCGGCGGCAGAGCGAAGACGCTGCGGACCTCATCCTCGCCACGGTCCGTGAGGTGCAAAGCCCGGCTGCCGGGCATGCGCGCCACCCAGCCCGCCTCCAGCGCCCGCGCCAGCAGCGCCGCGCCCAGGCGGCCCGCCAGATGCGGGCGCCGCTCGCTCCAGTCCAGGCACGTGCGGCACAGGACGCGGCGCGAGGATGAAGCGTCCGCCGCGATGCCGAGGGCACGGAAGAAGGCGTCCCCGTCCGCCGTCACCACCGCCGCGCCGTCCGAGACCACCACGCGGCCCTGCGCGGTCAGGGCATCGGCGATGGCCACCGCGAGGCGCCCGGCCATGTGGTCGTAGCAGGTGCGGGCCAGCCGGAGCGCGGCGTCCTTCGGGCCCACGGGATGATGCCGCCGCGGCCCGTCCGCCGCGAGCGCCATCAGCGCCTGGAGGGCGTGGGCGACCTCGCCGGAGGCGAGCCGGTAATAGCGGTGGCGGCCCTGTCTCTCCACGGCGAGGAGGTGGCCTGCGACCATCTGCGCCAGATGCCCGCTCGCCGTCTGCGGCGTGATCCGTGCCGCCGCCGCCAGTTCGCCCGCCGTGAGCGCCTGCCCGCCCATGAGGGCAGCGAGCATGTTCGCCCGCGCGGCATCGCCGATGAGGCGCGCCGTTTGCGCGATGGTGTTGGCCGAGGCGATGCTGGACATGCCGGAAGGCTACCATCCCGGCGGCCACGCGCCAGTGTAGACGGTTCGGTGCGCGCCGAAGCATGACCGGCGGGAAATCCGCTAAACAGCAGGGCGGATTCGGCCGGAACGGGGCTCATGGTTGAAAAGACGAACATGGCGCGGGAGATGGCGCTTCTCCTCGCGCTCTCGACCCTCTGGGGCGCGGCCTACAGCTTCATCCGGGTGGGGGTGGAGACCATTCCGCCGGTGACGCTCATCGCCTGTCGCACGGTGCTGGCCGGGGCGCTGCTGGTTGCGGTGCTGAAATGGCGCGGCGTGCGCCTGCCTGCAGACCGGGCCACCTGGCGGCGCTTTCTCGTGCAGGCGGTGCTGAACAGCGTGGTGCCCTTCACCCTCATCGCCTGGGCGGAGCAGACCACGGAGGCGAGCCTGGCGGTGATCCTCAATTCCATGACGCCCATCTTCGCCTTCCTGCTCACGGCTTTGGTCTCGCGCCACGAAGCGATCTCGGCGCGCAAGCTGTTCGGCATCTCGGCGGGGCTGGCGGGCGTCTGCCTCATCATCGGCGTGGACGCGCTGGAAGGGTTCGGCCGGGAGATCTGGGCCCAACTCGCCATCGTCGCCGCCACCCTCTGCTACGGCGCTGCCGCCATCACCGGAAAGGGCTTCAAGGGGCTGGACCCCATGGTGCCCGCCGCCGGGTCCATGGTGTGCGGCGCGCTCCTCCTCGTGCCCGCGAGCCTCGTGGTGGACCGGCCCTGGACGCTGGCGCCGAGCACGGACTCCCTGCTGGCGCTCCTCGGCCTGTCGGTCTTCTCCACCGCACTCGCCTTCGCCATCTATTTCCGCCTCATCCAGACGCTCGGTTCGGTGGGCACCACGGCGCAGGCCTATCTGCGCGTGCCCATCGGGGTCGCCATCGGCGTGATCTTCCTGGGCGAGCACCTGAGCGCCACCGCCTGGATCGGCCTCGCCTGCGTGGTGCCGGGCGTCATGGCCATGACCCTGCCGGAGCGCCGCAGAGGCTAGGCTCCGCCCACGGGCCCGCGCGCTTGCCAAACGCCCGCGCACCCGGCACACAGCGTCCCGGCATGACACCGCACCGCTCGCTGATCGCCAGGACTTCCGCCGTCAGCGCCGCGACGCTGGGCTCACGCGTGCTCGGCTTCGCCCGCGACGTGGGAACGGCGGCGGTGCTGGGCGCGGGGCCGCTGGCGGACGCGCTCATGGCCGCCTTGTCGCTGCCCCTGCTGGCGCGGCGCCTGCTGGCGGACGGCGCCTTCAACGGCGCCATGCTCCCCGCCCTCGCCGGGGCGCGGGACGACATCCAGGCCGCGTCCATCGCCAATGCCACCCTGGCGCTGCTGGGCGGGCTGCTGACGGGCCTCGCCCTTCTTGGGGCGCTGGCCATGCCTGCCATCATGTGGGTGCTCGCGCCCGGCTTCTCCACGGGCGGGGAGCGGGCGGACCTCGCCATCGCCTGCGGGCAGATCGCCATCTTCTACCTGCCGCTGGCGGGCGCCGCGGCGGTGCTGGGCGGCATCGCCAATGCCGACCACCGGGTGCTGATGCCCGCGCTCGGGCCCATGCTCGCCAATGCCGTGGTGCTGGTGGCCATCGCCTTCCTGCTGCTGGAAGGCTGGGTGGCGACCCCGGCGGCAGCCATGGTCATGGCCGCCTGCGCGGTGATCTCGGGCATCGCCCAGGTGATGCTGATGATGGCGGCGGCGCGCGGCGCGCCCGCCGCGCTGCGCCTGAAGGCGGGCTTCGCCTGGGCGGCGGCGCGCCGGGTGCTGCGCGCCTCCGGCCCCGCCTTGCTGTTCGCGGGCCTGCCGCAACTGCGCCTGCTGATCGTCGCGGCGGTGGTCTCCTCGGTGCCCGGCGCCGTGTCCGCGCTCAATTACGCCCAGCGCCTCATCGACCTGCCGCTCGGCCTCGTGGGGGCGAGCGCGGGGGCGGTGCTGATCCCGCTGCTCACAACTGGCGGCGCCACCCGGCCCGGGGTGGAGACCGCGCGCGCGGCGCTCGCGGCCCTCGCCTTTGCGCTGCCGGCGGCCACCGGGCTTCTGGTGCTGGCGGAGCCCATCATCTCCGTCCTCTACCAGCGGGGCAGCTTCACCGCGCAGGACACGGCCAACACCGCCCTGCTGCTGGGCGCGCTCGCCTTCGCGCTTCCGGCCCAGGGGCTGGAGAAGATTTTCTGCGCCGCCGCCATGAGCCACGGCCTGACCCGGGAGGCGGAGCGGGCGGGCCTCGTTTCGCTCGCCAATGCCGCCGTCCTTGCGGTGGGCCTCGGGCTGGGGATCGGCCCGGCGGCGGGGGCGTGCGCGGTGGCGCTGTCGGCCTGCTACGGCGCGCTGCGCCTCGCGCTGGTGCTGATCGGCGCCGGGCAACTGGCCCTGGACGGGGCGGTGCTGCGCCAGGCGCGCGGGCTCGCGCTCGCCTGCCTCGCCATGGCGGGCGTCGTCCTGGGCCTCTCCTGGCTCTGGCCGTCGCCCGGCAGCGGATTCGGGGCGGCGCTACGGCTCGCCGTGCTGGTGGCGGCGGGCATGGCGACCTATGGTGCGCTCTGGCTCGTGCTGCGCCGCGCGGCCGGCGCGGCAAGACAGTGACCGAGGGGGTGTTTCCGTGATCCCGTGCCGTTCCTTCGCCTATCCCGCCCGCGACGATCGCGCCCTGTTCGGCCGGATCTGGGGGGAGGCGAGCCGCTTCCTGCCGCTGGTCTGCCTGCCCGGCCTCACCCGCTCCTCCACCGATTTCGCGGCGCTGGCGGAAGCCGTCGCGGAGCAGGGGCGGCAGGTGATCGGGTTCGATTTCCGAGGCCGGGGCGGCTCCGCCTACGCGCCCTATGCCACCTACAACGTGGTGCAGGAGGCGGACGACACGCTCGCCGGGCTGGAAAGCCTCGGCATCTCCCGCGCGCTCTTCCTCGGCACCTCGCGGGGCGGGCTGGTGATGATGCGCATCGCCAGCATCCGGCCGGAGGTGATGGCGGGCTCCATCTTCAACGATATCGGCCCGGTGGTGGAGACCAAGGGCATCGCCCGCATCGCCGGCTATGTGGGCGCGCCGCCCCCCGCCGACTGGCCCGCTCTGGTGGCCTTTCTGAAGGGCTCGCAGGGCGCCATGTTCCCGCGCCTCACCGACGCGGACTGGGAGCGCTATGCCCGCCAGATCTATGCGGATGACGCCGGCGTGCCGCGCCTCGCCTACGATCCCGCCATGGCCGACGCGTTCAAGGCGTTCGATCCCGAAAAGCCGCTGCCGCAATTCTGGGACTGGTTCGACGCCATGGCGCCGCAGCCGCTCATGGTGATCCACGGCGCGCTCTCCGACGTCCTGTCCGCCACCACGCTGGAGGCCATGGCGGACCGGCACCGGGGCATGGAGGTGTTCACGGTGGAAGGGCAGGGCCACGCGCCGCTCCTGTGGGACGAGGCCGCGCACAAGGTGGTCTCCCGCTTCCTCGACCGCGCGGACCCCTGAGGACTGCGAGGCTTGCCGGTCCCTGTGCGGCATGGCATGAGGCGGCCTCGTCCTCGGGCCGCCCGGCCCGTTCTGTCCCAAAGGTGGCGGCCGCGTCCAACCCGGCCGTCGTGAGGAGCTCGCCATGGCGGCGGTCGCGGAACGCGTCTTCTCCGGTGTCCAACCCACCGGCAACCTGCATCTCGGCAATTATCTCGGAGCCATCAAGCGGTTCGTGGAACTGCAGTCGCGCGCCGAGTGCATCTATTGCGTGGTGGACCTGCACGCCATCACCGTGTGGCAGGAGCCCGAGGAGCTGAAGCGCCACACCCGCGAGGTCACGGCCGCCTTCATCGCCTGCGGCATCGACCCCAAGGCGCATATCGTCTTCAACCAGAGCCAGGTGTCCGGCCACGCCGAACTGGCCTGGATCTTCAACTGCGTCGCCCGCATGGGCTGGCTGAACCGCATGACGCAGTTCAAGGAGAAGGCGGGCAAGGACCGGGAGAATGTCTCGGTCGGCCTGTTCGCCTATCCCGACCTGATGGCCGCCGACATCCTGCTTTACCGCGCCACCCACGTGCCGGTGGGCGAGGACCAGAAGCAGCATTTGGAGCTGACCCGCGACATCGCGCAGAAGTTCAACACGGACTTCGCTCCCTCCATCGCCACTAACGGCTTCGGCGAGGGCTATTTCCCGCTCACCGAGCCGGTCATCGCCGGCCCCGCCACCCGCGTCATGAGCCTGCGGGACGGGTCCAAGAAGATGTCCAAGTCCGACGCCTCGGACTTCTCGCGCATCAACCTCACGGACGACGCGGACGCCATCGCCGGCAAGGTGCGGCGGGCCAAGACCGATCCCGAGCCGCTGCCTTCCGAGGAAGCCGGCCTGAAGGCGCGGCCCGAGGCGGACAACCTCGTGGGCATCTACGCGGCGCTCCTGGACGGGACGAAGCAGAGCGTGCTCGACCAGTTCGGCGGTGGCCAGTTCTCCACCTTCAAGGGCGCGCTCGTGGATCTGGCGGTGGAGAAGCTCAGCCCAATCGCCGGGGAGATGCAGCGGCTGATGGCGGATGTGAGCGCCATCGACGCCATCCTCGCCGACGGCGCCGACCGGGCGCGGGTGATCGCCGACAAGACCATCGCCGACGTGAAGGACATCGTCGGCATGGTGCGCCGCTGACGCAATTCCGGCGAACCCCGGTTCGCCGGAATGCCTCCACGTCGTTGATTCTGCGCGCGTTCCTCACGCGATGCGCGGGACCGGCCTGCCGCCCCCGTCATGGGCCTTGACTTAGAGCGCGCTCGAACCCCTAGGCTCGCGAGCGTCGTGACGAGACCAGGTAAACATGAAGATCGGCGAACTCGCGAAGCGGTCGGGACTGTCAGCCCATACGATCCGATATTATGAGCGGATCGGGTTGCTTCCCCATGCGGGCCGGGACCTTTCGAGGCAGCGCAATTACGACGCATCCATCCTTGTCTGGATCGACTTCCTCGGCCGGTTGAAAACCACGGGGATGCCGATCCGGGACATGCTGCGCTACGCCAGACTTCGGGAGGCGGGCGCGGCGACCCATGCCGAACGGCGCGAACTGCTCGAAGAGCATCGCGCGCGCGTTCGGGCGCACGTCGCCGATCTGCAGGCCAACCTCCTCGTCCTCGACACCAAGATTGCCGGCTATGCCGACCTGGACGAGAGGATGACAGACCATGCCGCAGACCCAACACGCCGGCGAAAGCCGGTTCGAGCGCGGGACGCGCGCCCTCTCTGAGATCGACGGCAAAGCGGGTGCCGCCGTCATCTCCGCGCTGGCCGATATTGCCCCGGATTTCGCCCGCTACGTGATCGAATTCCCCTTCGGCGACATCTATTCCCGTCCCGGGCTCGATCTGCGCTCCCGCGAGATCGCGACCATCGCCGCGCTGACGGCCATGGGGACCGCGACCCCGCAATTGAAGGTTCATATCGAGGCGGGCCTGAATGTGGGCCTCGGCCGGGAGGAGGTGATCGAGGTCATCATCCAGATGGCGGTTTATGCCGGCTTCCCCGCCGCGCTCAACGGCCTGTTCGCGGCCAAGGAGGTTTTCGCACGCCTGGACATGGAGAACGGGGCATCGGGGCGGGAGCAGGCGGCGTGACGACCAAGCCTGTCCGTCTCGCGGGGAGG
>JACESF010000097.1 GCA_013911975.1 Hyphomicrobiales bacterium | reverse complement strand
AATTGAAGCCGAAGCGGTTGATGACCGCGTCGTCCTCGTCCAGGCGGAACAGGCGGGGCTTGGGGTTGCCGGGCTGGGGGCGCGGCGTCACCGAGCCCGCCTCCACGAAGCCGAAGCCCAGCGCCAGGAGCGCGTCCACCGCCTCCGCATGCTTGTCGAACCCGGCGGCGAGCCCCACCGGGTTGGGAAAGTCCAGGCCCCACAGCGAGGCGCGCAGCACCGGATCGTCCGGTTCCCGGCTGGCGGGGACGATCCCCGCCTTCAGGGCGGAGATGGCGAGCCCGTGGGCGGTCTCCGCGGAGATGAAGCTGAGCGCCGGTCGCGCGAGGGCGTAGAGATCCATCTTGTCTCGATCACTCCGTCATGCCGCTGGCGCCGCCATGGGCCTTGGACCAGGCGTGGGGATCGTGGAGGAAGGCCTCGATCTGCTCCACCTGCTTGGAGGAGAAGCGGTTCATGGTCTTCACGGCGGCGAGGATGTCCCACCAGGTGCACAGGCGGTGCAGCGTCAGGCCCGCCTCGTCCAGGATGCCCGCGGCTTCCTTGAAGATGTCGTAGTAGAAGAACACGAAGCAGTGCGCGCACTCGGCGTCCGCATTGCGCAGGGCCTGCACGAAATTCACCTTGCTGCGCCCGTCGGTGGTCAGGTCCTCCACCAGCAGCACGCGCGAGCCGGGCTCCAGGTGGCCCTCGATCTGCGCGTTGCGGCCGAAGCCCTTGGGCTTCTTCCGGATATATTGCATGGGCAGCATCATGCGGTCGGCGATCCAGGCCGAGAAGGGGATGCCCGCCGTCTCGCCGCCCGCCACGCTGTCGAACTGCTCGAAGCCGATGTCGCGATAGATGGTGGAAATGCCGAAATCCACCAGCGTCTGGCGCACCCTCGGGAAGGAGATGAGGCGGCGGCAATCCACATAGACCGGGCTCGCCCAGCCGGACGTGAAGATGAAGGGCTCGCCGTCGGACAGGCGCACGGCCTCCACTTCCAGGAACATGCGCGCGCTGAGCGCCGCGATGGTGGCCTTGTCCGGAAAGGCGGTGACGTTGGTCATGGCGGGCTCCAACCCTCTTGTCGCTGTCCCTGGCGGATATATCAGAGCCTTGGCGGGGAACCAGATGCCATTGCGCGCCACAGGCGTCTTCTCTCACGAATCTTAAAGCCTTCCGTGGAAGGATGCGCGCCGCGAAGGGCAGGGGGCGTGGCGGGCCGGATGGCGCACGAGGTATGGCAGCTCGTCGATTCCAGCGGGATCGGCGGCATCGAGACCCATATGCGGGTGCTGACCCAGGCCCTGAATGCGGCCGGCCGCCCCGCCCGCGTGGTGCTGCTCGCGCCCCACGGCGCCAATCCCTGGCTGGACCAGCTGCGCGCCGATGCCGTTCCCTTCGAGATCCTGGACGGGCGGTTCGCCACCCTGCTGCGGCGCCTGCGGCGCGATCGCCCGGCGCTGCTCCACACCCACGGCTACAAGGCGGGCATTTTCGGCCGGCTGGCCGCGCGGCTCGCGGGCGTGCCCTGCGTCTCCACCTTCCATGCCGGGGAGCGCGGCCGCTTCCCCGTCTCTCTCTACCAGTGGCTGGACCGCCTGACCTCGCGCCTCGGCGCGCGCATCGCGGTCTCCCAGCCCATCGCGGCGGACCTGCCGCAGCCGGTGGAGGTGATCGCCAATTTCGTCCGCGTCCCCGAGCACGCCCCGCCGCCGCCGTCGTCTGCCCGGACCGTCGGGTTCGTGGGCCGGTTCAGCCATGAGAAGGGGCCGGACCTGTTCTGCGAGATCGCCCGCGCCGCGCCCGGCGACGTGGCCTTCGAGATGTTCGGCGACGGCCCCATGCGCGCCGGTCTGGAACAGGCGTTCGGGGACCGGGTGCGGTTCCACGGTCTGGTGTCCGATCCCTCCACCATCTGGCCCCGGCTCGGCCTGCTGCTCATGCCGTCCCGCGCCGCCGCCACCGGGACGCCCGCCGCCATGGCCTCGATGGCCGCCAGCGGCAGGCCCTCGGCGCGGGTGGGGGCGCTGCCCGATGTCATCCGCGAGGGGGAAAACGGCTGGCTGTTCCCGCCCGGCGACGTGGGCGCCGCGGGCGCGGCGGTGGAGGCGTGGGCGGCCTCTCCGGAGGCCGTGGCCCGCCGCTCCCATGCCGCCTGGCGCACCGCCCGCGAGCGCTTCGGCACGCAGGCGCGGCTGCCCCGGATCCTCGCCCTCTACGACGCGGCGCTCGGCGCGCGGAAGGCGGGCGCATGACGCAGCGGCCGGAGGATGCCCGCCTGCCCAATGCGCCGGGAAATGTAGTATATTTCCCGGGAACGGCGGGAATGCGAGGGGGCCTCTTGACTGACACGAGCCGCCCCGAGGGGCCGCAGCCGGCAGAGAAGCGGGAGAGCCACTGGCGCGACATCATCATCGCGCTGCTGGCGGTGGCCATCCTGTTCGCTGCCTGGATGGGCCGGCCGGGCATCGAGGTGCCGCTCGCCGCGGGCGCGGGCGCGGTGCTGGTGGTGCTCGCCTTCTCGCGGCCGGCCGTGCCGTGCGTGCTGTTCGTGATCTTCTCGTTCCTGCGGGTGCATGAGGCGTTCCCCTTCATGTCGCCCTGGCGCATCCCGCAATTGCTCGCCCAGCTCTCCCTGGTGGTGATCTTCTGGCACCTGGTGCTGGCGCGCTCCATGCGCCCGTTCTGGACCCGCGAGCTGATGCTGTTCGCGGCCTTCTTCGGCTTCGTGACCCTGGGCATCGCCACGTCCACCTCGTGGGAGGACAGCTACCTGCAATGGTCCGACGTGTTCGTGAAGGTGGCCATCATCGTCTTCGTGCTGGCCTGGTCCACGCGCTCGGCCGGTGACTTCCAGCTCATCGCGCGCCTGCTCACCGTCGGTGGCATCGCGGTGGCCTATGTGGCGATCTACAACAAATACATGGGCATCGGCCTCGTGGAGGGCACCCGCGTCACCATCGGCCGTGCCGACGGGTCGGTGCTGGGCGATCCCAACGACCTCTCGCTGGCGCTGCTGTTCCCCCTGTCCTTCGCCGGCGCGCTGCTGCTGGGGCGGGTCAATTTCTTCGACCGCATCCTGGGCGCGCTGGGCTGCACCTTCATCTTCCTGGGCATCCTCGCCACCCAGAGTCGCGGCGGCTTGCTGGGCCTCGCGGCGGTCTGCGCCATCCTGGCCAGCCGCTTCATCAAGAGCCGGTCCATGCTGATCGGCATCGGCGTGAGCGCGGTGCTGCTTCTGTTCGTGGTGGCGGGGATCGGCGGGCGCTCGTCGGGCGGCGAGGGGCAGGGCATCGACGAATCCTCGCAGGGCCGCCTCAATGCCTGGGAGACCGCCTGGAACATGGCGGTGCACCATCCCCTGACCGGCGTCGGCCTCTCCAACTTCCCCGCCAATTACTGGGAATATACGGAGACATGGGACGGGCATGCCCATGCCGTCCATTCCAGCTGGTTCCTGGTGCTGGCCGAGACCGGCTTCCCGGGGCTCGCGCTGTTCCTCACCCTGGTGGGGTCCACGGCGCTGGTGAGCTGGCGATGTATCAAGATCGTCACCACCACCGAGGTGGATCCACGATTGCACACGGCGGCCTATGCGCTGGCGGGCGGACTTGCCGGGTTCTGCGTGTCCGGCACCTTCCTCACCCAGGGCTTCACCTGGCCGTTCTACATCATCTTCGCCCTGACCGTGGCGCTCCAGAAGGTGCTGACCGCCCAGCAGGAGCAGGAGGCGTTCACGCCGCAGGGGCTCGCCCCCCTGCCGCGGCGCGGCCTGCCCACGGGGCCGGCCTGATGGTGTCCGGGGTGACGGACGGCCTCGTGGTGTTCGGGGAGGACTGGGGCGGGCACCCGTCCTCCACCCAGCACATCGTCGGCCACCTGCTGCGCCGCCACCCGGTCCTGTGGGTGAATTCCATCGGCCTGCGCCGGCCCCGCCTCACCGCTCACGACATAGCCCGCGCCTGGCGCAAGCTGACGGCGGCCGCCGCTCCGGCCGCCCCGCGCCCCGCCGTGCCGCTCCCGGACGGGCTGAAGGTGGTGTCGCCCTTCGCGCTTCCCTGGCCCGGCAGCCGGCTGGCCGAGCGCATCAACGGGCAGCTTCTCGGCCGCCGCCTGCGACCGCTCCTGAGCGAGGCGGGCATGGCCCGGCCCATCCTGTGGGCCTCCCTGCCCAGCGCCGTGGCGGCGGTGGGGCATCTGGGCGAGCGGGCGGTGGTCTATTATTGCGGCGACGATTTCGGCGCCCTCAGCGGCGTGGACCACGCCCCCGTGCTCGACATGGAGCGCCGCCTCGTGGAGCGGGCGGACCTCGTGATCGCGGCCAGCGCCGAGCTGGCGCACCGCTTCCCCGCGCACAAAACCCATCTCGTGCCCCACGGCGTGGACCTCGACCTGTTCGCCCGCCCCGCCCCGCGCGCGCCGGACCTGCCGGAGGGCCCGGTGGCGGGCTTCTACGGCAGCATCTCCGACTGGCTGGACCTGCCCATGCTGGCGGCGGCGGCCCGCGCGCTGCCGGACTGGTGCTTCGTGTTCGTGGGTCCGGTGCGTACCGACGTCTCGCTGCTGGAGGCGCTGCCCAATGTGCGCTTCCTCGGCGCGCGCCCCCATGCGGCGCTGCCGTCCTACGTGCAGCACTGGACGGTGTCGCTGATCCCGTTCCTGGATACGCCCCAGATCCGCGCCTGCAATCCCTTGAAGCTGCGGGAATATCTCGCCAGCGGCACGCCCGTGGCCGCGACCCGCTTTCCCGCCCTCACGCCCTATGAGGGGCTGGTGTCGGCCATCGATCCCGGCGGCGATCTCGCTCCCGCCATCCGCGCCGCCGCTATGGCCACCGATGCCGCGCCGCGCCGCGCGGCCGTGGCCGAAGAGGGCTGGGACCGCCGCGCGGCGGCGGTGGAGGCGCTGCTGGCGCGGCTGTGAGCGGCGCTACTGGCCGCGCCCCAGGACCATGGTGGTGAAGGTCCGCAGGATGATCCACGCGTCGGTCTTGATCCAGTCCATGGGGTCCATGAGCCGCATGGCATAGGCGTGGTCGTAGGACACCTTGGAGCGCACGTCCTCGATGGAGGCGTCGTAGCCCTGGTTCACCTGGGCGAGGCCCGTGATGCCCGGCTTCAGCCCGAAGGTGCGCTCCGTATAGAAGGGAATCTCGGTCTCCAGCTTCTGGAAGAAGACCGGCCGTTCCGGACGCGGGCCGATGATGGACATGTCGCCCTTCAGCACGTTGAGCGCCTGGGGCAGCTCGTCGATGCGGGTCTTGCGCATGAACCGGCCCACGGGGGTCACGCGCGGGTCGTTGGCGCTGGCCCAGACCGCGCCGCGCTTCTCCGCGTCGGTATACATGGTGCGGAACTTGTAGAGGTAGAACAGCCGCGTGAGGGTGGGCTCCGCCTGCCCGACCCGAAGCTGGCGGTAGAAGACCGGGCCGGACGAGGTCAGCTTGATGGCCAGGGCCACGGGAATATAGGCGATCCCCAGCGCCACCAGCGCCATGGCGCCCAGCACGATGTCGCAGGCGCGCTTGCCGATGCGCACCACGGGATGGATGAAGTCGGTTTGTTCGTTCACGGTCACGATGCTCTGCCCTGCCCGTCCCCAGCGACCCTTGTCCTGCCCCGTCACCTGGCGCCATCCGCCGATGAGCCCCGCAAGGTGGCCCTCGGTGAAATAGGCGGCGAGCCGCGCCAGACGGGGCATGCCTCCCGGCTGCAACATGGCGATGACCGCGAGCGTATAGAAACCGATCTGCCCCGCCAGCAGGAATTGGTAGAACCCCGGACCCGTCGCCGCCAGCACCATGTTGGATACGAGGGCGAGCACCAGCAGGAAGGGCGTGAAGGCGCGCAGCGCCTTGCCCGACAGGAAGATGAAGGCGAGGCCCGGCCGGCGCGGGGAGGCCAGGGGCCAGAGCCGCAGCGCCTGCTGCACGTTGCCCGAGCCGATGCGCACGCGCCGCCGGAATTCCTGCGGCCGCTCGGTGCGCTCCTCCTCTGTGGCCACCATGTCGGTGTCGTAGACCGCCCGCACGCCCTGCGCGAGGATGCGGGTGGGCAGGATCACGTCGTCATTGATGGTGTCCGGCTCCAGCGGCTGCCAGAGCGCGCGGCGGAACAGGTAGAAGGCGCCGTGCACGCCGATGGGGCCGCCCAGCGCCGCCTCGTCCAGCTTGATGCGGGTCTGGTAGCGCCAATAGGAGGCCTCGCCCGCGCTGCCCGCTGCGCGCAGGGCATAGGTGGCGGCCACCACGCCCACGCTCGGATCGGTGAAATGAGCCGCCGCCCGCCGCAGGCTGTCCGGCGAGAGGCTGGCCGACACGTCCGACAGGCCGACGATGCCGCCCTTAAGGCCGCCGATCACGTCGTTCAGCACCGCCACCTTGCCCCGGTTGAGGGGGAAGTCGCGGATTTCCGCGTCGAGGCCCGCGCAGTCGGGGGCCTGAAGGGCCGCGCGGGCGGCGTCCTGCGTTCCGTCCGTGCAGCCGTCGCACGCGACGATCACCTTCAGCCGGTCGCGGGGATAGTCCAGGCGGGCGCAGTCCAGCAGCTTGGCGCCGATGAAGGCGGCTTCCTGGTAGGCGGGAATGACGAGGGTCACCGGCGGCAGGTCCGCGGGCGCCGGCGGGGTCGCGGGCGTCGGGCGGCGCGCCGCGAGGCGGCGCAGCAGAACGGGATAGACCGCGTGGTGATAGATTATGGCGGCGATGCTCGCCCAGAAGAGGATGGCGGCCAGCAGGGTCATGGGTTCGCCCCCAGCAGCGCTTCGTATCCGGCCACCATGCGCGCCCAGGAATAGTGGGACAGGACGAAGGCGCGCGGGTCGCCGCCCGGCGGGCGGGCCAGCATCCGGACGATGGCCGCCGCCATCGCCTGCGGGTCCTCGGGCGGTACCACGCAGCCGGTATCGGGGCAGATCCCCTCGCGCACCGAGCCCACGTCGGTGGCCACCACCGGGATGCCGCAGGCCTGGGCCTCCAGCACCGAGAGGGGCAGGCCCTCGTTGCGCGAGGGCAGGCAGACGAGGTCGAAGGCAGGATAGAGCGCGGGCATGTCGCTGCGATGGCCGAGGAAGCGCACCCGGTCGGAGAGGCCGAGCCGGGCGGTCTCCGCCTCCAGGGCCGCCTGCTCGCTGCCCTTGCCGATCAGCACCAGCAGCGCGTCCGGCACCTGTGTCATGGCCTGCACCAGAACGTCTTGCCCCTTCACCGGCTCCAGCCGGCCCGCCGCGCCGACGATGCGCGCCTGCGCGGGCAGGCCGAGCCGCGCCCGGGCGGCTTGCTTGTCGCCGGGAACGAATCGGGTCGTGTCCACGGCGTTGGGGATGACGTCCACGGGGCAGCCGGGCATCACCTCGCGCACTGTCTGCGCCACGTTGTGCGAGACCGCCACGATGTGCGGGCGCACCAGCCGCGCCGCGAGCCCCGCGAGGCGGCGGTGGTTGGCGTTCTGGTAGTGCCAGACGTCGTGTTCCACATAGACGAAGCGGGGCACCCCCGCGAGCCGGGCCGCGAGGCCGGCATAGAGAAGCGGGCCCACATGGTGGGCGAGCACGCCGCGCGGCTTCAGCTCCCGCAGCCGCCAGGCCAGGGTGAAGACGAATCCGGGCCGGATGCCGGGCGGCTTCTCCAGCCCCTCGAACGGCACCGGGCTGTCGGCCAGCGCGGGCCAGTTGCCGATGATCTGTGCGCGCGACCATTCCAGGCTCAGAACGCGATTGTCGCCGGGAAGGCGCGCGGAAAGGTCGAGCGCGAGGGTCTCGATCCCGCCTGGGATAAGGCGCTGGATCACCTGAACCACGTTGCCGCCCACCCGCGCCTCCGTCTTGGATCCCAGCCGCTGGATCCCGCCCCCGGCAAGACCCTCATTTACCGGGTATTAAGGTAAATCGTCTGTTGTTGCGAGGGGGCGACAGCGCCGCTTCGCAGGGTCTCATGGCCCGCGACGGCGCCGCCCTGCGGAGCGTGCGGCGAGGGACATGATGGCGAAGGTCGTTGAAATCACGGAAGACATGGACGCCGCCGCCATGACGCGCCTGAAGCCGGTCTTCGAGGACCTTGCCTCCGGCGCGGACGACGTGACGCTGGACCTAACCGGGGTGGACTTCGTCGATTCGTCCGGAATCGGCGGGCTGGTCTTCCTCTACAAGCGCCTGCGCCTCGCGGGGCGGCAGCTTCGGCTCCGGGGTGCCGCCGGCCAGCCGCTCCAGCTCATCCGTCATCTGCGCCTTGCGGATCTCATCGAGGACGGGGGGAAGGCATGACGCGTCCGGTCCTGCTGGTCCTTCCGCTCCTCGCCCTCGCTCTGGCGGGCTGCGAAAGCACGAATTTCGTTCCCTGGCCGCCCCAGGGCACCGGCGGCCTCGCCGAACGCCGCCCCTCCACCGACGGGCGCATCGATGCGCTCCAGGCGCGCCTGTTCCGGCTGGGCGAACGCAACGCCCGCTACTACGCCGCCGCCTATTACCAGGACGCCGAGATTATGATGATCCGGGTGCGCCGCCTGTCCGAGGGCGGGTTCCCCGAGGATTGCGAGATCGAGATCGCGCGGCTCAAGGTCCAGATGGACAAGATCGAGCGGATCCTCGCCACCGCGCCGGCATCGGGCAGGGGGGCCTGACATGCGCGCCACCGCCCGATCCCGGCCCCACGTTCTCGCGGCCCGGGGATGCGTCCTCGCGCTGCTCGCCGCGATCCTCTGGCTGGCGGCGTCCGCGACGGCCTGGGCGCAGAGCGTGCCCCAGAACGAGGACATGCGCCTGCGGATCGGCGACATCCTGGCCCTCTCCCTCCCCGGCGAGCCCGCGCTGAACGCCGACTTCCCCGTTGACCGGCGCGGCCGGATCACCCTGCCGGAAGTGGGCGCGCTGGAGATCGCCGGCCGCACGCTGGCGGAGGCGACGACCCTCATCCGCAACACGCTGGCCCGCGCCTACCGCTTCGTCCAGCCGCTCCAGGTGACGCTGAAGGAGCGGCGGCTGTTCATCACTGTCCTCGGCTATGTGGGCAAGCCCGGCGAGGTGGACCTGCCCGCCGATTCCACGGTGCAGGAGGCCATCGCCGCGGCCGGCGGCCTGAACCAGGGCGCCCAGCTCGACAAGATCCAGATCCGCCGCGGCAACCGCGTCACGGTGTTCGACTATAAGAGATATCTCGATACCGGCGATCCGAGCCTGCTGCCGACGCTCCAGCCGCTGGACGTCATCTTCGTGCCGTCCTCGCCCGCCACGGGCAATGTGCAGATCAATTTCGACGGCCGCACCCTCGCCGACCAGGGCGATGCGGGTGACGCGGCGACCGCCGTGAAGGTGTTCGGCGAGGTGAACCGCCCGGGCTCCTTCGCCTTCAAGGACGGCATGACCGTCGTGGACATGATCATGCGTGCGGGCGGCGTGACGCGCTACGCCTCCATCGACCGCGTCCGCATCATCGAGGGCGGCGAGCCGAAGGTGTTCAACCTGCGGGCCTTCCTCGACACCGGCAATCCCGCGCTGATGCCCAAGCTCTCGCCCGGGGCCACCATCTTCGTGCCGAAGGAGGAGGAGGAGATCCGCCGCTCGGTGCGCACGGTCTATGTGATCGGCGAGGTGAACCGCCCGGGCTCGTTCGAGGCCCCGCCGGATTCCCGGATCCTGGAGATCCTGGCCAATGCGGGCGGCACCACCCGCTTCGCGGACACCACCCGCATCCGCATCCTGAAGGCGGACGGGGGCACCGAGAACTTCAACCTGTCGGCCTTTTCCGAGACCGGCAAGGGCACCCTGCCGGAAATCCTCCCAGGCGACGCCGTCTATGTCCCGGAGAAGATCGAATCGGCGGACCGCCCGTCCTGGCTGAAGATCCCGCCCCAGCGCGCCGTCGAAGTGGTGGGCGCGGTGGTGCGCCCCGGCCGCTACGAATGGTCGAACGAGATGAGCCTCCTGGACCTTCTGGGCGAAGCGGGCGGCCCCGGGCCGCGCGGCGACCTCGCCCGGGTCCAGATCGTGCGCGCCCGCGGCGATGGCAAGGCCATCACCCTGGACCTCGCCACCTTCCTCTCCAGTGGCGGCTCCATCACCGACCTGCCCAAGATCCAGGCCGGCGACGTGATCCGCATTCCCGAGCTGCCCTCTTCGCCCATCGACAACAAGGGCAATTGGGTGACCCTGCCCAAGGAAGACGTGATCTACATCATGGGCCAGGTGGCCATCCCCGGCCGCTATGCCTTCAACAAGAACATGACCTTCCTCGACATCCTGACCGCCGCCAACGGCCCCACCCAGACCGCCGATCTGCGCAACGTGCGCATCTCCCATCGCGGCCTGTCGGGATCCAAGGTGACGCAGGTGAACCTCGCCCAGTATTTCGCTACCGGCGACGAGCGGCTCCTGCCCAAGGTGCGCGTCGGCGACGTGATCTTCGTGCCCGATCGGCAGAACAAGGACTGGTTCGAGGATCCAAAGGAGAACACGATCCGTGTTCTCGGCGCCGTCAACAAGCCCGGCCGCTACCGCTTCTCCAACGACATGACGCTGCTCGACCTTTTGGCCGAGGCCGGCGGGCCCAGCACGGAGGCCTACCAGCAGAAGATCGTGGTGGTGAATCTCGGCTGCTGCCGCGAGCAGGCCCGCGTGTTCAATCTGGTGGAATTCGCCCGCACCGGCGACATCACCAAGCTGCCAGTGGTGCAGACCGGCGATACGGTCTATGTACCCAACGTCAATCAGAGCGACTGGAAGATCTTCACGGACGCGATGCAGAACATCCTGCCCATCATCGCCCTCATCGCCGCATTCGGCGGCTGACCCCAGAAGCCGGGAGAAGGTGCGCCATGTGGGGACGCGGCCTGCGCGAGGTTGAATCGGTCTATCTCGCCACCTTCGGGCAGGGCGCGCGGGTCGTGGGAATCACCAGTGTGCGCGGCGGCAGCGGTGTGTCGGTGCTCTCCGCAGCGCTGGCGGAACGCTCGCAGCGACAGACGCGGACGCTGTTCATCGGCCTGTCCGATCCCACGGCGGCCGTGCCGGCGCAGGCGACGAGCTGGCTCCCCACCGACGACGACGTGGAGGACAACGTCATCACCGACCCGCGCGGCTTCGACGCGCTGATCGCGGTGCCGAGCCCCGAGCAGAGCTTCGCGTTCCGTAATGCCCTCGCGATCCGCGGCATGCTCGACCGGCTGCTGGAGATCTACGGGGCGATCGTCGTGGACCTTGCCGCCGTGGAGCCGCGCGAGCGCGTGGCGGTCCCGGTGACCACCATCGCGTCGGCCTGCGAGAGCGTGGTGGTGGTCTGTCTCTCGGGCCGCGACACGCGCTCGGCCGTCAACCGCGCCGCCGCCGCCCTGCGGCAGGCGAACGCGCCGCTCCAGGGCATCGTCATCAACGACCGCTACAACCAGACCGTGGGCGACGAGCTGATCGACGGCGTCGGCCGCTTCCACAAGCTGGCGCCGAGCCTCGTGGACCGCTTCATCGGCTTCGTGCAGCGCACCCGCTTCCTCAACACCAAGCTCTGAGCCGGACGCCTCCGGCGCCGCTCAGGCGGCGCGGGCCACCGGATCGATGCGCGGGATGCGCGCGATGATCGGCACGCCGAGCACGCGGGCGAAGTCCTGCGGGCGGCGCAGCCGGTTGTCCAGCAGCTCCGCCGCTCCGGCCAGGGCGCCCCCGAGGGCGAGGCCGGCGGCGATGCCCGCCAGGACGTAGAGGAAGTAGCCGGGCGTCACCTTGGTGGCGGGATTGGCGGGCGGCTCCAGGGTCTTCACGCGCTCGGGCGCCTCGAACTGGCCGAGGGCGCCGGTCACCCGCGCCATCTCGTAGCGCTTGGCGAGGGTGTCGTAATTGTCCCGCGCGGTCTTCACGGCGCGGTCGAGGCTCTGCTGCTGCGCCTCGATGGGGCCGAACGAGGCGATGTCGCGCTGGAGCATCACCGACGCCGCCTTGAGCTGCTCCACTTCCTTCTCCAGGCCCACCTTCTTGGCCTGGGCCTCCTGGAGCTTCTGAAGCTGCGAGACCAGCAGAGGCGCGGTGCGGGTCTCGGTCCCGCCGTCGCCACTCTGGGTCACGCCCGCCGCCAGGTTCCACAGGCGGTCGAGGTCCGTGGATTCGATGTCGCGGGCGGAGGAGAGCAGGTGCTGGCGCTCGCCTTCCAGCCGCTCCAGCTTGCGCATGGCCGCCTGCACTTCCGAGTGCTGGTCGGTGTAGCGCGAGCGCAGCGAGGCGAGGTCGGCGGACACCTGGACGATGGATTCCTCGATGCGGCCGATCAGCGGGTTGGTGGTGGCGAGGCGGCGGCGCAGGTCCTGCAGCGTCGCGTCCGCCGTGCCCAGCTCCATCTCCTTCTGCTCCACCTGCTGGTCGAGCTGGGCGAGGCGCTGGACGGTGCTGTTATAGATGGCGGGCAGCTTGTCCGCGTTGGCGCTCTTGAAATCCGCAAAGGCCCGCTCGGCCCTGTCCAGCGCCACGCGGCGCTCTTCCATCTGGCCTTTCAGGAAGCGCTCGCTGTCCTCCACCGCCGTGCGCTCGGGCGAGACGACGCGCTCGATGAAGCGCTTGGAGAGGGCTTCCAGGGTGATGGCCGGGGAGGTGGGATCGAGCGCGCGCAGGCGCATCTCGATGATGTCGCTGCCCATGAGCTGGATGTTCACCGCCGCGGACAGGCTGCGGACCATGCTGTCCTTGTCGCGCGGGTCCGTGGAGGGCCCGACCCGCCCGAGATCCTCCAGGACGCGGCCCAGCACCACCTCGGAATGGGCGAGCGCGATGAGCGCCGACATACGCTCCTTCAGGTTCGGATTGACCGCGATGTCGTTCAGGATCGGGTTGAGCTTGGAGGGTTCCTGCACCAGCAGCGTCATGCGCGCTTCGTAGCGCTGGGGCGCGAGCGTCGCGGCCACCAGCGCCAGGGGCGGCAGCAGGAGCACCGGGATGAAGGCAAGGAAACGCCGTCGCCACGCCACCTGCAGAAGGTAGGCAAGGGTATCGGAAGTGGTTTCAAACATTGCCATCAGCTAACGCGGCCCAGCACGATTCTCACGGTGTCCGGGGGGAAGCTGGGATCGTACACTTGCTGGATCTGCCACCCCTCCGGCAGCAGCGATCTTACATTGCGGGCCCGCTTGTTCGCCAGGACCGCCTGTTCAAATGCGTTTGTTCCGGGGCCGGGACCGGTGAGTATCGTTACCTCGCTCTTAGCGGACAGGCGCGAAGCCTTGATTTTCTTGGACAGCGCCTCCTTCACGAGGCCCGCCGGTTCCTCCTCCGTTCCGTCGAAGGTGATCTCGAAGAGGGGCTTGGGCTCGGCCGGCTCCTGCGGCGGGGCCGCCGGGGCGGAGGCGGGGCG
>JACESF010000096.1 GCA_013911975.1 Hyphomicrobiales bacterium | reverse complement strand
GGCAAGCCGGCCCGGGAGCCGGCGCCTTCCGCCCCGAAACCCCGCCTCAATAACCGACGGTGAACCGCGCCCGGCGGTGCTTCGGCGTCTCGATCTCGTCCACCAGCGCCACCGCGAAATCCTCGAAGCTGATGAAGCTGCGGCCGCTGTCCGACACCAGCAGCCCGTCCCCGCCCAGGCGGAACGTGCCGGTGCGCGCGCCCGGCACGAATTCGGCGGAGGGCGACAGGAAGGTCCAGTCCAGCGCGGGCTCGGCCTTGAGCCGCGCCAGGAACGCGCCGCCCGCCTTGGCTTCCTTCAGATAGAGATCGGGAAATTCCGGCGTGTCGTAGAGCGCCACGCCCGGCGCCACTTCCAGGCTGCCCGCGCCGCCCACCACCAGATAGCGCGGCACGCCTGCCGCCTTCACGGCGGAAATCAGCGCGTTCGCGTCGCTGGCGAGGAAATGGATGGAGCTGATGACGGCGTCATGGCCGCGCAGGAGCGGGGCGAGCGCCTGTGCATCGTGGGCATCGCCCGCGACGGGCGTGACGCCGGGCAGGGCCGCGATGCGCGAAGGATCGCGCGCGATGGCGGTGACGGCATGCCCGCGATCCGAGAGTTCCTTCAGGATGCGGGAGCCGGCGGCGCCGGAGGCGCCGATGAGCGCGATCTTCATGGAGAACGTCCTATTAGGTTTCTGATGGAAACCAGATAGCCATTCTGATAGCTACATGTAAGAAGGCACTTTCACCTCATCAGGTTTCGCCCGGGAAACCGGCGTCCGGCCCTGCCGTGACGGACGGAACGGCGGAGATGGGGGACACGGAGACGATATGGACCCCTCGCTTTCCTTCACCCCGCACGGGGGCACTCCGGCGCCGGACCCGTTCGATCCGCGCTGCCCCACGCGGCTGCTGCTGGACCGGATCGCGGACAAGTGGACCGTGCTGCTGCTCACGGTCATCGCGGAGGAGCCGGTGCGCTTCAATGCGCTCAAGCGGCGGGTGGGCGGCATTTCGCAGAAGGTCCTCTCCCAGACGCTGAAGAGCCTGGAGCGCGACGGCCTCGTGACCCGGACCGCCTATGCGACGGTGCCGGTAACGGTGGAATATGCGCTGACGCCGCTGGGCATGTCGCTGGCCGCGACCCTCGCGCCGCTGGCGGGCTGGGCCGCCGCCCATATGGGGGAAATCGCCGCCGCGCAGCGCGATTTCGATGGCCGCGCCGAGGCCCACTAGAGAGGGCGATCGCCCCGCATCGCCTGCTCCCTCCCCTCGGGGTCGTCATGCCCGGGCTTGTCCCGGGCATCCACGCCTCTTTGTCGGGCGTGGACCCAGCCGAACCCCGTGGATGGCCGGGACAAGCCCGGCCATGACGTCGCGTTGGGGAAAGAACAGTGGCGCCCGCTTGAATGTCGATCCGCCCTAAGGCGGGCGCAGGCCGATGAAGCCCTCCTGCGCGTCATAGAGATAATCGAAGGCATTGAGCAGATCGCCCCGCATCGCCTGCACCGCTCTCCCGGCCTTAGGGCGGATCGACAGTCGGATCGATGGATGGGTTCCCTGCCCTCGGGCCCGTCCTGCCCGGGCGCGTCCCGGGCATCCACGCCTCCGTGTCGGGCGTGGACCTAGCCGAACCCCGTGGATGGCCGGGACAAGCCCGGCCATGACGTCGCGTTGGGGAAAGAACAGTGGCGCCCGCTTCAATGGCGATCCGCCCTAACGCGGGCGCAGGCCGACGAAGCCCTCCTGGGCGTCATAGAGATAGTCGAAGGCATTGAGCAGGCGGACGCTGGTGTTCACGAACACGCGGTTCGTGCGGTTCACCAGCACGATGCTCACCGGCGCCGCCAGATGGTGCCCCTCCCCCGCACGGAAGGCGTAGCCGAGATCCGAGCCGGGCGCGCCGAAGGCGACCTTCAGCTCCGCTCCGCGCGCGAGCGTCTGGCCCGAAGTCGTCCCGAGCGTCCGGTCGGCCAGTTGGGCCGGCGGCAGCGTGAGATACATGGTGGTGACGCCGGTATCGATGAGAGCGGTGCCGCAGGCCGGCGGCGTCCGCCCGTCCACGCTCAGGCAGGCGGGAAGGGCGTTCCAGTCGCCGGAGGCGGCGTTCGCCTCCAGCTTCACGAAGCGGAAGCCCTCCAGAAGCTCCGGGGTGAGGCCGAGCCACACGCCGCGCCGCGTCACGAGATAGGACGGGCGCACCGGGTCCGCCGTCTTCAGGTTGAGGAACGGGTTGCGCACCCGCGCGCCGGCCTGCAGCGCCGGATCCGCCACAGGCTTCGCGTCCGCGCGCTGCCGGGCGAAGCCGATCCCGATCATGGCGATGGAGGCGGGCGCGGCCCGCGCCCTGCACCGGCGGGCCTGGGGCGTGCAGTCCACCCGCTCCACGGCGAGAACAGGGATGGGCTGCGTGGTCACCTCGCTGCCATTGGTGCCGCCGATGGTCACCGGCACCCGGACCCATTTGCCCCGCATGATGCGGCCGGACGAGGAATAGGTGAGTTCGCCGGGCCCGATCACCGGCAGCCGGTCGAGGTCGGGAATGAGCCGCGCCGCCACCACCACGCCGGTCGAGCCCGTGTCCAGCACCGCCCGCACCGGGCGCCCGCCATTGATGGACAGGCCGAGACGCGGCGAATGGAGGATCGGGTCGTTCTTCAGGGGCGCGTTGAGATAGGTGAGGAACATGGCCGTGCCGCCCGCCTTCACATCGGGCGCGGGCGTGTCGGCGGCCGCCGCCGGCCCGGCGGCGAGGGCGAAGGCGACCGCGAGGGCCGGCAGGATTCGGGGCAGTCTCGGGGGAAGCGGCATCGTCACGTCTCGCAATCGGGCCTGCCTGGGGGGATTGCCCCTGAGGCGCGATCCCCCCAAGCTCGCGATCCCTGCTCCAACATCATGGCGATCATGCGTACCGAAATCACTGGCACCACGCTACCTGTCCTCCAGGTCACGCTCGCTCCCGGCGAAACCATGATCGCGGAGCCGGACCGCCTGTCCTGGATGACGCCTAACGTGGCCCTCAACACCACCATGGCCACGGGCGGCGCAAGCGGCTTCTTCGGTGCCATCGGCCGGGCCATTTCCGGCGGCGGGCTGTTCATGACCGAGTTCACCGCCGAGGGCGGGGAGGCGCTGGTGGCGTTCGCGGCCACCATTCCGGGCAATATCGTGGAGCTGCATGTGGCGCCGGGGCGCGGCTACATGGTCCAGCGCAGCGGCTTCCTGGCGGGCGCCCACGGCATCGAGCTTTCCATCGGCTTCCAGCAGCGGCTGGGCGCGGGCGTGTTCGGGGGCGAGGGCTTCGTGCTCCAGCGCCTCGCGGGCCAGGGCGAGGCCTTCGTGGAGCTGGGCGGGGAGATCATTTCCTACACGCTGGCGCCGGGACAGACGCTGCTGGTCAATCCCGGCCATGTGGGCATGTTCGAGGAGAGCGTCGCCTTCGACATCACCATGATGCGCGGCATCAAGAACATCCTGTTCGGCGGCGACGGGCTGTTCCTCGCCCAGCTCACCGGGCCGGGCAAGGTGTGGCTCCAGTCCCTCACCCCGTCCAAGCTCGCCCACGCCCTGGCGCCCTATCTGCCCTCGGGCGAGCGGCGCTGACGGGCGAGACCATCGGCTCCGGTCCTCGACCGGAGCCGGGCGGGTTTCGCTCAGGCGTTCCGCAGGCTCACGCCACGCAGGAGAGGAACCCCTCCTCCAGCGCCTTCACGTCCAGCTTGCGGCCGATGAAGACGATGCGGCTCTGGCGCTTCTCGTCGTCGCGCCAGGGGCGCTGGTGGTCGCCGTCCAGGATCATGTGCACGCCCTGGAACACGAAGCGGTCCGGGTCGTCCTTGAAGGACAGGATGCCCTTGGAGCGCAGGATGCTCGGCCCCTCGGTAGCGACGAGATTCTGAACCCAGGGGAAGAACTTGTCCGGGTCCACCGGCTTGTCGGTGGCGAAGGAGACGGACTGCATCTCCTCGTCGTGGAAATGCTTCAGCCCGCCATGGCTGTGGCCGTGGTCGTGCCCATGGTCGTGCCCATGATCATGGTCGCAGCCGCAATCGGGGCCGTGCTCATGGTCGTGGTGGTGATGCCCCTCGTCCTCCAGGAAGGCGGGCTCGATAGCCAGGATGCGGTCGAGGTCGAACGCCCCCTGGTTCAGCACCTTCTCCACCTCGATCTGCGACTTCTGGGTCCGGTAGAGCTTGGCATAGGGGTTGATGGCGCGGATGCGGCCTTCCACCTCGGCCAGTTCCTCGGGGCTCACCAGATCCAGCTTGTTGAGCAGGATCACGTCCGCGAAGGCGATCTGGTTCTTCGCCTCGGGCGCGTCCTTCAGGCGGTCGCTGAGCCACTTGGCGTCCGCCACGGTCACGACGGCATCCAGCTTGGTCCGCGCGCCCATCTCCTCGTCCACGAAGAAGGTCTGGGCCACGGGGGCCGGGTCGGCGAGGCCGGTGGTCTCCACGATGATGCCGTCGAACGCGCCCTTGCGGCGCATCAGCCCGTCGATGATGCGGATGAGGTCGCCGCGCACGGTGCAGCAGACGCATCCGTTGTTCATCTCGAACACTTCCTCGTCGGCCCCGACCACCAGGTCGTTGTCGATGCCGATCTCGCCGAACTCGTTGACGATGACGGCGTATTTCTTGCCGTGGGGCTCGGAGAGGATGCGGTTGAGAAGCGTGGTCTTGCCGGCCCCGAGATAGCCGGTGAGCACGGTGACGGGGATCTTCTGGGTCTCAGACATGGAACGCTCCGCTCGGCCTAACGGCCAAATTCGTCTCTCGCGACCGGGGGGCCGGATCGGTCCGGTCCTCCCGGGGCGCGCAGGTCAACTTGTGAGCAGGTCAGCTCGTGAGCGCGCTCGACAGCTCCCGCACATTGCTCTGCATCATGCCGATGTAGGTAGCCGCCGGGCCTTTGTCATCGGAGAGCGCGTCGGAATAAAGCGTGCCGCCCACCTTGGCGCCGCTTTCCTTGGCGATGCGGTCCACCAGCTTCGGGTTGGTGACGTTCTCCAGGAACACGGCGGGCACCTTCTGCGCCTTGATCTGCCGGATGATGCGGCCGACATCCTTGGCCGACGCCTCGGTCTCCGTGGAGACGCCCTCGGGCGCCAGGAGCTTCACGCCATAGGCGTCGCCGAAATAGCCGAAGGCGTCGTGGGAGGTGATGATGATGCGCCGGTCCGCAGGAATGGCGGCGATCTTCGCCTTCACGTCTGCATCCAGAGCGTCGAGCTTGGCGAGATAGGCGGCGGCGTTGGCCTCGTAGACTGCCTTGCCCGCCGGGTCGGCGGCGACGAGCGCGTCGCGGATGTTCGCCACATAGACCTTGGCATTGGCGATGGACTGCCAGGCGTGGGGATCGATGGGGCCGTGGTCGTGGGCATGACCTTTTCCGCCCTTGTGGTCGTGGTCGTCATCCTCCTGCGGCTCGGAGGCGGTCCGCTCGCGCGGGGTGATGCCCTGGGTGGCGACCACCACCTTGGCCTTGGAACCGGACGCCTTGATGAGGCGGTCCATCCAGCCCTCGAAGCCGAGGCCGTTGACGAACACCAGCTTGGCGGCGGCGATCTTCTTCGCATCCGCCGGGGTGGGCTGGTAGACGTGGCTGTCGCCGTTCGGGCCGACGATGGTGGTGAGCGCGATGCGGTCGCCGCCCACATTCTTCACGAAATCCCCCAGGATGGAGAAGCTCGCCACCACGGGCAGCTTCTCGGCGGGCGCATCGGCGCTCTGGGCCAGGGCGGGCACCGCCGCCAGGGTGAGGGCGGCGGCGAGGAACAGGCGGCGGGCGATCATGGACGCACCTCTTCGGGTCAGGCTTCGAGATGACGGCGCGGCCAGCGGCGCGCGAGGATTCCCCCCGCCGGGCCGAAGACCACGGACACGAGATAGGCGCCGCCGGCCACCAGGATGATGGCGGGGCCGGACGGGGCGCCGAGATGGTAGGAGACCAGCAGCCCCACCACCGCGCTCACGAAGGCGATGGCGGTGGCGCACACCACCAGGGGCGTCAGGTCCCGCACCCAGAAGCGGGCGGTGGCGGCGGGCAGCATCATGAGGCCCACGGAGAGCAGCGTGCCCAGGGCGTGGAAGCCGCCCACGAGATTCAGCACCACCAGCGCCAGGAAGGCGATATGCCCCACCGCGCCCGCGCGGCTGACGGAGGACAGGAAGGCGGGGTCCACGCATTCCAGCACGAGCGGGCGCCAGATCACGGCCATGGTGAGCAGCGTGAGGGTGGCGATGCCCGCCACAAGCAGGAGGGTGGGGTCGTCCAGCCCGAGCACCGTGCCGAACAGGACGTGGAGCAGGTCCACGTTCGAGCCCTTCACGGACAGGATGAGCACGCCCAGCGCCAGGGAGATGAGATAGAAGGCGGCCAGCGAGGCGTCTTCCTTCAGCTCCGTGGCGCGCGCCACCACGCCCGCGCCCACCGCCACCAGGAGGCCCGCCGCGAGGCCGCCCAGGGTGAGCGCGAACAGGTCCAGACCCGACACCAGGAAGCCGATGGCCGCGCCGGGCAGGATGGCGTGGGCCATGGCGTCGCCGGTCAGGCTCATGCGGCGCAGCATGAGGAAGGCGCCCACCGGCCCCGCGCCGAGCGCCAGGGCGAGCACGCCCACCAACGCGCGCTGCATGAACTCGAACTCGACGAAGGGCGCGATGAGGACGTCGTAGAGGGACATCGGCATTCCGGATGTGCGGCGCCCCGTGCAGGGGGCGCGCGAAGGATCAGGCGGCCGCGCAGGGCGGCGCGTCGTCGTGCCAGGCTTCGCCCATTCGGCGGGCCTTCAGGAGGTTTTCCGGCGCAAGGGCCTCGGCCGTCGCGCCCCAGGCCACGGGCGTGCGGGCCAGCAGCAGGGTCTGGGGGAAATGGGCCCGCACCAGCTCAAAATCGTGCAGCACGGCCAGGATGGTGCGCCGCTCGCCGTGCCAGCGGCGCACGAGGTCCAGCAGGTCGGAAATGGTCTTGGCGTCCAGGGCGTTGAACGGCTCGTCCAGCAGGATCAGCCGGGCGTCCTGGAGCAGCAGGCGGGCGAACAGCGTGCGCTGCATCTGCCCGCCGGAGAGGGTGCCGATGGGGCGGCTCTCGAACCCTTCGAGGCCGACGGCGGCGAGCGCGGCACGCACCTTCTCCCGGTCCTTGCGGCCGATGCCGCCGAACAGGCCGGCGGTGCGCCACAGGCCCATGCAGACCATGTCGTAGACATTGATGGGAAAGCTGCGGTCCACCTGCGCGCCCTGGGGCAAATAGGCGATGTCGCGCGGGTCCATCCCGGCCCGCTCGATGGAGCCGCCCAGCGGGCGCAACTGGCCCATGATGCCGCGCAGGAGCGTGGACTTGCCTGCCCCGTTCGGCCCGCAAATGGCCAGAAGCGCCCCGGCCTCCACATCACCCGTGAGATGATGGACCGCCGGGTGGCGCTCATAGCCGAGCGTCAGGTCGCGGAAGCGCAGCGCGGGCTGGCTCGCGGGAGCGGGACGCGGGCTCATGCGATCACCACGAACACCGCCGCCCAGAGGACGGCCACGCAGGCGGCCACCACGGCCACCCGCACCGCCAGGGAGCTGCGCAGGAAGGAGAAGCCCGGATCGAAATCCCGCCGCCCGGCGTTCCGACGGTGCGCGGGCGTGCCAGCCGACGGGGGATGGGCGTGGGAATGGGGTGCGGACATGAGCTTTTGATACAGAGTATCAGTTGTTCTGTCCACCCTCGAAATGCCCTTCCGCGCGCGAATCCCGGTGCCGGGGGCTCGACACGCGCGGGTTGCTGCGCTTGAAAGATCGTCCCAAAGCACCGTCCCTTCGGAGACGTCCCATGAGCCTTCCCAGCCCCTTCCCGCTCCTCAAGCATGCGCCCGTCATCCCCGTCGTGGTGATCGAGCGGCTGGAGGACGCGGTGCCGCTCGCCCGCGCGCTCGTGGAAGGCGGGCTTCCGCTCATCGAGGTGACGCTGCGCACCCCCGTCGCCCTGGAGGCCATTCGCGCCATCGCGGCGGAGGTGGAAGGCGCCATCCTCGGCGCCGGCACCGTGACCGAAACGGCGCATGTGGAAGCCTCGCTGGAGGCGGGGGCGGCCTATCTGGTGAGCCCCGGCACCACCCCCGCCTTCGCGCAGGCGCTCGCCAAGGCGCCGGTCCCGGTTCTGCCCGGCTGCGCCACCGTCAGCGAGGCCATGGCGCTCCGCGCGCTCGGCTTCGAGGTGCTGAAATTCTTCCCCGCCGAGGCGGCGGGCGGCGTGCCGTTCCTGAAATCCATCGCCGGCCCCCTCCCCCAGATCCGCTTCTGCCCCACGGGCGGCATCGGCCCGGCCAATGTGGAGAGCTACCTCGCGCTGCCCAACGTGGTGGCCGTGGGCGGTTCCTGGGTCGTGCCGGCGGACGCCATCCGCGCGGGCGATTTCGGCAAGGTGCGCGACCTCGCGAAGGCGGCGTCCACCCTCAAGCGCGCGGCGAAGCTCGGCTGAAGGCTGCGAGAGCCGACGGCGTTTGCCCGTATCTCGTGGAGAAGCTGCTTGAGCCCCGTGCCCTCGGCCGGGTGTGGATGCGCGCCAATGCGGGACGGACCCGCCGTCGATCGGTCCTAGGTTCGATCGCCATTCAAATCGATGGATGGTTTCCAGCCCCTCGGGGCCGTCATGCCCGGGCTCGTCCCGGGCATCCACGCCTGCGTGTCGAGCGTGGACCGAGCCGAACCCCGTGGATGGCCGGGACAAGCCCGGCCATGACGCGTCCGGCCCTATCGCCGCTGCCTGAAAAGAACGGTCTCGCCCGCTTGAATGTCGATCCGCGCTAATGCGCCCGCACACCCTCGTGCGCCGCGCGGGGGATGAGGGCGCCGCGATGCATGATGACGGCCCCGGCGAGCCGGTGGCCCTCCAGCGCCGCGTCCGCCGGGCTCGCGCCCTTCAGGCGGGCGGCGAGATAGCCCGCATTGAAGCTGTCGCCCGCCCCGGTCGTGTCCACCGGCAGCACTTCGCGCTCCACCGGCACCTCGATGACCTGCCCGTCCGCATAGATGAGCGCGCCCGCCGGGCCGTTCTTCACCACCACCTCGCGCACCCCATAGGTGGTGATGCGCTCGATGGTGGCCATGGGCGAGGCATCGCCCCACAGGGCCACCTCGTCCTCAAAGGTGGGCAGCGCGATGGTGGAGCGCTTCATGGCCTCCGCGAACACGGTGCGCGCCCGGCCGAGATCGCCGCCCCAGCCGCGCGGGCGGAAATTGCCGTCGAACACCCGAAGCGCGCCCTTGGTGCCCGCCAGCTCCAGGGAGGCCAGGAAGCGGCCGAGGCCGGTATTGGTATAGAGCGAGAGGGTGATGCCGGAGAAATAGACCGCGCGCGCCGTGACCATGCGCTCGGCCACCTCCTGCCAGCCCTCCAGCTCAAAGAGGGCGCGGGCGGGCGAGGTGTCGCGCCAATAATGGAAGGTGCGCTCGCCCCGATCGTCGGTGGTGATGAGGTAGAGGCCCGGCATGCGCCCCTTCACCTGCAGGATGGTGTCCTGCCCGACCCCTTCCATGGCGGCGAGCGCCAGGAGCTGGCCGGAGAACAGGTCGTCGCCCAGCGCCGTGGCATAGGCGGTGTCGATGCCCGCGCGGGAGAGATAGACGGCGGTGTTGAAGGTGTCGCCGCCGAAGCCGAGGCCGAAGCGCCCGTCCGCGCCGCGCGCCAGTTCCACCATCACTTCGCCCACGCAGATTACGTTCGCCATTTTCCGTCCCGGATGCTCGCGCGCGCGGCGCTTCTTCTTGGCCGGCGGGCACCATCGGCCAGAGCGTCGCCGCGCGCAAGGCGGTGCCCCTCCGCCCCCGCAGGGGAACGTCAGGCGCGGGCGGTCGTTGTTTGGTCAGCAGATCGAAAGGTCACGGACATGAACAGCCCCCTGCGGCGGGCGCGCAGCGACGGCCCGCAGACCCGCACCCAGCCGGAATATCCGGCCTGCCCGTGGCCGGAGCGCGCGCGCCCGCTCTTCCTCGGCCACCTGACGGAGCCGGAGCGGATGGAGGACCGGCGCGATCCCTTCCTGCGCCCGCCGGGCCGGGAGGCGTGAGGCGGCCTCAGGCCGCCGCGCGGCGGGCGAGGAAAGCGCCCATCCGGTCCAGCGCGATGCGGATATTCTCGGCGGAATTGGCATAGGACAGGCGCAGATAGCCCTCCCCGTGCACGCCGAAATCGGGCCCGCCGATGACCGCCACGCCCGCTTCCTCCAGCAGCGCGGAGGCCAGCTTCTTGGCCGATGACCAGCCCGTCCCGCTCACGTTCGGGAACGCATAGAAGGCGCCGCCGGGCGTCGCGCAGGAGACGCCGGGCAGCGCATTCAGCCCTTCCACCACCAGATGGCGGCGGCGGTCGAACTCCGCCACCATGGCCTCCACCGCGTCGTGAGGGCCGTCCAGCGCGGCGATGCCCGCATATTGGGTGGCGGCATTCACGCAGCTCCAGGCATTCACGGACAGCTTGCGCACGGCCTCGTACAGCGCCTTCGGCCAGATGGAATAGCCGAGACGCCAGCCGGTCATGGCATAGGTCTTGGACCAGCCGTTCAGCACGATCAGCCGGTCGCGGATCTCGGGATAGGCCAGCAGAGTCTGGTGCGTCTCGCCGTCGAAGACGAAATGGTCGTAGATCTCGTCCGACATGAGCGCCACGTGGGGATGGGCCGCGAGGCCCTTCACCAGCTTGTCGATCTCCGCCTTGGGCGTCACGCCGCCGGTGGGGTTGGCGGGCGAATTGATGATGAGCAGGCGCGTGCGCGGCGTGATGAGGGCGAGCGTCTCCTCGGCCGAGAAGGCGAAGCCGTTCTCCTCGCGGATCGGCACCGGAATGGGCGTCGCGCCGGTGTGCTCGATCATGGAGCGGTAGATGGGGAAGCCGGGATCGGGATAGAGGATTTCCGCGCCCGGCTCGCCGAACAGGCGGATGGCGGCATACATGGTGACCTTGCCGCCGGGCACGATCATCACGAGGCCGGGATCCACCTCCACGCCGTAGCGGCGGTTGAGGTCGCGGGCCACCGCCTCGCGCAGGGGCAGGATGCCCACCGAGGGCGTATAGCCGTGGTGCCCGTCCCTCAGCGCCTTCACCGCCGCATCGACGATATGGTCCGGCGTGCGGAAATCGGGCTGGCCGATGCCCAGATTGATGATGTCCCGCCCCTCGGCCGCGAGCGCCGTGGCGCGCGCGAGCACCGCGAAGGCATTTTCCTCGCCGATCCGGTCGAAGGCATCGACAGTGGTGAGCATGGCGCGTTCCTCCGGACGGCGCGGGCCGTCTTGTTGATCTTGCGGACGTTGGAGGGACATAGCATTCCGGCGCGCGGACGAGAACCGGGCGCGGCCGGTCCCCTGCGCGGCCCGGCGGGCCGCGACGCTCAGGACATGGCGCGCAGTTCGCGGCGGATGATCTTGCCCGTGGAGGTCATGGGCAGCGCGTCGAGATAGGCGAAGGCGCGGGGATATTCGTAGCCGGCCAGGGCCTCGCGCACGAGCTGCTGGATCTCGGCTTCCAGGGCCTTGCCCGGGGCATGGCCGTCCTTCAGCACGAGGAAGGCCTTCACGATCTCGGTGCGCACCGGGTCCGGCACGCCCACCACCGCCGCCAGCGCCACCGCCGGATGGCGCAGGATCACGTCCTCGATCTCGGTGGGGCCGATGCGGTAGCCCGCCGAGGTGATGATGTCGTCGTCGCGGCCCTGGAAGAAGACGTAGCCGTCCGCGTCCATCTCAGCCATGTCGCCGGTCAGCATGTAGCCGCCGCGGAATTTCTCCGCCGTGGCGTCGGGCCGGTTCCAATAGCCGAGGAACATGACGGGATCAGGCGCGCGCACCGCGATCTGCCCCATCTCGCCCGGCTCGCACCACGTCCCGTCGGGCCGCAGGATCGCGACGTCGTGGCCGGGAATGGGGCGCCCCGTGGCCCCGGCCCGCGCCACGCCCATCTGGGCGCAGGAGCCGATGACGTAATTGCATTCCGTCTGGCCGTAGAATTCGTTCACCGGCACGCCCAGCGCCTCGCGGCCCCAGGCGAAGGTCTCCGCGCCCAGCGCCTCGCCCGCCGAGCCGACGCTGCGCAGATCGAAACCGAACCGCGCGCGCGGACGCGGCACCGCGCGCATCATCTTGAGCGCGGTGGGGGGAATGAAGACGTTGCGGATCTGCGCCCGGGCCAGAAGCGCGAAGGCCGCCTCGGGGTCGAACTTGCCGGGCGGCTGAACCACCACCGGCACGCCATGGACCAGGGAGGGGAGCACCGTGTTGAGCAGCCCGCCGGCCCAGGCCCAGTCGGACGGGGTCCACATGCGGTCGCCCGCTTCGCCCGGAAAGCCGTGGGTATAGGTCTGCCCCGTGACATGGGGAAGGAGCACGCGGTGGCCGTGGAGCGCGCCCTTGGGGCGGCCCGTGGTGCCGGACGTGTAGATCATCAGCGCCGGATCGTCCGGCCCGCTCGTGATGGGCAGGGGAGCGTCGTCGCGCCCCTCCATCAGGCGGTGGAACCCCTCGACACCCGGCGCGGCGCCGTCGATGCACACGCGCAGCACCAGGGTGTCCGGGCCTTCCACCACCTTCGCGAGGCCCGCCGCGTCGGCGATCAGCCCCTTGGCGCCGGAATCCTCCAGCCGGTAATGGATCGCCTCGCCGCCGAACACGGACGCGAGCGGCACCGCGATGGCGTTGAGCTTGTAGAGGGCGAGATGGGCGATCAGGACTTCGGGCGACTGGGGCGCGAGGATCGCCACCCGGTCCCCGGCCGCGACGCCACGGGCGGCAAGGCCGCGGGCGAGCCGGTTGGAGGCGCGGGCGATGTCGAGATAGGAAAGCGCCGTCAGTCCCGTATCGCCGACCGTGAACAGGGCCGGCCGATGGGGCTCGCGCGCCGCCCAGGCGTCGCAGGCATGGACGGCCATGTTGTAGCGGGCGGGAATGGACCAGCGGAAAGTGGCCCGCGCGCGCTCGTAATCGGTCCTCTCCAGCACGTCAGGCGCGTCCTGCATAAGACTTGGGCAGGCCGCACCTTAAACGGGCTATCGCATCGCGTCCAACTTTTTGTGCACTGCAAAGGCGCCGGCTATCTGTCCGGCTGGGCCAGCACCAGCGCCCAATAGACCTTGTATTTGGAACGCGGCGCGAAGGCGGTAGCGATGCCCATGCGGGTCACGCCGGGGGTCAGCATGTTCTGGTTGTGGGGCGGAGAATCCCGCCAGCCGGAAAACGCCTCGGCCAGGGTGTGGTAGCCCGCGCCCACATTCTCCACGGCGATCTTGGGATCGAAGCCGGACGCCTTCATGCGCATGACGAAGGTGCGCCCGCCCACCTCGTGGGAGAGCTTGTCGGCGGCGGCCATGGCGTTGGCCTGCTCCTGCGCCACCTTGCTCAGTTCGGGGTCGATGGCGACCTGGGAGAGGCCCTTCGTGCCGCGATAGGCGTTCAGGATGGAGGCCGCCGCCGCCGGGTCCACCGGCTGCCCGGACTTGGCGAGGTCGTCATAGAAAGTGGGCTTGGTCTCCACCGGAGCGGAGCCGCACCCGGCGAGGCCGAGCGCGAGGGGAAAAAGGAGAAGGGCAAAGCGGCGCATGGCGGCCTCGGGTCAGGACATGTTGCGGCGATCAGAGGCCGGTTTGGTTGAGGAATTGTTAGCGTCCCTCGGGCGCCATCGCCTCACCTTGAGGCAGGACGGCGCATCGGGGCGGGGCGTGAATCGCGCACGCTCAATGACTTAGAGACCGATTCACCAATCTGGCTGATTTCGCCGGATGGGATCAGGCTCCACCGTCAGGTGCGCGCGCCCTCCCCCGAGGCGGCGGGCGGAAGGTCGAGC
>JACESF010000095.1 GCA_013911975.1 Hyphomicrobiales bacterium | reverse complement strand
GTCTCCTGGGTGCGGGGCGGGCGGGAGCGCCCGCGGTTCGGGGCGGAGCCGCGCGCTCCGCCGTGCAAAGGCACGCGGGCGGTACGCGGCACCGGCGCTGCCCGTGTTGTCGCAGGTCGGGGCGGGCTCCGCCTCACACGTTTTGCGCGAGGGGCGGCGTTCGCGCGCGTCCTCAGAAGCGGATCTGGAGCGCGCCGGTGAACGCGTTCTCAGAGGCCGTGGCGGCGATCTGGCCGTCATAGCGCACGCTCAGCAGCGCCTGGGGCGCGAGCGCATAGGCGAGGCTCGCGCCCAGCACCGCGGCATCGGCCGCGATGGGCACGCCCCAGATGGGGAAGGCCGCCGAGCCGCTCACATAGGCCATGGTCGTCTGCGGCGTGGTATCGCCGAAGGCGTGGCGCCAGCCCAGCGTCACGCTCGGCGAAAGGATGCGGCCCGCCACCGTCATGTCCGCCGCCGCCCGCAGGCCGAGCGTGGTGTAGAGCGTGTCCATGGACGTGGAGGAGAAGGTGAGCGCGGAGGTGGACCCCGCCTCGCTGCCCGAGCCGCCGTCGAGATGCACGTAGGCGAGGCCCGCGAAGGGCTGGAGCGTGACGCCCGCCGTTGCGATGTCGTAGCCGATCTCGCCGAACGCCTGCGCGAGGCCCGCCCCGTAGTCGGCGCTGTTGGTGCCGAGATAGCCGGGGAAGGACACCGTGCGCGACACGCCCACGTCGTGCCAGCCATATCCGGCGCCGAGCTGGAGCGACCAGGGGCCGAACCGGCCGCCCGCATAGAGGCCGACATCGTACGTGTCCATGGAGCCGGAGGAGGACCGGTCCGGGACGTTGAACCAGGACTGGCTGAAGCCGCCATAGGCGCCCACCCGCCACACGTCGCCCAGCGCCACGTCCACGCCGCCCAGCACGCCGCCGATGGACGAGGAGATGGTGGCCGCGTTGCCGTTGGAGAAGCTGTTGCCCCAGCCGCCGAAGGCCTGCGCCCAGAGCACGGGCGTCCAGCCCGCGCCGATCCCGGCCACGCTGGGCCCGCCCGCCCCGTAGGCGAGCGGCGCGGCGCCTGCGGCGGCCTCGGACTGGCGCAGGCGCCCGCCCACCGCGTCGCGCACATGGGCGGATTGCTGCTGCATCACCGTTCCGGCCGAGGCGTAGATCTCCCCGGAGAGGGCGTCGAACGCGATATAGGCTTCGCCCAGGAGCTGGGACGCCACCGCGTCATAGACCGGATTGCCCGGCGCCAGCGTGTCGGTGCCCAGCGCCGTGGAGCGCTCGTTCAGGGTGCGCGCCTCCGAGGCGAAGGCGATGTTGTTCCGCACCAGCGTCACGTCCACGAAGGTGGTGTCGTAGGTCAGGACCGGCGTGAGGAAGGCGAAATTGGTAATGGCCGAGGAGAAGGCCCCGGTGATGCCGCCCGCCGCCGTCAGGATGTTGAAGGTCCAGGAATTGGCATAGGTGCCGCGGCTGCCGACCACGGCGAGGGTGCTGCCGTCCGCGATGGAGATGGCGCCCGTGGCGGCGATCAGGTCATGCACGCCGCCCGGCTGCACCTCGGCGCGGTAGAGCGAGCCCGCCTCCAGCGCGACATTCCCGGCGACCGACAATGTGCCGGGCGAATAGCCCGGCGAGACGGTGCCGCCCGCCCCCACGGTGAGGGCGCCGATGGTGCCCGTGCCGCTGAGCACGCTCGCCCCGTTCACGATGAAGGTCGCAGAGGTGTCCACGCCCTCGGAGAGGCGCAGGTTCGCGCCGGACAGCGTGACCGTGCCGCCATAGGACGAGCCCGCGAACAGCGCGGTGCCGCCGCCCATGAGGGTGACCCCGCCCGCGCCCGTGAGCAGTTCGGGGAAGACATAGGCGCCGGACAGGTCGTAGACGAGGCCCGCATCGTTGCGGATCGCCCCGCTCACCCAGCCCGCAAGGCCGCCATTGCCCACCTGGAGCACGCCCTGGGCGATGGTGGTGCCGCCCTCGGGGGCGAGCACGCCCGTCACCACCAGCGTCCCGGCGCCGGTCTTCGTGACGCTGCCGGAGCCCGCGACCGTGCCGGAATAGAGCCCGGCGGCCGTCTGGTTGAAGGTGAGCGCCCCGTTGTTGAGGATGTTGCCCACGAGGCTGCGGCTGTCGCCGCTGACGCCGCCTTCCGCGATGAACAGGCCGCCCGAATAGGCATTGGCGCCGGACAGGATCAGCGTGCCCGACCCGCCCTTCGACAGGAGGCCGGATCCCGTGATGGACCCGGAAAGCGTGAGGGTTTCGCCGGTCACCACGTTGAAGGCGCCGCCGCCCGCATCCAGCGTGACGGCGCGGGCGGAGGTGAAGCCCTGCGTGGCCAGCAGCGTGCCTGAATTGAAGGCGATGGCGCCCCCGCTCGCGCCAAGGCTCGCGTCCGACGCCACGGACAGGGTGGCGCCGAGGATCTGGGTGCCCCCCGAATAGAGATTGGCCGCCGTGAGCACGAGCGTGCCCGGCCCCACGACCGTCAGCCCGCCCTCGCCGGTCACGGCGCCCGTGAGCGTGAGCGTCGCGCCCGAGGCCACCTCCACGGCGCCTGTGGCCGTCACCACGTCGCGGTCGCTGGTGAAGGAGGCGGAGGCGAGCAGCGTGCCGCCGATGAGGAAGACATCCGACACCGCCCCGCCCAGGCTGGCGTCGGAGGCGACGGAGACCCGCCCACCGGTCTCCACGGTGAGGCCGCCGGTGAAGCTGTTGGCTGCCGTCAGGTCCAGCGTGCCGAGGCCGGTCTGCACCACGGCGCCCGCGCCCGAGATGGTGCCGCCGAACGCGATGGTCCCGGCGCGGTCGAACACCAGCGTCCCGGCATTGGACACGTCGCCGACGATGGAGCCGGACGCCGCCCCGTCGCCCACGACGAGCGTGCCGGACGTGATGAAGGTGCCACCGCCATAGGTGCTGTCGCCGGTGAGGACCAGGATGCCGCTGCCGGCCTGGACCAGGCTGCCGGAGCCGGAGACCGCCCCCGAGAAGGCCAGGGTGTCGGCGCGCTGGAACCGCAGCGTGCCGCTATTGGACACGTCGCCCCGGATGGACCCGGAGGTGCCGCCCGCCCCCACCTGGAGGGTTCCCGCTGTTATCACCGTGCCGCCGGAATAGGTGGCGTCCGCCGTGAGGACGAGCGTCCCCTCCCCGGCCTTGGTCAGGCCGCCGGTGCCGCCAACCGCGCCGGACAGCGCCAGCGTGCGGGCTTCCGCCACCCGCAGCGTCCCACCGCCGCCGAGCATGACCTGCCGTGCGCTGGCGAAGCTGTCGGTGGCGTCCAGCGTGCCGCCATAAAGCGTCACCGTGCCGTCCGCCCGGCCGAGATTGTCGTCGCGGGAAACGCGCACGGTCGCGCCCGCCCCCACCATCGTGCCGCCCGCATAGGTGTTGGAGGCAGTGAGCGTGAGGGTGCCGCCCGCCTGCTGCACCACGCCGCCGCCGGAAATGACGTCGCCGAACACCACGTCGTCGGTGCGCGCGAAGCGCAGGATGCCGTCATTGACCACCGGGCCCGAGAGGCGGCCCTCGGTGCCGTAATTGCCCACCTGGAGCGTGCCCTGCTCGATGCGCGCCCCGCCCGCGAGGCGCACCTCGCCGGTCAGCGCCAGGGTGCCGGTGCCCGCCTGGACCAGCGTGCCGTTGCCCGAGACGTTGCCCGTGAAGAGCAGGTCGGAGGCAAGGTCGAAAGCGAGCACGCCGTGATTGACCACGTCGCCCCGCAGGCTGCCGGTGCGGCCGCCGTCACCCACCTGGAGACGTCCGGCCGCGATGGTGGTGCCGCCCGCATAGGCGGCGTCCACCGCGAGCACCAGCGTGCCCGCCCCGGTCTTGGTGAGGGCGCCGCCCGTCACCTCGCCCCGGGTGGTGAAGGTGGCGCCGTCCGCCACGTCGATGGTGCCGCGCTCGTGGATCTCGATGCGGCGGGCGGCGGCGAACGAGCCGGTCACGGAAAGCGTGCCACTCTCCAGGATCAGCTCCGCCTCGTCGGTGCCGAGATTGGCGCCGGACGACACCTGGACCGTGCCGCCCACGGAGACCAGCGTGTGTCCCGTATAGGAATTCTGCCCGGTGAGGATGAGGGTGCCGCTGCCCACCTGCGCCACAGTCCCGGAGCCGGAAACGGCGCCGCCGAAGGCCAGCGTGTCGGAGCGGTAGAAGACCAGGCTGCCGTCGTCGCGCACGTCGCCCCGGATGGAGCCGGACGTGCCGCCCTCGCCCACCATGAGGGTGCTGCTCTCCAGCACCGTGCCGCCGGAATAATCGTTGTCGCCCGTCACCACGAGCGTCCCGCCTCCGGTGAGGGCGAGGCGGCCCGCGCCGGAGATGCGGCCCGCGAACAGGGTGGTGGAAGTGCCGCCGATGGTCAGCGTCCCGGCGTCGATGTCCACCCGTCCCCGCCCGGAGAGGGCGCCGATGGTCTCGCTCGCCTCCAGCGTGAGGCGCGCGCCGCTCGCCACGCTCACCGCCGAGGCGTCGGGAATGGCGCTGCCGCCCTGCGCCGTGAGCGTGCCGCCCACGATGTCGGTGGCCCCGCCATAGGTGTTGGTGCCCGAGAGGACGAGGCGCCCCTCGCCTTCCTTGCGCAAGGCGCCGCCGCCGGACAGGCCGCCGGCCCAGGACAGCGTCGCGCCGTCGGCCACCGCGAACGTGCCGCGCGTGTCCAGCGTCACCGACCGGGCGCTGGAGAAGCTGCCCAGCGCCGCCAGCGTGCCGCCCTTCAGCGTCAGCGCCCCGCCCGCCGCGCCGAGCGCGGTGTCCGCCGAGACGGCCAGAATGCCGCCCGAGACAATGGTGCCGCCCTCGTAGGTGTTCGTGCCCGTCAGGACGAGCTGTCCGGCGCCGATCTTGGTGAGGCCGCCAGTGCCGGAAAGCGGCGCGGCGATGGTGGCGGTGACGTCGTGCCCCTCCACCCACAGCGTCCCGCCATTCTCGAAGGCGACGCCGGATTCGGGGCGGCTCGCATCCGCTTCCAGCACATAGCCTGAGGTGACGAATTCCAGCTTCTCGAACGTCTGCCGCCCGGACACGGTGACGGTGCCCGCCGCGCCGGTGAAGATGCCGATCTCCCCGCCCCAGGGAATGGTGACGCCGGCGGCGGGCTCGTTCCAGGTGACGCTGGTATGCGACCACACGCCCGAGCCGCCGAGGCTCGTGCCGCCGTCCGCGGTCCAGATCTGGAACGGGCTCTCGTCGGTGAGCAGCACGTTCACCTGCCCGGCATTCGACGTATCGAGCGCGCCCACATAGCCGACAGGGACGGAGGCAAGCGTCAAGGCGTCGGTGAGGGTGCCGGTATAGGTGAAGGCGCGGTAATAGCCCGCGCCGTGCACGGGATTGCCCGCCACCGTCAGCGTTCCCGCTGCGTCGAAATCGCCCGAGACATGGGCGACGCCGGCATTCGCCTGGTCGGCCAAGGTGAGGATGGCGGAGGCGCCCGCCGCCAGGGTCAGGTCGCCCGTGGTCAGGGCCGAGCGGGTGGGATTGTCCGGGCTCGTCGCGCCGCCGCTCAGCGTCGCGCCGGACAGCAGGGTCACGGCGCTGGACAGCGTGCCGTAGCCCGTGAGCGTCGCGCCGGAATTGACCGTCAGGCCCCCGCTGGAGAGCGCGCCGCCATAGAGGGCGAGCGTGCCGCTCGCCACCGTCACCGTTCCGGAAATGGCGCTGGCGCCCGTGAGGGCGAGCGTGCCCGTGCCGGTGAGCGACAGCGCGCCCGTGCCCGAGAGCGCCCCGCTCAGGGTGAGGGTTTCGCCGCCGGACACCGCGATGGCGCCGCCGGATGCGCCGAGCGTGATGGCGCGGGCCGAACTGAAGCTGCCGGTGGCGGCCAGCACGGCGCCATCCATGGAGACGCCGCCCGACGTGGCGCCGAGATTGCCGTCCGACGACACGGACAGCGTGCCGGTGGAAATCTGCGTGCCGCCGGAATAGGTGTTGGCGCCCGTGAGAATAAGGGTGCCGGCGCCCGATTTGACCAGCGCGGCCGCGCTCTGCTCCTGGATCGCGCCGGTCAGCGTGAGGCTCGCCCCGCTCGCCACCGAGACGGTGCCGCCGCCGGTGAGCGTGACCGTGCGGGCGCTGGAGAAGGAGGCATCCGCCGCCAGCGTGCCGCCGCCGAGCCCGAGCGCGCCCGATGCCGCGCCCAGATTGGCGTCCTGCGAGACATTCAGGACCGCCCCGCCGGAAATATCCGTGCCGCCGGAATAGCTGTTCACGGCCGAGAAGGTCAGGGTACCGGCGAGGACCTCCACCGCGCCCGCGCCCGACAGAATGCCCGAAACCGTATTCGCGATGGTGGTGTCGAAGGCCAATGTCGCGCCGGCGGCGATGGAGACGTCGCCGACGATCCATCCGGAGGCGCCGCCATTGCCCACCGACAGCGTGCCGGACGAGACCGTGGTGCCGCCGCCATAGCTGTTGTTGCCGGTGAGGACCACGCTTCCGCCGGCCCCGGCATTCGCCACCAGCGCGCCGGAGCCAGTGATCGTGCCCGAAAGGGTGGTCGCCCCGCCCTGCGCCACCGCGAGCACGCCATTGTTGACGATGTTGCCCGCCAGCGTCGCGGTGCTGGACCCGGTGCCCACCTGAACCGTGCCCGCCGAGATCAGAAGCTCGCCCGCCGTGACGTCGGTGGCGCCCGACAGCGTCAGGGTGCCGGCGCCGATCTTCGTGATGCCGCCGCCGGACATGCTGCCCGAGAAGGTGGTGCTCGCGCCGCTGGTGCCCACGGTCAGCGTGTATCCGCCCAGCGAAACCGTGCCCGCCCCGGAAAGGCTGGCCAGGGTCTCGCCGGCGCCGAGCTGGAGCGTGGCGCCGGAGGAGACCGAGACCGCGCTGGAATCCGAGATGGCCGCGCCGCCCGCGAGCAGGAGTGTGCCGGAGGTGATGGTGGTGGCGCCGGTATAGGTGTTCGCGCCCGAGAAGGTGGTGGTGCCCGTGCCCGCCAGGGTCACGGCGCCGCCGCCCGTGATGGCGCCCGAGAAGGTGGCGCCCGCCCCGGTCAGGTTCAGCAGATTGCCGTTGGTGGCCACCGAGCCCGCGCCGGTCAGCGTGCCGATGGAGGCCGATTGGGCGAGCGCGAGACTTGCCCCGGCATCGATGTCCGCCACGGTTCCGGCCGCGAGCGTCGTGCCCCCGGCGAGCGAAACCGTGCCCCCGGTGACGGACACGGTGCTCGACGCCACCGACGCGCCCTGGAGCGTGAGGGTGCCGGTGCCGGTCTTCGCCAGGGTGCCGCCGCCGGAAATGGTGCCCGAGAAGGTGGAGGAGGCGTTGCCGAACCCGGCCGTCAGGGTGGAGCCCGCAAGGTCCACCGTGCCCCCGCCGGACAATTGGGAAATATCCGCGGCCGCGCCCAGGCGCAGCGTCGCGCCTGCGTCCACCGTCACGGGCGTGGCGGTGCCGAGCGAACCGGAAGCCGCCGCCACCAGCGTGCCGTTGGAGACGACGACGCCGCTCCCCAGCGAATTGGACGCCGCGAGCGTCACCGTGCCCTCGCCGATCACGGACAGCAGGCCCGTGCCGGTGATGTGGCGCGAATAGACGGTGGCGTCGGAAATATCGAAGACGAAGGTGCCGTTATTGGTAACGCCGACGCCGAGCGATCCCCCGTCGCCCAGTTGCAGCGTGCCGCCCGTCGAGATGGTGACGGCGGTGAGGGTGCTGGCCCCGGTGAGCACGAGCGCGCCCGTGCCCGCCACGGTGAGGGTGCCGCCGGACATGGCGCCGGTGAAGGACGACGTGCTGGTGGGCGCCACCGTCAGGGTGGTGCTGTCGAGGGTCACCGTGCCGCCGCCGGTGAGGTTGCCGATGGTGAGCGCGCCCGTGTTCACGTCGAGCGTGGCCCCGGCTTCCACGTTCACCGCGCGGCCCGCCGGAAGCGCCGAGGAGGAGCCCACTTCCAGCGTTCCGGCACGCACGATGGTGCCGCCCGTATAGGTGTTGGCGCCGGTGAGGGTGACGGTGCCCTGGGTGTCGATGCCCACCACGCCCGCACCGGAAATGGCGCCGGAATAGGCGGCGGATCCGGTGTCCAGGAAGCGCAGCGTCGCGCCCTCGGCCACCGACACATCGCTGGTGAGGGTCCCGGCCCCGAGGGGGCCGCCCACCTGGAGGATGCCCTGGGAGACCGTGACGCCGCCGGTGACGGCCAGCGTGCCTTCGAGGACCAGCTCGGCGCCGCCCGAGAGCACGAAGGCTCCCGGCCCGGAGATGGTGTTGGCATAGGCGACCCAGGTGTTGGGGCCCGTGTAGAAGAAGCCCAGCGTGCCGTCCTGGACCACGAGGTCCACCTGCTCGACGGCGGTGAGCATCAGGGTGCCCGCGCCGGTCTTGGTGGCGCTTCCGCTGCCCGCCAGCGCCAAGGAGCTGGTGACGGTGCCCGCATAGTCGAACACCAGAGACCCGTCGACGGCACCGGTGAGCCCGTTCACGACGCCCCCGCCCGCGCTGTCGGACAGGATGAAGGTCGCCCCCGACGCGACGGTGAGCGTGCCGTTCGAGGCGCCCGTCACCGAGCCGGTGAAGGTGGTGGTGCCGGCGAGCGCGCTGACATTGACCTGGGTGGACTTGCGGGGCGCGACCGTGACGTCGGTGTCGAACGTGTAGCTGGACGAGGTGTGGTTGAAGAGGAGGTTCGTCGCCACGCCCTGGGTGGCGATGGCGGCGGTGTTCTCCAGCACGCCGGGCGCGACGGGCGTGATATCCGTGGTGCCGATGACGAGGCTGAAGGTGGAGCCGGACGCCTGCGCGAGCGTGCCGGGCGCGCTGCCGAGGGAGAGGATGCCGGAACCGGCGAGCGTCACCTGCGCGGCCGCATTCGTGGGCACCTGCGCCGCGCCCGTGACGGTCCAGCTCGGCACGCCGTAGCCCGGCGTCTGCGCGATATTGACCGTGCTCAGGCCCACCGGCACGCCGAACGCGGCGGTGGTGGAGGTGAGTGCGCCGTTGTTCTCGATGGTCAGATAGCCCGCCACCCCGGAGTTCTGCACCGGAATGCCCACATAGACGGCGTCATAGGTGAGCGGGGTGAGCACCAGCCTTTGGCCGCCCACATAGAGGTCCTCCGCCCGGCCCGGCGCGCACAGGGCCGTCGCCGACAGCAGGACCGCCAGGAGACCTGCATACGGGCGAGGATGCCTCGCGTGTCGCGCCAGACCGGCCACCAGTTCCCCCGTTTCCCACCCCTCAGAAATGGACGGCGAATCGCGCCATGCCGATCTGAGCGGTATAGTCGTTGCCCACGCTCAACCCATACTCAAGCTTGATCTCCAGATTGTCCTTCGTGAGCGCCTGCACGCCGAGGTCCAGATTGCCGAGGACCGAGGGCATGGGCGTCGTCACCGAGAAGGACGGCGTGCCCTGCGGCGCCGCCACGAAGGCCGAGGTGGAGGTCCAGCTGTCGTTGGAGGCGAACGATGCGCCGAGCGTGAGATAGGGCCGCAGCACCGTCCCGTCCGGCAGGTTCCAGCGGCCGCCGAACTCCACGGCGGGCGTGAGCACGAAGGTGCCCTGGCTCGCGGCGTTCATCTGCATCTCGGCGCCGGAACTGCCCTGCTCGGTGAAGCTCGGGATATTCACGTAGACATAGTCCACGTCCACCATGGGCCGCATATACCAGGAGGCAAAGGCGAACTCGTAGGACGCGCGCAGGCGCGCCGTGGCGTTCATCACCTGCGAGGAGGAGGTGGGCGCCCCGATGCCCGGCACGATGCGCGTGTTGTCGTAGGAGACCCAGCCGAGGTCGAGGGCGGCGGAGAACAGCCAGTCGCCCACCTGGCGCTTCACCGCGATGCCCACGTCCACCCCGTCCGCGTCCGCCTGGTAGAGCCCGCCCGCGCCGGAGACGTTCGCCTGGCTGTAGGCGGCCGAGGCGGCGAAGAACCAGTCGGTGGCCAGCTCGCGCTGGAAGCCCGCATGGAACGTGACGCTGTCGGCGGTGAAGCCGGGCGTGTCCGCCGAGCTGGACTGGCTGGTGCGGCCGAGGATCACCCGCGCCCAGGCGCACTGGTCCTCGTGGAGCTGCGTGCTGTCGGCGATGAAGACCGGGCAGGAGAGGGTCCGGTTGAGGAAGGCGCGGCTGTCCACCGTGCGGCTCGCCACCGACGACTGGAGCGCCTGGGGCGAGAGGTTGTTCAGGTCCTGCTGGTAGATGGCGGCCGTGGTGGCGCCGATCAGCGAGGAGAAGACCGGCACCATGCCGCTCGTGCCCCCGGCATCCCAGATCTGCTGGAGATGGTTCGCCAGCGCCGCCTGGTTCTGCGTGAGCGGGACGCCGGGCGCCAGGAACTGGGCGTTGGGCGACACGCTCACCGTGGTGGGCGTGGTGGTCATGGCCCAGGAATAGGGAATGGAGACGTCCTGGGTCTGCGCCGTGTTGGTGACGCTCTGCGCGGTCAGGATGGTGAAGGACGTGTTGGGCGCGATGGAGGACGGCATCGCGAACACCGTGCCCCCGAGCAGCGCCGTGCCCGCGATGTTGAGCTGGTCCGAGGCCCCGCTTAGCGCGTCCAGGTCCACCTGATAGGTGCCGGTGGACGTGAAGGCGGCGGTGAAGGCGGTGGCGGAGGTGACGCCGCGCCCTCCGGGATTGAGGGTACCGGCATTGACCATGAGCGCGCCGGAATTCACCCGCGCGCCGGAATTGAACACGCCGCCCGCCTCGTTGGTGAAGCTGTCGACGCCCGTTCCCAGGTCCACCGAGCCGGTGATGGTGCCGTCATTGGTGAGCTGCTCGTTGCCGCTGCCCGCCAGGATGGCGATGCCCGACAGGCCGGTGACGAGGCCGCCCGCCTGGACGAGGATGGTGTTCTGGGCACCACCCGCCACCATGATGCCCGCGCCCGCCGGGCCCTTGCCGCCGATGAGGCTGCCGGTGCCCTCCACCGTGATCGCGATGTCGCCCACCCCGCTGCCGCCCGCGCTGATGGCGAACAGGCCCGGCGCGTTGAAGCCGGTAGCGGAGACCGTGCCGCCGATGATGGCGGTGATGGCGCCGCCGGAGCCCGCGCCGCCCGCCGTGCCGATGGCGACGCCGGTGCCGGTCTCCACCTGCCCGCCCCCACCGCCGATGGACTGGAGGTTCAGCGCCGCCGCGTTCTCACCGGTTGTGGTGGCCGTGGAGCCCGCCCCGAGCGTGACCGTGATGGCGCCGCCGGAGCCGTCGCCGCCACCGCTCGCCACCGCCGCTGATGAGACGGAGAACGCCGTGCGCGCGGCGCTGCCCGCGAGGCCGCCGCCGCCGCCGATGGACTGGACGAGAAGCGCGGAGGCGCCGTCCGCGCCGGTCTGGAGCAGGCCGTTCACCTGCGCCGTCACCGCGCCGCCGTCGCTGCCGCCCGCATAGCCGCTGCCGCCGCCGAAGGTGACGCCGAGCGTGCCGTTGGCCTTCTCGGTGCCGGCCGTGCCGCCGCCGCCGCCGATGGATTGCAGCACCGCCGCGTGGGAATTGGTGCCCTGGCTGACCAGTTGCGCGGCGGCGCCGATGGTGATGCTGACATCGCCGCCATTGCCGCCCGCCCCGCCGGAGGCGCCAAGCGTCACGGCGAGCGAAGCCGTGCCCTGCCCGTCCGAGGAGGCGCTGGCGCCGATGCCGCCGCCCCCGCCGACGGACTGGGCCAGCAGCGCCACGGCGTTCTCGCCATAGGTGAAGACAGTGCCGTTCACGTTCGCCGTGACCCGGCCGCCATCGCCCCCGGCCCCGCCCGAGGCGCCCAGCGCGACGCTGCCGCTGAAGCTGCCGCCGCCGGACTTGGCGTTGACCGTGGAGGCGCGCCCGCCGCCGCCGCCGATGGATTGCAGCACGATGCCGTTGGCCTGGGCGCCGAAGGTGCTGACCTGCCCGCTCTGGTCCAGGCTCACCGCATCGCCGTGGCTTCCCGACCCGGCCGAGCCGCCCAGCGTGAGGCTGGCATGGATGTCGCTGCTGGAGCCGGTGGCAGTGCTGTTGGCGAGCGCGGCATTGCCGCCGCCGCCGCCGATGGACTGGAGCAGCACGCCGTCGGAGGCATCGCCTTGCGTGCGGATATTGGTCTTGAGGCTGGCCTCCACCCGGCCGCCATGGCTGCCGCCGCCCCCGGCGCCGCCGAGGCTCGCGGACAGGGTGGTGGCGCCGTGGCCCGAAGCGGTGGAGGACGCGATGGCGCCCTTGCCGCCGCCCCCGCCGATGGACTGCGCCACCACGCCCGCCGCATCGCTGCCGGTGGTGGAGACGTGCAGGATGGTGTCAGTGCCCGTGTCCACGTTCACCGTGACCCGGCCGCCGATGCCGCCGGAACCGCCGCCCCCGCCGAGCGCCGCCGACAAGGCAAGGCTCGAACCGCCCGCGCCGTCCGCACCGCTGTTGCCCGCCCCGCCATTGCCGCCGCCGCCGCCGATGGACTGGGCGAGGATGCCGTCCGCCATGTTGCCGGTGGTGGAGAAGACCGCGCCGGTGCCGCCGGTGACGGTCACGGCCCCGCCATTGCCGCCCGAGCCGCCGCTGCCGCCCAGCAGGGCGCCGATGGCGAGCGTGCCGGTGCTGGCATTGTTGGCCGACCCGCCGCTGCCGCCGCCCCCGCCGATAGACTGGGCCAGAACCGCGCTGGCGCCGAGCCCGGCGGTGGCGAGGGTGCCGGTATTGGTGACGGAGACCTGTCCGCCGTCATTGCCCGTGCCGCCGTCGCCCGCGAGGGTGACGGTGACGCTGGCATTGCTGCCGCTCGCGCCGTCGCTGGCCGCGCCCGCCGCGCCGCCGCCCCCGCCGATGGATTGCGCGAGGATGCCGAAGGCCGCCGAGCCGCCGGTGAAGATGGAGCCGGCATTGGTCACGCCGACCTCGCCGCCCGTGCCGCCGCTGCCGCCCGTGCCGCCGAGAGTGGCGGAGATGTCTGCCGCCGCCTTGGTGTCGGAGGATGCCGCGTGCGCGCTGACCGAGGCGCCGCCGCCCCCGCCGATGGACTGGGCGAGGATGCCGCTGGCATGGTGGCCGGAGGTGGCGATGGTGTTGGCGTTGGAGACCACCACGCGCCCGCCGCCGGAACCCGCGCCGCCCGCGCCGCCGAGATCGGCGGACAGGGCCACGGTGCTGGAGCCGCCGCTGCTGGAAGTGGTCGCCCCCGCCTTGCCGCCGCCCCCGCCGATGGACTGCGCCGCGAGGCCGTTGGCGCCGATGCCGGACGTGACGATGACGAGGCCCGCCGTGCTGGTGCCGTTGCGCACCTCTACGGTGCCGCCGCCCCCGCCCGAGGCGCCCGTGCCGCCGATGTCGAGGTTCAGGGAGACGCTGTTTCCGCCCGAGCCGTCCGCCTTGCCGGTGCCCGCGCCGCCGCTGCCGCCCCCGCCGCCGATGGACTGGGCCAGGACCGCGTCCGCGCCGTCGCCTGACGTGACGATGGAGGCGGCGGTCAGGCTGTCCAAGGTGACGGACACCCGCTCGCCCGCGCCGCCGCTGCCGCCGGTGCCGCCCACCGAGGCGCCGAGGGAGACATGGGCGCTCGCGGCATTGGTGGCGCTCGCGGCGGCGCCTCCGCCCCCGCCGATGGACTGGGCGAGGACGCCCGCGCTGTTCTGCCCGCCCGTGGCGATGCTGGCATTCACCGTCACATAGACCTTGCCGCCGTCATTGCCCGAGCCGCCGTCGCCCGAGAGCGACAGGGAGAGGCTCGCGGTCTTCGCCGCCGAAGTCTCAGCGGAGGCGCCGGACAGGCCGCCGCCGCCGCCCACCGACTGGGCGAGGATGCCGTTGGCGTGGGCGCCCGACGTGCTGATGGTGCCGCTGCTGACCACGGTGACGATGCCGCCGGTGGCCCCGCTGCCGCCGCTGCCGCCGAGCCCCGCCGTGATGCCGTAGGTGCCGCCGCTGCCTTTGGAGGTGGCCGACCCCGCCTTGCCGCCGCCGCCGCCGATGGACTGGACCACGATGCCGTTGGCGCTGTCGCCCGAGGTGGCGATGCCCGCCCCGTTGATGAC
>JACESF010000094.1 GCA_013911975.1 Hyphomicrobiales bacterium | reverse complement strand
GGCCGCCGCCGCCCCCCATCCCTGATCCCATCCCCGAAGGAGAAATCCATGTTGAAGACCATGACCCTCATCGCGGCCCTGCTGCTTCCCGGCGCCGCGCTCGCGCAGCATGCCCACGGCAACCAGAAGGGGCCGAACGGCGGCCCCATGGAGGACGTCGCCGGCGTCCATGCCGAGCTCGTCGTCTCCGGCCCCGCGGTGACGGTGAACGTGTTCGACGAAGCCGGGAAGCCGGTGGACACGACCGGCTACAGCGGGTCCGCGCTCGTGGTCTCCGGCGGCGACCGGAAGACCGTTCCGCTCGCCGCGTCGGGCACCGCCCTGGCGGGCCAGGCGCCTGCCGCCATCCCGGCGGGCGCGACCATCACCGTCGTCCTGAAGACCGCCGCCGGAAAGTCCGGCCAGGCGAAGTTCACCGGCCATTGAGCGGGAGGATCCCATGACCCCATTGAACCTCAACCTGCGTCGCGGCGCGGTGCTGCTCCTGGCGGGCGCCCTGCTCGCGGCGGCGCTGCCCGCGCAGGCGCTGGAAGGCGAGCCCCAGGGGCACAAGCAGCGGGAGCGCCACGTCTTCCGCGACGCCCAGCTCGGCCTCAGCCACCCCTCGACCCATGGGCGGAGCACGCAGACCACTGCACCGCCCAAGCCGCTCTTCCCCTGGCTGCTCCCGCCGGCCAATCCCGGCGCATCCACCCAGGGCGGCGGCATCCGCTAGGCGCTCATCCCGCGCGCCATTTCGCACGCCGGGCGACGGACACACGATTATCCGCTTGCGATCTTCGCGAGCGGATAATCCATGACTCATAATCATCATGCGATCACGTATTTGTTTGATGAATATATTTCAGCGTATATGGACTCGTTTCCATCTGATGATTATGTATTTCGTGAAATCGAGCGCTGAGTCGAACAAGTAATATGTCGGGTATAAGTCACATAAGTTACATGCGTATCGTGGTTCTGGTCCTGGCCATGCTTGCCGTTCTGGCATCCGGCATGGCCAAGGCCGGGGCGGACTGGGCCGCGCAAGCGACGCTCGGCGATGTCTTCGATCCGTCCGGCGACCCGCCCGCCGACCCGCCGGGCAGCGATCCGCACAAGGCGGCGCCCCAGGCGGACGAATGCTACACCTGTGCACATGTGGTGGTGCCCCTGCCGGCGGCCCACGCGATCCGGATCCCCGCCAACATCCGCTGGAAGATCGCGGACGAGGCCTGGGTGGCGGTCACTCCCCAGGCCGAGACGCCGCCCCCTCGAAAGCTTGGAAATGAAGACCAACAGGACACTTCACTTCCAATCATCGAGGTCAATCATGTTTCGTTATGTACTGATCGCGTCCGCGACTCTTCTCGCTGTGTCGAGCGCGCAGGCTGAGCCTTATTCTTCCACGCTGAATCCGGAAGAGCAGGAGCGGCACGAGTTCATCGACGCGCAGCAGAACAATTACCCGAGCGGCCGCGCGATGGGTCCGGCCGTCGCTCCGCAGGCCGCGCGGCAAGGCACGCCCATCATCGTTCAGTCCACCAACCCGTATATCGGCGTGCTGCCCAGCAGCCTGAACGACCGGCCGGTCCTCACCACCACGCCCTGACCGGGCGACACGGAGGGCGGCGGCCTGTCCGCCGCCTTCCACACGGACATCGCAGAAACGCCGAAGCGCCGCCGGTGAGGGCGGCGCTTCGTGCCGGCTTTCGATGCCGGCTAGTGGTCCAGATCGCCCTGGGCGAAGAAGTGCTTGCGGATGTCCTGGGTGTACCGGACGAAGCGGGGATCACCCATGATGGACAGGTCGCGCGGGCGCGGCAGGTCGATCGGGTAGATGGCCTCCACCGCGCCGGGCCGGCTCGACATGACCACCACCCGGTCCGCGAGGAACACCGCCTCGGGAATGGAATGGGTGATGAGCAGCACGGTCTTCTTGGTGGCGTACCAGATGCGCTGAAGCTCGGCGTTCATGCGCTCGCGCGTCATGGCGTCCAGCGCGCCGAAGGGCTCGTCCATGAGCAGCACGCTCGGGTCGTGCACCAGTGCCCGGCAGATGGCCGCGCGCTGCTGCATGCCGCCGGACAGCTCCCACGGGAAGCGATGCTCGAAGCCTTCCAGCCCGGCCGTCTTGATAAGCCGCGACACCGCCTCCTCATAGTCCGCGACGCGCCTGCCGCGCATCTGGATCTGGAGCAGGATGTTGTCGCGCACCGTGCGCCAGGGCAGCAGGACGGGGCTCTGGAAGACGATGCCGATGTCGTCGATCGGCTCCTTCACGTTCGCCCCGCCGATGCGGATGGTGCCGCTGGTGGCGGGCAGGAGCCCGGCCACCAGCTTCAACAGGGTGCTTTTTCCGCAGCCGCTCGGGCCGACGATCGCCACGAACTCACCCTTCTCGATGTCGAGATCGATGGGCCGCAGCGAGGGGACGGTGCCCGATTTGGACTTGTAGGTCTTGGTGAGGCCGCGGATCTCGATATGGACGTTCCGTACGGCGACGTGCGGCTCGCTCATGCTGGCGGGCACCCGGTGTTGGAGAGCAGATCTCACGGAAGGAACTCCGCGGCGTAATAGTCCTCGGGCTTGCCGCGGTCGGAGGCATTGAGCCCGCCATACTGCGTCAGCACGTCCAGGGTGTCAGCCAGCACCTGCGGCTTCATCTGGAAGGGGCGCACGCCCGGCGTCGCGTCGGCCCGGTAGAGGGCCTGCGAATATTGCAGGCTGCGCAACTGGGCGTCGGGAATGCCGATCTTGGGATAGGCGGTCAGCAGGATGTCGATGGCGCCCTTGGGGTCCTTCTCCGCATCCTCCACCGCCCGCGTGGTGGCCTTCATGAAGCGGCGCACCAGGTCCGGCTTGGTCTTGATGGTCTCGTTGCTGGCGACGATGCCGAGGCTGACGAGATTCACGCCCGCGTCGGTGTAGCGGAACATGTCCACCGGCTTGTTCATGATGTCGGGCAGGCGCGCGCCCTGCTCGGTGGTGAAGCCGATGAGGCCGTCCGCCTGGCCGTTGACCACGGCGTTGAGCTTGGTCTGGGCATCGCCCGCCACCATGCGCACGGAATTGTCCGGCAGGCCCAGCATCTTCAGGTAGAGCGGCCAGATGGGGGTGACGGCGTCACCCGGCGTGAAGGCGATGGTCTTGCCGACGAGGTCCTTCGCGTCCTTGATCTTGCCCTGGGGGGCGACCACGGCGCCGGGGGTGCGCTGGAGCAGGACGCCCACGGTCTTCACCGGCGCGCCCTTGGCCACGGCCTTGATCATGACGCTGATGTCGGCGAGCCCGAAGGTTGCCGTGCCCGCGCCCACCGCCTGGATGGTGACGGCGGAACCCCGGCCTTCCTGGATTTCCAGGTCGATGCCCTCGTCGGCGTAATAGCCCTTCTTCAGCCCCAGGACGAACGGCGCGTGCTCGCCGTAGACGTACCAGTTGAGCATCAGGATCGCCTTGTCGGGCGTCTTGGCCGGGGCCTGCGCCAGGGCGGGCCCGCACATGAGGGCCAGCGCGCCGGCGATCACACTCCTTCTGCTGAACATGACTTCCTCCCTCGGTTCTTGTTGTGGTTGGTCGTTGGCGTTTGGATGTTCAGGCCTGCCCGGCGAATTCTCCCCGGCGCGAGGCGTGCCACGGGATCAGCAGGTATTCCGCGAAATCCAGCAGCATGAAGAGGACGACGCCCATCATCGACAGGATGAACAGGGCGGCGAACATCAGCGGCAGGTCGAAATTGCCGTTGGCCACCTGGAGCACGTAGCCCAGGCCGGAATTGGAGCCGACGAACTCGCCCACCACGGCGCCCACCACCGCCAGGGTGATGGAGACCTTCAGGCCGCCGAAGATGCTCGGCAGCGCCTGCGGCAGGCGCACCCGCAGGAAGGTGCGCAGCGGCCCCGCCCGCATGGACCGGGCGAGGTCGAGCATGTCCTTGTCGATGCTCTTGAGGCCCAGCACCGTCGCCACCACCACGGGGAAGACGCCCAGCAGGAAGGCCGAGATCACCTTCGGGAAGATGCCGAAGCCGAACCACACCACGAACAGCGGCGCCACCGCGATCTTGGGAATGCTCTGGGAGAAGACCAGGATCGGGTAGAGATAGCTCTCGATGGTGCGGGACGCCGCGATCAGCATGGCGAGCGGAATGCCCACCAGCGCGCTGAGCAGGAACCCGCCCAGGGTCGCGTAGAGCGTGGGCATCGTTTCCCGCAGCAGCAGGGGCCACTGGGCGTACAGCTCATAGACCACATAGGTGGGGGCGGGGATGAGGTAAGGCGGAATGCGGAAGATCCGCACCGCCAGATCCCAGGCCACCAGGATGATAGCCATGAGCAGGACGGGCCGGATCGCATCCGAGCCGGCGATGGATTTCAAGGACCGAAGGATCCCCATGTCATGCCTCCCTTCCGGTCCTAGACCACGGCCTGGCGCTGCTCGCCGAGGCCGGCGATGCCGAGCCGCACCGTGTCGCCGCGCTTGAGGTAGAAGGGCGGCCGCTGGCCGAGCCCGACGCCCGCCGGCGTGCCGGTGATGATGAGGTCACCCGGCAGCAGCGTCATGAAGCGGCTGATGTAGCTGACCACCTCGGCCACGCCGAAGATCATCTCGGCAGTGGACGAAGACTGGCGGCGAACGCCCTGCACGTCGCACCACATGGCGAGCGCCTGGGGATCGCCGAGCTCGTCCGCGCTCACCAGCCAGGGGCCGACGGGGCAGAAGGTGTCGTGGCTCTTGCCCTTGGTCCACTGGCCGCCGCGCTCAAGCTGGTGGGCGCGCTCGGACACGTCATGGGCGACGCAATAGCCGAACACGTAAGAGAGTGCGTCGTCCTGCGGCACGTCCTTGGCGGTGCGGCCGATGACGACGCCCAGCTCCACTTCCCAGTCCGCCTTCTCGGCGCCCTCGGGGAGGCGGATGTCGTCGTCCGGGCCGCAGAGGGACGTGGTGGCCTTCAAGAACAGGATGGGCTCCGCGGGGATGGGCAGGTCGCATTCGCGGGCATGGTCGTGATAGTTCAGCCCGACGCCGACGATCTTGCCGATGCCCGCCAGCGGACAGCCGAGGCGATGCGCCCCTTCCACCAGGGGCAGGCTCTCGGGATCGAGCTTCGCCAGGGCGGCGAGGGCGGTCGCGTCGCCCAGGAGGCGGGCGTCGATGTCCGCCACATGGCCCTCCAGGCTGCGGATGGCGCCGGCTTTGTCGAGCAGGCCGGGCTTCTCGCGGCCCGCCTCCCCGTAGCGCACGAATTTCATGGCGTTTCCTCGGTATTATTTTGAGTGTAGGGCCGCACGTCGGCGGAGCGGACGCGCATTTCCAGCCAGTAGAGAGCGACGTGAAGGTCGCTCGCCGTGTCCAGCAGGCGGGCCAGCTTCCGCCCGGCCTCTTCCGCCGCGCCGCGCTCGGTCAGTTCAGCGGCAATGAGATACTGGCGCTCGCCGGGGCCGGCCGAATAGATGCGGCGCTCGGCGGTCATGATCTTCGAGCCGTCGGTGTCCATGTCGTAGAGGGACAGCTTGCTGTCCCGCGACGCGGGGCCGAACGCATCGTCCAGCAGGCCCAGCAGGGCGGCGTTGGACCGCGCGTCGTTGAACCGTGCCAGCACGATATAGGGCGCGTGGTCCGGCACGCTGCCGATGGTGCCCACCCGCCGGTAGAGGCTGCGCTCGGGATTGCGGAAGTGCGTGAGCGCTTCCTTGGTCCAGGGCGTCGGCCGGTTGAGCGCGCCGAGATAATCGGGGCCGGTGAGCACTTCGGGACCATGGGTGACGTAGCACATGAAGAAGTCGTGCCCGTCCGAGGCGGCGCGATAGCGCCGCCCCTCGATGAAGCCGGGAATCCCGACCCGCTCCGGCATGTGCTCGCAATTGTGCCATTCGCGATATTGCAGGCGGTAGTCGGCATCGATGTCCGACCAGAAGCCCATGAAGCCGTTGGCGCTCATATGCGCGGCTCCCGCTCAGAACAGGCCGTCGCGGACTTCGTACCGCGTCGGCTTGTCGTAGATGGGCATGTCGTTGCGCACCCAGTGCGCGACCCATTCGATCATCCGCGCCAGGGGCACGGTGGGGTAGCCGAACAATTGCTGCGCCTGGAAGGTGCTGTTGACCCAGGCATTGGGCTGTTCCGTGCCCTCGAACAGCGGCTCCTTGCCGAGGATGCGGCCGAAGGCGTGGGCGATGGCGCGCACGCTGGCCTGCTCGGGCCCGCCGATATTGAGCGGGGAGGTCGGCGCGGTGCAGTATTTCAGCGAGCGCAGGATCTGCGCGTTGGAATCCCCCTGCCAGATGACGCTGGCATGGCCGGTGGCGATGGGAATGGGCTCGCCGCGATAGACCCAGCTCGCGATGTCGTGCAGCACGCCGTAGCGCAGGTCGATGGCGTAGTTCAGCCGGATGATGCGCCCCGGCGTGCCGTGGACGCGGGAGCCGTACTGGAAGGCGCGCTCGCGGCCGACGCAGGAATTGGCGTAGTCGCCCACCGGCTTGGGCTCCACGCTCTCGTCCCAGCCGTTATGGGCGACGACGCCGAACGGATAGACGCACAGGGTGGAGAAGGCGACGATCCGGGAGTCCCGGTAGTGCTCGGCCACCGTGGCGGGGGCGGTGGTGTTCATGGCCCAGGCGAAGGAGGGGTCTTCGTTGGTCCCGAACTTCTTGCCCGCCATGTAGATGACGTTCTCCACCTTCGGCAGGCGCGAGACCGCGTCGCGGTCGAGCAGGTCGCACTTGATGGTCTCGATGTCCCAGCGCTCCAGCTCGCCGCGGGCCTCGGGATCGGAGAAGCGGGCGACGCCGATCACCTTCTTGCCCGGCGCGGCGCGCTTGGCCATGCGGGCGATGGAGGGGCCGACCTTGCCGGCGACGCCGAGCACGATGATGTCGCCGGGCACGTCCGCGAGGTCGTCCACCAGGCCCTGCGTCGGGCGGGAGATCAGTTCCTCGAGGGCATCCTCGGTTTCGATCAGGTGCGGCAGGCTTTCAAACGTCAAGCGCTCGGACACGTCTCACTCCCTTTTCGGCAGTCTCGAATGCGGCGGTGATGCCGTCATCGGCTGGCGTTCTTTTTCGGTAACGGCGTTACCATTGATTTTATGGTGCACAGCCTCAAATGTGGTGTCAATAGGCGATCGACTCCAAAAATCCTGAGTATGCGCGCTTGATCCGGGCGGAATTAGGGGTAACATCGTTATTGAAAAAATCTCCCACATGCAGGGATCTCCATGTCAAAGCTCGCGCCGGCCGAGGGTCGTCCGGAAAAATTGGACGAGACCATCGTCTCCGTTGCCCGCACGTTCGAAGTCATCGAAATGCTGGCGGATTCCGTGGATGGGCTGCCGCTGGCCGAGCTTTCGCGCCAGCTCGGGCTCAACAAGGCCATCGTCACGAAGATCATGCACACGCTCGAAAACCTCGCCCTCGTGTGGCGGGATGAGCGGGCGCAACGCTATTACCTCACTTACCGCATCAGCAATCTGGGCCTGCGGCACCTCCAGACCAGCCGCCTGCTGGACCAGTGCTCCGCCGCGCTGCGCCAATTGGCGGAGGAAACGGGAGAGCTTGTCCGCCTCGCGATCGTGGAGCCGGGCGGCCAGCGCATCGTCTGGGTTCAGTCCTTCGCGGGCAGCAAGCGCTCGCTGCGCATCGACCCGAACTATTCGCTGCAGATCGGGCTTCACACCCACGCTACCGGCAAGGCGTGGCTCTCCACCCTGCCATTCGCCGATGCCCTGAAACTCCTGCTCCAGCAGGGCCTGAACCCGCTCACGGCCCATTCCAAGACCTCGGTCGCGGAGATCCGCGCGGAGCTGGAGGAGGCGGCGCGGCGCGGCTTCGCGCTGAGCTACGAGGAGAACGAATTGGGCGTCGGCGCTGTGGCGGCGCCCATCCGCGCCTCCACCCTGGGAGGGGAGCCGGAATGCGTCGGGGTGGTGAGCCTTGCCGCCCCCTCCAACCGCATGAGCCGCTCGGACCTCGAATCCTACGGCCTCATCGTGGTCGCCACCACCACCCGCCTCGGCGAGACCTGGCCCCTGGAAGCCCGCGCCCGCAGCGGCGCCTTCCCGCGCCGGGTGGACTGACCGCCCCCTTCGGAGCCCCGAATCCCATGGCCACGTCCCAGAGCCCCCTCCTGAAGGTGGCCTCCTTCCACACGCGCGAGCGCAGCGTCGACCTGCGCCTGCCGTTCCGATTCGGCGTCGTCACGGTGACGCGGGCGACGCAGATCACCCTCACCGTGCGCATCGTCCTGCCGGACGGCCGCTCGGGGGAGGGGCATGCCGCCGAATGCCTGCTGCCCAAATGGTTCGACAAGGACCCGGCGCTCTCCGACGCCGACAACATGAACCAGTTGCGCACCTCGCTCGCCATCGCGCTGAAGCTCTATCTGGCGGCGGACTTCGACACCGCCTTCGGCCATAGCGCGCGCCTCTACCGCGAGCAGCATGCGCGCTGTGCGGCGCAGGGGCTCAATCCGCTGGTGGCGTCCTACGGGCCCGCTTTGGTGGACCGGGCGGTCATCGACGCGCTGGGCCGGCTGCTCGGCCAGTCCTTCGCCGGGATGATCCGTGCCAACGTGCCGGGCATCTTCGCCGGCGACCTGACGCCGGACCTGCGGGGCTTCGACCTGTCCGCCTTCCTGGCTGGCCTCGCGCCCGCGCCCAGCATCAGCGTGCGCCACACGGTGGGGCTCGTGGACGCGCTGGACGATGCGGACGTGACCGAGCGGCGCGGCGACGGCCTGCCGGAAACGCTGCGGGAGGTGGCCCGGGCCTATGGCGGGCGCTACTACAAGCTGAAGGTGGGCGGCGACGTGGCGGCGGATCTCGACCGGCTCACCCGGATCGCATCCGTGCTCGACGCCGAGGCGGGGGACTATCGCACGACCCTCGACGGGAACGAGCAGTACGAGACCGTGGACGGCATCGCCGAGCTTTGGGCGCGCATGGGGGAAACGCCCGCGCTGCGCCGCCTCGTGGCGTCCGTCCTGCTCATCGAGCAGCCCATCAAGCGCGCGGTGGCGCTGGAGCGCTCCGTGGCGCCGCTGGCGCGGGAAAAGCCGCTGATCATCGACGAATCCGACGGGGAGATCAGCGCTTTCCCGCGTGCGGTCGCGCTCGGCTATTCGGGCGTTTCCAGCAAGAACTGCAAGGGCTTCTACAAGTCCATCCTGAACACCGCCCGCGCCGCGCGCCTCAATGCCGAAGGCGGGGAGGGGCGCTATTTCCTCTCCGCCGAGGATCTGTGCACCTGGCCGGGCCTGTGCACCCAGCAGGACCTCGCGCTGGTTTCGCTCCTGGGCCTGACCCATGTGGAGCGCAACGGCCATCATTATATCGACGGCATGTCCTTCGCCCCGCCGGAGGAGCAGGCGGCCTTCCTCGCCGCCCATGGCGACCTCTACGAGCAGCAGCCGGGCCACCCCGCGCGCCTGCGCATCCGTGGGGGCGATCTCGCCATCGCCTCCCTGGATTGCCCCGGCTTCGGCTGCGCCATCGGGCCGGTGAGCCTGGGCTAGACGCCCCTCACCGTCCCTGGAACAGGGCGACGGCATCGGCCCCGGCCGGGAAGCGAAGCCGGCCGGACGCATCATGGGCCGCGCTCCAGATGGCCTCTGCCACATCGCTTTCCCGCGTGGTCAGGGCCGGCGCCGCGAAGCTCTCCAGGATCGGCCGGGCGAAGTCCGCATAATCCCCCGGCAGCAGGCGGTCCAAGGGCAGGATGGCATTGGCCGCGAAGCGCGTGGTGGGCGCATAGCCGGGCTCCACCAGCTTCATGCCCACGCCGAAATGTCCGAGTTCATGGGCAAGGGAGGCCGAGAAGCCCTCGATGGCCTGCTTGCTGGCGGTGTAGGCGGCCGCGAGCGGAAAGGCCGTCAGCGTGACGCTGGATGTCACGTTGACGATGGTCCCGGAGCGCCGGGCGCGCATCTGCGGGATCATCGCCTGGGTCATGGCCATGGTGCCGAACGTGTTCACGTCGAAGATCGTGCGGATCGCCCCCATGGGCGTGGCCTCGAACGCGCCCACCATGCCGAGCCCCGCATTGTTCACCAGCACGTCCACGGGGCCGGCCGCCTCCACGAGGGCGGCGATGCTGTCATCGCTCTCCACATCCAGCGGCAGCACGCGCAGCCGGTCCGTTTCGCCGCCGAACAGGGCCGGGTCGGGCCGCCGCATGGTGGCGATCACGTTCCAGCCGCGCGCCAGGAACAGGTCCGCGGTGGCCTTGCCGTAGCCGGACGACGTGCCGGTGATGAGGATCGTCTGCGCCATCTCTGTCTCCTTCGATTGGGGTGAGGGAGGAGATAGACGAGGAAGGTCGGACGAAATATAACTAAATATCCATAAAACATTACGGATCGTCCAAATGGACCCGTTGAGCGACATGGTCGCCCTGCTGCGCCCCGCCGCCGCCGTCTCGAAGCCCATTTCCGGGCGCGGCCGATGGGGTGTGCGCTACGCCGCGCGGAACGCGCCCGGCTTCACCATCGTCCTTGCGGGCGCGGCCTGGGTGACGTTCGAGGGCAGGGCGCCCCTGCATCTGGCGCGCGGGGACTTCTTGCTGGTGCCGACCACGCCCGCTTTCGTCCTGGCCAGCGCGCCGGATGCGCCTGCTATCCCCGTGGAGCCATCGCGCGCGCCGGTGCGCCACGGCGAGCCGGACGGCCCCCCGGACTTCGTCGCGCTGGGCGGCAGCTTCGCCTATGAGCGCATCAATGCGCCGCTCCTCCTCGGCCTGCTGCCGGACCTCATCCATATCCCCGCCACGCAGGGCCAGTCCTCGCGCCTCCGGCGCCTCATCGACCTGTTGTCGGAGGAATGCGGCGCCGACCTTCCGGGCAAGGACCTGATCCTGTCGCGGATGCTCGAAGTGCTGCTGGTGGAGGCGCTGCGCTGGCACGGCAGCGGCGGGGCGGCGGTTCCGGCCGGGCTTTTGAAGGGCATGGGCGATCCCGGCCTGATGCGCGCCCTTGCGATCATGCACGGGGATGCGCGCGCGAACCGGACGGTCGCGGACCTTGCCGCCGTCGCCGGCATGTCGCGCTCGGCCTTCACCGCCCGCTTTTCCGATCTGATCGGCTGCGCGCCCATGGAATATCTGGCCCGGTGGCGCATGGGCCTGGCGAAGGATGCGCTGGTGCGCGGCGGAAAATCCCTGGAGCGGATCGCCGACGAGATCGGCTACGAATCCGCCAGCGCCTTCAGCACAGCCTTCCGCAAGCGGCAGGGCGTGGCGCCAGGCCGCTTCGCGCGCGACCACGAAGGTGCGCGTGACGCTTGATTCTCGGGGGAGGGCGACGCGCGTGGCGGGTGGGGAAGATGAAACGCACCAGCTTGCCCAGCGTCTGTAGCCCACATTGGATCGCGCCGAAGCCATATGATCGGCGTGGGTGCGGTGAAACGCCCAGCGAAGGGAAGGGGCATGGATCTTTATATCGGCTTCGACTCAGCGTGGACGGATAATCCCAAGTTCCCTGGAGCCATTTGCGCCATTGGTATCGAAGGTGACCGAGAGGTGCTGTTCCATGCTCCGGAACTGGTATCGTTCAGCCAGGCGCTGTCCTTCATCCAGAGGCATCGTTCCACGGACGGCGTCACGCTGATTGCACTCGACCAGCCCACCGTGGTTCCAAACTTGACCAGCCTGCGGCCTGTGGAGCGTGTTGCTGCGTCTCTCATTAGTTGGCTGGGTGGCGGAGTTCAGCCTTCCAATAGAGGAAGGCTTGGGATGTTCTGCGACGCTTCCCCGATCTGGCGCTTTCTGGCTGAATTGGGAGCCGAGGAAAATCCGGAGCGGGCTCAGAAGGCCGATGCCGGCCTGTATGTGATGGAGGTGTTTCCTGCCCTTGCACTGGCATCGCTGGATGCCCGGTTCTTTGGACGGTTGAAAGCCCCCCGCTATAATCCGGGTCGTAGGAAGACTTTTCGCGCCGCGGACTGGGCCCGGGTGGCGCAAGCGGCGGCGCAAAACGCCCACATGCTGGGGTGCCGAGGGCTCGCAGAATGGTGCAGCACCGCCGCCCAGGCGGCTCAGCCGCGAAAGGCGGATCAAGATAAGCTGGATTCGGTGTTGTGCGCGTTGATCGCGCTCCATTGGCGGCTGCGCCCTCGCGAGACATCTTTGTGTCTTGGCGACTTGACGAGCGGATATATGATCCTACCTGCGAGCCGAGAGGTACGGGACTATTTGATGGCCTCGGCTCGGAAGTATCAGGTGCTGGTGGATGGTGGAGTGCCGCCGGACATCATCGGGCAATCAGGTCGGCCCTAAAGCCGCAAGACGGACCGCGCCCTATGATGATCGTTTCGTCTCCGCCATAGCCCCCTCACGGCGCACGATGCGGATCTTTCCGACGACCACGCCGTCACCGCGCGTCTCTGCCCGGCTACGCAAGCGCCTCCGCAATCCTGGTGAGCATCTCGATGGCATCCGGAGTCGAAGCCTCACGCGCCAGCCGTTCCGACTTCTGAGCGGCTAGGTGTGCCTGCGCCAGTGCCGACCAGCCTTTCTCCGTCAATTCGGTGCGTTGAATGCGTCCGTGCTCCGTGTCGGGGCGACGCGCGATCAGCCCGGATTGCTCCAGCTTCACCAACATGGCCTGCATGGTCTGAGGGGTCACGAACGCCCGCCGTGCGAGCCTTGCGTTCGACGCGCCCGGTTCGTCTTCGAGGCTGGCCAGGACGGCATATTGTGGCGCGTTCAATCCGACTTTGTTCAACTGCCGGTCCATATGCAGGCGCATCGCCTGCTGCGCGCGCTTCAGCGCGTAGCCGAGCGTTTCATGCGGCAGGAAGGGTTGGTCTGCGGCGGCGGGCGACATCTCGGGGCTTTTCATATCAGGGAGCTTATATTATATCAGCTTCCTGATATTAATCTCGCCCCCCTGAAAGGACAACCGGAATGCCCCGCCTCGTCGGACCCGATTTCATCGGCATCCAGGTCGCCGACCTCGATGCAGCACGCGCCTTCTATACGGAGGTCGTCGGATTGACCGCGGTCCCGAACGGACCAGCCGGAGCCGTGGTTTTCGACACGAAGCCGATCCCGTTCGCCGTGCGCGCACCCGTGGTCGATCTCGATGCCGTCGACATGCTGGGCCATGGCATCGCCATCTGGTTCGGTTGCGACGATGCCGACGCCTTGCACGCCCACCTCTCCTCGCGAGACGTGTCGATTGCGTTCCCGCCGAAAGACGGTCCGTTCGGGCGCTACTTCGCCTTCCAGGATCCGTTTGGCTACACGATCACCGCCCATACCGTGCGAGAGGTGGCCTGAGCCATGGCGTTCTGGATGGGTGTCGCATCGGCGGAACACGCCCGCGGCGGACGCGATGGCGGTTTTGCACAGCTCGGGCACGGCCGGCATATGGCGGTGAAGTCTCTGAGGAAGGGCGACTGGATCGTCTACTACTCCCCGCGCGAAGGCATCGGGGAAGGCGAAGCGGTGCAGGCATTCACGACCATCGGGCGGGTGACGTCGGATGCGCCTTACCGAGCCGAGCAAGCGATGGACTTCAATCCGTACCGCGTCGATGTGGACTACCTGACGGACGCCAAGCCTGCTCCGATCAAGCCGCTTCTGCCTGACCTCCGACTGACCCGCGATCACGTTTCCAACTGGGGCATCGTGATGCGCGGGCCGAAGCGCAAGCTTGAAGAAGAAGACATGCGGCGGATTGCGGAAGCGATGGGCGTCCTGGCGGATTTCGAGGGTTCGCTGACCTGACATCCCGCCGGCATGAACCGGATGCTCGCAGGATCCAGCGTCGCCCTTGTCCCGCAAGGCCGGCACGCTGGGCTGTCGGCTCGCATCTGCCATGGACCGAGCGCGCGATCGGCGGTCTCTGGCGGGCCATGAACGTAGAAGATGGGCACTTCAGTTTCACTATTCCCCTCTAAAAATGAAGGGATTCGCAAAAACTACGATCCGGCTCGATTTGCGCTCGCTGCGCAGGCCTTTTGGGCCGGACTGTTAGAATTTTTGTCTTCCACTGCGGCAACATAATCCTTCACCGATTCGCGCAGAACATGGTCGGTGACGTGACCCCAATCTTTCATCCAGCGGCAACCAGAGACTGACTGGTGTTGTCGCGCATGAGCGCAGGTGAAGCAACGGGCGGGGTTAAC
>JACESF010000093.1 GCA_013911975.1 Hyphomicrobiales bacterium | reverse complement strand
ATAGGCGACGGTTCCGGCACCCGCCAGCAGCACCAGCATCAGCACCCCGCTGAGCCGCCGCCAGCCACTGCCGGTCTCGCGCGCGGCGGGAGGCGCCTCGGAAGGACCCATGGAGGGCGTCGCGACAGGCAGGGGCGCGGCGGCGAGGGTCGCGGGTGCCGCATCCGCGTCAGGCGGGGGTGGAGCGTCCGCCGCCACGTTCGACGCGGGAGCGTCCTCGGCGACCGGAGGGTCAGAGACCGGCGGAGCGTCAGGGACGGGCGGGGCGTCGGCGCCGGCGGTCGCCTCGGCAGCAGCCGGCGCATCCGCCAGGGGCGTCTCGGCGGACACGGGTGCGTCCGCAGACGAGACCGGCGCGGCTGGGCCGGCGTCAGTCTCGGTCGGGGAACGGCCCGGGCCCTCGCCTTCGGGGGAAGATGTGTCGGGCGAAGATGCATCCGAGCGCGGCGCATCGGAGGACGGCGTGTCCGACAGCGGCGCGGGCGACGGCTCGCCCTCGGCCGGCGCCGAGGCGGTCTCTGGCGAGACACCTGCCTCATCTTGAACCGCGATCGCCTCGGACGGCGCCTCGGCATCGGTCGCGGGACCGGGGGCGTCCACCCCCTCCCCGCCGGCGGCGACCGGCTCGGCCGGCTCTGGGGGCGCCGGGGCGGGTACCTCCGGCGCTTCCTCGACGGGCGTCGCCTCTCCTTCCCCGGAGGTCGCGCCTTCGGCGAGCGCGGCGGGCGGGGCCTCCACCGGCGCGGGCGCGACCGGCGTCTTCACCGGAAGGTTCAGCGGCAGCTTGGAGAGGATGTCGTCCAGCATGGTGGAGGGCAGGCGGGCGGGCGCGGACAGTTCCAGCAGCGGGGAAAGGCGGTGCTCCCACATGCGCACCAGCGCCGCCACGTCGGGATCGGCCGCCATCCAGTCGCGCATGGCCGCGCGCTCGGTGGCATCCATGGTGCCGAGCACATATTCCGCCGCCGAGCGGCGCAGCTCATCGCGCGTGTTCATGTGTCCACGCAGGCATCGAGTTCGGCGATGCTCCGCCAGATCCAGGTGTTCACCGCATGGGGCGGGGCATCGAAATAGACCGAGAGGGCCTCCCGGCTCCACCCGTCATAATAAGCGTGCAGCACGAGGCGGCGACGCTCCTCGGACAATTGGCCGAGACATCCGAGCAGGTGCTGAAGGTCCGGGCTGCGCTCGGTGGTGGCGAGGGGATCCTCGGCGTAAGGATCGATCTCGAACGGGTCCAGCGCGTGGGCCGGCGATCCCATCTCCCGCACCCGGTCGAGGGCCTCGGCGCGCGCGAGGGACGCCAGGGCGCCGAGGGGATCCTCTTCCCCGGCGAGCGCCTCCGCCGTGCTCCAGATCTTCACATAGGCGGCCTCCACGGCCGCGATGGCCTGGGGCCGGTCCCGCAGGATGCGCAGGACGATGCCCAGGAGGCGCGGGGCCGTGAGGTCATAGAGGCGGCGGAACGCGGTCCGGTCGGCCCGCGCCACGCCTGCCAGAAGATCCTTAAGCCTCTCCGAATGGTTCACAGCCGATCCGCCCCGCTGCCCGGCCCCCTCAGGAGACCGAAGCCCTTCGCTCTATGTTAACTTTAAATATTAACCATAAATCATTGATATACATGCAACTTTATACACGACTTCAAGTGCCGCCCAAAGCGAAACGCCGCACCGCGCCACTTCATGCAGAGCCTGAGCGTCGCTTTTAAAGCGGAGGCTATCCGATTGATATTAATGCAGCTTTTTCCTCACCTCAACGGATGAGGCAAAGACGCGCATGAACACGCCGGGCGCGCATGCTCCAGCACCGCCAGGATGCTCCCGGCGCCGTCAGGCAGCCGGAATGCAGGCAACCAGAATGAAAGAAGGGATCAGAGGCGCGCGGGCTCGCCCTGGCGCCAGGTGCCGCGCCGCTCCATGGCCTCGCTCGCCCGCTCGCGCTCCCCTGCGGCTTCCGCGAGATGAAGCTGCGCCTCCGCCTCCCGGAACGCGTCGTGCGCCTCGTCGCGCTGCTGGCGCAGCTCCTGGGCGGACTGGGCGAGGTTGACGCGGCGCTGGCGCGCGGCGGCGGCGAGCGGCGGATAGGCGAAATGACGAGGATCGCTGATGCCGGATCGGGCCTCCTCGGCCGCCACGTCGCGATCCAGCTCCGCCGCCATGCGGTCGAATTCGGCGATCATGGTATCGATCTGGGCGAGCCTGCGGCGCGCATCCTCGGTCTGGAACCGTTTGGCGCGGATCAGGGATTCACGCGACTTCATGGAACGCAGCACTCCGCAGCACACGAGGGATGCGGCGCCTGCCTGGGCGGCGCCCGTGGCATCCACCATGACGAAGACCCGTTGCCCTTTCCTTACCGCTGCGTCGTCCGCCCGAAAAAGTTTCCACCTCGCCGCGACGGAAACCAATCGTTTACCGCCTTCGTTAATGATGCCTCCATGGTTCGGGCGAACGCGGGGCGACGGGTATGAACTCGTCAAACCGATGGCTCGCCTGAAAACCCGGGCTTGGGACAGTGTGGAGTAGACGTCTCGGGTGCGACAAACCTCTGGGTGTGGCCTTAACGATCAGTGTTTCCGGGCCATGCACAAAGTTTTCCGTACCCTGTCTTGTGCGATAGAATCCGTATCGGTTATCGATTCCTCATTCGTATCGCGAATCACACTGTGGCCTGAGCACGAGGAAGGCGGCATGCCGTCTTTTGACTTGGTGCGAGGAAAGGGATTGCCATGCGCGTCTTGCTCATCGAGGACGACAGTGCGACGGCCCAAAGCATCGAGCTGATGCTGAAGTCCGAGAATTTCAATATCTATACGACGGACCTCGGCGAAGAAGGCGTCGATCTCGGCAAGGTCTACGAGTACGACATCATCCTGCTGGACCTGAACCTGCCGGACATGTCGGGCTTCGAGGTGCTGCGCAGCCTGCGCGTCGCGAAGGTGAAGACGCCGATCCTCATCCTCTCGGGCCTCGCCGGCACCGAGGACAAGGTGAAGGGCTTCGGCTTCGGAGCGGACGACTACCTCACCAAGCCGTTCCACAAGGACGAGATGGTGGCGCGCATCCATGCCATCGTGCGGCGCTCCAAGGGCCACGCCCAGTCGGTCATCCAGACCGGAGACCTGGTGGTGAACCTGGACACCAAGACCGTCGAGGTGGAAGGCACCCGCGTGCACCTTACGGGCAAGGAATACCAGATGCTGGAGCTGCTCTCGCTCCGCAAGGGCACCACGCTCACCAAGGAGATGTTCCTGAACCATCTCTATGGCGGCATGGACGAGCCCGAGCTGAAGATCATCGACGTCTTCATCTGCAAGCTCCGCAAGAAGCTCGCCAACGCCTCCGGCGGCAAGAACTACATCGAGACCGTCTGGGGTCGCGGCTATGTGCTGCGCGAGCCCGTCGCGGGCGCCGAGCGCATCGCGGTCTGATCCCCCTCACCCGTCTCCGGACGCACAAAAGCCCCGCAGCGCGGGGCTTTTCTTTTTTGAGCGGGCGGTGAAGGCCCCGGACGGAACGGCACCTGCCGTCAATGCCCGCACATGCCCCGCCAGCGGCCGGAACGCCGCCCCGCCCGGGCGGACAGCCCGGGGCGGGACAGGGCCGCCTCAGATGTTCGGCACCAGGCGCATGACCATGTCGTTATAGTCGAAGTCGGACCCCTGGGCGGCGGTGAGGTCCTCGAAGCCGAAGGTGTTCTGGCCGAAGATGCGGATATATTCCGCCCCGCCCTCGTTTCCGGTGCCCGGCACGAAGATCTCGCCCGACTGCGTCACCAGGACCGGGGCATAGAAGCCGTCCGTGCCCGCCACGGTCCAGGTCTGGCTGGTGTCGAAATTGCTGCCGCCATAGCTGGCCGAGAAGCCGGCATCGAGATTGGCGAGCACCGCGGCGTGGAACGCGTCCGTGTCGCCATAAGCGACGCCGCCCACCGTGATCTCGCCCGAAGCGGCATCCAGCGCGAACTGCACGAAGTGCAGGTCGTTGGTGTTGGCGGCGCTGCCGGCCACCTCCACGCTCAACTCCTGGCCATGGGTGAGATAGACGAGGGGCATGTCGTACATGCGCTGGATGCTGGCCATGTTGGACGAAGCATCGAGCGTGTTGTTGATGCTGGCGCTCAGCTGCACGCCGCCCACGTTCAGCGCGTAGCTGCCGTCGCCCTGCTGGGTGGCGGAGAAGTCGGGCAGCAGGTTGATGGAATCCAATCCCGTCTGCACCGCGAAATGCAGCTCCTGCCCGACGCCCAGATAGATCATCTGGCTGCCGTTGAAGAGCGTGGCGCCCATATCGTTCTGCACGTTGCCCACATACCCCAGCGCCGCCTCGGACACGTCCGTGACGACGGCGCCGTTGGCATCGATCATCTCGCCCGCGCTGTTGGTGCGGTAGAGGATGAGCGTCGCCTCGGGCGGCAGGGAGGACGACATGGTGGTCAAGGAGATCCAGTTGCCCTGGGTCTCGGAATCTCCCTCGTCCAGCGCGATGCCTTGCGCCGTGGCGGCCAGCGCGAGGTCGTCCAGGGACACGACCAGGGTCAGGTCCGAGCTGGTGTGGCCGATGGGGGTCGCGAAGCTCGTGTCCGTGGCGGCATATTGCGTCATGGAGATGGTATAGGTGCCGGCACCCAGCTGCTGCTGCACGGCGGTCTGCCACTGGCCGTCGATGTCGGCGAAGGCGGCGATGGGCGCGATGCTGCTTCCGCCGGCGATGGAGATCACGGCCGCCTGCAGGCCGTAGATCTTGTTGGTGTAGCCGGAAATCCAGCTTGTGGTGTTCGCGTCGCTGTTGAGGCCGGTCCAGCCGAAGGCGAACTCGCCCGTGCCCACCGTGACGGACGGCGCGGTGGTGCTGGTCTGGCCGGTCACCGCCGTGAAGGTGCTGTCGCTCAGCGTCCCCACCACCGGCGCGGAGGGCGCGGCGAGGCTGCTGATGTAGCTCTCGGTGGTGTTCCACTCCAGCATGGAGAAGTCGAGCGTGGGCGTGGCGCCGGTGACGGCCACGGTGAAGGTCACCATGCTGCCGTCGCCGCGCAGCGCGCCGGGCGTCACCGTCGCGAGGCCGTCGGCGGCGAAGGTGACGTCGGACGTGCTGGTGGGATCGACGAACTCGTAGCTGCCGTTGGTGGTGGCATAGACGTTGTAGGTCTTCTGCGTCGCCCCCGTGCCGACCACCACCTGGTACCAGGCGACCCCGGTCTCCGCGACCGGCGGGTTGGTGATGACGAGGCTGCCCGGCGACTGGCCCGCGCCGCCGTTGCCGGTCACGGAATAGACGCCGCCGCTCTCGGACACCGTCCAGGTCTGCCAGGGCGTATCGGTGCTGCTGCCCAACTGGAGCGATGTCCAGACCGGCGTCGAGCCGTCATAGCCGGTGATGAACTTGAAGACGATCGGAACGTCGTCGCTGAGGATCATCGCCTGGCCGGAACCGAAGTCCAGCGTGATGCTGGACATGTTGTTCTGGTACGACGTCACCTCATAGGTGCTGCCGTTGGTGGGGGCGATGTAATTGAAGATGGTCGGGGTCACGTAGCCGGCGGGCGTCTCGCTGTCGGCATACAGGTTCACCGTGAGCGAGGAGATGTTCGCGCCGTTCGAATAGACCGGCAGCAGCGGCCCGCCCTGGTTGTAGGCGGCCATCAGCGCGTCGGAATAGGTGGAGCCGTACGAATTGGTGTTGTCGAAGAACACCTTGGAATAATGGTCGTAAAAGACCGGGGCCGAACCGGACAGATTGTTCGCGAAGGCGTAGGTCGGATCCCAATTGTAGTTCTTGTTCAGGTCGATGTCGGTGGTGATCTCGCCGTTCAGCGACTGGCCGGTGACGCCGTAATAGCCGGCGGTGAAGCCGTTGGTGAACTGCTGGAGGATCTTGCCCCACTGGTTGTTCGCGCCGACATTCATCTCCGACGTGGGATCGGACCCCGTCGCATAGACCATGTAGGGCTCGGCATCGGTCTGGTTGGTGTAGATCTCAACCGTGCCGAGGCTGGAATAGATGCTCTGCTGGAGCTGGGCGGGCGTGATCTTGATATAGCCCTGGATCTGGCTGTTGGCCGCGGGGCTCAGCCAGAAGACGCTGTTGGTGCTGTCCCATTCCAGCTGGTAGCTGAAGAAGCCCGCATTGCGCCACTGCCCCACGGTGCCCGCCGGCAGGCCCGCCTCCACGTCCGGCGCGCCGTTGAAAAGGCCGTTCAGGACGATGTTGGACGCGCTGCTGTTCTGCAGGCTGGTGATGTAGCTGGACCAGTCGTCCGAGGAGAAGGCCGCGTTGCCGATGGGCACGGCCGCCGTGGGCGAGATGGCCATGCGGTCGGTGCCGGCCAGCGGGCCCTCGGTATATTGGTAGACCACCGTCGAGGAACTGGTGGCGGGCAGGTCCGTGCCCAGCAGGGTCTGGCCGGTCACGTTGTAGCTGCGCGTGCCCGTGGAGGCGCTCAGCTCCATGGGAATGCCGAAGCCTTCCACCGAAGTCAGGTTCGCCGCGTCGCCCGCCGCGTTCAGCAGGCTGATCTCGACGCTGTCATAGCGGTAGCTGTTCTCGGCCGCAGACTGCCAGTTGATCTCGCTCTGGGAGGTGAAGGTGAGCGGGGTCGAACCATCCGTGCTCTGGATGACGAAATAGATCTTCCCGCCGTTGAGCGTCTGCGAGCCCGTGGTCAACGGGATATCGACGGTGGTCGGGATATTCCCGTCCTGCGTGCCATCCCCCGCATAGATCGCCGTGTAGAGCGGCGTGGTCGAGGTGCTGTCGAAGACGAGAATGGAAAGGTAAACTCCGGCCACGGCGAGTTGGCTCTGGAGGTTCGAACTCAGGTTCACCGTCATCGTCGTGGCCATCGGGCGCTCCGCAATCCTGGGATCATTCGACGCCGACCGGCCCCCGCCGACTGGCACGGCCAAAACCCGCTTCTTCTCCGCTTGCCGCACCCCACCGCACGATGGAGGATGCGCACTCCCAAGGGGAAAGCGTGACCTTGGCACCAACAACGGTGAATAAAACTTAATACTTTGCGGAAAGCAATCTGATTCGCGCCTATGGTTTACGTCCTAGGCGCATGTTCTGGCTTCATTTTTTCGTCATCCACGAGCGCTGCCGGCAGCGCTGCGCCATCCTGTCAAGGACTTCGCGCAGGCCAGCGATGCCCGGACGACCACCGGAGCACGAGCACGCGCAGGATGATGGATAGGGCCGGAGCGCCGCCCGCGGGGCGCCCCAGGCCCGCAATTCGCAGCCCGTCAGAGGGGAGCGAAGGCGGGGCTCACTCGCCCCGCCGCTTGCGCATCAGCGCCTCGAGTTCCGGGTCCTTGTCCGCGGGAAGGGCCAAATTGATCTCCACCAGGAGGTCGCCATGGCCGCCGGCGGCCCGGGGCAGCCCCTTGCCGCGCAGGCGGAACACCTTGCCGCCCGAGGTCCAGGCGGGGATGTTCAGGTCCACCGCGCCGGTCAGGGTCGGCACCCGCACCTTGGTCCCGAGCACCGCGTCTTCCAGCGGCACCGGCACCTCCTGGCGCAGGTCGTCGCCTTCCCGGCGGAACAGGGGATGGGGCGCATAGGAGACGGTCACATAGGCATCGCCCGCAGGGCCGCCCGTGGGGCTCATCTCGCCCTGCCCCTTCAGGCGCATGCGGTGGCCTTCCACGGTGCCGGGGGCGATCTTCACGTCCACCTGCTTGCCGTTGGGCAGCGCCACGCGCTTGCTGGTGCCGGCGGCCGCCTCCTCGTAGGTGACGGGGAGCGTGATCTCGGCGTCGGCGCCCGGCTGGGGCTGGAAGCCGCCGCCCGCGCTGCGCCGCTGCCGGCCGAAGCCGAACAGATCGCCGATATCGTCGAACGAGCCGCCCCGCCCGCCGCCGCGCGCGCCGTGGCGGCGCGCACCTTCGGGGCCGAAGGAGAAGCTCTCGAAAATGGTATCGCCGTCGAAGCCGGAGAAGCCGCCGGGACGGGCGCCGCCGCCGCCGAAGCCGGCGAAATCATGCATGCGGGGCTTGCCCTCCGCATCGATCTCGCCCCGGTCGAACTGGGCGCGCTTCTCCTTGTCGGAGAGCAGGTCGTAGGCCCCCGTCAGCTCGGCAAACTTGTCCTGCGCCTTCGGATCATCCGTGTTGGAGTCCGGATGCAGTTTCTTCGCAAGCCGCCGGTAGGCGCGCTTGATCTCGCTTTCGTCCGCGCCCTTGGCCACGCCGAGAACGTCGTATGGATCGCGCATGCAGAATCACCTCGGGACCAGCGCTTTCCGGCCGGTCGCAATCTTCATGTGGGGTGATGTTGCCGGATTGCAACGCCCTGGCTTCCCCCGTGAGGAAGAAGCCGCCCCTCTTTTTCATTGAAGCCGATTCACGCGTTTTGGGAAGACGTCCCGTGCGCGCACGGGCGCGTCACGCCCGGCCCAGCACCCGCACCTGGGAGAGGGAGACGGCGCCCTTCCCGTCCTTGCAGGCGGCGCCCTGCACCCATTGCTCGCCGGCCGTGCCGACCACGCCGATGCGGAACTCGCGGCACCCGTCCGCGCCTGCCGCCCCGATGGGGGTGGCGGTGCCGCGCGCGCCGGTCTTGGGATTGTCCCAGGGAATGCTGGCCGCCTTGTCCGGGGAGGCCAGGGCCTGGTCGAGGGCGAGCTTGGCCTGCGCCCAGTCGCCCGCCGCGATGCCGGTGGGCGCTTCGCCCGAGGGCAAGGGCAGCGAGGCCGGCTGAACCTTGATGGAGCCGGTCACGAGGGGATCGGCCGGCTCGCCAAGGCGAAGCGCGCCGCAGCCCACCAGGGCCCACATGCTCAGAAGCAGGCCCGCCGCCCGAACCACCCGGACGGCTGGGCGAGCGGCCCGCGCGCCTCTATAAAGGGGCCGCGCGGCTCGACCGGGATGTGCAATCACCACCATGTGTCGCCGCACGGCAAGGGCCCCTCAGCATGTCCGACACCCCCATGGAAGCCACAAACCCCTTAACAAGCAGTGATTTTACGGAAGCCGGCGAACCTTTCCGCCTGTTCGTGGACTGGCTGGAGGAAGCGCGCGGGTCCGAGCCGAACGATCCCAACGCCATGGCGCTGGCCACCGTGGACGAGACCGGCCTGCCGGACGTGCGCATGGTGCTGCTGAACGGCTTCGACGAGCGCGGCTTCGTCTTCTACACCAATGCCGAGAGCGCCAAGGGACAGGAACTGGCGGGCCAGCCCAAGGCCGCCGCCTTGTTCCATTGGAAGTCCCTGCGCCGCCAGGTGCGGGTGCGCGGGCCGGTGGAACAGGTGAGCGCGGCGGAGGCCGACGCCTATTTCGCCACCCGCCCGCGCCTCTCGCAGATCGGCGCCTGGGCGAGCCAGCAATCGCGCCCGCTGGAGGGACGCTTCGCGCTGGAGGCGGCGGTGGCCACCACCACCGCGCGCTACGCGCTGGGCGACGTCCCACGCCCGCCCCACTGGAACGGCTTCCGCATCGTGCCCTCCGCCATGGAATTCTGGCACGATCGTCCGTTCCGGCTGCACGACCGCGTGGTATTCCGTCGCGCGCAGACGGGCGCGGGCTGGAGCAAGACGCGCCTCTATCCCTGACCCCGCGTTCCGCCGGGGCCCGCCGCCGGGCCCCGCTCCCCTTCCCTTCCCGCAGGCGCGGGCAAGGCCCGAAAGGTTCCGCCGACCATGCCCGCCAGTTCCAACCAGCCGCAGCGCATCATGCTTCTCACCGGAGCCTCGCGCGGCATCGGCCATGCCACGGTGAAGCGCTTTTCCAGCGCCGGCTGGCGGGTCATCACCTGCTCGCGCCAGCCCTTTCCCGAGCAGTGCCCGTGGGGCGCGGGCCCGGAGGACCACATCCAGGTGGACCTCGCCAATGCCGACGACACCCGCGCGGCGGTGGAGGAGATCCGCAACCGCCTGCCCCACGGCCAGCTCCACGCCCTGGTGAACAATGCTGGCATCTCGCCCAAGGGCGCCGGCGGGTCGCGGCTCGACACCCTGCAGACCGAGCTGGCCACCTGGATGCAGGTGTTCCACGTCAACTTCTTCGCGCCCATCATGCTGGCGCGGGGACTGATGGGGGAATTGGAGGCGGCGCGCGGCTCGGTGGTGAACGTCACCTCCATCGCGGGCTCGCGTGTGCACCCCTTCGCGGGCGCCGCCTACGCCACCTCCAAGGCGGCCCTGGCGGCCCTCACCCGCGAGATGGCGCGCGATTTCGGCCCGCGCGGCGTGCGGGTGAACGCCATCGCGCCGGGCGAGATCGACACCGCGATCCTCTCTCCGGGCACCGACAAGATCGTGGCGGAAATCCCCATGCGGCGGCTCGGCACCACGGACGAGGTGGCGAAGATCATCTACGTGCTGTGCACGGAGACCTCGTCCTACGTGAACGGCGCGGAGATCCACATCGACGGCGGCCAGAACGTGTGAGGGGCGCGCCGGAGGCGCATTTCCGATTCCATACTCGAAAAAGTTGCCAAGTCTTAAATTTCTACGCTAGCCTAACTTGCGCTGGGAGGAACGACATGACCCGCGAGTTGGAACTAGTTGCTGAGGATTTGAGGGCTGGACGACAGGTGGAGCCCATCACCGTCCGCACCTTTCTGGGATGGTTCGGAGCGCAACGTCGAGGCCCCAATATTGTCAGGTGGATCCGCCAAGAGCTAGACGAGACTGGATTAGTTACAGTCCCGGATTTTGAATCTCGTTGGATCGATGCCACAATTTTTTTCTATTTAAATCCGGAAACAAATCGAAATATTTCGCAAGATATTATCCCGCCGGAAACAACACCGGATGAAACCGTCACTTGGATAACACGAGATGCAACATATAGAATAAGCAAATTAGCAGCCGCCAATAAGGAAGTTGCCCGGATAGCGCCTGACAAGCAGATATCAGAGGCAGTAACATTGCTCTTGGCTAGAGATTTTTCTCAGCTTGCCGTCATGACATCCGATCGTGAGGTCAAAGGGATGATTAGCTGGCGGTCGATCGGCGCTCGTCTAGCTATGGGTCGGCAACCTGGGACCGTACGAGAATTTATGGAGCCCCACCATGAAGTCCGGTCGGAAATTTCGATCTTCGATGCAATTCCTACCATAATCCGAAATGATTACATTCTTGTACGCGACGAACAAAATAAAATATCAGGTATAGTTACCTCAAGTGATTTAAGCGAACAATTCCACTCTCTAAGCGAACCGTTTTTAATACTTGGAGAGGTTGAAAACCTCATTAGAAATATGATTGGAGCAAACTTTTCAGCAACAGAGCTCACAAACCATATATCACCAGAAGATTCTGCCAGATCGATTGCGGGCGTAGACGATCTAACATTCGGAGAATATGTTATTATATTGCAAAATCCAAATAATTGGCAAAGGTTAAATACGCAAATTGATAGAGTTATGTTTTGTAATGACTTAAATGCAATAAGAGAGATACGAAATAATATTACTCACTTCGATCCGGATGGAATTACATCCGAGGAAATTGAAAAGCTTCGGTCATTTAAATCTTTTCTTCAAATGATGGAGATAATATCACGTTGACTAACGACCTTTCACAAATTGAATTGGAATTTATTCTCACAGCCAGCCGCGCCACTTGAAGAACAGGTAGGGCGCGACGGCGGACACGGCCATGGCGATGAGCGCCACCGGATAGCCGGCCACGAAGCGCAGCTCCGGGATATGCTCGAAATTCATGCCGTAGATGGACGCGATGAGCGTCGGCGGCATGAACACCACCGAGAGCACGGCGAAGATCTTGATGATGTTGTTCTGCTCCAGGCTCACGAGGCCCACCGTGCCGTCGAGCATGAACTGGAGCTTGTTGGCCAGGAAGTTGGCATAGTCCGACAGGCCCTGGACATCGCGGGCCATGCTCTTGATGTCGCTGCGCAGGGTCTTGCGGATCAGCAGCGCCTGTTCCTCGTCCGACAGGCCCAGGAAGGCGATCATGCGCGAGAGCGAGTTCAGCGCCTCGCGCGCGCTCGACATGAGCCCTTCCTTGCGGCCCACATGGGTGAGGATGGCGCGGTAGTCCCGGCGCGTGCGGTCGCGCTCGAAGATGCGCTTCGACAGGCGCTCGATGTCCTGCCCCGCCTCTTCCAGCACGTCCGCGGTGCGGTCGATGATGGCCTCCACGAGGTCCACCAGGACGACGTCCCCGCCGATGCCCTCGGGACAGGATTTTTGGAGACGCGTCACCACGGGGCCGAAGGTGCCCGCCGTGTCGTAGCGCACCGTCACCAGCCGGCCCTTGGCGAGGATGAAGCTGACCGGCGCGAGCGAGGTGTCGCCATTGGCGCCCACCAGAACGGACAGGGTCATGAACCGGGCGCCGTCCTCCACATAGAGGCGGCTCGACGGCTCGATCTTGTGCAGGTCCTCGCGGGTGGGGATGCCGAAGCCGAGGGCCTGCTCAGCCAGTTGCTCGTCTTCCGGCGTGGGGCAGACCAGGTCCAGCCACAAGGCCGCCTCGGGCGGCGGCTCGCCGGGAGCCACTTCGCGGCGGGCCAGTCGCCCGCCGGACGCTTCATATGCGATCAACATGCCCGGCTCCGCTGTGGCGTGCGTACAGGGGCGCGGGCATCACGCGCGGCGGGCCGCTCGGGCCCTGCCGTGCCTGGATCAGGCCGCGAGGTGATCGATGTCGCGCAGGGTTACGATCTTGTTCGGCTCGCCCGCGCTCTTGGGAGCGGTCTCGCTCGTGCTGGCATAGCGGGCGCCGGCGGCGACCGCGGGAATGCCGATCTCGCGCCACTGCTCCGCCTGGGGGCCGTAGCTCTTGGTGACGTCCGCGCGCTGAGCCTTTTCCTGCGCGGGTTCGACGTTGGCCATGATGACTCTCCGTTACGCTCGGCACTTGCCTAATTGGTTCGCGCCGTCCTCTCAAGACCCGAGACAGATGGTGAGCAACTGCGTCAAAACTGTGCAAACGCAGTGACTCTCCGAAGGTCTTATTGCGCAAGGATCGTCCGAAACTTGCAAAGGCGGGTTAACGGTTACGAAACGTGAGCTGTTGAGACATTTTTGCCACGCCTGCGCCGCACCGCAACGTGGCGCCTTTATGGCCCCTTCAAGGCTGCGCCCCATTCGGCTAATTCCATCATTGAATTTTTCGTTCACCATGATTCTCGCGAGGCGGACATGAGGGTGCGGACGGTCACGGCTGTTCTGCTGGGTTTGTCATTGGCTGGCTGCATGGCGAGCACGCCGCAACCCGCTCCCGAGGCTTCTCTGAAGCCCCGCGACAAGCAGCTTCTGGCGAATGCGCCTTATCCCAAGGTGAAGCCGGACGGCGATTTTGCGCGCCACATCGTGCAGTATGACGGCAAGGAGAAGCCGGGCACGATCGTTGTCGATACCGACAAGCGCTTCCTCTACCTGGTGCAGGGTGATGGCTCCGCTATCCGCTACGGCGTGACCGTGGGCGAGGAGAGCCTCGCCTTCCGCGGCAGCGCCAAGATCGGCCGCAAGGCCGAGTGGCCGAGCTGGACCCCCACCCCGGAGATCCACCAGCGCATCGCCGGCCTGCCCTCCTATGTGGGTCCCGGCCCGCACAATCCCATGGGTGCCCGCGCGCTGTACCTCTACCAGGGCAATCAGGACACCCTGTTCCGCATCCACGGCACCAACCAGCCGGAACTGCTGGGTCAGGCCATTTCCTCCGGCTGCATCCGCATGCTGAACGAGGACGTGATCGACCTCTACAACCGCGTGCCACAGGGCGCCTCGGTGGTGGTCCTCTGATCGTCGCCTGACGGCTCGAAACAAAAATGCCCGGCTTCGGCCGGGCATTTTTTTGTCTGCGTTCCGGTTGCTACTGGGTCGCCGCGCGCCCCAGTCCCGGCGGCCGACGCGGCGGCAGCGGCACCGCATCGGCGCCCTCGGCCTCCGGCGCATCCTCCTCGTCTTTCCCGGCCGCCTGGGGCGCCTGCGCGGCACCCGGCTTTGGCTCGGCCCGCGCGATGAGAGCCGGGGCCGGCGACTTGATGTTCCATTTGCACAGGCGGATATCGAGGCGCCGCACCGCCATGTCCACATGGATATGGTCTTCGTGATAGCCGTCCGAACCCGGCCCCAGCACCGTGGAGAAGCGGGTGCAGGCCGAGGCCTTCATGGCGTTCTGGAACGCCACCGGCATCTGCCCGCCCTTCACGGACAGGACGCGGCTGTCCGCCAGGACGAAGCCGTAGGTGTCGAAGGCATTGCCCTGGCCGTGCTCGCTGATCTGCGCGCCCTTGCGGCGGTTGCGCGGCCGGCACTGGTAGGCATCCGCCACCTTCACCGTCTCCAGCCGCGTGCCCAGCGCGGCGATGGCGGGCGCGATGTCGTCGCGCATCCAGCGGGCCACTTCCGCCACCGTCTCGCACCGCATCACGGCCGGCGGCGAGAAGGCGGCCAGATTCCCGTCCGCGAGGCGCACGGCGCTGATGCGCACCGGCGCCGGCAGGCTGCATCCGGCCTGGACCGGCACGGGCGGTGCCCGCTCCGCCACGATCTGCTTCTCCGCCACAAGGGCCGCGCACAGGGCCGGCAGTTCGCCGGGCGGGGCGGTCTCCTGGACCAGGACCGGATTGGAGGTAGACGGCGCGGACGTGGTGGCGGGCGACGGCGTCGAACTGGGACCGGCGGGCGCGCCATGGGCCTGTGCGGCCGGGCCTTCCTCCTCGGTCTCCTCGTCCACCCCGAGATCCATGGGGCGCGAGGGCGGGATGGGGACGTCCGCACG
>JACESF010000092.1 GCA_013911975.1 Hyphomicrobiales bacterium | reverse complement strand
ACCCTCTCCCGCAAGCGGGAGAGGGCTTTTCACCGCCCCGTTCTGGGGCGCCTAGGCACGCCAAGCGCCACACATTCCCTCCCCCGCTTGCGGGGGAGGGATACGTCCAATCGACAATCAGATCGATGGATGGCTTCCCGCCCCTGAGGGCCGTCATGCCCGGGCTCGTCACGGGCATCCACGCCTCCGGGTCGAGCCTGGACCCGGCCGAACCCCGTGGATGGCCGGGAGGAGCCCGGCCATGACCCCGCTTTCTGAAAAGAACAGCCTCGCACGCTTGAAGGTCGATCCGCCCCAGGGAGGGGTCGGCCGGCGGCTGAGAAATTGAATGCGCCTCAGTGCGTACCCTTCATCCCCCGCAGCCGGGCGACGGTCGCCTCCAGGCCCTCCCAGGCCGGAGCGTCCGGGGCGAAGGTGGAGCGGATATAGCGGGCGAGCGCCGCCACCTGCCCGTCGTCCAGGCTGTCGCGGAAGGCGGGCATGTCGCCGAGGTCGCGGGCGGCGGGAGAGGGGATGCCGTCCAGGATCACGCGGATGAGATTGTCCGGCCGCGCCGCGTGCACATTGGTATTGAGCGCGAGCGAAGGGCGCACGCCGAACAAGGTGGGGCCGTCCTGCGAATGGCAGGCGGCGCAGGCACCCTCATAGAGCTTGCCCCCCAGTGTATCGAGCGGCCGCAAGGTCGCCTCGGCCCGGGCATTCAGAGTTGCGGCCGTCGCGGCCGGGTCGGCCGTGGCCGGGCCGGTGAACGAGGCGAGATAGGTGGCCATGGCGCGAATGTCCGCGTCGGGCAGGTGGGAAAGCTCCTGCACAACCGGCGCCATGGGCCCGGCGGCGGTGCCGTGGAAGCGCGAGAAGCCGGTGCGCAGATAGGCGTAAAGCTCGTCCTCGCTCCAGGGGATGGGGGCCGAGGACAAGGCGGTGAGCGGCGGCGCCTCCCAGCCGTCCACCCATCCGCCCGCGAGGTGCGCCGCCCCGGACTTCTCCGCGCCCAGTGCGTTGCGCGGCGTGTGGCAGGCGCCGCAATGGCCGAGCCCTTCCACCAGATACTGCCCCCGGTTCCATTGCGGCGAGCGGGCGGGGTCCGCCTCCAGGAGGCCGGGCTTGAGGAACAGCGCGTTCCATCCGGCCATGAGCGGGCGGATGTTGAAGGGGAAGGTCATCCGCGCCGCCGGGGTCGCCGCCGCCACGGGCGCCTGCGACATGAAATAGGCGTAGAGCGCCTGGAGGTCGGTGTCGGTGGCCTTGGTGAAGGCGGTGTAGGGGAAGGCGGGATAGAGGTGGTGCCCGCCCCGCGAGATGCCCTCGCGCATGGCCCGCTCGAACGCGGCATAGGACCAGCGGCCGAGCCCGGTCTCCGGGTCGGGCGTGAGATTGGTGGAATAGACCGTGCCGAACGGCGTCTCCATGGCCCGCCCGCCCGCATTCTCCGCGCCGCCGGGCACCGTGTGGCAGACCGCACAGTCGCCCAGCGCCGCCAGTTGGCGCCCGCGCGCGATCATGTCCGCCGAGAAGCTCGCCGGGTCCGGCGGCGCGATGGGGGCGATGGCGCCGCGCAGAGGCAGGGCCACGGCCGCCATGCCCAGCGCCCCCGCCAGCGCCGCTCCCGCCGCCGCGAACCATCTGCGCCCCGTCTTCTCCGGCTTCGGCGGTCGGGGCGGGGCTTCCCCCGCCAGAGCCGCGCGCACCTTGTCCGGGGTGAAGGGCGGCTCGCGGAAGCGCACGCCAGTGGCGTCGAAGATGGCGTTGGCGATGGCCGCGGCGCTGGGCACGGAGGCGGATTCCCCGCTGCCCAGCGGCGGATCGTCCGGGCGCGGCATCAGCACCACGTTGATAACAGGCACCTCGGGGAAGGTGAGGATGGGATAGGCGCCCCATTCCCGGCTCGCCACGGCGGTGTCGGTGAAGCTCACCTCCTCCTTCAGCGCCCGGCTGGTGGACTGGATGACGTTGCCGTGGATCTGGTGCTCGATCCCGGCGGGATTGATCATCAGGCCGGAATCCTGGCCCACCACCACGCGCTTCACCGCCACGTCGCCGGTGGCCCGGTTCACCTCCACCTCAGCCACCCAGGCGGACCAGGCGGCGCCGTAGCCGGGAAACTTGGAATGCACATAGAGCGCGTAGGCGAAGCCCTGGCCGCGCACCACGTCGCCCTCCACCACCTGGCGGCGGGGCCCGGTGCGATGTTCCCAGCCGGCGCGGGCAGCCACCTCCTTCACGAGGTCCACGGCGCGCGGGTCGTGCAGGTGGCGCAGGCGATAGTCCACGGGATCGACGCCCGCCTGCGTGGCCAGTTCGTCGATATAGCTTTCATGGGCGAAGGAATTGGGCAGCGCCGAGACGCCCCGCAGCCACGCCGCCCGCACGATGGGCGCCATGTCGTGGGCCACCACGCGCAGGTTGTCATAGGCATAGGGGGGGATGGCCGTGCGGTCCCCCATCTCGAAGACCGGGTTCACCGCCGGCACCCGGCCCGTGAGCAGCAGGGCGAGGGTGGTGGCGGCATTGGAGGGGTAGCGGGTGGAGAAGTCGTAGGCGGCGGGCGTGCCGTCCGCATTCATGCCGCCCCGGATGTCCATGAGCTGCGCGGCGCCCTTGGGCTCCCAGGCGTGCTCCTGCTCGCGGGTGAGCTGCACCCGCACGGGGCGGCCCACCGCGCGGGAGAGAAGCGCCGCGTCCGCCGCCACGTCGTCCGCGCAATTGCGGCCATAGCAGCCTGCCGCCTCGTGGCGGATGATCTCGATGGCCTCTTCCGGCAGGCCCAGCAGCAGCGCGATGTCCGCCCGCAGGGGATAGGGATTCTGCGTGCCGGACCAGACGACGGCGCCGTCCGCCCCCACATCCGCCACCGCGCAGGAGGGGCCGATGGAGGCGTGCATCTGGTAGGGCCACACATAGGTGCGGTCCATCTGCACCGCCGCCCCCGCGCGGGCCGCCTCCACGTCGCCCCGGTCGAGAAGCGTGCGGGCATCGCTCGGGTTGGCGCGCAGGGCGCCCGCCACGTCGGAGAGGTCCGGCAAAGGCGGGCTGGGCTTCCAGTGCACCACGAGGCGGCGCGCGGCCTCCGCCGCCTGCTCCTCCCGCTCGGCGACGACGCCGACGAAATCGCCCTGCGTGACCACCGCCAGCACGCCCGGAATATGGGCGATGGAGGCTTCCTCCACGCGGATCAGGCTCTTGCCGATGAAGTCGCCGGCATCGACACCTGCATAAGGCGGACGCACCACGCGCCCGTGCAGCATGCCGGGCACGCGCACGTCATGCACATAGACGAAGCTGCCCGTGGCCTTGGCGGGAATGTCCACGCGCGGCATGCGGGTTCCGACGATACGGTGCTCTGAGACGGGCTTCAGCGCCACCTTGTCCGCCAGGATCAGTCGCTCCCGCCGCGCCGCCAGCAGCGCGCCATAGGTGAGGCCCGCATTGCCGCCCGCGCGCGGATGCACCACGCCGTCGGTGACGGTGAGGTCGTCCGCCGGGACGCCCAGCGCGTCCGCCGCGAGGCCGACGAGATGGTGGCGCGCCTGCGCCGCCGCCCGCCGCAGCGGCACGGCCGACACCTGGATGCTGTCGCTGGCGATGGTGGCGCCCTGGTTGGGCGTCGCCTGCGTGTGGCCGAGCACCATGGTGACGGCCGCGAACGGCACGTCCAGTTCCTCGGCCACGATCTGGGCGAGCGCCGTGCGGATGCCGGTGCCGAGGTCCACATGGCCGTTGAAGGCGAGGACGCGGCCCTCGTCGTCGAGGAACAGGAACAGGTCCAGTGCGCCCTCGCGCGGCGGCGGGGTGGGCACGAGGCCGCGCACGTGCTGGGAGGGCCGCAGCACGGCCAGCGTGCCTGCGCGGGCGAGCAGCGCCTCGGGATCGGGCCTGGGCTCGCTCATGCCGGGGCTCCGCCGGCGCCGAGCAGCTCCGCCGCATGCATGACCGCCCGCAGGATCTCAACATGGGTTCCGCACCGGCACAGATGGTGCCGCAACGCCGCGCGGGCTTCCGCCTCGCTGGGGGAGGGGTTTCGGGCGAGGAGGGCGACGGTCGCCATGATCATGCCGTTCAGGCAATAGCCGCACTGGGCCGCCTGCTCCGCGACGAAGGCGGTCTGCACCGGATGGGGCGCCTCGATGCTTCCCAGCCCCTCCAGCGTAACGATGTCCCGCCCGTCCGCCGTGGCGAGGCGGGTGACGCAGGCGCGTGTCGGCAGGCCATCCATGAGCACGGTGCAGGCGCCGCACTCGCCGAGGCCGCAGCCGAATTTGGGGCCGTTGAGGCTGAGATCGTTCCGCAGCACGTAGAGGAGGGGCGTGTCGCCGGGCAAGGCGAGGCTGTGCGCCGTGCCGTTCACCGTCACCGTCACGGCGGGCGGGGCCATCCTGCTCACGGATGCACGCTCCCGGCGCCGCGCGCACGCGTGTGCGGGCGAGCCCTGCCAATGCTCATGTCCGCCCCTCTGGTTGTTCTGGCGGCGCGACTGCGGTCGCTGTCTGATTGCCGCAAACTGGACTTGCGACAGTTCCAAGATTGTTTCTGTACGAATGAATCGTGTCAAGGCCGGCGGGCGTGGGGCGGCAAGGTTAGGCCGCCGCGTTCAAATGCGGCGGCGGCGCGCGAAGAGGCCCGCAGGAGCCGGTGCGGTACACCGGAAGGGGACCGATGGTCGTTTGGCATCCGCAGCCGAGAGGCCGTCGCGCCGAGTCAGGAGCTGGCCATCTTCATGCGTAGGGCCGGCTCCATGCCTTATGAGCATAAAAGGGATCGCCCGGGGTTCAGGGAACGTCCCAGAGGCTTTTGAAATCCCGTGAGTTCTTCCAGGCCAGAATCTGCCCCTCCTTGCCGCACGGAATGACCACGAAATCCCGTGCCACGAGGAATTCATAGTCGAAGACCTTCGCGAAGACGAAGCAATGGTCCTGGTATTCGCCCAGCACCTGGTTGCGGACGCGCAACTCGGTGCGCGTGGCCCCCGCTTCCAGCCTGCGCCCTTTCCAATCCACAGTCCCATATTCAAAGACGTTGGACGTGACCGCGAACACATCCCACTGACTGCGCCGCTTCTCGTCCAGCCAGGCGAAGAAGACGGGATACTGGTCGCGCGCGGCCTTGTCGGTGCCGTCGATGGCGGCCTTCACCTCGTTCGCGATGGTGTTGGATGCAGCCTGCGCCTTCTGGCCGTGGGCCTGGCGCAGCTTTTCGCGCTGCGCATCCCGAGTGCGCGCCTCCTCTTCCACGCGGATGGCCGCGATCTTCGCCGCCTCGCCAGCTGCCCGCTGCCGCTCGAAGGTTTGCGCCTGGGCCTCCGCAAGGGCGGCGCTCGCCCGCGTCCTGGCGGCGGCGAGGTCATCCGGGCTGATCCAAAGGGCGAGCAACTGGTAGTTGGCTCCATCGCGCTTCAGTGCGTCGATGATGGTCTTGAGATTTCCCGCGTCACTGTAAACGGCAGCGCACCGCCCCCGCTTCACCCCGGCAAAAGCCGCATCCAGCGACATGGCTGAGAACTGGGGCGCCTTGTTCATGTCGGCGCGGATGGCCTGCGCACTCTCCGAGAGAAGGAGGTCGTGGGCCGGCATATCCTGTTCCACCACCACGCACACCAATGGGGAGCTATTGGAGAGCACGACGAAGCCGTGGCCGGTGGCGGTCTGAGCGTCGATCTCCGCAGCGCGCCGGGCCGTGACGCTCGCCTGCGTGTCCAGTTCGCTGCCGCTCACGGTGCGCAGGTGCACCAGCGCGCCCACCTCGATTTGCTGGAGCAGGGCCAGGGTATAGGCGGGGTCTTCCCTGAACATTGTCGCGCGCCGCACCATGACGACGTCAAAGCTGCGCAGCTTCTCAGGTGCGCAGGGCCGCGGGTCTATGGAAATAGTCTCAAGACCATAGGTGGAGAGAATGCGACGGGCCAGGTTCGTGCTGTCGCGGTTGTCCTGCTTCTGGAAGATGCAGGCCGAGGCGGCGGACCGCTCAAAGACGATGTCGCCCTTCAGGTTTTTCAGCACATGGGGGGCCTCGCTCGATGCGTTGTAGAGGAATACGACGTCCTCCACGCCGCCATCCAGCAGGAAGCGGTTCTTCTCGGTGAGGCTGGAGCGCACGGCGTCCGGGTTCGGCACCGCCGCCGCCGCTGCTACGGCCGCGGGTCCCGTGCTCGCCGTCGGCGTGGCGCCGCCGCTGCCGGGATCCGTGGACGCATTGAAATAGGCCTTGCGCAGCCCGGACTGGAGAAATGCGAGGTCCGCGCCCTCGGTCAGGGGCTTCAGGACATCGTAGGTGGGCTGCTGGAGCCCGTCGTCCAGTGCCTTCGCCAGCGGCAGCAGCGTCTCCACGGCCGGGCTCGTGGGATTGCGGGCGATGAAGCCGACGATGAAGGTGCGTTGCGCCTGGGCCTGCTTCACGAGGCCCACCAGCTCACGGGCATTCTGCTCGCGCCGCTCCTCGGCGCGCTGGCGGGAATAGTCCGCGAACTTCGGATCCTTCTGTACCAGGGCGTTGAGCGCGGCGATCTGCTTCTCGATCGCGGTGGGGTCCGATCCCTTCAGCGCCTTGCCGAGGCTCGCCACCCCGCCTGCATAGGCCAGCATCTTGGGGTCGTTGGGGTTTTGCTTCAAGAAGGCGGACACCTCGTCGATGAGTTGCTCCGCCACCGGGAGCAGCTTGGCCACCTTCTCCTGTTTTGCGGCGCTGGCCTTGTCCTCCTGCTGCTTCTTCTGCTCTGCCTGCTGCTTCTTCTGGTCGGCTTGCCTTTGTTGGGCGGCCGCGCGTTCCGCAGCCCGGCGCTGGGCGTCGAGGGCCTGCTGCTGCTGCTGCATCTGGATCGCGGAATTGATGACCGAGTTCATGATCCCGATCTGCGCCGCCGCTCGATCCGGCCCGGGCAGAAGCGTGAAGACAAGCGCGCAAGCTAAAGTCGCCGCGCGCGCGGCTCTTGTGAATCGCATCAGCCCCAATCCCCCGAGACAGAAGGTTCTCCTCTGCCTCGCTCCCCACGCGAGCGGCTCATCCACCCCGAACGACGGTAGAATAACGCACGGAGGATGCAACCGGAAGGCTATGCGAGGTGACGCGCCGTCCACCGCTTCAGGTTGCGAAGTGCTGCAGGAAGAGTTTCGGCGCCGACGCGGGGAGAAGGAATGGTGCCGGGTGAGGGGATCGAACCCCCGACCTTCGGTTTACAAAACCGCTGCACTACCGCTGTGCTAACCCGGCCCTTGGACACCAAAATCCGGTGCCTATTCGGTACTTGCCCGGACCGCGCTCCGCCTAAGCGCATGATCCGACTCGTCTTCTCGCCTCAAGGCCCTCCAATTACAAAACCGCTGCACTACCGCTGTGCTAAGCCGGCCCCGGACAGGAATGGCTCCCTGAACCCATCGGTTCCGCGTCGGAAGGCGATGTCCGGACCCTGTCCGTGCGCCACCGCCCGCGCGCCGCCGATGAAGCCTCTATCTCCCGGCGGCCGCGCAGCGTCAACCTCGCGCCGCCGCCGCCCGAAAGATCGTGGCGCCGCGCAGCACGCGGGTCAGGAGAGCAGGTGGCCCATGGCGATGCCCGCGAGCGCGGCGGAGACGGCGATCACGAAGGTCTCCGTGGTCGCGCGGATGATGGAGCGCTTGGCCACCAGCCCGCGGCCCACGCCCAGCGCCAGGAGGAGGACGGCGGTGAGCGCCACGCACACGATGCGCGCGCTCTCCATGGGCAGGAAGGCGAAGGGCAGGACCGGCGTGAAGCCCGCGAACAGGTCCGACACGAACATCCAGAAGGCATGGGAGGTCGGGGTGGCGCCGTCGTCGGCGTCGGCCAGCTCGGAGCGCAGGCCCATGGCCGCGCGGGGCGCGCGGTCGAGGGCAGCGGTCACCGTGGCGACGTCCGCCGGGGCCATGCCGCCCCGGGTGAGGGCTGCCGCGACAGCCGCTGCATCCGCGCGGGCGAGCGCGGGATCAACCACCCCGGTCCGCCGGGCGCGGCGCGCGTCCCGCACCGATTCCGCGTCGAGATAGCTGCCTGCCATCATGGAGACGGCGGCGGCCGCCGCGCCGGTGGCGCCGGCGATCAGCACGGTGCGGGGATCGTTGGTGCTCATGGCCACGCCGAAGACGAGGCCGAAGATGGAGACGGTCCCGTCCTCCATCCCGAAGACGATGTCGCCGATGGACGCCTTCAGCGACGTGTAGATGCGGGCTGTCACCGACATGGACTCGTCTCCCCCCGAACATGGTGCCGCTGAAAGTCTTAGAGCGTTTCCGATCGGCCTGTGAAGCGCTCCGTGTGCGGCGGAAGCGCGAAGATCCGGAGCGGCGGCGCGATTGACGCCCAGGGGAAGGCCCAACGGGCGGCGCATGCCCCACAAACGCGAACGGCCCCGCCGAGGCGGGGCCGTTCTTCGTGATGGGGCCGCCGGCCGGGTTGTCCGGCCGGCGGATGGCTCAGTGCCAGTCCTCGAGATTGCGGTCCTTCGTCTCCGGCAGGAGGAAGAAGCCGATGATGAGCGTCATCACCGCGACCACGATGGGGTACCAGAGGCCGGCGAAGATGTTGCCGGTGGCGGCCACGATGGCGAAGGCGGTGGGGGGCAGGAAGCCGCCGAACCAGCCGTTGCCGATGTGGTAGGGCAGCGACATGCCCGTGTAGCGGATGCGGGTGGGGAAGAGTTCCACCAGCATGGCGGCGATCGGGCCGTACACCATGGTCACGTAGAGGACCAGGATGAACAGGAGGCCGATCAGGGTGAGCGAGCGGGCATCCGTCAGCACGCCGCCCACGGAGGGCTGCTTCAGGATGGTCGGGTCGCCGGCCTTGGGATAGCCGGCGGTCTGCGCGGCCGCCACGATGGAGGCACCGGTCTTGTCGGTGTCGGGGATGGTCACCGCCGTGCCGTTGACGGTGGCGGTCACGGGCGAGCCCGCGGGTCCGTTCACCAGGTCATAGTGCATGGAATTGGTGGCCAGGGTCCGGCGATAGACGTCGCAGGGCCGGGTGAACACGCGCACGCCCACGGGGTCGAACAGCGTGCCGCACTGGGCGGGATCGGCCGAGACCACGATCTTCACGTTCTCGGTCGCCGCGATCAGCTTGGGGTTGGCGGTCTTCGCGATCATGCCGAACAGCGGGAAATAGGTCACCGCGGCGATGAGGCAGCCCAGCAGCAGGATCGGCTTGCGGCCGATCTTGTCCGAGAGCCAGCCGAAGAACACGAAGAAGGGCGTGCCGATGAGCAGGGAGAAGGCGATGACGAGGTTCGCCGTCGTGCCGTCCACCTTCATCGTCTGGGTGAGGAAGAACAGGGCGTAGAACTGGCCCGTGTACCACACCACGGCCTGGCCGGCGGTGCCGCCGAGCAGGGCGATGAGGGCGATCTTGGCATTCTCCCAGCGGCCGAAGGCTTCCTTCAGGGGCGCCTTGGAGCGGGTGCCTTCTTCCTTCATCTTCTGGAAGGCGGGGGATTCCTGCAGCTGCAGGCGGATCCAGATGGAGAAGCCCAGCAGGATGATGGAGAGCAGGAACGGCACGCGCCAGCCCCAGGCCGCGAAGGCTTCCGGAGACATGCTGAGGCGCAGGGTCAGGATGACCAGCAGGGAGAGGAACAGGCCCACCGTGGCGGTGGTCTGGATCCAGGAGGTGTAGAAGCCGCGCCGGCCGTGGGGCGCGTGCTCGGCCACGTAGGTCGCCGCGCCGCCATATTCGCCGCCGAGCGCGAGGCCCTGGAGGAGGCGGCAGACGATGAAGGCGACCGGTGCGAGATAGCCGATGGTGTCGAACCCGGGCAGGATGCCGACCACGAAGGTCGCGATGCCCATGATCACCATGGTGATGAGGAAGGTGTACTTGCGCCCGATGAGGTCGCCGAGGCGGCCGAAGAAGATGGCGCCGAACGGACGGACCGCGAAGCCGGCGGCGAACCCGAACAGCACGAAGATGAACTTCGCGGTGTCGTTGGTGCCGGGCACGAAGGTGGCCGCGATGTTCGCCGCGAGCGAACCGGCCAGATAGAAGTCATACCATTCGAAGACGGTGCCGGCGGAAGAGGCAACGATGACCTTCCGCTCCTCCTTCGTCATGGGCGCCGGCGCGGCAGCCGGTGCGGTCGTTACAGCCATGGATTTCTCCTCCCAGATCGATGGCCGGCTCCCTGCGCGGAGAACGGCAGGCACCGGCCCGGGCCCGGAATGATGGCAGGAGAAAGATTGGCTCACCCGTCCGCGTGCATGCGGGACGGGGTTGGCGTTTCCTCCGGCACTTCATCTCTTCCGCGTCGTTATTCGCGCGGATTTTCCGAGTCGGGCGCAGGGCGCCACGACAAGAAGATGACCGAACTGCGGCGGATGCACGATTGGTCAATGGTCTAATAACGCACAACCTGCGGGCGGCGCCGGCGGAGGACCGGGCCGTTGACGTTACGTCGCGCGCTTCAGGGCGCGGCGCGCGATGCCGAGCGACAGGGCGGCGGCGTTGGAGACGTTCAGGCTCTTGATGACGCCGGGCAGGTCGATGCGCGCGAGCACGTCGCAAGTCTCGCGGGTGAGCTGGCGCAGGCCCTTGCCTTCCGCGCCCAGCACCAGGGCCAGCGGCGCGCGCAGCGCCGTGTCCTCGATGTCCGCGGGGCCCTCGCTGTCGAGGCCCACCACCAGCATGCCTTCGGACTTCAGCTCCGCCAGCGCCCGGGCGAGGTTCTGGACGAGGCAGAAGGGCACGTGCTCCAGGCCGCCCGACGCGCTCTTCGCCAGGACGCCGGTGGCGGCGGGGCTGTGGCGGGCTGTGGTGACGATGGCGCCGACGCCGAACGCGGCCGCCGAGCGCACGATGGCGCCCACATTGTGGGGGTCGGTGATCTGGTCCAGCACCAGCACGAGGTCGTGGCGCGCCACCTTGGACAAAGGCGGGGAGGGCAGGTGGTCGCATTCCGCCAGCAGGCCCTGGTGGACCGCGTCGGCCCCCAGCAGCTTGTCGATCTCCGAGGGACGCACCATCTCGGGATCGAGCGGCAGCGTGATACCCTCATCCGCGAGCCGCTTCACCGCATTCTCGGTGGCGAGGATGCGGCGGAACTTGCGGCGGGGGTTCTTCAGCGCCTCGCCCACCGTGTGCCAGCCATAGAGAAGAGCGATATCGCTTTCGCCCTCCCAGGCCGGGGGGCGCCCGCCCTTGCGCGGCTGCGGTCGCCCGCCGCCGCCGAACGGGTGGCCTCCCGCCTTGAAGGGGCGGCGCGGGCCGGGACGGGCGGGGCGGTGCGGAGGCTCTGACATGCCATGGCTTTGTCAGACGGTGCCGCGCGGTGCAAGAGGCAGCCTGCATATGGCGTGCACGCGGCATGCATTTGCGGGTTGACTTCGCGGGGGCGCTTTCACATAACGGCGCCTCCTTGGGGGCGCCCGGCTGACGGGCGCATGCGCGATGCACCCCGAGGGGCGGGAGCCTGGAGGGGTGCCCGAGTGGTTAAAGGGGACGGACTGTAAATCCGTTGGCTCTGCCTACGTTGGTTCAAATCCAACCCCCTCCACCATCCCGCCGCGCAGAGGGACGCACGCCCGGCCCCGCGCTTCGCTTCCTGAGGATCGCCGACATTCGCCGAAGCTGATGCGCGCCGACGAGCGCGCAGGCATGGATGCCCGGGACACGCCCGGGCATGACGGATGTGAAGGCCCGGACGGGCCGGGTTTAAATGGACGATCCGCGCTAATGCGCCTCGCCGGACGACGTCTCGATGGAGGCGAGGAAGGCGTGGGCGTGGCCGTCGAGATTCTGCGCCTCGCTCACCAGCCGGGCCGAGATGGACCGGACATTCTCCCCGCTTTCCGCCGCGCCCTCGGCCGCCGAGATGACGGCGGACATGTTGCCGGCGATGCTGGCGGTCTCCGCCGCCGCGCGCTGCACCGAGCCGCTGATCTCACCGGCGGTGACGAGCTGCTCCTCGATGGCGGCGGCGATGGCGCCGAAAATCCCCTCGATCTCACGGATGGTGCCGCCGATGCCCGTGATCACCTCGGTGGTCTGGGCGGAGGAGGCCTGGATGCGGGCGATCTGGGCGGCGATCTCGTTGGTGGCCTGCTCGGTCTGGGTGGCGAGGGCCTTCACCTCGCTGGCGACCACCGCGAAGCCCCGGCCGGAATCGCCGGCGCGCGCCGCCTCGATGGTGGCGTTCAGCGCCAGGAGGCGGGTCTGCGCCGCCACGGACTGGATCAGCTCCACGATCTTGCCGATGCCGCGCGCGGCCTCGGCGAGGCCCGCCACCACCGACTGCGCCCGCCGGGCCTCGCCCGCGGCGTCGGTGGCGATGGCATTGGCGTGCTGCACCTGCCGGGAAATCTCCCCGCTGGAGGAGGCGAGCTGTTCCGTGGCGGCGGCGACGGACTGGGTGTTGAGCGAGGCCTGCTCGGCGGCCTGGGCCGATTCGCCGGCGAGGCTGCGGGTGCGGTCCACGGCGCCGGTCACGGCTCCGGCGCCCTCGCCCAGCGTGACGGCGGAGGCCAGGATGGCGCTCACGAGGGTGGAGACCGAGCCCTCGAAGGTCTCGGCGAGCCGGCCGTCATGGGCGCGCCGGATCTCGGCGAGATACGTGGAGATGGCGATGTCCATGTCGAGCATCACCACCTTGCTGATGGCCTCCATCACGCGCGGGGCCTGCTCCGGGGGCACCACGGGGCGGCGCAGGCGCCCGTCCTTCCGGCTCACGGCGGCGTTGAGGTAGTTGAGCAGGATGAGGTAGCCGCCGATATACCAGGACGGCTCCAGCCCGACGCGGCTGTGGATCTGGCCGATGGAGCGGGCGGACGCCACGTAGGCGTCGTCGAACCGGCCCGAGAAGAGCTGGTGCCAGTGGCGCACCTGCCCGGCCTTGGCGCGGCGGATGCCGGCTTCCTGCTGCTCGCGGGTGCTGCCGAAGAGGCGCACCAGGTCGGGATAGTTCAGGACATGGCCGTAGAAGGCGTTCAGGATGGAATCCAGGTTGTCCTCGACAAACCCCTGAACAGATTTCAAATGCTCCGAAGTGGTCTGGTCTATGCCGAGAAACTGGATTCTCTGAGCCAAATATCCGTCAGCACCCACAATATGTCCCCCCTTATACTTGACATTCATGCCGTGAATCAAAATTCAGCCAGTTGGTAGGCAGTTACGGCAGGGCTCCGTTGATCCAGATCAAAAGCGCGGGGGGAAGTTTTGATCTGGATCAGGGCGGGGGCTTCCGCCGCCGGGGGCGTTGACAGGCGCGGGATGGGTGCGCATAACGTCCGCCGCCTTCCTGGCTTGGCAGGATCCCAAAGATCGCGCTTCGTCAGGACGGCCGTGGAGGGGTGCCCGAGTGGTTAAAGGGGACGGACTGTAAATCCGTTGGCTCTGCCTACGTTGGTTCAAATCCAACCCCCTCCACCATCGGCATCGACCATGTTAGGCATTGCCGTGACAGGGATTGCTTCGCCGCTGCGGCGCGCGGGTGTAGCTCAATGGTAGAGCAGCAGCCTTCCAAGCTGAATACGAGGGTTCGATTCCCTTCACCCGCTCCAGCCGGTACCGCGCGGTGCGCGCGTCGTTCCCCAAACGCCTGAAGGCGGCGCAGGTTCGATCCGCGCCGCCCTGATCTTCGCATCTACGGCCGAGGCGTCATTGCGCGCCGATCAGGCCCTTCATCTGGTCCGTCACGAGGTTCGCCGCGCCGCTGACGGCATCGCGGGTCGCCGTGAAGGTCCGCTCTATGAGGCCCGGCTCGGGGAGTGCCGCCATTCCTTCCCCGACGCCGCGCGGCGGCAGGAGGACGCCGGGCCGCGCCGGTGCCGGCGGTGCGCTGCGCAGGCCGGGGCGGGCGGGATCGCGGCTGTCGCAGGCCGGCACGCATGAATCGAACCGCTCGACACCGGCGGGAAGGGTGGGGGCGTTCGCCGGTGCCGGCGCCCTGGCGAGCGGCGCGGCGAGGGGAACAGGGACGGGCGCCGGGGCCGATGCCGCTTCCACCGCCGGGGGAACCTCCTGGCGCACCTGCGGGAAATCGAACAGGCCGGGTTCGGCCGGTGCCGGGGGGCGGGCCGGCAGGTGCGTCGCATCCGAGCCGAGCCGCCCGAGGAGCGGCGCGCCGACGGCCGCGACGGCGGTGGCCGCAAGGGCGAGGGCGACCACGCGCGTCCGGGCAAGGCGGGACAGCCGCGCGAGGGCGCCGGAGCGCGCGTTCGGTCGATGCGCGGCGTGGAGCGGGGTCAGTCGGTGGGCGTACATCGGCGGCCTCGTCGGGTCCCGCCGGGCGGCGGCACATCGTGCTGTTTCGTTCCGCGCGAATGTGGCGGGGCGAGCGCGGCGGAATTTGGTCCGGAGCGTGGCTGAGTTTGTCCGAAGCGTAACCATTCATGACAGGGATGGAGCGCCGCTATTCGGCCCGAATCGAAGCGCTCATGCGCGCCACAGCCCCGCGCCCCTTGCGGACGGCACGGAAACCCCCTATCCCACGGCGTCTTTTTCGCCCGCTCGGGCACGCCGTTGACTGATCAGAGCACACCGAGAGAGAACGATGGCCAAAGCAAAATTTGAGCGCAACAAGCCGCACTGCAACATCGGCACGATTGGTCACGTTGACCATGGCAAGACGTCGCTGACGGCGGCGATCACGAAGGTTCTCGCGGAGACCTCGGGCGGCGCGACGTTCACGGCGTACGACCAGATCGACAAGGCGCCGGAAGAGAAGGCGCGCGGCATCACGATTTCCACGGCGCACGTGGAATACGAGACCGCGAACCGGCACTATGCGCACGTGGACTGCCCCGGGCACGCCGACTATGTGAAGAACATGATCACCGGCGCGGCGCAGATGGACGGCGCGATCCTGGTGG
>JACESF010000091.1 GCA_013911975.1 Hyphomicrobiales bacterium | reverse complement strand
GTCCGTATGGGGGACGCCGCCCGCCGGGCCGGGCGGCGTCCCCCATACGGACAGCGTGGTGGGCGAGACCATGGTGCTCAACCCGTCCCCCGTGCTCATCAAGTCGGGCAGCGCGAGCTGGGAGGAAGGCTTCGACACCATCGTCGCCACCGTGGACGCCATCACCACCGAGATGAACCGCCTGGGCTACAAGCGGGCGGGCGAGGTGATGATCTCCTACACCTCGTCGGACGAGGCGGGCTTCGAGTTCGAGGCGCAGGTGCCGTTCACCGGCGACAGCACGGACAAGCCCCGCGACGGCGTGAAGATCGGCGCGTCCTATGCGGGGCGCGTCATGAAGTTCCACCATTCCGGCTCGTTCGCCGACATGGACACCACCTATGAGGGGATCGCCAATTATCTCGATTCCCGCAGCATCGAGGGTCAGGACTTCTACATCGAACGCTACGTCACCGATCCCTCCACCGCCGCGCCCGAGGCGCTGGAAGTGGACATCTTCGTGCCCCTGCGCTGACCGGCGCTTTGCAGACGCGCGCGAATCCTCTTCATTAGGGGTCAGCGTCCCGGGCCGCCGGTGCCCGGGGAAGGGAGACGCCCATGCCGCGGCTCTTCACGGCCATCCAAGTCCCGGCGGATGTCGGCCTCGACCTGTCCATGCTGCGCGGAGGGCTCTCCGGGGCGCGCTGGATCGATCCCGAGAACTATCACATCACCCTTCGCTTCGTGGGCGACGTGGACGAGGTGCTGGCGCGGGAAGTCATGTACGCGCTCGGGCAGGTGCGCCGCCGGGGCTTCGAGCTGTCGCTGGACGGTCTCGACCAGTTCGGCGGCCACAAGCCGCGCTCGCTGTTCGCCTCGGTGCGGGCCAATGCCGCGCTGAAGGAATTGCAGGCCGAGCACGAGCGTATCATGCAGCGCCTCGGCCTCTCGCCCGACCGGGCCTACAAGCCCCATGTGACGCTCGCCCGCCTGCGGGATGCGTCGAGCCGGCAAGTGGCGGATTATCTCGCCACGCGCGGCAGCTATCGCAGCCAGCCCTTCCATGTGCCGCGGTTCGTCCTATTTTCGTCGCGCGATTCGGTGGGGGGCGGCCCCTATCTCGTGGAAGCCGCCTATCCGCTCGCCTGAGGCACGCGGAGGAGGACGGCATGGCCGAGGACTGGAGCGCGAAGCAGTATCTGAAGTTCGAGGACGAGCGCACCCGGCCCTCGCGCGACCTGCTGGCCCATGTTCACCTGGAGACCCATGTTCACCTGGAGGCCCCGCGCCTGTGCGTGGACCTCGGCTGCGGACCGGGCAATTCCACGGAGCTGGTGGCCGAGCGGTTTCCGGACGCGCAGGTGGTGGGCATCGACACCTCTCCCGACATGCTGGCCGCCGCCCGCAAGCGCCTGCCCGCCGTGCGCTTCGAACAGGGCGACGCCTCCCATTTCACCTTGGAGGCGCCGGCGGACCTGATCTTCGCCAATGCGGTGCTGCAATGGGTGCCGGACCACGAGGCGCTGTTCCCGCGCCTCCTGTCCCTGCTGGCGCCGGGCGGATGCCTCGCGGTGCAGATGCCGGACAACCTGGACCAGCCCTCCCACGCCGCCATGCGCGAGACCGCGCTCGACGGCCCCTGGGCGGCGAAGCTGGCGGAAGCGGCGGGGGCGCGCACCAGCCTGCCGGCGGTGGGCACCTATTACGACCTGCTCATTCCCCACGCGGCGCGGGTGGACATCTGGCACACCATCTACCAGCACCCGCTGGCGGGCATCCCGGCCATCGTGGAATGGCTGAAGGGCACGGGCCTGCGCCCGTTCCTGGACCCGCTGGACGCGAACGAGCGCACCGCCTTCCTGGCGGCCTACAGCGAACGCCTCGCCCGCCATTACGGGGTGCGCGCCGACGGCAAGGTGCTCCTCGCCTTCCCGCGCCTGTTCCTGGTGGCCGTGCGGGCCTGAACGTCACAGGCGCGCAAATGAGCGAGGCCGGCGGCCCGCCCCCACTCGCCCCAGTCCCTCGCAAGAGCGGTCCGCGCTCGTCCTGGGGGATGATCACTCTATCAAGGGGTGAATGATAAGAAAGCGCGCAACCGAAGATCAGGGCGACATTCAAGCGGGCGAGACTTTTCTTTCAGAACGCGTCGTCATGGCCGGGCTCGTCCCGGCCATCCACGGGGTTCGGCTGGGTCCGCGCTCGACACGGAGGCGTGGATGCCCGGGACAAGCCCGGGCATGACAGCCCCGGGGGGCTGGAAGCCACCCGTCGATGTGACGGTCGATCCGCCCTACAGCGCCTCGCCGCGCAGCAGGCGGGGCACGGCGCCGGTGAGGCCGGCCGCGTCCTTGATGAACAGGCCCTTGAGACGCGGCAGGCGGTCCACCATGCCGAGGCCCACGTCCCGCACCAGCCGCAGCGCGTCCGAGCGGTTGGAGAACAGCCGGTTGAGGGTGTCGGTGGCGACCCCCATGGCGAGGGTGTCGAAGCGCCGCCAGCGCTGGTAGCGCTCCAGCACGTCCGCCCCGGCGAAGTCGAGGCCCACGCGGGCGGCGTCCGTCACCGCCTCGGCCAGCGCCGCCACGTCGCGCAGGCCCATGTTCAGCCCCTGCCCGGCAATGGGATGGATGAGATGGGCCGCATCGCCCACCAGGGCGAAGCGCTCGCCCACGAAGCTGCGCGCCATGGCGAAGCCCAGCGGATGCACCGCCGGCGCCGAGACCCGCCGCACCCAGCCGAGCGCATGGCCGAAGCGCATCTCCAGCTCCTCCTGGAAGATGGCGTCGGGCAGCGCGGCGATGCGCTTGGCGTCCTCGGTGCGCTCGGTCCAGACGATGGAGGCGCGGTTGCCCGGCAGCGGCAGCGTGGCGAACGGCCCCGGCGGCAGGAAATGCTCCTGCGCGCAGCCGTCGTGCGGGCGCTCGTGCTCCACGGTGAAGGTGATGGCCGACTGGCCGTAGCCCCAGGAGACGGTGCGGATGCCCGCCATCTCCCGCAGGCGCGAGCGCGCACCATCGCACGCCACCAGCAGGGACGCGGTGAGCGTGCGGCCCGCGCCGTAGCTCACCTCCACGCCGGAACGCCCGGTCACGAAGTCCGAGACCGGGGCGGGCACCAGCTCGATGCCGGCGGCGCGGGCGGTGTCGGTGAGCGCATCCAGCAGGCGCGCATTGGGCACCATGTGGGCGAAGGGCTCGCCCGGCTGCACGTCGCCGTCGAAGGTGAGGAAGACCGGCCGGGCCACATCGCGGGTGCGGCTGTCTGTCACGACCATGGAGCGGATGGCCTCGGCCTCGTCTCCCAGGCGGTCCCACACGCCGAGCGTGGTGAGCAGGCGCCGCGCGCCCGCCGCAATGGCGGAAGCGCGCACGTCGCCGGACGTGTCGCGGCCGATGGTGGGGTCGAACACGACGATGCGCGCGTCCGCCCCGAGCCCGTCCCGCAGGGCCAAGGCGAGGCTGAGGCCCGCGAGGCCGCCACCGGCGATGGCCACGTCGGCGGCATCGGCGCGCGCCGACCGGCCGTCATTCGACTGCGAAAACTCACCCATGAGATCCTCCCGGCACCTGAGGCGCCACATGCGCTTGACGGGGCCGTGCCCGCAAGCTCCAGTCGCGGCAGCCATCCTTAAGCCCGCACCACAGAGCCCGCGCCATGACCGACCACGTCGCCGCCTTCCTGGACATCCTCGACCTGGAATCCCTGGAGATCAATTTGTTCCGGGGTCGCAGCGCCTCGCCGGCCGGGGGGCGCGTGTTCGGCGGCCAGGTGGTGGCGCAGGCCCTTGTGGCCGCGCACCGCACCGTGCCGCAGGACCGGGTCGCCCATTCGCTCCACGGCTATTTCCTTCTGGGCGGCGATCCCACCGTGCCCATCGTCTATGACGTGGACCGGATCCGCGACGGCCGCAGCTTCACCACACGGCGCGTGGTGGCGATCCAGCACGGGCGGGCCATCTTCTCCATGTCGGTGTCCTACCAGGTGGAGGAGAGCGGATTCGAGCACCAGTCGGTGATGCCGCAGGTGCTGATGCCCGAGGAGCTTCCCGGCGACGAGGTGTGGCGCGACCGGCTCCTCGCCCGCTATCCCGATTCGGCGGTGCGCGGCTGGATGGCGCTGCGCCCCCTGGAGATCAAGCCCACAAGCCTCGATTCCCCCTATCTCGGCGGGTCGGGCCAGCCCGCGCGGCCGAGCATCTGGATCCGGGTGCGGGGCCCGGTGCCGGACGACCTGCCCACGCATCAGGCTGTGCTGACCTACGCGTCCGACCTGTCCCTGCTCCAGGCGGCCCTCCTGCCCCACGGCAAGAGCGTGTTCGACCGGGACATGCAGTGCGCCAGCCTCGACCACGCCTTGTGGTTCCACCGGCGCTTCCGGGCCGACGAATGGCTTCTCTACGTTCAGGAAAGCCCGGCCGCGTTCGGCGCACGCGGCTTCTGCCGGGGCGAGTTCTTCACCCGGGACGGGACGCTGGTCGCCTCGGTCACGCAGGAAGGGCTGATGCGGCCTGTGACGCCCGCTTGATCAGCAGGCGCGCAGAGCGGTCAAAAAATAGGCACGAAATTGGGCGCCGCCGCGACCGCAACGTGGCGAGTCACCCCGTGGCGAGAAAATAAGCAGCCGGAACTGCCCCCTTGGGCCGTCTGGCACGGTCCTTGATTATGTCTTCCGCAGGCTCGCGGCCTGGAGCGGAATTCCCCGCTCCGATCGGCGGAGTCGAGAGAAACGCCCACGATCCGCTTTCGGGTGGAGGGCATAAGGGGACAGGGACCGATCCATGAAGATCGTCATGGCCATTATTAAGCCGTTCAAGCTGGAGGAGGTGCGCGACGCCCTCACCGGCATCGGGGTTCACGGCCTCACCGTGACCGAGGTGAAGGGGTACGGCCGGCAGAAGGGCCACACCGAAATCTACCGCGGCGCCGAATATGCCGTGAGCTTCCTGCCGAAGCTCAAGATCGAGGTGGCGGTGCCCACCGACCAGGTCGCGAAGGTGGTGGAGGCGATCTCCGTGGCCGCCAAGACCGGCCAGATCGGCGACGGGAAGATCTTCGTCTTCCAGATCGACCACGCCGTGCGCATCCGCACCGGCGAAACCGACGCCGACGCGCTTTGAGATCCCCCCATTCGACGGAGCCATTTTCCATGACGCTCAAGACCTGGTCCCGCGTGGGACTGCCTACCCTCCTCGCGGCGGCGGCGATTGCGCTCCCCGTGCTGGCGCAGACGGGCGCACCCGCTCCCGACGCCGTCCCGGCCGCAGCCGCGCCGGTCATCAACAAGGGCGACACCACCTGGATGCTGGTCTCGGCCTGCCTGGTGCTCATGATGTCGGTCCCGGGCTTGGCCCTGTTCTACGGCGGCCTCGTCCGCTCCAAGAACATGCTGTCCGTGCTGATGCAGGTGTTCTACTCGGTGGCCATCGTCGGCATCATCTGGGTGCTGTACGGCTACTCCCTGGCCTTCACCGGCGGCTCCGACTTCATCGGCGGCTTCGCCAAGGCCTTCCTGAAGGGCGTGACCCCGGAATCCGCGGGCGGCACCTTCTCGGTCGGCGTGGCCATCCCGGAACTCGCCTTCGTGGCCTTCCAGATGACCTTCGCCATGATCACGCCCGCGCTCATCTTCGGCGCGTTCGCGGAGCGGGTGAAGTTCTCCGCCATCGTGCTGTTCGTGCCGCTCTGGGTCACGTTCATCTATTTCCCGATGGCGCACATGGTGTGGTACTGGGCCGGCCCGGACGCGGTGGATGCCGCCGCCAAGGCGCTCGCCGCCGCTGCTGACGGCGCCGCCAAGACCACCGCCCAGGAAGCCCTCGACGCGGTCCTCGCCGATGCCGGCCTGATCTACAAGTTCGGCGCGCTGGACTTCGCGGGCGGCACCGTGGTGCACATCAATGCCGGTATCGCCGCTCTCGTGGGCTGCATCATCATCGGCAAGCGCACCGGCTACGGCAAGGAAGCCCTCTCGCCCCACTCCCTGACGCTGACGCTGGTCGGCGCCGGCATGCTGTGGGTCGGCTGGTTCGGCTTCAATGCCGGCTCCAACCTGGAAGCCAACGGCCTCACCGCCCTCGCCATGATGAATACGTTCCTCGCCACCTGCGGCGCGGCGCTCTCCTGGATGATCATCGAGTGGCTCGCCAAGGGTAAGCCCTCCATGCTCGGCGTCGTCTCCGGCGCGGTGGCGGGCCTCGTGGCCGTGACCCCCATGGCGGGCTTCGCGGGCATCATGGGCGCGCTGGTCTCCGGCCTCATCGTCGGCGTCCTGTGCTTCTTCTTCTGCACCACCGTGAAGAATGCCTTCGGCTACGACGACTCGCTGGACGTGTTCGGCGTGCACGGCGTGGGCGGCATCTTCGGCGCCATCGCCACCGGCATCGTGGTGAGCCCGGCGCTCGGCGGCACCGGCGTGTTCGACTACACCACCGGCGCCGTCGCCGACTACAACATGGCCACCCAGGTCATCGCCCAGCTCAAGGGCGTGGGCGTGACCATCCTGCTCTCGGGCATCGGCTCGGCCATCATCTTCTTCATCGTCAACGCGGTCGTCGGCCTGCGCGTGTCGGTGGAGAAGGAGCGCGAGGGTCTCGACATCACCGAGCACGGCGAGCGCGCCTACCACTCGTGAGGTTCGTGTGCCGGGGACACCCCCGGCCCGTCACAAGATAACAAGAGGGGAAGTCGGGGCCTCGGCGGAAACGCCGGGGCCTCGGCCGTTTCGGGGGCGCGGCGCGGTCTTTCTTGTTGGCCCCCCGCCTGCTAGAAGCCCGCCATGGCATTTTTCAACTCCCTGGCGCGCGACGTGGCGCGGCGAATTACCGGCCCGGCCGCCCGCCGGCGCGCTTGACGCGCGCGGGACAGGCCGGGACTTGCGCAGCCGCGACGACAATCCCTCATCCGAGCCTCGACCCATGACCGACAAGACGCCGTCCGAAACCCCGTCCACGGACTATTCCGCCACCCTGTTCCTGCCGCAGACCGCCTTCCCCATGCGCGCGGGCCTGCCCCAGAAGGAGCCGGAGCTGCTGGCGCGCTGGGCGGACATGAAGCTGCGCGACCGGCTGCGCGAGGTCGGCCGCGGCCGCCCGCGCTTCGTGCTGCATGACGGCCCGCCCTATGCCAACGGCAACATCCATATCGGCCACGCGCTCAACAAGATCCTCAAGGACGTGGTGACGCGCTCCCAGCAGATGCTGGGCCACGATTCCAATTATGTCCCCGGCTGGGACTGCCACGGCCTTCCCATCGAGTGGAAGATCGAGGAAGAGAACTACCGCAAGAAGGGCAAGTCCAAGCCGGACCTGAAGGATTCGGCCGCCATGATCGCCTTCCGCCAGGAGTGCCGCGCCTATGCGGAGCACTGGCTGGACGTGCAGCGCACCGAGTTCAAGCGGCTCGGCGTGGAGGGCGACTGGGACCATCCCTACATGACCATGAGCTTCGCCGGCGAAGCCCAGATCGCGCGCGAGATCATCAAGTTCGCGGAAAACGGCCTGCTCTATCGCGGCTCCAAGCCCGTCATGTGGTCGGTGGTGGAGAAGACCGCGCTGGCCGAGGCGGAGGTGGAATACCAGGACCACCAGTCCGACATGGTGTGGGTGAAATTCCCGGTGCAGGGCGCGGGCCCGCTGGCGGGCGCCCATGTGGTCATCTGGACCACCACGCCCTGGACGCTCCCCGGCAACCGCGCCATCTCCTTCTCCTCGAAGATCAGCTACGGCCTCTATGAGGTGACGGACGCGCCCGCCGACAATTGGGCGAAGGCGGGCGACAGGCTGATCCTGGCCGACAAGCTGGCCGAGGACGTGTTCAAGACCGCCCGCGCCACCGCCTTCACGCGTCTCGGCGACGTGCCGGCGGACGTGCTGGCGAACCTCGTCGCCGCCCATCCCCTCGCCGCGCTCGGCTACGACTTCAAGGTTCCGCTGCTGGACGGCGACCATGTGACCGACGACGCGGGCACCGGCTTCGTCCACACCGCGCCCAGCCACGGCCGCGAGGACTTCGAGATCTGGACCCAGAACCGGCGCTGGCTGGAAGAGCGCGGCATCAGCCCCGCCATCCCGTATCCGGTGGACGAGGACAGCTTCTACACCGCCCAGGCCCCCGGCTTTGCCGGCAAGCGCGTCATCACCGAGAAGGGCGAGACGGGCGATGCCAACAAGGCCGTCATCGAGGCCCTCGTGGCGGCGGGCGCGCTTCTGGCGCGCGGGCGGCTGAAGCACCAGTATCCCCATTCCTGGCGCTCCAAGAAGCCGGTCATCTTCCGCAACACGCCCCAATGGTTCATCGCCATGGACCAGGACATCCGCGACGCGGACGGCGGCCCCGCCCCGCGCCCGGCCACCTTGCCGGGCAACGCGCCGGACACCCTGCGCGAGCGGGCGCTCTGGGGCATCAAGACGGTGCAGTGGGTGCCCGAGACGGGCGAGAACCGCATCACCGGCATGATCGCCAACCGCCCGGACTGGGTGGTCTCCCGCCAGCGCGCCTGGGGCGTGCCCATCGCCGTCTTCGTGAAGGAGAAGGGCGACGGCGAGGTGGAGATCCTGAAGGACGCCGCCGTCAATGCCCGCATCGCCGCCGCCTTCGAGGCGGAAGGCGCGGACGCCTGGTACAAGGACGGCGCCCGCGAGCGCTTCCTGGGCGAACGCGCCGCCGAAGGCTGGGCGAAGGTGGACGACATCCTCGACGTCTGGTTCGACTCGGGCTCCACCCACACCTTCACCCTGGAGGTGCGCGACGACCTGAAGGCCAACCGCGCGCCCGAGGGGCCCGACCGGGTCATGTATCTGGAAGGCACGGACCAGCATCGCGGCTGGTTCCATTCCTCGCTGCTGGAAAGCTGCGGCACGCGCGGGCGCCCGCCCTATGACGCGGTGCTCACCCACGGCTTCGTCCTGGACGAGGACGGCCGCAAGATGTCCAAGTCGCTGGGCAACGTGGTCTCGCCCCAGGACGTGATCAAGGTATCGGGCGCCGACATCCTGCGCCTGTGGGTGTGCGCCTCGGACTATTCGGACGACCTGCGCATCGGCCCGGAAATCCTCAAGACCACCGCCGACACCTATCGCAAGCTGCGCAACACCATCCGCTGGCTGCTGGGCTCGCTGCACCATTACCACCCGGCCGAGCGCGTGGCGTTCGACGCCATGCCGGGCCTGGAGCGGCTCATCCTGCACCGGCTCCAGGAACTGGACGGCCAGGTGCGCGCCGCCTATGCCGCGTTCGACTACAAGAAGGTCCATGCCCTGCTCACCGCCTTCATGACGAGCGAGCTGTCCGCCTTCTATTTCGACGTGCGCAAGGACGCGCTCTATTGCGACCCGATCTCCTCGGTGACGCGCCGCGCGTGCCTGACGGTGCTGGACGAGACCTTCAACCGCCTCGTCACCTGGCTCGCGCCCATCCTGCCCTTCACCTGCGAGGAATCGTTCCTCGCCCGTACGGGATCGCAGGAGGGCTCGGTGCACCTGCTCACCTTCCCCGAGACGCCGGTTTCCTGGCGCGACGAGGCGCTGGCGGAAAAATGGCGCAAGGTGCGGCAGGTGCGCCGCGTGGTGCTGGGCGCGCTGGAGCTTGAGCGCGCGGCCAAGCGCATCGGCTCCTCCCTGGAAGCCGCACCCGTGGTGCATGTGAGCGACGCGGACCTGCTGGCCGCCCTGGACGGCGTGGATCTGGCGGAAGTCTGCATCACCAGCGCCGTCGATCTGCGCACCGACGCGGGCCCCGCCGACGCCTTCCGCCTGGAGGAGGTGCCCGGCGTCGCCGTGGTGCCGGCGCTGGCCGAGGGGCGCAAATGCGCCCGCTCCTGGAAGGTGTCGCCCCAGGTGGGCCTCGATCCCGACTATCCGGACGTGACCCCGCGCGACGCCAGGGCGCTGCGCGAGCTGGCCGCGCGCGCGGCGGCGGAGTAGCCCATGCCTCCCCTTTTCCTCGGCCTGCTCACGGCCTTCATCGTGCTGGCCCTGGACCAGGGGAGCAAGCTCGCCGTGCTGCGCTGGTCGGAGAGCTGGACCGGCCCCGGCCAGCAGATCCTGCCCTTCATGGACTTCGTCTATCTGTGGAACACCGGCATCAGCTATGGCCTGTTCCCCCAGGGCGAGACGGGGCGCTGGGTCCTGCTGGCCATCAAGGTGGTGGCGGCGGTGCTGTTCGCGGCCTGGCTCGCGCGCACCTCGCGGCGGCGGGAGGCGATCGCCCTCGGACTTTTGATCGGCGGCGCGCTGGGCAATGCGGTGGACCGGCTGGTCTATGGCGCGGTGTTCGATTTCGTGTCGCTGCACGCCTTCGGGCTGCGCTGGTACGTGTTCAATATCGCGGATGTGGCCGTCGTTGTGGGGGTGATCGTGCTCCTTTATGATGCACTCTTCACCCGCGCCTCAAAAACGCCGCCCTCGGACGTCAGCCGTTAGAGCCGACAGTGGGCAGCGCCGAGCGCGGTCCCGAGGATGAACCCACGAGGGTGGACATGACACGGTTTGGCTTCATGGGCCGCGGACCCCGGCGCGGCCTGCTGCGCGCGGCGCCCGCCGCCTCTCTCGTTCTCGCGGGCGGGCTCGCCCTCGCCCCGCTGCCGGCCGCCGCGCAGGAAAGCGACGGCGACTTCTTCCGCAACATCTTCAGCGCCATCGGCATGGTCCCGGACGAGAAGGCGCCGGTGCAGTATCGCGAGCGCGCCCCGCTCGTGGTGCCCCCGCCGCAGGTGAGCGCCTCCGGCGCGCTGCCCGCGCCCAAGCCCGGCGCGGCCGCCACCAATCCCAACTGGCCCAAGGACCCCGACGTGCTGCGCGCCCAGGCCGCCAACGCCGAGGACCGGACCCCGGTGGGCTTGAACGGCATCGACCAGCGCGGCCAGCCGCTGCTGCCCTCCCAGCTCAACAATGTGCGCCACAAGCCCACCGCCAGCGCCACCAGCGGCGGCCCCGTGGGCGCCGACAAGCGCGCCCGCGACGAGCTGATGCCCAGCGAGCTGGGCTTCTTCGGCTGGACCAAGGGCCTGAACGGCGGCTATTCCGACCAGAAGCCGCTGACCTTCACCGGCGAGCCCACGCGCGAAAGCCTCATCGACCCGCCGCCCGGCTACCAGACGCCCGCGCCCAACGCGCCCTACGGCACCGTCGAGAAGAAGCAGGAGGCGTTCAAGCTTCCGTCCTTCTTCGACCTCCAGAACACCAGCACCAAGAACTGATCTCCGCGCGGCCGCCCGCCGGCCGCGCCGGGACCCGGGGGAATGGGGCTGGAGGGAATTCCGACATCGTGACTATGAGACGCTTCGCCATGGCCGCCATCATCGCCGCCGCCTCCGCCTCGGCCGCGCTTTCCGACGCCCGCGCCGCCGGGCCAGACATCAGCCAGTTCGAGCTTTCCAACGGCATGAAGGTGATGGTCATTCCCGACCACCGCACGCCGGTGGCCACCCACATGGTCTGGTACCAGGTGGGCTCGGCGGACGAGCAGGCCGGCAAGTCCGGCATCGCCCATTTCCTTGAGCATCTCATGTTCAAGGGCACCGAGAAGGCGCCGCCCGGCCAGTTCTCGGCGGAAGTGGCGCGCCTCGGCGGCCAGGAGAACGCCTTCACCTCCTACGACTACACCGCCTATTACCAGCGCGTCGCCAAGGAGCACCTGGAGAAGGTGATGACCTTCGAGGCCGACCGCATGACCGGCCTCAAGCTCACCGACGAGGTGGTGCTGCCGGAGCGGGACGTGGTGCTGGAAGAGCGCCGCATGCGCACGGACAACGATCCCGGCGCGCGCCTCTCCGAGACGCTCCAGGCCACCAGCTACATGAACCATCCCTACCAGCACCCCATCATCGGCTGGGAGCACGAGATCAAGCAACTCAACCGCGAGGACGCGCTCGCCTTCTACCGTCGCTATTACGCGCCCAATAACGCGGTGCTGGTGGTGGCGGGCGACGTGGACCCGGCCCAGGTGAAGGCGCTCGCGGAGAAGACCTACGGCCAGATCCCGCGCGCCGACACCCCGCCGCGCAACCGCCCGCAGGAGCCCGAGCCCCAGGCCCATCGCCGCGTGGTGCTGACCGATCCGCGCGTCGCCCAGCCGAGCGTGCAGCGCTCCTACCTCGTGCCGTCCTACCGCACCGGCGAGGGCCGCGAGGCGGTGGCCCTCGACCTCGCCGCCCAGATCCTGGGCGGGGGACAGACCGGCCGCCTCTACCGCTCGCTGGTGGTGGACCAGGGCCTCGCCGCCGGCGCGGGCGCCTGGTACCAGGGCACGTCCTATGACGCGACCCGCTTCGGTGTCTCTGCCGCGCCCCTGCCGGGCGTGACGCTGGACCAGCTCGAAACCGCCATGGACGGCGTGGTGACCAAGCTCGCCGCCGAAGGCCCGGACGACCTGGAACTGGCCCGCGCCAAGACCCGCCTCACCGCCGACGCCATCTATGCCCGGGACAATCAGGCCACGCTGGCGCGCATCTATGGCGCGGCCTGGGCCACCGGCATCTCGGTGGACAAGGTCAATGCCTGGCCGGACGAGGTGAAGGCCGTGACGGCCGAGGACGTGAAGCAGGCCGCGCGCCGCTATCTCGTCCAGGACCGTGCCGTGACCGGCCATCTGAGCGCGCCCGCCGCCCCCGCCGCGGCGCCCGCCAAGGCGCCGGAGAACCGTTCGTGACGGCGCCCGCCGTCTTCGCCCGCGTCTGCGGGTCCTTCCTGGTGTCCCTGATCATGGCCCTTTCCCTGGTTACCCCGAGCGTGGCGCAATCCCAGACGACCCGCATCACCCGCGTCGTCAGCCCCGGCGGGATCGAGGCGTGGCTGGTGCGCGAGAAGACGCTGCCACTCATCGCCATGGAATTCGCCTTCATGGGCGGCGCCGCGCAGGACCCCAAGGAAAAGCCCGGCATCGCCAGCCTCACCGCCTCGCTCCTGGACGAGGGCGCGGGCGAGCTGAACGCCGCCGCCTTCCATCAGGCGGTCGCCGACAAGGCCATGGAGATCGGCTTCGACGCCAACCGGGATGACCTGCGCGGCTCGCTGCGCACCCTCTCGGAGAACAAGGACGCGGCCTTCGACCTGCTGCGCCTCGCGGTGACGCAGCCGCGCTTCGACACCGAGGCGGTGGAGCGCATCCGCGCCGCCCAGCTCGCCTCCCTGCGGCGCCGGTCCACCGATCCCAATTCCATCGCCAGCGAGACCTGGTTCGCCCGCGCCTTCCCGGACCATGCCTATGGCCGCCCCGTGGACGGCAGCCTCGCCAGCGTGCCCACCATCACCCGCGACGACCTCGTCGCCTTCGCCAAGCGCACCATGGCCCGCGACAATCTAAAGGTGGCCGTGGTGGGCGACATCAGCCCCGAGGATCTGGGCCGCGCGCTGGACCATGTGTTCGGCACCCTGCCCGCCAAGGCGGACCTGTCGCCGGTTGCCGACGTGGCCCCCAAGGGCATCGGCACCGTGGACGTGGTGAAGCTGGACGTGCCCCAGTCCGTGGTGCTCATGGGCTCCAGCGGCCTGAAGCGGCAGGACCCCGACTTCATCCCCGCTTATGTGCTGAACCACATCCTGGGCGGCAGCGCCTTCTCCTCGCGCCTGTTCAAGGAAGTGCGCGAGGCACGCGGCCTCGCCTATTCGGTCTATTCCTATCAGGTGGCGCTGGACCATGTGGGCCTGTGGTTCGCGGGCACCGCCACCAAGAACGAGCGGGCGGGCGAATCCATCCGCATCATCGGCGAGGAATTCGCCAAGATCCTCTCCGAGGGGCCGACGAAGGAAGAGCTGGACGAGGCGAAGAGCTACCTCATGGGCAGCTATGCGCTGCGCTTCGACACCTCCTCCAAGGTGGCCGGGCAGTTGCTCCAGATCCAGATCGACGATCTCGGCATCGACTATATCGACAAGCGCAACGCCCTCATCGAGGCGGTGACGCTGGACGATCTGAAGCGGGCCGCCAAGCGCCTCACCGACGCCAAGGACGCCCTCACCGTGGTGGTGGGCCGCCCGCAGGGCCTCCCGGGGGGCTGACCCGCCTTAACCATGCGAGACGATAGTCCCGCCGCAACCGCCTCTGCCGACTGCAGGGGCGGTTAACAGTCTGTTATACAAATTCGGCATGTCCGTCGGATTGGGAGTTGCGTCATGTGGTTGCCGTCCTCTGCGTCCTCGCTCTGCCGCGTGCTGGCGCCAGCCGCGCTGGCGGTGATGCTTGCCGGCTGCGGGGGCAATTCCCAGGGCCTGTTCGGCGCCCCGGGCGTGGACGTTGACCCCGCCGGCGGCGGCCAGCGCATCTCCGATCAGGCGGTGGCGGGCGTGGGCGGCTCCGCCCCGCGCGGCCCCCAGCCGCTGACGCTGGGCTCCGGCCCGGATGCCATCGAATTCTCGTGCCCCATGGTGGACGTGCGCTCCGGCGCCTCCGCCTGGCAGGTGCCCGCCCCCGGCGGCGGACTGCGCTTCCAGGGCTCCATCAGCAATCTCGCCCGCGAGTGCGCCATCGACCCCGCCACCCGCACCATGACCATGAAGGTGGGCATCGAGGGCCGCGTGCTGCTGGGCGACAAGGGCTCGCCCGGCGCGGTGAACGTGCCGATCCGCGTGGCGGTGGTGCAGGAAGGCCCCTCGCCCAAGACCATCCTGACGAAATTCTTCAACGTGCCCGTCAACGTGCCGGCGGCGGAGGGGCAGATCACCTTCTCCGTGGTGGAGGACACCATCTCCTTCCCCGTGACCACCCCGGCGGAGATCGAGCGCTACATCGTCTATGTGGGCTTCGACCCCAAGGGCACGCCCGAGCAGCGCCCCGCCCGGCCGCGCCCGCCGCGCCCCGCCGCCCCGGCCGCAAGCGCGGCTCCCGCGACGCCGGCCGCGCCCGCTGCCGCGGCTC
>JACESF010000090.1 GCA_013911975.1 Hyphomicrobiales bacterium | reverse complement strand
GGGGAGGGGTCTGGGCGGCCGGGGCCGGGTCCGGCTTCGCGGGGTCGGGCGGCACGGGGGCCTGCGTGGCCGGTTGCGCCGGAGCCTGCGCGACGGCCATGCCGGCCGCCCCCGCGATGCCCGCGCTCGCCAGACCCAGCGCCAGAGCGCCCCGAATGAGATTCCCGAACGTCATGCTGCCGGTCCTCGCCTTGCGCCCGCCGCGCGCCTCGCATGTTCTGGCCGAAGCCCCGCCGCGCGCCAAGGGGGGTGGCGTGCGACCCTGTGCCCGCCATATAAGGCGGGACGGCGGCGCCCGAGGGCGCGCCGCTCCGCGCATTTGAGACAGCTTCCGGCGAACGAACATGGCCAGCCTTGCGGATCGCGCCTTTGTGAAGATGAACGGGCTCGGCAACGAGATCCTCGTGCTGGACCTGCGCGCCGATCCCGTGGACGTGACGCCCGAGGACGCACGCGCCTTGGCGCGGCCCGGCGTGCTGCCCTTCGACCAGGCCATGCTGCTCTATCCGCCGCGCCGCCCGGACACCGCCGCCTTCGTGAAGATCCTGAATTCCGACGGCTCGGAATCCGCCGCCTGCGGCAACGGCACCCGCTGCATCGCGGCTTTGGAGGGTGAGCGCACCGGCGCGCGGCACATGCTGTTCGAGAGCGCGGCGGGCCTGCTGGACTGCGTGCTGGAGGCGGACGGGCTGGTGACGGTGGACATGGGCGCCCCGCGCCTCGGCTGGGCGGACATCCCGCTCGCCCGCGACGTGGGCGACACGTCCGCCTTCGACATCGCCGGCTACGAGCTGCTCGGCCCGGCGAGCTTCGTCTCCATGGGCAATCCCCATGCGATCTTCTTCGTGCCCGCGGCCGATGCCGTGGACGTGGAGGGGCTGGGCGCCGAGCTGGAGGAGAATGCCCTGTTCCCCGAGCGGGCCAATATCTCCTTCGCCCAGATGCTCTCCCGCGATCACATCCTGCTCCATGTGTGGGAGCGCGGCGCGGGCCGCACGCGCGCCTGCGGCACCGCCGCCTGCGCCACGGCGGTGGCGGCCGCGCGCACCGGCCGCGCCGGGCGCCGCGTGAAGGTCACGCTGCCCGGCGGCGACCTCACCATCGCCTGGCTGGAGAGCGACGGCCACGTGCTGATGACCGGCCCCGTCGCCCACGAATTTTCCGGCCGCCTCACCCCCCTTATGCTGGCCGAGGCGCCATGAGCGACCGTCCGACCGAGACCGGCCCGATGGAGGTCCTTACGTTCGGTTGCCGGCTCAATATTCTGGAATCCGAGCAGATGCGCCAGGCGGCCGACGCGGCCGGTCTGGAGCGGACAATCATCGTCAATTCCTGTGCCGTCACGCAGGAGGCGGTGCGCCAGGCGCGCCAGAGCATCCGCCGCCTGAAGCGCGAGCGGCCGGACGCGCGCATCATCGTCACCGGCTGCGCGGCGCAGACCGAGCCCGAGACCTTCGCCGGCATGGCCGAGGTGGACCGGGTTGTGGGCAACGGCGCCAAGAGCGCGCCGGAGACCTGGGCGGCGGCGCGCGCGGCGCTGGATTTCGGCCTCGGCGCCGAGGAGCGGGTGGTGGTGGGCGACATCATGTCGGTGCGCGAGACCGCGCTGCACATGGTGGACGGCCTCGACGGGCACACCCGCGCCTTCGTGCAGGTGCAGAACGGCTGCGATCACCGCTGCACCTTCTGCATCATCCCCTATGGCCGGGGAAATTCGCGCTCCGTGCCCATGGGCGAGGTGGTGGCCCAGGTGCGCCGCCTCGTGGAGGCGGGCCACAACGAGGTGGTGCTGACGGGCGTGGACCTCACCTCCTACGGCGCGGGCCTGCCGGGGGCGGCGACCCTCGGGCGGCTGGTGCGCACCGTCCTCAAGCATGTTCCCGAGCTGAAGCGCCTGCGCCTCTCCTCCATCGACAGCGTGGAGGCGGACGAGGACCTGCTGCACGCCCTGGCGGAGGAGGAGCGGCTGATGCCCCATCTCCATCTCTCGCTCCAGTCGGGCGACGACCTGATCCTGAAACGCATGAAGCGCCGCCACCTGCGCGCCGACGCCATCCGCCTCGTGGGCGAGATGCGGCGCCTGCGGCCGGACCTGGTGCTGGGCGCGGACCTCATCGCGGGCTTCCCCACCGAGACCGAGGCCATGTTCCGCAACAGCCTCGACATCGTGGACGCCTGCGGGCTCAGCTTCCTGCACGTCTTCCCCTTCTCCCCGCGCCCCGGCACGCCCGCCGCCCGCATGCCCCAGGTGGCGCACGAGGCGGTGAAGGAGCGGGCGCGGCGCCTGCGCGAGAAGGGCGACGAAGCCTTGCGGCGGCACCTGTCCGGCGCTGTCGGCGCGCGGCGCTCCGTGCTTATGGAGCGCGGCGGCGTGGGCCGCACCGAGCATTTCACCCCCGTGCGCGTGGCCCGTGAGGCCGTGCCGGGAACCCTCCTCCCGCTGCGCATCACCGGCCATGACGGCGCGCGGCTGATCGCGGCGTGATCCCATGAGCGACCTGAAGGACGGCGGCGACGCCCCCCAGCCCGAGAAGCGCGGCTTCTGGAGCCGCCTCATGGGCCGCAAGGGCGACGCGCCCGTAACGCCCGCCCCGGCGGACGAGGACCAGCGCCCGGACGCGCCCGAGGCCGAGCCGGCGCCTGCCGAGCCGGTCTCCGAAAGCCCGGCGACGGAACCGGACGCACCGCCCGCCCTCCCCGAGGCGAACGCGCCCGAAGAGGTCGTCGCGCCGGTGGAGGATCCAACTCCGGTCGCGGAGGCGGCCCCCGAGGAGACGGCTCCGCCCGAAACCGTGGTCGAGACCGAGCCCGAGGCGCCCGCGCCCCTGGCCGTCGCCGCCGAGGCGCCTGCGGTCGTGCCGGAAACGGCGCCCGCGGCCGAGAAACGCAGTTTCTGGAGCCGGCTCACCAGCGGCCTCTCTCGCACCGCCTCGGCCCTCACCCAGGGCATCACGGACCTCGTTTCCAAGCGCAAGCTGGATGCCGAGACGCTGGAGGAGCTGGAGGACATCCTGATCCGGGCCGATCTCGGCGTCGCCGTCTCCGCGCGCATCGTGGAGCGGGTGGGCAAGGGGCGGCACGACAAGATGATCGCCCCCGAGGAGGTGAAGAGCCTCATCGCGGCGGAGGTTGAGACCATCCTCGCGCCGGTGGCGAAGCCGCTGGAGCTGGACCGGTCCCAGAAACCCTTCATCCTGCTCATGGTGGGCGTGAACGGCTCGGGCAAGACCACCACCATCGGCAAGCTCGCGTCCCAATGGCGGTCCGAGGGGCTGAAGGTGATGCTGGCGGCGGGCGACACGTTCCGCGCCGCCGCCATCGAGCAGCTCAAGGTGTGGGCCCAGCGCACGGGCGCCTCCATCATTGCCCGCGCGCCGGGCGCGGATGCGGCGGGCGTCGCCTTCGACGCCATCACCGAGGCGCGCGCCGAGGGCGTGGACGTGCTCATGATCGACACGGCCGGGCGGCTCCAGAACCGCGCCGAGCTGATGGCCGAGCTGGAAAAGGTGGTGCGCGTCATCCGCAAGCAGGATTCCACCGCGCCCCACGCGGTGCTCCTGGTGCTGGACGCCACGGTGGGTCAGAACGCGCTCTCCCAGGTGGAGGTGTTCGGCAAGGTGGCGGGCGTGACCGGCCTTGTCATGACCAAGCTGGACGGCACGGCGCGCGGCGGCATCCTGGTGGCCATCGCCGAGAAGCACGGCCTGCCGGTCCATCTGATCGGCGTGGGCGAGGGGGCGGACGACCTCCAGCCTTTCGCCGCCAAGGACTTCGCCCGCGCCATCGCGGGGCTGTGAGCCGGGCACCGGCGCCCTTAGGTCCGATCGCCCCTCGGGGCCGTCATGCCCGGGCTCGTCCCGGGCCTCCACGCCTGCGTGTCGCGCGTGGACCCAACCGAACCCCGTGGATGGCCGGACGAGCCCGGTCCTGACACCGCTTTCTGAAAAGAACAGTGTCTCCGGCTTGAATGTTGATCCGCCCTAGGTCCGATCGACATTCAGATCGATGGATGGCTTCCAGCCCCTCGGGGCCGTCATGCCCGGGCTCGTCCCGGGCATCCATGTCTCCGGGTCGAGCGTGGACCCCGCCGAACCCCGTGGATGGCCGGGACGAGCCCGGCCATGACGCGTCCGACATGACGCCGCTTTCTGAAAAGAACAGTGCCTCCGGCTTGAAGGTTGATCCGCCCTAAGCCAGTTGGGCGATCACCGCGTTCAGCACGGGGAAGCCCGGCGGTAGCACCCGCAGCCGGTTGCCGGCGCGGGCCACGAGGCCCTCTGTCTCCAGAAGGGCGATGCGGGCGGGGTCCAGCGGGCGCCCCGCGAGGCGGGCGTGGCGGGCCATGTCGATGCCTTCCGCCAGCCGCAGGCCCATGAGCAGCAGTTCGTCCGCCTGGGTTTGCGCGTCGAGCCGTTCCTCGCCGACGATGCCGTGGCCGTGCGCCTCCACCGCCTGGAGCCAGCGCTCGGGCTGGCGCTCGGTGACGGTCGCGCGCCGCTCCCCGCCGACGGACAGCCGCCCGTGCGCGCCCGGCCCCACCCCCGCATAGGTGCCGTAGCGCCAATAGATGAGGTTGTGCCGCGATTGCTCGCCGGGGCGGGCATGGTTGGAAATCTCGTAGGCGGGCAGGCCCGCCGCGCCCATCACGTCCTGCGTCACGTCCCACAAGGCACGGGCATGGTCGTCGTCGGGGATGATGAGCTTGCCCGCTGTATAGAGGCGCTCATAGGCCGTGCCCGGCTCGATGGTGAGCTGGTAGAGCGAGAAGTGGTCGCAGCCTTCGTCCAGCGCCCGGCGCAATTCCCGTTCCCAGCTTTCCGGCGTCTGGCGCGGACGGGCATAGATCAGGTCGAACGAGACCCGGCCGAACGTGGCGCGCGCCGTGGAGACGGCCGTCAGCGCCTCCGTGACCGAATGCATGCGCCCGAGGCCCTTCAGGTCCTTCTCGTCCAGCGACTGGACGCCGAGCGAGACCCGGTTGACGCCCGCCGTGCGATAGCCCCGGAAGCGCTCCGCCTCGACGCTGGTGGGATTGGCCTCCAGGGTGATCTCGGCATCGTCCCGGATCGGCCACGCGGCGTCGATGGCTTCCAGGATGGCCGCCACCGTCGCGGGCTCCATGAGGGAGGGCGTGCCGCCGCCGAAGAACACCGTCTCCGCCTGCGCCGGGCCGTGAAGCGCGCGCATGTGGGCGATCTCGCGCCGGAAGGCGGCGACGAAGCGCGCCTGGTCCGGGGGATCGTGCCGCACATGGCTGTTGAAGTCGCAATAGGGGCATTTGGCCAGGCAGAAGGGCCAGTGCACATAGACGCCGAACCCGCCTTCGGGCCGCGCGTGGCGCGGCGCAGCCGTGTCCGGGACGCCGCCCGCCGGGCAAAGGTCGTTCAAGCCTCCTGCCCCTCCTGGGCCTGCGCCGTGTCTTCCAGGCAGCCGGCCGCCAGCAGCCGGAAGGCCCGCGCGCGATGGGACAGCCCGCGCCCGAGCGGCGGCATGGCGTGCTTTTCTTCCGAGGACATCTCGCCGAACGAGCGGGCGAAGCCCTCCGGCACGAACATGGGATCGTAGCCGAACCCCTTGTCGCCGCGCGGCGGCCAGACCAGGGTGCCGGCCACCACGCCCTCGAATTCCTCCACATGGCCGTCCGGCCAGGCGAGGCAGAGGACGCTCACGAACTTCGCCTTGCGCTTCTCGGCGCTGAGGGCATCCACGGTGATCAGGAGGGCCTGGACATTCTCCATGGCCATCTCGAAATCCTTCTCCGGACCGCCCCAGCGGGCCGAATAGATGCCGGGCTGGCCGCCCAGCGCATCCACGCACAGGCCGCTGTCGTCCGCGAAGGCGGGCAGTTGCGCCGCTTCCGCCGCCGCCTGCGCCTTGATGCGCGCATTGGCGGAGAAGGTGGTGCCGGTCTCCTCCGGCTCGGGCAGGCCGAGTTCGCCCGCCGAGACCGCCGCGATGCCGTAGGGCGCGAGAAGCTCCTGCATCTCCTTCAGCTTGCCGGGATTGTGCGTGGCGATGACCACCCGGCCGGAGAGGCGGCGACGCTCCATCAGGCGATGGCCTGCTTCTGGAGCGCCACGAGGTGGTCCACGCCGCCGCGCGCCAGAGAGAGCAGGCTCAGCAGCTCGTCCTGGGTGAACGGCGTCTTCTCCGCCGTGCCCTGGATCTCCACGATGCCGCCGGTGCCGGTCATGACGAAGTTCGCGTCGGTCTCGGCATTGCTGTCCTCGGCATAGTCGAGGTCGAGCACCGGGGTGCCGTTATAGATGCCGCAGGAGATGGCAGCGACGTGTTCGCGCAGCGGGACCTCCTTCACCATGGAGCGCGAGCGCATCCAGGTGAGGCAGTCGTGCAGCGCCACCCAGGCGCCGGTGATGGCGGCGGTGCGGGTGCCGCCGTCCGCCTGGATCACGTCGCAGTCGATGGTGATCTGTCGCTCGCCGAGGCCCACGAGGTCCGTGACGGAGCGCAGCGAGCGGCCGATGAGGCGCTGGATTTCCTGCGAGCGGCCGGACTGCTTGCCTTGCGTCACCTCGCGGCGGGTGCGCTCGTGGGTGGCGCGGGGCAGCATGGAATATTCCGCCGTCACCCAGCCCCGGCCCTGGCCCTTCAGCCACGGGGGCAGGCGCTCCTCCAAGGTGGCGGCGACGAGCACATGGGTGTCGCCGAACTTCACGAGGCACGAGCCCTCGGCATGGCGCAGCACGCCCCGTTCAAAAGAAACGGCACGCATTTGGTCGCTGGCGCGGCGGCTGGGGCGCATTCGTCTATCCAATCCGTTGAGAAGCCGGCGCCGGTTTTAGGAGCGGGGAGGCGCAGGGGCAAGGGGTGTGCTATATTGCTGTCACGGATCATTCGACATCGGCGGCGGGAAATGGGGAGCACGATCGGTCGAATCCTTGGTGGCATGTGCGTGATTTTGCTGACTGCCTTCTGCGTGCAGCAGCTCTGGTTCGCGGCCACGGCGGGAATGGTGCGCGCGGGTCCCCGCTTCGCCGGTGGGTACTACACCTATCTCGAATCGCCGGGTTGGTTCTGGTTCGGCACCCTCTTTTATGCGGGGACGCTCGCCGGCATTGCCGCCTGCGCCGCACTTCTTATCTATTTCATGGGCGATACGGCCCGCTGGAACCGCTGGTCCAATCGTCCTCCGCGTCAGGACGAGAGCCGGCGTCAGGTCATGCAGCCCGTACCGCCGCCATTCGCGCCGGAATGTTCCTCATTGCCCAAGCCGGAATGACGCCGTGCCTGTCAATCCCCTGATCTTTCCCTCCACCGCCGCCCTCGCCCAGATCGACGAGCGCTCCCGCGAGATTTTCCGGCAGATCGTGGAGAGCTACCTGGCCACGGGCGAGCCGGTGGGCTCGCGGAACATCTCCCGCCTCATCCCCATGACGCTCTCGCCCGCCTCGGTGCGCAACGTGATGGCGGACTTGGAGGCGGCGGGCCTCATCTATGCCCCCCATACCAGCGCCGGGCGCCTGCCCACGGAGCAGGGGCTGCGCTTCTTCGTGGATGCGCTGCTGGAGATCGGCGACGTCTCCGAGCGCGACCGCACCTCCATCGAGACCCAGGTGGCCGCCGCCGCCCGGGGCTATACGGTGGACGGGGTGCTGCAAGAGGCGTCCGCGCTCCTGTCCGGTCTCTCGCGCGGGGCCGGGGTGGTGACGGCGCTGAAGACCGATCCGCGCCTCAAGCATGTGGAATTCGTGCCGCTGGATGCCGGCCGGGCGCTGGTGATCCTGGTGTCGGAGGACGGGCAGGTGGAAAACCGCGTCCTGCCGCTGCCCGCCGGCCTGCCCATGTCCGCGCTGGTGGAGGCCGGGAATTTCCTCAACGCCCATATCCGCGGGCGCACGCTGGCCGAGGCGCGGGCGGAGGCGGAGACCCTGCTCTCCGAGGTGCACCGCGAGCTGGACGAGCTCACCGCCCGCGTGGTGGAGGCGGGCCTCGCCTCCTGGTCCGGCGGGGACCAGGCGGAGCGCCGCCTCATCGTGCGCGGGCAGGCCAAGCTCCTGGAGGATCTGCGGGCGCTGGAGGACCTGGAGCGCATCCGCCTGCTGTTCGACGATCTGGAGACCAAGCGCGAGGTGGTGGACCTCCTGGGCCGGGCGGAGGAGGCGCAAAGCATGCGCATCTTCATCGGCTCGGAGAACCGCCTGTTCTCGCTCTCGGGCTCCTCCACCATCGTCGCGCCCTATCGCGACGGGCAGGGCCGGGTGGTGGGCGTGCTGGGCGTCATTGGTCCCACGCGGCTCAATTACGGGCGGATCGTGCCCATGGTGGACTTCACCGCGCGCGTCGTCAGCCGGGTTCTGGGGGCTCCCGGCGCCGATGCGGCTTGATTTTTGGCCCTCGCGCCCCGATATGCGGGGCGAAATCATGGCGCGCTCGCATGAGGCCGGGCGCGCGGCAGGATTAAATGAGGGATTCGCATGAGCGAAAACGGTGGCGCCCCTGAGGGCATGCGTCCGGAGCAGGATCCGGAAGGCGCCGAGATGACGGAACTGGGCGCCGCCTTCCAGGCCGAGCGCGAGCGCCTGGAGGCGGAAGCCGCCGCAATGAAGGACAAGTTCCTGCGCGCGTTCGCGGAGGCGGAGAATGTGCGCCGCCGCGCCGAGAAGGAAGTGGCCGACGCCAAGACCTATGGCATCGCCTCCTTCGCGCGTGACGTGCTGAACGTGGCGGACGACCTGTCCCGCGCGCTGGGCGCCGTGGACGCGGAGGCCAAGGCCACCGCCGAGGGCGGCTTCAAGGCGCTGCTGGACGGCCTGGAACTGACCGAGCGCGGCCTGCACAAGGCGCTGGAGAAGCACGGCATCCGCAAGATCGAGCCGAAGGGCGAGCGCTTCGACCCCAATCTGCATCAGGCCATGTTCGAGATCCCGGACGAGACCGTCCCGGCGGGCACGGTGCTCCAGGTGGTGCAGTCCGGCTATGTGATCGGCGAGCGCGTGCTGCGCCCCGCCATGGTGGGCGTCTCCCGCGGCGGCCCGAAGGTGGCCCGCGACGCCAAGGCCGAGGGCGAGGTCGGCAACACTTGACCCGCGGCGCCCCGGCGCCGCGTCCTCAAGCCGGTCATCATCTCTTCCGAGCCCTCCGCCGCCAGCGGAGGGCTTTTTCGTTTTGGCGGTTGTGCGGGGGCGCCTCTGGGAAGGCTAGCCCGTCTGCCGGAGGTGTCACTGACCTCGGCCGTCGCGGATGCGCTTGGCCTCGTTGGGCAGCCTGGGCTCAGCCCATCCGCCCAAACGACATTGCCCCCTCTCCCCTCGCGGGAGAGGGTTGGGGTGAGGGGGCCTTCCCGTTGAGAGGCACGGTTCAGCACCCGCCCGGTCGCGCCGAACCCCTCACCCACCGCGCCTACGCGCGGCACCCTCTCCCGCAAGGGGAGAGGGGAAGACGGCATCACGGTGTGGATTGAGGGGAGGCAGAAGCCGGATGCCCCCGCCTTTCGCCAGACAGGGGCGTAAAGCGTCCTACGCCTCGTTGCCGGAGCGGATGCGCTTGGCCTCCCTGGGCAGCCTGGGCTCAGCCCATCCGCCCAAGGGACGTTGCCCCCTCTCCCCTCGCGGGAGAGGGCTGGGGTGAGGGGGCCTCTGCGGCCGCGCAGACCTGTCGGAGACGATCCCGGTCGCGCCGAACCCCTCACCCACCGCGCCTACGCGCGGCCCCCTCTCCCGCAAGGGGAAAGGGGAAGACGGCATCGCCGCGTGGATTGAGGGGAGACGCCCCCGCCTTTCGCCAGACGGGGGCGTAAAGCGTCCTACGCCTCGTTGCCGGAGGCGCCCTGGAAGAAGTCCTTCACCTTGGCGAAGAAGCCGTCGGATTCCGGGTGGGTCTCCGAGGAGCATTCCTTCTCGAACTCGGTGAGCAGCTCCCGCTGGCGCTTGGTGAGGTTCTGCGGCGTCTCCACCACCACCTGCACATACATGTCGCCGAAATTGCGGGTGCGCAGCACCGGCATGCCCTTGCCCGCGAGGCGCAGGCGCTTGCCGGACTGGGTGCCCTCCGGGATGCGCACCTTGGTCTGGCCGCCGTCGATGGTGGGCACGTCCACCATGCCGCCCAGCGCCGCCGTCACCATGGAGATGGGCGCGCGGCAATAGAGGTCCGCGCCCTCGCGCTGGAACAGCGGGTGGGGCTCGATGGACAGGAAGATGTAGAGGTCGCCCGCCGGTCCCCCGCGCACGCCCGCCTCGCCCTCGCCGCCGAGGCGGATGCGGGTGCCGTCCTCCACGCCCGCCGGCACCTGCACCTGCAGGGTGCGCTCGCGGGTGACGCGGCCCGCGCCCGCGCAGGCGGTGCAGGGGTCCTCGATCAGGGAGCCGCGCCCCTGGCAGGCGGGGCAGGTGCGCTCCAGGGTGAAGAAGCCCTGGGCATGGCGGATCTTGCCCGCGCCGCCGCAGGTGCGGCAGACCTTGGGCTGGGTGCCGGGCTTGGCGCCGGTGCCCGAGCAGCTTTCGCACACGATGGAGGTGGGGATGCGGATCTCGGCCGCCTTGCCCGCATAGGCCTCCTCGAGGGTGATCTCCATGTTGTAGCGCAGGTCCGAGCCGCGCCCGCGCCCACCCTGGGCGCCGCCCGCGCCGCGTCCGCGCCCGCCGCCCATCTGGCCGCCGAACAGGTCGTCGAAGATGTCCGCGAAGGTGGAGGCGAAGTCGGCGCCGAAGCCGGGGCCGCCGCCGCCGCCCATGCCGTTCTCGAAGGCCGCGTGGCCGAACCGGTCATAGGCCGCCCGCTTCTGCGGGTCCTTCAGCACCTCGTAGGCTTCGCTGACTTCCTTGAAGCGGATCTCCGCCTCGCCGTCGCCCTGGTTGCGGTCGGGGTGCCACTTCATGGCGAGCTTGCGATAGGACGCCTTCAGCACCGTCTCGTCGGCGCCGCGCTCGCATCCCAACACTTCGTAATAGTCCCGCTTGCTCATCGCTCACCCACAGGGCCGCGCGGTGCGGCGGCCGTAATGCGCGGGGCGCCGCGGGGCCATAGTCCATGGCCGCGCCCCGCAAATGTCAGGGTCCCAATGCACATGATCCCCGGGGGGCTCCCGGGGATCATGGTTTCGTCTCAGCCGGAAGCCTGGATCAGGCCGACTTCTTCTTGTCGTCGTCCACCTCGGTGAACTCGGCGTCCACCACGTCGTCCGCCGCCTTCTCGGCACCGGCCTCGCCGCCGCCCTGCTGGGCCGCGTACATGGCTTCGCCGAGCTTCAGGGACGCCTGGGCGAGGGCCTGGGTCTTCGCCTGGATGGCTTCGGCATCGCCGCTCTCCAGGGTCGACTTCAGCTCGTTGAGAGCCGCCTCGATGGCACCCTTCTCCGCCGCGCCGACCTTGTCGCCATGCTCGGCGAGGGCCTTCTCGGTGGAGTGGACCAGCGCTTCCGCGTGGTTCTTGGCTTCCGCCAGGGCGCGGCGCTTCTTGTCCTCGGAGGCGTGGCTCTCGGCGTCCTTCACCATCTTCTCGATGTCGGCGTCGTTGAGGCCGCCCGAGGCCTGGATGCGGATCTGCTGCTCCTTGCCGGTGCCCTTGTCCTTCGCCGAGACCTGGACGATGCCGTTGGCGTCGATGTCGAACGTCACTTCGATCTGCGGCACGCCGCGCGGCGCCGGGGGCAGGCCCACGAGGTCGAACTGGCCGAGGATCTTGTTGTCCGCCGCCATCTCGCGCTCACCCTGGAAGACGCGGATCGTCACCGCGTTCTGTCCATCTTCCGCCGTGGAGAACACCTGGCTCTTCTTGGTGGGGATGGTGGTGTTGCGGTCGATGAGGCGGGTGAACACGCCGCCCAGCGTCTCGATGCCCAGCGAGAGCGGGGTCACGTCGAGCAGCAGCACGTCCTTCACGTCGCCCTGGAGCACGCCCGCCTGGATGGCGGCGCCGATGGCGACCACCTCGTCCGGGTTGACGCCCTTGTGGGGCTCCTTGCCGAAGAACTGCTTCACCATCTCCTGGACCTTGGGCATGCGGGTCATGCCGCCCACCAGAACGACTTCGTCGATCTGCGCGGCGGAGAGGCCCGCATCCTTCAGCGCGAGCCGGCAGGGCTCCATGGTGCGCTGGATCAGGTCGTCCACCAGCGCCTCGAACTTGGCGCGGGTGAGCTTCATGGTCAGGTGCTTCGGCCCGGAGGCGTCGGCGGTGATGAAGGGCAGGTTGATCTCGGTCTGGGTCGCGGACGACAGCTCGATCTTCGCCTTCTCGGCGGCCTCCTTGAGGCGCTGAAGGGCGAGCTTGTCGTTGCGCAGGTCGATGCCCTGCTCCTTCTTGAACTCGTCGGCGAGATAGTTGACGAGCCGCATGTCGAAGTCTTCGCCGCCCAGGAACGTGTCGCCGTTCGTGGACTTCACCTCGAACACGCCGTCGCCGATCTCCAGCACGGACACGTCGAACGTGCCGCCGCCGAGGTCATACACCGCGATGGTGCCGGCCGACTTCTTGTCGAGGCCATAGGCGAGCGCGGCCGCAGTCGGCTCGTTGATGATGCGCAGCACTTCGAGGCCGGCGATCTTGCCCGCGTCCTTGGTGGCCTGGCGCTGGGCGTCGTTGAAGTAGGCGGGGACGGTGATGACCGCCTTCTCCACCTTCTCGCCCAGGAACGACTCGGCCGTCTCCTTCATCTTCTGAAGGATGAAGGCGGAGATCTGCGAGGGGGAATATTTCTTGCCGTCGGCTTCCAGCCACGCGTCGCCGTTGTCGCCGCGCACGATGCCGTAGGGGACGAGCTTCTTGTCCTTCTCGACGGTCGGGTCGTCATAGCGGCGGCCGATGAGGCGCTTCACCGCGAAGAAGGTGCGCTCGGGATTGGTGACGCCCTGCCGCTTGGCGGGCTGGCCCACCAGGCGCTCGCCGTCTTCCGTGAAGGCGACGATGGAGGGCGTGGTGCGCGCGCCCTCGGCATTCTCGATCACCTTCGGCGAGGTGCCTTCCATGACGGCGACGCACGAATTGGTGGTGCCCAGGTCGATGCCGATAATCTTGGCCATTTACTTCTCCTTGCCGGCAGGTCGGCCGGGCCTGAAAGCGCCCAACGAGTTTGCGGTGTCCTGACCGCCAACCCTCGCCGACCCCCTTTTCAAATTGGGGTACGCCGCAACTGACAGCGTTCGGAGCCGATATAGGAGGGCAATTCTGGCGCCGCAAGGCGTGGTACGAAGCGCGAAGAAAGCTTTTTCAACTTCCCGCGAGCGCACCGCCGCGAGCATACCGCCCTGGGATGTCGCGCGAAGCCGGGCACGGGATCAGACACGGGATGAACGGCCCGCCTCACCTTGCAGGTTCGCGGGCTTGCGCGCAATGGCGCCCGGGCCGCCGCCGGGACTATGATCGCCCCGCACGGACAGGAGGTGATCCTCATGAATGTTCGAACGCCGGAGCGGGACGTATTCGGGCACACGGCCGATGGGGAGCCGGTGCTGCGCCTCGCCATTTCCGGCGGCGGGCTGACCGCCAGCGTGCTCACCTGGGGCGCGGTCATCCAGGATCTGCGCCTCGCGGGCCATGCCCCGCCGCTGGTTCTGGGCTTCGAGACCTTCGACCCTTATCCCGTCCACTCGCCGGCCTTCGGCGCGACGCCCGGCCGATGCGCGAACCGGATCGCGGACGGCCGCTACACGCTGGATGGTGTCGAGGTACACCTAGAGCGCAACGAACAGGGTCGCACCCATCTGCATGGCGGCTCCGACAATCTCGCGGTGCGAAACTGGACCCTGCTCGATCTCGCCTCGGACCGGGTCACGCTGGGCATCCGCGATCCGGCCGGGCGGGCGGGCTATCCGGGCACCTGCACGGTGAGCGCCACCTACCACCTCCGGGACGCCGGAACCCTGTCCGTGACCTACGAGGCCACCACGGACGCCGCCTGCCCGGTCAATCTCTGCCAGCATTCCTATTTCAATCTGGACGGCCGGGCGGATACCCTCGACCACGAGCTGCGGATCGCCGCCGACCATTTTCTGCCCACGACACCCCACCAGACACCCACCGGCGAGGTCCGCGCCGTGGCCGGCACACCCTTCGACTTCCGGGAGCCGGCGCCCATGCGCCGCCATTCCGATGCCGGGCAGGTTCTGTTCGATCATAATTTCTGCCTCTCCGCCGCGCGGGGGCCGAAGCGCAGCGTGGCTCTGGCCCGCAGCCCCCATTCCGGCGTCTGCCTGGAGGTGCGCACCACCGAGCCCGGCGTGCAATTCTATGCCGCCCCCGGCCTCCGCGTGCCGGTTCCCGGCCTCGAAGGCCGCGCCTATGGCCCCTTCGCGGGCTTCTGCCTGGAAACGCAGGCATGGCCGGATGCCGTGAACCATCCCGGCTTCCCCTCCGCCATCCTGCGCCCCGGCGAGGTGCTGCGGCAGGAAACCGACTATGTCTTCACACGGAAATAGCGCCGACGCAGACTGACCCGCCGGAGCGCACGCCCCCCGGTGCGCCCGACAGGAACGCCTCGCCCCTCGCGGGATCGCGCGCATCGGAGACTTCGCCCTGACCCCGCTCCAGACATCCTCGACCGCCCTCGTCATCGTCGATCTTCAGGTGGATTTCCTGCCCGGCGGCAGCCTCGCGGTGCCGGACGGGGACGCGGTGGTGCCGATGGCGAACCGCATCGCGCGCTCATTCCGTAACGTCATCCTGACCCAGGACTGGCACCCGGCGGGCCATGTGTCGTTCGCCTCGTCGCATTTGGGAAAGGCGCCGTTCGAGACCATCGAACTGCCCTATGGGCCGCAGGTGCTGTGGCCGGACCATTGCGTGCAGGGGTCTCCCGGCGCGGCCTTCGCGCCGGGCCTGGACGTGCCCCATGCGCAGATGATCGTCCGCAAGGGCATTCATGAGGGGCTGGACAGCTATTCGACCTTCTATGAGGCGGACCGCACCACGCCCACGGGCCTCACAGGCTTCCTGAGAGACCGGGGCATCGACACGGTCTATCTCCTGGGCCTCGCCACGGATTTCTGCGTCTCCTGGTCGGCGGTGGACGCGGCCGGGCACGGCTTTTCGACCCATGTGGTGGAGGATGCCTGCCGCGCCATCGACGTGGACGGCTCGCTCGCCAGGGCCCGCGCCGACATGGCGCAGGCGGGGGTGCGGTTCGCGCCGACGACGTCGCCCTCCTGAACCCTCC
>JACESF010000009.1 GCA_013911975.1 Hyphomicrobiales bacterium | reverse complement strand
CCCCCTCCCCGGCTTTCGACGCGACCGCCGCTCACCCCTCTCCAGCCATGATCCCCAGATGCGCGAGGCCGTCCTTCAGGCCGGCGCCGTCATAGGGCTTGCTGACGAAGCGCATACCGCGCCCTTCCCCAAACACCGAACGCAATTCCGGGATGCCGTAGCCGGACGCGACCAGGACCGGCAGCGCCGGATACAGGGTGCGCAGGCCGCGCACCACCTCGTCTCCATTCATGTCCGGCAGGCCGAAATCGACGATGGCGGCGCGGATGCGCGCGCCCGGCGCCCCCGCGAGCGCAAGGGCATCGGCGCCGCTGGCGGCCAGCGTCACCCGGAAGCCGTCCTCCTCCAGGATCTGCTGCGCCATGATGGCGACGAACGGCTCATCCTCCACCAGGAGAATGGCCCCGCAGGCGTCCGGCCTCGTGCTCACGTGCTCCGCCCTTCCCGATCCCACCTCGCGATAACCGACCGCGGGCGTCGCGGTGGCCGCGTTAGGGCACCCGCAAAATGCGTCGCGAGCGTGGCACCCAAACGAAAGGGCGGCGGTCCCGGAGGACCGCCGCCCGATCACTGGATGTCCGGCCGGGCCGGAAGGGGTCAGCGCGCCGAAGCGGGCGGCGACGACATGGGGGCAGTGGAGGAGCCCGAAGCGGCCGGAGGAGTGGCGGAATATTCCTTGAACTCCGGCGCGGCCTTCAGCTCGTCCTTGGTCTTGCGGAGCACCAGCTTCTCGCCGTCCGAGTTGCGGACCAGTTCCAGCGAGTTGAAGGGGACGGCGACATCCTTCTCGCCGACGCCGAGGAAGCCGCCGACGCCGATCACGGCGCCCACCACATTGCCGTTGCGGTCCATCAGAACGTCGTTCACCTCGCCGAGATTCTCGTCGGAGGCGCCGCGCACCGAGGTGCCGATCAGGTTGGTGGCGAGCCACTGCTCGCGATCCTGGGCGTCGATGAAGGTGCCCGTGGCGGCAGCGCTCGTGGCGGGCTTCATCTTGAGGGCGCCATCGGCCGCGCCGGGGGCAGGGGCGGTGGTCGCCGGAGGCGTGGTGGCATTGTTGGACGGCGTGGGCGCCGTGGACTGGGCGAACGCCGGAGCGGCGATCAGCGCGGAAAGAGCGACGGCAGTCAGCATACGATTGCGCATGGGGATCTCCCTGTTCTTCCGGCACGCCATCGCAGCGCGCCAGTTGCATTGGATTACGGTGACGAAAACGCTCACCGCACAGGTTCGTTCCGCACAATTCTTCGCGACATCGCAAGCATGATCTTGACCTTAGGGGCGATGCTGGAACTTTACCTTTCACATCCGGCATCAGCGAGCGACCCGCCGCCGGGGTGCCCCTGGCGCACGACAGAGGATTGCCTATGTGTTAGGGGCAGCGCCTGTCTCCGGAGGACCATGATGTCGCGCAGGATCAAGATCGCCGCCCTGGCGGCCGTGCTGGCCGTTTCCGGTGCGCTGACCGCCTCGGCCCAGACGCGCACCATCGTCGTGCCGCAGACCGGGCCCTCGCCCGGCGTCCCCGGGCAGAACATGTCGCCCCCGGCGCCGCGCCAGAACCTCGCCCAGCCGCCCATGCGCACCCCGCGCCCGGGCGAAGGGGATTCGACGACGCGGATCCAGAACGATTACCGCTCCCGCATGCCCGCCCCCCAGACTCCGCAATAGGGTGCTGCGCAGCAGGAAAGTCACACTGCGCGAAAGAAGTGCAGCCCCGGCGCTGGTTGGCCCGCGTGATGCTTGTTTGAGCACGGATGGTTATGGCACCGTCCCTTAAGGGCCTCCGCAGGGGAATTTGATGTTCCGTGTCCTCTCCGACTTCATCGCCGACATCACGGGTGGAAGCCGCGACACGCAGGCCTTCGAGGAGAATGACCATCGCCTCGCCGCCGCCGCGCTTCTGGTCCATGTCATGTCCATCGACGGCGCGGTGACGCAGTCGGAGCGCGAGATCGTCCAGCGCATCCTCTCGGAGCGCTTCCAGCTCAGCGCCGCCGATACCGACGCGCTGGTGGAACTGGCCATCGCCAAGGATGCCGAGGCGGTGGACCTCTATGCCTTCACCAGCGTGCTCAACCGCGCCCTCGACGACGAGGGCCGGCTGCGCATCGTGGAGATGATGTTCGAGGTGGCCTATGCCGATGGCGGGCTGACCGAGTTCGAAGACAATCTGGTCTGGCGCGCGGCGGAACTGCTGAACGTGGGCTCCCGCGACCGGGTGCGGATCCGTCGGGAGGTTCGAGAGGAGGCGGAAGGCGACAGTGGACCGAGACGCAACTGACGATCTGACGCCGGACATCGAGCCGGCCTGGGAGCCGGGCGCTCAGCGCCGCATCCTCGTCATTCTGCACCAGGCCCATTCCGTGCCGGGCCGCCTGGGCGAGCGCCTGGAACGGCGCGGCTTCACGCTCGAGCCCCGCCGCCCCGCCGTCGGCGATCCCCTGCCCTGCTGCTTGGCCGACTATTCCGCCATCGTCGTGTTCGGCGGGCCGCAGAGCGCCAACGACACCCACGATTATATCCGCGCCGAACTCGACCTTGTCGGCCGCGCCATGGCGCGAGAGGTGCCGCTGCTGGGCATCTGCCTCGGCGCGCAGCTCATGGCGCGGGCACTGGGCGCGCAGGTGGGCCGCCATCGGGACGGGCTGTGCGAGCGCGGCTATTATCCCCTGCGCCCGACGCCTGTCGGCGCGGGCCTGCTGCCCTGGCCGAGCCATGTCTATCACTGGCATGCGGAGGGCTTCGACCTGCCGCAGGGCGCGCAATTGCTGGCCGCAGGCGATGTCTTTCCCAACCAGGCGTTCCGGTACGGCTCATCGGCCTATGCGCTGCAATTCCACCCCGAGGTGACGCAGGCGATGATGTGCCGGTGGACCACGGTGGGCGCCGAGCGCCTCACCCATCCCGGCGCCCAGCCCGCCGAGGCGCATCACGCGGGATGGTCGCAATATGATCCGGCGGTCTGCCGCTGGCTGGATGGGTTCCTGGATGCCTGGATCGGCCTCACGGTGGGCCGAAACACCGCCGACCGGACCGTGGCCGCGCGCGGCTGAGCGTTCAGCGCGCGAGGCGGCTCCGGCGGCGCGGCGAGGCGGTGGCGGCGGGCGACAGGGCCGGAAAGGCCGAAATCACCTTGCAGACCGCGATGGCGATCCAGGGCGCAGCCTCTTCCCCGAGAACGGCATGGGCGGCGGCCTGGGCATTCAGGCGGCCTGCCTGGGCCTGCGCCTCCCGCAGGTCGGCGCACGACCAGGCTTCATCCACGAAGAAGGCAACGCCCGGCAGCGGCTCCGCAGCCCTGCCCCGCCCGTGTCCGGCCGCCTGCGTCCCATCGAAGAACACGTAGGCGGAGGGCGCCGCGCTCACCGCGCGCGCCACCACGAAGTCCGAGCTCTGCACGCCGGCGCCGCGGGCACGGGCACCGCGCGCAAACAAGGGAAACTTCAGCATCATTACGCTCACCTGACGCGCTCACCCAGCGTTTCGCGAGCATAATGATGCAGCGCGCAATTTGTTCCGGCACCAAGGTGTCACAAATTGACCGGATCCAAACTGGGTTCGAGGCCAGGCCCATCCTCGTAATCAACCCGCGCCAGATAGAGCCCGCAGGCCGGGGCCATAGGGCCGCACCGGGCGCGATCGCGGGAGGCCAGCACAGCGGCGAGGTCGTCCGCGCTCCAGCGCCCCTCCCCCACCCGCATCAGCGAGCCCACCATGGAGCGCACCTGGTGGTGCAGGAAGGAGCGCGCGCTCGTCTCCACCCGGATCTCTGTGCCCGTGCGGGTCACGTCCAACTGGTCCAGCGTCTTGACCGGCGAGGCCGCCTGGCATTCCGCCGCGCGGAAGGCGGAGAAATCATGCTTGCCGAGGAGTCGCTGGGCGGCTGCATGCATGGCCTCCGCATCCAGGGGCTGGGGGATCCGCCACGCGCGGTCCCGGTCGAGGGCGAGATCGGGGCGGCGATTCACGATGCGATAGACATAGTGGCGGCGACGCGCGGAGAAGCGCGCGTCGAAATCGTCCGCCACCCGCTCCGCCGCCAGCACCGCCACGGGGTGGGGCCGCAGATGGGCGGTCATGGCGTCGCGCACCGTGTCGGGCCGGAAGTCGCGATCGAGGTCGATATGGGCCACCTGCCCCGTGGCATGGACGCCCGCGTCCGTCCGCCCGGCGCCCGCCACATGCACCCGCGCCCCGCACAACCGCTCCAGCGCATCGGCCAGCACACCCTGAACGGTGGGCAGGCCCGCCTGGACCTGCCAGCCCGCGAAGGGGGTGCCGTCATATTCGATGGTAAGCTTGTAGCGGGGCATGGCGGGCGCCCTCAGCCGAGACGGCTGCCCGCCGGCAGCGGATTGCCTCGCAGGAACGCCTCCGCGCCCATGGGCTGCTTGCCGGCCTTCTGGAGGTCCAGGAGGCGCACCGCCCCCTCGCCGCAGGCAATGGCGAGACCTTCCCCCGCCAGCACGGTTCCCGGCGCGCCGGACCCGGCCGCGAGGGTCGAGCGCAGCACCTTCACCCGCGACCCGTCTTCCAGCGCGAACCAGGCGCCCGGGAAGGGCGACAGGCCGCGGATGCGGTTGTGCACCTCGGCGGCGGGCAGCGACCAGTCGATCTTCGCCTCGGCCTTCTCGATCTTGCGGGCGTAGAGGACACCCTCCTCCGGCTGGGGCGTGAAATGCAGCCCGCCCCGCTCCAGGGCGGCGAGGGCCCGCGCCATCAGGTCGGCGCCCAGCACCATCATGCGGTCGTGCAGTTCGCCCGCCGTCATGTCCGGGCCGATGGCGATGCGCTCCAGCAAGCCGACCGGGCCGGTATCGAGCCCGGCCTCCATGCGCATCACCGCGATGCCCGTCTCCTTGTCCCCGGCCATGATGGCCCGCTGGATGGGCGCGGCCCCGCGCCAGCGCGGCAGCAGGGAGCCGTGGAGGTTGAGGCAGCCGAGGGCCGGCGCGTCCAGCACCGCCTGGGGCAGGAGCATGCCATAGGCCACCACCACGGCCACGTCCGCCTCCATGTCGCGCACCTGCTGGGCGGCCTCCTCGGTGCGCAGCGTCGCGGGCGTGAAGACCGGCAAGCCGAACTTCTCCGCCACCGCGTGCACCGGCGAGGGCACGAGGTCGAGCCCCCGGCGGCCGGCGGGGGCCGGCGCGCGGCTATAGACCGCGACCACGTCGTGGCCGCGCGCCACCAGTTCGGTGAGGGTGGGAACGGCGAAATCCGGCGTGCCCATGAAGATGATGCGCATGGCTCGTCCTAAAGCGTTTCCGGCCGGAGCGGGATGCGGCCCCGCGCCGGGACATGCGTCGAAGAAGAAAGACGGGCGGCCGCTCAGCCCGCCGCGTCGCGCCGGGCGGCCTTCGCGAACTTCTTGGTCACGCGGTCGCGCTTCAGCTTGGACAGGTGGTCGATGAACAGGACGCCGTTGAGATGGTCGATCTCGTGCTGGACGCAGGTGGCCAGCAGCCCGGTCACGAGCTGCTCCTCCAGCACCCCCTTCACGGTGCGATACTGCACCGTCACCTCGGCGGGGCGCTCCACCTCCTCGTAATATTCCGGGATGGAGAGGCAGCCCTCGCTGTAGACCGAAATCTCCTCCGATGTCCCGACGATCTCGGGATTGATGAGGGTGAGCGGCTGGCGCGCCTCGTTCTCCCGCGAAAGGTCGATGGTCACCACCCGCCGCAGCACGCCCACCTGGGGCGCGGCAAGGCCGATGCCCGGCGCGTCGTACATGGTTTCGAACATGTCCTCCACGAGCGCCTCGATCTCGCGGTCGATGGTCTCCACCGGCGCGCAGATCTGGCGCAGCCGGGGCTCGGGGATGATGAGGATGGGACGTATGGCCATGCTTGGCAGATAGGCGATCATCCGTGCAGGGTCAACATGTTCGCCCTTTGTTCAGGCCCAGGAATCGTCTAAGGAGGGAGGATGAGCGAAATCGTCTTCCATCTTGGCGCGTTCCCCGTCTCCCTCGGCCTTCTGCTGGGGGGAATCGGGGCCCTCGCGCTGGTGCTTCTCGCCTCCCTCACCCTCTCCGCGCGGCGCACCGCGCAGGCCCGGGCGGTCGAGGCGGAGGAGATGGCCGCCCATGCCCGCGAAATGGAGGCGCGCCTGCGCGACCTCGCCCGCATCCAGGCGGAGACCACGGGCCGCGTGCAGAGCATGGGCGAGGTGCTGGCCCAGCGCCAGAGCGAGCTGGCGCGGGCGGTGTCCGAGCGGCTCGATTCCACCTCCCACCGCCTCGGGGAGAGCTTTTCCACCGCCGCCCGCGCCACCCATGAGAGCCTCACCAAGCTCGCGGAGCGGCTGGTGATGGTGGAGAAGGCGGAGAAGAGCCTCGCGGACCTCTCCACCCAGGTGGTGTCGCTGCGGGAGACCCTCTCCAACAAGCAGGCGCGCGGCGCGTTCGGGCAGGCGCGCATGGAGGCCATCATCTCCGACGGCCTGCCGAAGGACAGTTTCGCCTTCCAGTACACCCTGTCCAACAACAAGCGGCCGGACTGCGCTGTCTTCCTGCCCGGCGACCATCGCCCGCTGCTGGTGGACGCCAAGTTCCCGCTGGAATCCGTCACCGCCTTCCGCGAGGCGCAGACGCCGGAGGCCCGCAAGGGCGCCGCGACGCGCCTGTCCGCCGACATGCTGAAGCATGTGTCGGACGTGGCCGAGCGCTACCTCCTGCCGGGCGAGACCCAGGACATCGCGCTGATCTTCGTGCCCTCCGAATCGGTCTATGCGGAGCTGCACGAGAATTTCGACGACGTGATCCAGAAGGCGTTCCGCGCGCGGGTGGTCATCGTCTCCCCCTCCCTGCTCATGCTGGCCATCCAGGTGGTGCAGGCCATCTCCAAGGACGCCCGCATGCGCGAGCAGGCGGACCGGATCCGCGCCGAAGTGGGCGAGCTGGTGAAGGATGTGACCCGGCTCAGGGACCGCGTCGGCGACCTCTCCAAGCATTTCGGCCAGGTGGGCGACGACGTCTCCAAGGTGCTGATCTCGGCGGACAAGATCGCCAAGCGCGGCCTGCGACTGGAGCAACTGGAATTCGAGGCCCCGCCTGCCGTTGCGGCACCCGCCGCCGGGCCGGAAAAGATCGGCCCCCTCGGCCTCACCTTGCCCGGCGCCGCGGAGTAGCGCGCCTTCTTTGCCGACTACAGGGCCGCGGCGCGCGGGAGCTCGCCGAGCGGGTTATCCACGGCGCTTTTCGCCCCGCGCATTATGTCTTGCGCCGTCGCACCGCACCGCTAGCTTCATAAGCACGTCATGAATCATGCGGTCGCGCTCCGGTTGTGCGCACCGAAGCGTTGAAGGATGAAATGCCCGAGCTGCCCGAGGTGGAAACCGTCCGCCGCGGCCTGATGCCTGTTCTGCAGGGAGCGGTGATCGAGACCGCCGAGGCGCGCCGGCCGGACCTGCGCTGGCCGCTGCCCACCGACTTCGCCGACCGGCTCGCCGGACGCCGCATCGAGGCCGTGGGACGGCGCGCGAAATATCTCCTCGCCGACCTGGACGGAGGCGAGGTGCTGATCCTGCACCTGGGCATGTCCGGCTCCATCCGCATCGAGGGGGCCGAAGGCGGCGCGCGCCCGGGCGCGTTCCACCATCCGCGCGGCGAGCCCGGTCCGCACGACCATGTGGTGCTGCACCTCGCGGGCGGCGCCAGCGTCACCTTCAACGATCCCCGCCGGTTCGGCGCCATCCTGCTGGTGCCCTATGACCGGCTGGACAGCCACCCCCTGCTGCGCAACCTGGGGCCGGAGCCGCTGGGCAACCATTTCAACGCCGCCTATCTGGCGGGCGCCTGCGCCGGACGGCGCACCAGCCTGAAGAGCGCGCTCCTGGACCAGAAGATCGTCGCCGGGCTCGGCAACATCTATGTGTGCGAGGCGCTCCACCGCGCGCGCCTCTCGCCCCGGCGCCTCGCCGCGACGCTCGCCACCAAGGCGGGCGGCCCCACGGAGCGGACGGAGCGCCTCGTCACCGCCATCCGCGACGTGCTGCGGGAAGCGATCCTGGCGGGCGGCTCCAGCCTGCGCGACCACAGGCGCGTGGACGGCGAGCTGGGCTATTTCCAGCACAAGTTCCGCGTCTATGACCGTGAGGGCGCCCCCTGCCCCACCTATCGCTGCAAGGGCACCGTCCAGCGCATCGTCCAGGGCGCGCGCTCCACCTTCTTCTGCCCCACCTGCCAGCGCTGACGCGCGCCCTCGCCGGGAAAGGGCCGGCGCGCGTGCATCCGCGCACAGTGCCCGGGCGCGCACGGGGCTTGGGCGCCGCTCGCCCCCAATGCTACAGACGGGGCGGCAGGAGCGCGGCGATGCCGCGCATCCCTTGTTGGGCCGGTCACCGGCCCGCACATGGCGCAAAGCCGACGGGAGGCAGACGATGGAATTTGAGACGGTTCAGGTGGAAACGCACGGCCGGGTGGGGCTCATCCGGCTCCATCGTCCCCAGGCGCTGAACGCCATCAGCGTGCAACTCATCAAGGACCTGTCCGCCGCGCTCGATGCGCTGGAAGCGGACCGCACCATCGGCTGCCTCATCCTGACCGGCTCCGAGCGCGCCTTCGCGGCGGGCGCGGACATCAAGGAGATGCAGAACTTCACCTATCCGGACACCTACCTGGACGATTTCATCACCTCGTGGGAGCGCCTGTCGCGCACCCGCAAGCCCATCATCGCGGCGGTGTCCGGCGTGGCGCTGGGCGGCGGCTGCGAGCTCGCCATGATGTGCGACTTCATCCTGGCCGCCGACACGGCGCGCTTCGGCCAGCCGGAAATCCGCCTGGGCGTGATGCCCGGCTCCGGCGGCACCCAGCGCCTCACCCGCTTCATCGGCAAGTCCAAGGCCATGGAAATGTGCCTCACCGGCCGCCTGATGGACGCGGTGGAAGCGGAGCGCTGCGGGCTGGTCTCGCGCATCATCCCCGCCGCCGATCTGGTGGAGGAGGCGCTGAAGGTGGCCGCCAACATCGCCGCCATGTCGCTGCCGGTGGCCATGATGACCAAGGAAAGCGTGAACCGCGCCTACGAGACCAGCCTCGCCGAGGGCATCCGCTTCGAGCGGCGCGTGTTCCAGTCGCAGTTCGCGCTGGCGGACCAGAAGGAAGGCATGGCCGCCTTCATCGCCAAGCGCGCGCCCGACTTCAACAAGGGCTGACGCACCGCCCCGCCGGAGCGCAGCCTGTGGAGAGCTGCGGCCCCCGGCGGGATTTTTCGCGAAACCGCGTTGGGGGGGCGTTGACAAGGGGGAACCGTCCCCCTTATGTGACGCCTCCCGTCGCTTCCCGAAGCGGCGCGGGCCCAGGTGGCGGAATTGGTAGACGCGCTGGTTTCAGGTACCAGTGGGTAACACCGTGGAGGTTCGAGTCCTCTCCTGGGCACCACTTGCCTTTTTAGGCATTGATTTCTCAGCTATATTTTTGATTTGTCCCTAACCAGATGGTGGGGTGCGGGACTTCTTTTCTTGCAAAGTACGCCCACCTCCCCGCGCCAAGCGGCTCTTTGCCACTTTCGGGGTGTAACGGTTCGACGTCTTTCCCATCATCCAGCCGAACACCGCGTTTAGCCGCTTCTCGGTCGCGCTTGCCTCGGCGAGCCGCGCCCCGGCAGGCCTATCCGCCCGAGAGCCAAGCGCCCAGATAGCCCGCATAGAGTTCGGGGGCCTCCAGGTTCATGGAGTGGCCCACTCCGGGCACCACGGCCAGCCGGCAATCGGGCATGCGCGTGACCATGTCCTCAAGGTCCGCCCGGGCGATGATGCCGTCCTGCTCGCCCCAGGCCACCAGATGCGGATGGCGGATCTCGCCCATGCGGGCCGCGAGCGCGCCGCTCTCATGCTCCCGCGTGAGGCCGATGGGGGTGCCCAGCCAGATGCCGTCTGAGACCGACAGGGTCTGCGCGAGGATCTGCTCGAACAAATCCGCCCGCGCGCCCGCATCGGCCTTGAATCGCGGCGGGTGGCCCGGCTCTCCGGGCACGAACAGGGACGGGGCCGTCATGGACATCACCAGGCGGGCGAAGGCGGGATCGGCCTTCATCCGCAGGAACATGTCCACCTGCTCCTGGGTGAAGGCGATGCTGCGGGGGGAGACCGGATCGAGGGCGAAGACCCGCCCGAACCGCTCCGGCTGCTGGAGCAGCATGCGCGTGGAGATGATGCCGCCCGTGGAATGGGTGGCGAGGTGACAGAAGGAGACGCCGAGGGCGTCGAGCGCCGCCAGCATGTCGGTGGCATGGGTGGCGATGCTGTAATTGGCGTAATCCGCCTCAGGGACGGGCCGCTCGCTGTCGCCGCAGCCCCGCCAGTCGATGGCGATGGTGCGGATGCCGCGCGGGAAATGGGGCGCGGCCAGCGCGATCCAGTCCTTGCTGGCGAGGTTGCCGTGGATGAAGAGGACGACGATGTCGCCCTCTCCCCATTCGCGATAGGCGAGGGTGACGCCGTTGGCCCGAACTTGCGGCATCGCCCGCTCCTACTTGTTGAGGCCGACCGGCACGGCCGCTTCTCCCGCGGGAGCCGCCGCCTTTCCACCGGGCGCGCCGTGGATGATGCGGTCCACCACCACGGGCGACATGCTCTCCACCCGCCCGGTCTTCACGAAGTCCACCGCATCCTCGGCGAACTCGATCGGATCGTCAGTGTGGATGAAGTGGGCGCTGTCGGGATAGACCTTCACGCTCAGATCGCGCCCCGCCGCCGTCATGCGGCGCATGAAGGGCAGGATGGCCTCGCGGCTGAGATCGCTGCGCCCGTTGAAGGCGACGCCGGGAATGAACGGCTCCTTGTCGCCGAACGCGAGGAAGATCGGGATCTTGATGTCCACCAGCCGCTTGTAGAGGCTGTTGGGATCCTTCTCCTGAAGCTCCGCCACCATGGCGTAGATGTCGAAGGTGAAGACATCCACCCATTGCTGCAGCTCGCGCGGATCGCCCTTGATCATGCCGATGCGCTGGTTGGTGTGCAGGCGGGCATATTCGCTGTCGCGCAGGAAGTAGCCGGACTTGCTGGGCGTGACGGCGCCCGTCACGGGGTCGCGCTTGCGGAAGTGGTAGAAGTCGTCGATCTGCTGGGCGGTGAGGTTCTTCTCCCGCTCGCGCAGGCCGGTCTGGTCCCAGGTGGCAGCCCAGGCCTTGAAGTCATGGGCATAGTCCGGGTTGAACAGGTCGAGCTTCTTGCCGGGGGCCACCGTGACCTCACGGGGATATTCCTCCAGCCCGGCGGGCGCTTCCAGGATCAGCTTCGTCACCGTCTCGGGCCAGGTGAGCGCATAGCCGAGCACCAGCTGACCGCCCATGGAATGGCCGAGATAGGCGGCCTTCTTCACGCCGAGCTGGTCCACCACGAGGCCGCGCACCACTTCGCGCATCTCCTGCATGGTGCGGGCGGGGCTCTTGTCGAGATTGCCGGGGCCGGACATGCCGTAATGGGGCAGGTCGGGCACGATCACCCGCAGCCCGCGCTCCAGCGCGATGCGCATGATGTTGCCGTAATGGCCACCGAAGGCGCCCTTGCCGTGGACGATCACCAGCACGTCCGGGTTCGGATCGGTGCCGGCATATTCGTCCATGTAGCCGATGTCCCACTCGACGCCGCGGCTGTCCTTCACCTTGGTCTTCTTCACCGGGAAGGGATAGGTGACGAAGGTGTTCCAGAACGACTTGTCGGGGGTGATGTTGGCCGCGACGCCGGGCGTCACATAGGTCTTGGCCACCAGTCCCTGGTTGCGCGTGAGGCGCGCCACGTCGCCGAGGAAGTTCACCACCACCGGGTCGAACTGCTTGTCCTTCAGGATGGAGAACACGCCGTAATGGGCGACGGGGCTCGTCTCATGGACGAAGTCCGCGCCAGCGATCTTGTCGACCGTGTTCTTCGCCCGGTCGAAGGTGAGCCACTGGTCGTTCTCGATATGCATGACCATGGTGCGCGCCTTGATGCGCCCGAGGTCCGCATTGATGTTGTAGGCTTCGCCCGCGCGGTTGCGCCACAGCAGGTCCACCGCATCGAACAGGAGGGCGCGGGCGTTCACGGAGGCGCCGGCCTGGGGGGTCGGGGGCTTCCAGTAGAACACGTCCGGCTGCACCTTCGCCCAATCCTGCTGCGAGCGGAACTGGAAGTCGAAGCCGGTGAGCAGCAGCACCGACCAGCCGAAGGCCACGCCCTGGTTCGGATGCTTGTCCTTCGGCAGGTTGTAGTAATTGCCGCCGGTGGCGCGCCATTGGGGATCGGATTCGATGGCGGCGGACATGAGCTGGAAGGTCCAGTTGCCCACCGGGTCGCCGCCGTCCGACTGGGTGGTGCCGCCCACCGGCATGAGCCCGTTCATGAAGTCCGGATGCATCACGCCCCAGACATAGGTCTGGGTGGCGCCCATGGAGACGCCCGTGACCAGCGCGGCGCGGGCCACCTTCAGGTGGTCGCGCAGCATGCGATAGTTGGACTGGACGAGGTCCTGGTAGCTGTATTGCGGGAATTTCTGGCCGAGCCCGTCGGACGGCTTGCTGGCGCCCCACAGGCCCAGCCCGTCCAGCAGCACGACGAAATACTGGTTGGTGTCGATGGCGAGGTTCGGCCCGATGACAGGGCCGCCGGAGAGGCCCGTGCCCTCCACCCACTGGGCGTACATGTCGGTGGAATCGCCGGAATAGAAGGTGTTCACCACCACCGCGTTGGTGATCTCGCCGGCGGCGTTGCGGCGCGGCGTGCCCAGCGTGATGAAGGCCGTGCGCAGCGGGGCGGCGCCCAGCGATTCGAGGGTCGTCCCGCCCTCGCCGCCATTCTCCCATTTCGCGGGGGTGGCGAGGTCGTAGCGCCCGCCGATGCGGAAGTTCGGCACCTCGTAATATTTCTTGAGGTCGCAGAGCCGCACCTGGGAGCACGGGCCGGTGATTTTCAGGGCGGGCGCGGGAGGTGTCTGCGCGTGCGCGACCGTGACGGAGAATGCGAGGAGGCTCGCGACGAGGCCCAAGCGCATAGGACGATCTCCCGTTTGTTTGCTTCTTATGGTCGTCCTGCATTCCTTGCGGGGGGGCCAATGTCAAGCTGCGGCTTGCGCGGGTGGCGGGACGCCCTGAGGGCCATGACTTCCAGGCGAAACACACCAGCGCAAAAAAGACGCCGCCCGGGCGGGCGGCGTCTGGGATCGGCGCATGGCCCATTCGCCGGGCACCCGCACCGGACGGGCGGGGAAGCGGGCGCAGGCTCAGCGGCGCAGTTCGGCGAGGATGTCCAGGGCGGTGTCCAGCCGCACGCGGCCGCCGGCCTTCAGGCGGGCGGTGACGAGCTCGATCTCGTCGCCCTGCGCGCCCGCGGACACCGCGATGTTGCGGGCATGGAGCGACATGTGCCCCTTCTGGATGCCTTCGGCCGCCAGCGCCCGCAGGGCGCCGGTATTCTGGGCGAGGCCCACCGCCAGGATGATCTCGGCCAGTTCGCTGGCGCTGGTCACGCCCAGCATCTTCACGGAGGCCTGCGCCACCGGATGGGTCTTGGTGGCGCCGCCCACGAGGCCCACCGCCATGGGCACTTCCAGCGTGCCCACCAGGTTGCCGTCCGCGTCCTTCTCGTAATGGGACAGGGACGTGTAGCGGCCGTCCACCACCGCGTGGGAATGGGCGCCGGCTTCCACCGCGCGGGTGTCGTTGCCCGTGGCCAGCACCACGGCGGTGATGCCGTTCATGATGCCCTTGTTGTGGGTGGCGGCGCGGTAGGGATCGGCGGCGGCGAAGGCATAGGCGTTCAGGATGCCCTCCACCACCTCGGCCCCGCCCAGAGCGTCGCGATCATAGGTGGCGCGCACGCGGGTCATCCGCCGGTCGGCCTTGTTGGAGAGGATGCGCAGCAGGACACGGCCCTGGGCGATCTCGGACACCAGGGGGGCCAGCGCCTCGGCCATGGTGTTCACCGCATTGGCGCCCATGGCGTCGCGCACATCCACGATGAGATGGAGCACCACATAGGTGCCGGCGTCGGCCTCGACGATGCGCACCTCGATGTCCTTGGCCCCGCCGCCCACCTTCACCAGGAAGGGGTCCTGCGCGTTCGCGAGGTCCAGAAGCTCGGCCCGGCGCTCATAGAGGCGCAGGCGCGCGGCCTGCGGGTCCTTCACGCCCACCACCTGCACCTGGGCGATCATGATGGGATCGCTGCTGGAGGCCATGAAGCCGCCCTTCAGCCGGGCGACGCCCGCCATGTTGCTGGCCGCCGCCACCACCGACGGCTCCTCGGTGGCCATGGGCACCAGATAGTCCCGGCCGTTGACGGTGAAGTTCGCCGCCACGCCCACCGGAATGGGCAAGGTCGAGATGACGTTCTCGATCATGTGGTCGGCGATGGACAGCATGGCATCGTCGGTGCGGCCGATCTTCGTGAGATCATCCTCGGCAAGGCCGCAGACATCCAGGACCTTCTTCAAGCGCTCGGCCGGCGAAAGCTTGTAGAACCCCGGAATACGACTGTTGACGGACATGAAACGGCCTCCCGACCTTGATGTTTGCGGGAAGCCTAAGGGGTGGTCCGGCGCGCGAACAATGTGGCCGGGTCACACCGGAGCGCCGCCCCGGCGTGGAGTTCCGACATAGGCCGCTCAGTCGGCGCGGCCGATGGCGTGCAGGCGCAGGGCGAGGTGGATGTCGAGGGCGCGCGAGGCCTCGTTCCAGTGCGGCGCGATCTGGCCGATGCTCTCCAGGCGCTGGCGCATGGTGTTCACATGGATGCCCATGGCGACCGCCGCCCGCTGGAGGCTGTGGCCGTTGTCCATGAAGGCGAGCAGGGTGGCGGCGAGCCGGCTCTTGCGCCGCGCGTCATGGGCGATGAGCGGCCCCACCGCCGCCGTCACGAACTGGGCGATGGCATCGTCGCTCTTCTTGTCGAACAGGATCGCGTAGATGGAGAGGGTCTTCTCGAACACGATCCGGCCCTTCTGGCCGAGATTGGCCAGCAGCCCCACCGCGCGGCGCAGCGCCTGATACTCCACCGGCGCCTGTTCCAGCGCCGGGACGGAGGCGGAGATGACGATGCTGAAGCGCTGCCCGAACGCCTCGTCCAGCGCGTCGGACACCCGGTTCGCCAGCGCGTTGGGATCCTCCGCATTGGTGACGATCACGAGGTCGCCGTTGAATTCAGCGAGGATGGTGTCGCGGGCATTCAGCAGCGGCCGCACGGCGGACGCCGCCTGGGTGGCGGGCACGTCGCTGGAATCCACCAGCAGAATGGTGACCGGCCAGCTCAGCGACACGCCGGGCGGCAATTGCCGCGCGCTCCCGGCGCTGAACGGGTCGGTGGCGCCGCGCATGAGGGCGGACACGATGTCGGACACGGTGCGGTAGGCGGTCTGCGCCACCCGCTCCAGGGACAGGAGCACGATGCCGCACACCAGCGCGCTGCGCTCCAGGGTGCGGATCTCGGACGCCGAAAGGGCCTTCGGGCGGGTGAGGAGCAGCGCCCCCGGCCGCGCCGAGCCGCCCATCACCGCCGCGACGCGGGTGAGGGAGCCGTCCGCGCCTGCCAGCGGCACCGAGCGGCCGAGCCGGTCGCTCTCGCGGATCGCCCGCGCCAGATCCTCGTCGGCCACATGGCCGGGCAGGCTGCCGCAGGTCACGCGCCGGCGCTCGTCCAGCATGCAGGCCTCGCCCTTCAGCAGGTTGGACACCCGCCGCGTGAGATCCTCCAGCGATCCGCCCCGGGCGATCAGCTCGGTGAGCTGCTCGTGGGCGATGGCAGCCTCCTCGATGTCCTCCGCCTTGGCCTGGAGCGCGGCATTGGCCTCCCGCGCCATGCCCAGAGCCTTGCGGGCCTCCTCCAGCAGGCGGGCATTCTCGATGGCGAGCGCGGCGAAGGTGGCGAGGGAGGACAGGACCGCCATCTCGTGGGGCGCATAGGAGCGCACATAGCGATCGCCCACGAACAGGACGCCGATGACCTGCGTCTCCAGCGCCAGCGGCACGCCCAGGATGGAGACGATGCCCTCCCCGGCCGTGGCATGGTCGATGCCCCGGTCATGGTCGAACTGGGTGTCGGACGGGTAGTTGCTGGACTGGAAGGGCGTGCGGCTCAGGGCGACGCTGCCGCACACGCCGATATGGCGGGGCACGCGGATGGCGGCGAAGTCCCGCGAGACCACGCCTTCCGTGGCGCGCACATAGAAATCGCCGCGCTCGTCATCGGCCGCCGACAGATAGGCGATGTCGCTGCCCACGAGTTGCTTGGCGCGCTGGACGATGGCGCGCAGCACCTGATCCGTGTCGCGCAGGGCGGCGAGATCCCGGGCGGTGTCATTGAGGGCCGAAAGCTCGCCCTCCCGCTTGCGCTTCTGCTCGTAATTCTCCCGCAGCCGCGCCGCGAGGGCGATGTCGGCCACCAGATCCCGCGCCTGATCGGGATCGCGCGCATGATCGCCCACCTGCGCGCGCACCTCGTCCGCGAGCGCATCGAAGCTGGAGAGGGGCGCGGTCTCGCTCAACAGGTGGAGCAGGCGCCGATAGCACGCGGCCGGCTCGGCCTCCGCCGCTCGGGCCGGGCGCCGCTGGGGTACGAGACGCGTCACCATGGGGTCCTCCAACGCGCCTTCTTCGACCTTCGGGCCGCGGGCGCTTCCACCAGTCTCGGCACTGTGGGCCGGAGCGCAAATGGAGGCAATGCACATTCATCGCCCGATTTGATGTGCGCAACGCATATTCCTCGGCTTTGCCGGGCATCCCACACTGTGGGAGAGAGACGTCGCACGGTCGGGGAAACGAACGCCAATCCGCGAGGCTCGGTCCGCCATTGCATTGTGCGCGCGACCGGCTTCACTCAAACCAAACCATCGGAATGCAGAACGCTTCGCGGCGATGTCCGCGCCGGGCCGGGCCATGCTCCGGGGGCGAAGAAGATCAAGGGAGACGAGAATGCCCAACGACAATCCCGCGGCTTCAGGCGCGGGAGCCGCGCCGGAGGCGGCGGCACACGGACCGCTGAACGGCGTCACGGTGCTCGACATCACCCGCGTGGTCGCGGGGCCCTATTGCGCCATGCTGCTGGCCGATCTCGGCGCCACCGTCATCAAGGTGGAGCATCCCGACGATCCCGACTATGCGCGCACCTTCCCGCCCTTCGTCTCCGACGAGGCCAGTGAGCTGAGCGCCTTCTTCACCCAGTTCAACCGCAACAAGCTGGGCATCTCGCTGAACCTGAAGACGGCCGAGGGCAAGGCCCTACTGAAGACCCTGGTGCGCGGAGCCGACATCCTGGTGGAGAATTTCCGCCCCGGCACCATGGAGAAGCTGGGCCTCGGCTACGAGGTGCTGAAGGCGGAGAATCCCCGGCTGGTCTACACGGCCATCAGCGGCTTCGGGCGCACCGGCCCCAATTCCTCGCGCCCCGCCTTCGACAATACCGGGCAGGCGGTGGGCGGGCTCTGGTCCATGAACGGTTTCGCGGACCGGGCGCCGGTGCGCGTGGGCACCATCATCGGCGATCTCGCGGCCTCCCTCTATGCCGCCATCGGCACTTTGGCCGCCCTGCGCGAAGTGGAGCGCGGCGGCGCGGGGCAGGTGGTGGACATCTCCCAGCAGGACAGCGTGCTGAGCCTCACCGAGAACGCGGTGGTGCGCTACACCACCAAGGGCGAGGTGGCCTCCCCGCTGGGCTCGGAGCATCCCTTCGTGCGGCCCTACGGCCAGTTCCCCTGCAAGGACGGCTACGTGTTCTTCGGCGGGTACACCGACAAGTTCTGGAAGCTCACCTGCCAGATGTTCGGCGAGCCGGAGGTCGCGGCCGACCCCGAGATCGACACCATGGAGAAGCGCTTCGACGCGGTGGTGGCCGAGACCCGCGTGCGCCCGATCCTGGAGCGCTGGTTCAGCGCCTATACCAAGGCGGAACTGGAGGAGATGGCGGGCGACACGATCCCGCTCAGCGCCATCAAGACCATCGCGGAAGTGGTGGAGGACCCGCACATCGCGGCCCGCCAGATGATCGTCGAGGTGCCCATGGGCGCGCAGATGGTGCGCATGTTCGGCCAGCCCGTGAAGCTCTCGGCCACCCCGACCCGGACCTATGGGCCCGCGCCCCGCATGGGCGAGCACAATGCCGCCATCTATGGCCGCCTCGCCGGGCTGTCCGAAGAGGACGTGGCGCGGCTCTCGCAGGACGGAGTGATCTGACGTGGCGATCGAATTCGAGAAGGCGGGCGCCGTCGCCACCATCCGCATCGCGCGGCCCGAGAAGCTGAACGCGCTCTCGCTCCAGATGTATGCCGACCTCGGCGCCGCCTTCGCCCGGGCGCGGGACGATGCGGAGGTGAACGCGGTGGTGCTCACCGGCAAGGGGGATCGGGCCTTCTGCGTGGGCGCGGACCTCACCGAATCCATCCCCGCTCTGGCGAGCGGCCGGTTCGACATCAGCGCGTGGGACCCCGCCCACCTGAAGGGCCAGCACTTCTACAAGCCCCTCATCTGCGCGGTGCGCGGCCTGTGCATCGGCGGTGGGTTCGAGATCATGCTGGCGAGCGACATCCGCATCGCCGCCGCCGACGCGGTGTTCCAACTGCCCGAGCCCAGCCACGGCTTCGTGCCGGCGGGCGGCACGCTGGTGCGCCTCGTGCGCCAGATCGGCTATGCCCATGCCATGGAGGTGATGCTCACCGCCCGCCGCTTCTCGCCCGACGACATGCTGCGCTACGGCGTCGTCAACGCGGTGGTGGCGCCGGAGGTGGTGGAGGCGCACGCCCAGGAGATCGCGGCGCGCATCGCCGCCCTGAGTCCCACCGCCGTCCAGACCATCAAGGAAGCGGCCCTCACCCTCCAGGACCAGCCCTGGGACGCCGCCTTCGCCGAGGAGGCAGCGCTGGGCCAGCGCACCTTCACCAGCGCGGACGCCAGGCGTGGCCTCGCCGCCTTCGCCGCCCGCGCCTCCCGCCCGGCGGACTGACCGCAGGGGGCGATGTCGCCCCCGAATACCCGAAGACGCTCCGCCTGTGGCTTTCGCACATTGAGGAGAGCTGGGCGCAGTCCCTAGACTTCGGGCAATGGCTGCGGGCTCCTGCGTTTTTCAGGATGCGAGGCGGCGGATAATAAGCAAAGGGAAGGAAGAATGAACACTCTCCGGATGAAACGCCGCCGCACTGCACTCACCGCATCCGGTGCGGCCGTGTCCTTTCTTCTTGCCGGGCTGACCCTGGCGCACGCCCAGGCCCCGAAGGTATCGGGAGATGTGGTCAAGATCGGCCTGATCGAGGACATGGCGGGCGTCTATGCCGACATCACCGGCATGGGTGCCGTCACCGGCGCCCAGATGGCCGTGGAGGAGTTCGGCGGCAAGGTGCTCGGCAAGCCCATCGAGGTGGTCTACGCGGATCACCAGAACAAGGCGGACATCGGCGGAGCAATCGCGCGCAGGTGGTTCGATTCCGAGAATGTGGACGCCATTCTCGACGTGGCCTCCTCCTCCCCCGCCCTCGCCGCGCTGGAAGTGGCGAAGGAGAAGAAGAAGATCATCGCGCTCAGCTCGCCCGGCTCCGTGCGCATCACCAACGACGCCTGCGGCCCCTATGTGATCCATTGGGCCTACGATTCCTACGCCATCGCCAACAGCACCGGCACGGCGCTGGTGAAGCAGGGCTTCGATAGCTGGTACTTCATCGTGGCGGACTATGCCTTCGGCCACAGCCTCGCCAAGGACACCAGCGACGTGGTGACGAAGAACGGCGGCAAGGTGCTCGGCACCACCCGCCTGCCGGTGGGCACCAACGACTTCGCCTCCGCGCTGCTCCAGGCCCAGGGCTCGGGCGCCAAGGTGGTGGCGCTGGCCAATGCCGGCAACGACACCATCAATTCCATCAAGCAGGCAGCACAGTTCGGCATCACCCAGAGCGGGCAGAAGCTGGCGACGCTGGCGGGCTTCATCAACGACGTGCACGGCCTCGGCCTGAAGGAGGCGCAGGGCCTCACCATCACGGAAGCGTCCTATTGGGACATGAACGACGACACCCGGAAATGGTCCCAGCGCTTCTTCGAGAAGGTGAAGGCCATGCCCAACATGCTCCAGACGGGCGCCTATTCCGCGACGCTCCACTACCTGAAGGCAGTGCAGGCGGCCGGGACCGACGAGACCGAGGCGGTGATGGCGAAGATGCGGGAGATCCCGGTCAACGACGTCTTCTACAAGGGCAACATCCGCGCCGACGGCCGCATGGTGCACGACATGTACCTGTTCCAGGTGAAGACCCCGGCGGAATCCAAGGCGCCGTGGGACTATTACAAGCTGCTCGCCACCATCCCCGCCGACCAGGCATTCCAGCCGCTAGCCCTCTCCACCTGCCCGCTGGTGAAGAAATAGCCGCGCCTGCCCGGCACTGAGGATCACGGGCCGTCGCCTCCGGGCGGCGGCCTTTTCTTTTGCTCCCGGCGCCGCCCGCCACGGGGAGGATCACCCGGCACATTCCCATCCACTTTGCCCGGAACGTGCTCTATCAGTCTCTAGGCTCCGGCCAGTGCCGCGCTGGCGCGCGCCCGCAGGCGCTGATCCCCGGCGTGCGCGGACCTCAGCTTCAACGGACGGGAAGGACGACACCACATGGCCGGTGAGACAGATCACAGCGGCGCGCGGATCGAGATGCTGCGTCGGTTCCGCGAGATGTACCGGAACTGCCATTTCGACATGGACCTGTTCGACGCCGACCAGGGCTATCTCCAGACCACGCTCTCGGACGAGAACCGCATGCCGCTGCGCTTCTTCGTCGAGTACAACAACGCTTGGTGGTTCGCCATCATCGACGGGGTGGACGTGCCCTCCATCGGCTACGATGCCGAGACCGGGACCGGCTCCATCGTCCTCGACATCCGCTATGGCGACGACCATCTGCTGGCCATGCAGCACGTCCATTTCGACGGCGACAAGATCGTGCGCATCCGCACCTATGCGTCCAACAGCTTCTTCGCGAAGACCAGCCCGCTGGTGCGGCTCGATGCCTATGGGAACGCCATCTGGCTGGAGACCGGCTACGACCTGAAGACGTCCACGCAGGCCGCCGAAGTGTTCCTGCGCACCCCGAAGGGCGTCCGCTTCGGCGCCGAGGAGCCGACCCGCGCGGCGGTGGCGCGCATCAAGGCCAATCTCGCGGAACTGGCCACGCGCCTGTGAGCGCGCGCCCGACCCCATGAGGCGGAGCCGGGACGCCCGGCCCGCAGGGCCCTATCCCTCCCCACACGCTCGCCGCTGCGCGCCCACACCTGCGGCCTGCCGGTGTCCCTGACGCTGCGCGCCGGCCCCCGGCGCCGCGCGCTGGATCCCCCTGCGCTCGCCCGCGTTCCCGCATGAGGAAAGCCGGTTGACAAAGCTCCGGGGGTGGCGTTCCCTTCTCTGAGAAAAATAAAAACGATCGTATTGTAATTCAATACGTTCCTATCAGAGGGGTGTTCATGACGAACGCTTTTCGTGGCTGCGCGGTGGCTCGCCGCCGTCCCGCCCGCGGGCCGTGCCCGTTTCCCTCTTGTGCCGTTCGGAGCGCGCCGCGGCGCGCCTCCCTGTGTCGCGAAATCCGGAGGAGCTATCCATGAAAGCGTTGCCGAAACTGGTGGCGGGCCTTGCCGCCATGACCTGCGCGTCGCTGCTGGCGGTCGCGCCCGCCAGCGCCCTCGACAAGGTGGTGCTGCGCATCAATTTCTCGCCCTGGGCCATGCACGCCCAGTATTTCGCCGCCATCGCCCAGGGCTTCTACGCCAAGGAAGGCATCGAGCTTGAGATCCGCCCCCCGTCCGCCGGCCAGAGCGGCGAGGCGCTGGTGGCCAGCGGCCGCGAGCAGTTCGGCGTCGCCAATGCGGACGGCTTCGTGAAGGCCAAGGCGAGCGGCATGCCCATCGTCGCCATCATGGCCGACCAGCCGGACACCCCCATCGCCGTCATCACCTTGAAGAGCTCGAACATCAACGCGCCCAAGGACATGAAGGGCAAGAAGATCACCTGGTTCCAGGCCAACGTGAAGGGCCAGATCGACCCGCTCCTGAAGAAGGGCGGCCTCAGCCGCGACGACATCGAGTTCGTCCTCGTCTCGCGCGGCGCCGAGGTGCAGATGCTCGCCGCCGGCAAGGTGGACGCGCTGTGGGGCTATTCGTTCGGCCAGGCGCTCACCCTGGAGGACAAGGGCTTCCCGGTGAACATCATGTCCCTGAAGGACAACGGCCTCGTGAATTACGGCACGGTCGTCTACACCAGCGAGGATCTGGTGAAGACCAATCCGGGCCTCGTCCAGCGCTTCGTCAACGCCACCATGCAGGGCTATCTCTGGGCCCAGAAGAACATGGAGCCGGCGGTGGCCGAGGTCATCAAGGTGGCGCCCGACCGGGACCTGAAGCTCGAAACCCGCAAGCTGGCCATCATCTTCGACCTCTATAATTCGCCGGACTATGCCGAGCGCTTCGGCAAGATGAACGACGCCAAGTGGGCGGCCACCATCGATTCCCTCTCCGACGACCTGCCCACCAAGCCCGCGCCGTCCAGCGTCTACACGAACCAGTTCGTGGACGCCTCCGATGCCGCCAAGACGCTGGGCGCGGCGGTGCGCAAGCCCACCAACTGACGCTTCCGCGCGGTGCTTCGGCACCGCGCGCCCTTCTCCTGAACCACCCGCCCCCAAGCGCGGGAATGCGGGCGCTTGCCCGCCACATGCCCAGCGGAGCAGCCTCATGAGTGACGACCAGCACAAGATCGAAGTGCGCGACGGCATGCGCGTCGAGTGGGATGCGCCCATCCCCATGCCCGACGGAACCGTGCTGCGCGCCGACATCTTCCGTCCGCTGGACGACGGCCAGTATCCCGTCATCCTCCATTACGGCCCCTATGCGAAGGGCCTGCATTTCGAGGACGGCTACAAGAGCGCCTGGACGCGCATGATCGCCTCCTTCCCGGAAGTGCTGGAAGGCACGTCCAGCGTCTATCAGAGCTGGGAATTGTGCGACCCCGAGAAGTGGGTGCCGGACGGCTACATCTGCCTGCGCATCGATTCCCGCGGCGCCGGCCGCTCGCCCGGCTTCCTCGACCCCTGGGGCCCGCAGGAGACCCAGGACCTGCACGACTGCATCGAATGGGCCGGTGTCCAGCCCTGGTCCAACGGCAAGGTGGGCGTGTCGGGCATCTCCTATTATGCCGTGAATCAGTGGCAGGTGGGCCCGCTCCAGCCGCCGCACCTGGCGGCCCTGTGCATCTGGGAAGGCTATTCGGACTTCTACCGCGAGCAGCTCCGCTCCGGCGGCATCCTCAACGAGTTCATGGGCAATTGGTACACCCGCCAGGTGGTGTCCATGCAGCACGGCGTGGGCGAGCGCGGCAAGCGCTCCCGCGTCACCGGCGAGCCGGTGGGCGGGCCGGAAACCCTGTCGGAAGAAGAGCTTGCGAACAACCGCATCGACCTGATGCCCCTCATCCGCGAGAAGAAGCTGGTGGACCAGTTCCACAGGGACCGCTCGCCGTCCGACTTCTCCAAGATCAACGTGCCGCTGCTCTCCGCCGCCAATTGGGGCGGCGTCGGCCTGCACACGCGCGGCAATTTCGAGGGCTATCTCCAGGCGGGCACCACGCAGAAATGGCTTGAAGTGCACGGCGACACGCACTTTTCGCACTTCTATTCCAATTACGGCCTCGCCTTGCAGAAGAAGTTCTTCGGCCACTTCCTGAAGGGCGAGAACACCGGCTGGGACAAGCAGCCGCCGGTGCAGCTCAACATCCGCCATCCCGGCGAGAAATTCGTACTGCGCGACGAGCAGGAATGGCCGCTGGCCCGCACGGAGTGGACCAAGTTCTATCTCGATCCCGCGACGCTCACCCTCACCACCACGAAGCCCGAGGCCGGCACGGAGAGCCTGACCTACGCCGCCATGGGCGACGGGGTCTATTTCACCACGCCGCCGCTGGAAGAGCCGCTGGAGATCACCGGCCCCATCGCCGCCAAGCTGTTCCTGTCCTCGCAGACCAAGGACGCGGACGTCTTCCTCGCCATCCGCGTCTATGACGAGGAGGACAAGGAAGTGGTGTTCATCGGCTCCAACGATCCGCGCACGCCGGTCGGCCTCGGCTGGCTGCGCGCGTCCCAGCGCAAGCTGGATCCGGCGAAGACCCTGCCCTACCGCCCCTACCACACCCATGACGAGACCTGGCCGCTGGAGCCGGGCAAGCCGGTGGAGCTGGACGTGGAGGTGTGGCCCACCTGCATCGTGGTGCCGAAGGGCTACCGCCTCGCCCTCAACATCCGGGGCAAGGACTACGAATATGACGGCACCCCGGCCGACCTGCCGTACAATTCCTACAAGATGTACGGCGTCGGCCCCTTCACCCACAACGATCCCGTGGACCGGCCCATGGACGTCTACGGCGGCGAATACACGCTGCATTTCGGCGAGGGCGAGAGCTACCTGATGCTGCCCGTCATCCCCGCGAAATAACAAAACGCCCCTTCCCCGGCCGGGGAAGGGGCGTTCGATCGTGACCCCAGGGGGCGCGCCGTGCGGACGGCGCGCCCTTTTCTTTGCCTCAGGCGGCAGAGGGAGAGGCCGAGAAGGCCGCTTCCACGGACTGTTCGAGGATGGCGAGGCCCTCCTCCAGGGTCGCGTCGGAAATGGTCAGCGGCGTCAGGATGCGGATGACGTTGGCGCGGGTGCCGCAGGTGAGCAGGATCAGGCCGCGCTTCTCCGCCTCCTCGACGATGCGGTTGGTGAGGGCGGGCGCCGCCGCGCGGGTCTCACGGTCCTCCACCAGCTCGAACGCCACCATGGCGCCGAGGCCGCGCACGTCGCCGATGCGCTCCATGCCCTGGCGCGCCGCCATGGCATTGAGCTGGTCGGTGATGCGCGCGCCGATGGCGGTGGCGCGGGCGCAGAGGTTTTCCTCCGCCAGCACGTCCAGCACCGCATGGGCGGCGGCCACCGCGATGGGATTGCCCGCATAGGTGCCGCCGAGGCCGCCGGGATGGGCCGCCTGCATGATCTCCTTGCGCCCCACCACCGCCGACAGCGGGAAGCCGCCCGCGAGGCCCTTGGCGAGGGTGATGATGTCCGCCTGGATGCCCGCCTGCTCGATGCAGAACATGCTGCCCGTGCGCGCCATGCCCGCCTGGATCTCGTCGGCGATGAAGACGATGCCGTGGCGCGTCGCCAGTTCGCGCAGGCGCACCAGGAAGTCCACGGGCGCCACATAGAACCCGCCCTCCCCCTGCACCGGCTCCACGATGATGGCGGCGATGCGCTCCGGCTCCACGTCGGACGCAAACAGGCGCTCGATGGCCTCGATGGCGTCGTCCGTGGAAATGCCCATGAATGGGTTCGGGAACGGCACGTGGTAGATCTCGGCCGGGAAGGGACCGAAATTGCGCTTGTAGGGCGCCACCTTTCCGGTCAGCGACATGCCCAGCAGCGTGCGGCCGTGGAAGGCGCCGGAAAACGCCACGACGCCCGCGCGCTTGGTATAGGCGCGCGCGATCTTCACCGCATTCTCCACCGCCTCGGCGCCGGTGGTGACGAGGATGGACTGGTTTTCCCCGCCCGTGGGCGCCATGGCGTTCAGCCGCTCGGCGAGCGCGATGTAGCCTTCATACGGGGCCACGTTGAAGCAGGTGTGGGTGAAGGCGTCGGCCTGGGCGCGCACGGCCTCGATCACCTTGGGATGGCGGTGGCCGGTATTGAGCACGGCGATGCCGGCGGCGAAGTCGATATAGCGCTTGCCGTCCACGTCCCACAGCTCGGAATTCTCCGCGCGTGCGGCATAGATGCCCTTGGTGGCGACCCCGTGGGCCACCGCCGCCACATGGCGGCTCTTCAGTTCGGACGTCGTGGTCATGGACGTGGCCTCTCTTGGGAAGGTTGGTTTAGATATACCGCCGCCCGATGCCGGGTTCCAGGCGCCGTGAGCCGGCGCAGGTCAGCCCCGCGCAAGCGGCATGAAGAACGCTGCGTCCTGCTCCCGGCCCCTGAGGATCGCCCATGGTCGTCGTCGCGGACAAGATTCTGAGAATCATCGGCCCCACCGGACGCCCGTCGACCACGGCCGAACTGTCCAAGCTCAGCCTGAAGGAAAAGGAACTGGAGCGGCAGCTTCGGGACGTGAAGGGCACGCGCGCCACCGACGAGGCGGCGCAGCGGGCGGAGATCCGCAAGCTGGAGGACGCCCTCAAGGCGGTCCAGAAGGCCATGGAGCCGCTGAAGAAGCAGCTCGAAGAGCTGAACAAGCAGGAAGAGAAGGAGGCGGCCGTTCGTGCCGCCGCCCGTTCCGTGGCGAGCAACCCCTATGCGCCCATCCTCAGGACCGACCTGACCAAGCTGGGCGAGGGCTAGGCCCGATCGACATTCACGCCTGGGACGCATGCAGCAGGCCGTCATGCCCGGCCTTGTCCCGGGCATCCACGGGCCACCGCTGGGCAATCCCGTTCGAGGTCCGCGCGGTCGGCGCGGCGTGGATGGCCGGGACAAGCCCGGCCATGACCCGGCAAGCGCGCGCAGCAGCACCGTGCCCGCCGATCAGAGCGACAGCGGAGCGAGGTCGACCCAGCGCCGCTCCCGGTTGCTCGCATAGCAGGCATCCACCAGTTGGAGCCCCTTGGCGCCCTCGATGAGCGGCGAGGGAAACGGCGTGCCCTCCACCACGTGGCGCAGGAACAATTCCCAGCCGCAGCGATAGGAATTCTTGAAGGGGTCCACGTCCGGCACCTCCTGCCAGTCGGCGGCGAAGTCCCGGTCGATGCGCTGCTGCACATTCCACAGGGGCTTGGGCGTCGCCACGTCCGGCTGGATGAAGCAGCGGTGCAGCGTCGCCAGCGCCGAGCCCTTCGTGCCGTCCACCTTCAGGGTCAGCATGTCGTCGGCCCGCACCCGCGTCGCCCAGGAGGACGTGACCTGCGCCAGCACGCCGCCCTCCAGCTCGAAGGTGGCGGCCACCTCGTCCTCTACATCCACATCATAGGGCCGCCCCGCCTCGTCGCGACGGCGCGGGGTGACGGTGGAATGGCGGCAGGTGACGGCGCTGATGGGGGCCACGAGCCCGTCGATCATGTAGCGCCAGTGCGGGAACATATCGAGGATCAGCCCGCCGCCCTCGGCCTTGCGGTAGTTCCAGGACGAGCGCTGGGCGGGATGCATCTCGCCGTCGAAGATCCACCAGCCGAAATCCAGCTTCACGGACAGGACCTGCCCGAAGAAGCCCGCCTGCTTCAGCTTCTTGAGCTTGGCGAACCCGGGCAGGAACACCTTGTCCTGCACCACGCCGTTCTTCACCCCGGCCGCGTCCGCCGCGCGGGCGAGCGTCAGCGCGTCCTCCAGCGCGTCGGCGATGGGCTTCTCCAGATAGATGGCCTTGCCCGCCGCGATGGCCTCCATGGCGCGCGGCACGCGCCCGGCGGTGGCCGCCACGTCGAAATAGATGTCCACGGACGGGTCGGCGAGGATCGCCGCCGTGTCGGTGGACCAGTCGGCGACGCCGTGCGCCCGGGCCAGCGCCTCCACCTTCTCGGCGTTGCGGCCGAGCAGGATGGGCTCCGGCATGAGCCGATCGCCGCCCGCCAGCGGCAGGCCGCCGTCCTTGCGGATGGCGAGGATGGAATTGACGAGGTGCTGGTTCTGCCCCAGCCGTCCCGTCACGCCGTTCATGGCGATGCGGATGGTGCGGGTCGCCATGTCAGCGCGCCCCGGTCTTGAGGGCGGCTTCCGCCGCCGTATAGGCTTCCGCCACCTCCGCGCCGGTGGCGAACCACACGCCGGGGAAGCGCCGCACCTCCTGGATGAACTTGCGCAGCAGGGCGATGCGCGAGGGGCGCCCGGAAATCTGCGGGTGCATCACCACGTCCACGAGGCCGCCCCAGCGGTAGATCTCGTGAAACTCCTCCATCCAGACTTCGAGGATGTGGCTGTTGGTCATGATGGGGCGCGGGCTGCGCACCGAGAACAGCGCCTGGGGCGCGTCGTCCAGCGACCAGTGCCAGGGGATCTCCACCACGCCGGGCCGCCCGTCCGCCAGTTCGTGGCGATAGGGCACGATGCCGTCCATGAGGGTGGAATCGTAGAGGAAGCCCTTCTCCGTCAGCAGGCGGATCATGTTGGGGCTGGACTCGCCCGCCGGGGAGCGGAAGCCCTTGGGCTTCACGCCGACGATGCGCTTCATGGCGTCGAGGCCCATGTCCATGGCCTCTTCTTCCTTTTCCGGGAAGTCCGGGTCGATCCATTCGTGCAGGTAGCCGTGATGGCCCAACTCATGGCCCTCGGCCAGGATGCGCTCCACCGCCTGGGGGTAGCGCTCGATGGTCCAGCCCGGGGTGAAGAAGGTGGCGGTCGTGCCCTCCTCCTTCATGAGGTCCAGCACCTTGTGGACACCCACCCGGCCGCCATAGATGCCCTGGCTGAGGATGCCGGGGCGGCGGGCATTCTCCGGGTCGCGCGAGAACCATAGGGTCTCCGCGTCGAAGTCGAAGGTGAGCATCACCGCGCAGCGCGCGCCGTTCGGCCAGGGGAACGGCTCGTCCATGCGGGAGAAGGGCCGCTCCGTGATGGGAGACGGCGGGACCGGGATCGCGGGATGCATCTTCTTATTCCTCCCCGTCGATGGTGAAGGGCACATAGGGGTAGGTGCAGGGCGGGCCGTTGGCCACGTGCATCACCCGGGCATTGAGGTCGATGAGCACCGCGCCGGTGGTCATGGTGCGCTTGGCTTCCGGCTGGCTCTCGTCGGGATGGCGGCAGATGGCGTTGGGATGGCCGAAATGGTCCTGCGTCACCCGCCGCATGTCGTCGAAGGTGATGCCCCCGGCCGAATTGCGCAGCAGGCGGCGGATGCGCGAGGCGCGATAGAGCGTGTTGGGCGCGATCTTCTCCATCTGCGATTCGCCATGGCCCGTTCCCACGAAATGGTTGGAATGGGTGACGATGCCGTCCTCGGGATGGAGATAGGTCAGGTGGTTCGGCGAGGTCTCGATGTCGATGATCTCGCCGTCCGCATGGCCGACGACGAAATTGGCCGAGCAGGTGCGGCGGGTGTCCACCACGGGGCGCAGCGCATTGTCGAAGCGGCCGGCGTCCAGCACCTCTCGGCACCGGACATGGAACGGCTTCTCATAGGGGTTCACCCCGTCCTGGGACGACGCGAGGCCGTTCTCCACGAGGCCGATGCCCTCCTCGTTGACCCCCATCTTGCCGCCCACGATGCCCGCCTCGGTGAGACACACGAAGCTCGGCCCGTTGCGCCGGCGCACCCGCAGGACGAAGTTCCGGTCATGCACGCCCGCCAGCCAGTCCCAGTTCTGGCCGAGCCAGGTATGGCCGTCGGCGGTGGCCTGGGGCAGCAGGCCGAACGTGGTGCAGCCGTCGGGGCCCACGGTCAGCAATTCCTTGCGCAGCGCCTCGTTGCGCGCCGCGTCCTGGCCGAACAGGGTGAAGGCCAGTTCGTAGCGGGCGTTGAGCACGGCGATGGCCGGCTCGCCATGGCGCGAGCCCTCGGCGATGCCGCGCATCTCCTCGGCATAGTCCTCGTTCTGCCGCCGGATGGAGGCATACCAGCGATTGCCTTCGAGGAACGCGGTGTCGCGGTCGAGGCCCGAGGCTTCGAAGCGCCTCAGATAGGTTTCCAGGTTGGAGGCGATGTCGTCGGCGAAGCGCGCGCCATGCAGGCGCCCGCGCTCGCGCGGATCATCGCCGACCGTCAAAGAAGGTACGGCGCGCATCACGTCTATGCCTTTCCCAGTCCGCGGGATTTCAGTGCATGACTTCGTAGAGCTCGCGGTTGAGCTCCAGCACCAGCTTGGAGAAGCCGTCTGTGAGCCGCGTCTCCGGCGTGCGGGGACGCGGCAGGTCGATGTCGATCACCCGGTGGATGCGGCCTGGGCGCGGGCTCATGAGCACCACGCGGTCGGACAGCAGCACCGCCTCGGACAGGCTGTGGGTCACGAACAGCACCGTCTTTCGGTATTGCTGCCACACCCGCATCAGCTCGAAGGCCATGCGGTCGCGGGTGATCTCGTCCAGCGCCGCGAACGGCTCGTCCATGAGCAGAACCGCCGGGTCCAGCGCCAGGGCGCGGGCGAGCGCGGCGCGCTGCTGCATGCCGCCGGACAATTGGTGGGGGAATTTCTCCCCGAAGCCGGTGAGGCCCACCACGTCCAGGAGCGCGTCCACGGAGGGCGCGTCGCCGGACACCGTCCCGCCATGGCCCGTCACCAGCGACTTCAGCAGTCCGATGTTGCGGCGAATATTCAGCCACGGCATCAAATTGGCCTGCTGGAAGACGAGGCCGAGGCGGCCCGCCTTGCGCAATTGCGCGGGCGAGGCGCCGCCGATGGCCACCTGGCCCGCCGTGGGGCGCATCAGGTCGGAGACCACCTTCAGCAACGTGCTCTTGCCGCAGCCGGACGGGCCGATGAGCGAGACGAACTCCCCGTCCTTGATCTGGAGATTGATGGATTTCAGCGCCGTGACCGGCTGGGCGCTGCCGGCCCCGTAGACGACCGAGACATTGGAGATGGCGATGCCCGCCCCCGTCCCGGCCGATGCCGGAGCCGCGCCCTTGTCCGCGATGATGGCCATGGGTCGGCTCCTAATCGTGGGTGGTCTGGTCGCCCATGGCGTGCCGCTTCCAGGAGAGGCGGCGCTCGATGAGCGACATGAGGCCGAAGAAGGTGGTGCCGATCACGGCGAGCGCGATGATGGCGGCGAAGGATCGGGCGGTGTTGAAGTTGAAGCTGCCGGACAGGACCAGGTAGCCGAGGCCGTTGGAGGCCGCGAGATACTCGGCCACGATGGCGCCCAGCACGGCCAGCGTGGTGGCGATGCGCAGGCCCGCGAAGATATAGGGCATCGCATAGGGCAGCCGGAGCTGGAAAAAGACCTGCCGCTCGGTGGCCGCCACCGAGGTGAACACGTCCCGCAGCCCCCGGTCCACTTCCTTGAACCCGGTCATGGTGTTGATGACGATGGGAAAGAAGGCGATGGCCGTGACCACCAGGAGCTTCGAATGGAAGCCCGCGCCCACCCACACCAGGATGAGCGGCGCGATGGCGATCTTCGGCACGCTCTGGAGCGCCACGAAGATCGGCATGATGCACCGCTCCATGAGGGGGAAGCGGATCATGAGCGCGGACACGGTCAAGGCGAAGAAGACCGCGCACACATAGCCCGCCACCATGCTGGAGATGGTGGCCGTGGCGTGCATCTGGATCAGCGACCATTCCTTGACCATGAGCACCGCGATCTGCGACGGCGCGGGCAGGAGGAAGGGCGGGATCTTGAAGAAGCGGACCGCGAACTCCCAGAATCCGATCAGGAACGCAGTCAGCAGCCACGGCCCGAACCGCTCCACGAGACCCCGCATCATTCCGGCGCGGGAACGGGCGGGCGTATCGAGCGGCGCGGCCTCTGTGGTCTGGATGTCGGTCATGCGCGCATCTCCGCGTTCAGCCGGGCCCGTCGCGGCGCCAGGGGCCGGTGCGGGGGCCGGAAACAGGGGGCGGGACGCCCGGTTGCGAGGCCGCTTGCCATGGTAATCCCCGTCTGATATTGGCGTATTGAAACGCAATACGGTCGTTTTTATTTATCTGGAAAGGAAGCCCCCTTGAGCGGGTTTGTCAACACCTCGCGGGTGGACGAGCGCGGCGAACCGGTGACCATCGACCCCCGCCAGTTCGTCAACTCGCTGGGCAAGGGCATCGCGGTTCTGGAGGCGTTCGCCGCCCATCCGGGGCCCATGAGCCTCCAGGAGATCGGCGACCTCGCGCAGCTCGACAAAAGCACCGTGCAGCGCATGGCCTACACGCTGCTGCACCTGGGCTATCTGCGGAAGGGGCTGGACGGGCGCGGCTTCTGCCTGGGCCCCAAGGTGCTCGACCGCGCCTTCGACTTCCTGCGGAGCTGGCCGCTCATCGAGCGGGCGGTGCCGGTGCTGAACGAGCTTCAGCAGACCGCCCACGAGCGCGTCGACCTGTCCATCTTCGACGACCTGACCATCTGCTACGCCATCCGCCGCCAGAGCAAGCGGCAGACCTTCTTCGCCACCCTCATCGGCCGGCGGATTCCCACCTTCTGCTCGTCCGGCGGGCGCGCCATCATGGCGAAGCTCTCGGACGGCGAGGTGGACAGCATCATCGCCCGCTCGGAGCTGGTTCCGCTGACGCCGAAGACGCTCACCGCGCCCGACGAGATCCGCAATCAGGTGCAGCAGGCCCGGCGGGAGGGCTATTCCCTCGTCTATGACGAGAGCCTGATCGGCGAAGTGGCGGTGGCCTGCGCCGTACTCGACCACCGGGCGCGCCCGGTGGCCGCCGTCCATATCGCCGGGTCGCTGTCGGAATGGGAGCCGGAAAGCTTCGCCAAGCGCTTCGCGCCGCTGGCGGCGGAGGCGGCGGGCGCCCTCAGCGGCGCCATCGCCCCCTTCTGAGCGGCAGCGCCGACGCGAGCCGGCGCCGCCGAAAGGTCAGAGCGGCGGCTTGAGGGCGGCGAGCCACTTGGCGATCTCGGCGTCGCCCTCGGGCACCTTCAACGCCTTCGCCCATTTGCGCAGGCCCGCCTCGTCGATGGTGTTCACCGCCGCCACCATCTCGTCGGTGTAGAAGTCCATCGGGTTGACCTTGCCTTCGAGGCCGAGGATTTCCACGAAATCGGTCCAGTTCTCCTTGGAGAACGAGCACCATTTGTCGTTGTTGGCGGCGTCGCGGGAGATCAGCGGGGCGCGGGTGTTGATGATGGTCACCGCGTCGGAGATGGCCTGCTCGCGGGAGATGCCGGTGGGGACCGACGCCGGGTACATGTAATAGCTCACCCGCACCGCCGCCTCGGGATTCTCCGTCATCACGATGATGGAGCGGATCATGCCCTTCAGCATCTCCAGCGCTTCGGTCTTGTGGCCGTCGAACCAGGGGCGCTGGAAGGCGAAGACATAGGCGGTGGCGGCGTTCTTCATGTTGGCCGGCGGCTCAAGCACCCGCACGTCGATGCCCAGCGTCTTGAGGCGCACCACGTCCACGTCGGCATTCAGCAGCGCATCCACGCGGCCCGAGGTGAGCGCCGCCGCCGCCTGCTGGCCGTCGCCCACGGGCAGGAGCGTCACGTCGGATGCGCTGATGCCCGCATGGCGAAGGGCGAACTTCAGGTAGCCCACCCCGCCATAGGCCAGGGTCGGCACGCCGATCTTCTTGCCCTTCAGCGCCGCGTAGGAGGTGATGTCGCTGCCGGGCACGACCGAGATGCGATGTAGGACGCCGCGCAGATAGACGCAGGGGATGACCGCCGGAAGCTTCCGGCCCTCGGCCGCCGAATTCAGGATGATGTCCTGGGTGCCGGTGCTCATGGTGATCTGGCCGGAGAGCATGAGCTGGAGATTCTCCGCCGCCCCCTGCGTGCCCACCGACTTCGGCAGGATGGCGCTGCCGAACAGCCCCATGCTGGTGCCGATCCACATGTTGGAGAAGCCGGGATTGAAGCTGCGCGAGGACACCCCGATGACCGGCTCCGGCACCTGGGCTAAGGCGGGCGCGGCCGTACACACGGCCAGGGGAAGCGACAGGGCGCCCGCTAGGCGGGCCAGGGACTTTCCGATCAGCGGCATACGTGTCTTGCTCCCAGCTCTGGTTTGCGGCCTTTTGCGATCCTCCTGGGAGCCGGTTCCGTGCGCTGCTGCTGACCGGTCCGGCTCCGCGGCTTCGAGACCTTGGGCTGAAGGCTGGGGTAGGTTCGGAAGAATGTCAAACGGACGTTTGACATTCTTCCGAGGAAATCACGCGCCGCCCGCGCGGGATCAGAATCCCAGCGCGCAGCCGTCCTTGCGCGGGTCGGAGCAGCCGGACAGCACCGAGGTCTGCGGATCGATGCGGATCGCCTGCGCACCGCCGATGGGATCGGCCCGCAGTTCCACCACATGGCCGATCTCGGCGAGGCGCTCGCGCGTCGCCAGGGGCAGGGTATGCTCCACCATCACCTTGCCGTCCTGCGGGAAGGCGCGCGGCGCGTCTGCCGCCTGCTGCATGTCCATGCCGTAGTCGATGAGGTTGGAGAGCAGCGTCGCATGGCCCACGGGCTGGAAGTGGCCGCCCATGACGCCGTAGGAATAGAGCACCCGCCCCTCCTTCATCACCATTCCGGGAATGATGGTGTGCATGGGCCGCTTGCCCGGCGCGATGGAATTGGGATGGCCCTCCTTCAGCGAGAAGGACCGCCCGCGATTGTGCAGCAGGATGCCGGTCTGCGGCTCGTAGAGCGCGCTGCCGAACGGCTCGAAGATGGAATTGATGAGCGAGAAGGCCGTCCGGTCGCGGTCCACCACGGTCAGGTAGACCGTGTCCTTGTGCTCCGGCAGGTCGTCCGGCTGGCTCACATCGAGCACCGCGTCGGGCCGGATGCGCGCCGCAGCCTGCTTGGTGAAGGCATCCGACAGGAAGCGCTCCCAGGGCACGGGATAATGTTCCGGGTCCGCCAGCCACGCGTCGCGGATGGAGAAGGCGATGCGCGCGGCCTCCATGAGCTTGTGGAAGCGCTCGGGGCTCTCCGGCGCGTCCGCCGCCACATCCAGGTGGGAGAGGATGCGCAGCAGAAGCAGGGTGATGATGCCCTGCCCGTTGGGCGGACACTGATAGACCGTGTGGCCCCGATACTCGGCGCTCACCGGCTCCACGTAATTGCCCTTGTGCGCGGCGAAGTCGTCGCGGGTCTGGAAGCCGCCGCGCGCGGCGAGGAAATCCGCCAGGTGCGCGGCGATCGGGCCGCGATAGAACGCCTCCACCCCGCCCTTGGCGATGTCCCGCAGGCTCTGGCCGAGCGCCCGGTTGGTGTAGAGGCGCCCGGGCCGGGGCAATTCTCCGTCATCCAGGATGAGCGCGGCGAAGCCCTCCGCGCGGCGCACCTTGGCGAGGAAGGAGTTCAGGTCGAACACGATCCGCTCGTGGATGGGGTGGCCCTCGCTGGCATAGCGCGCGGCGGGCTCCAGGAGGGTCGAGAGCGGAATGGTGCCGTGGTCGGCGGCGAGGCGGTGCCACGCCTCGATGGCGCCGGGAATGGTCACGGCGTGCGGGCCGAGCGGATCGATGGCGGTGATGCCGTCCGCCTGGAAGCGCGCGAGGCGCGCCCCGGCGGAGGCGCGGCCGGAACCGTTATAGGCGATCACCGGCCCCTGGCCATTCTTCGCCAGCAGGCAGAAGCAGTCGCCGCCGATGCCGGTCATCTGCGGCTCCACCACCGCCAGGACCGCGCAGGCCGCGAGCCCCGCATCCACCGCGTTGCCGCCGTCGCGCAGCACGTCGAGCGCGGTGGAGGTCGCCAGCGGGTGGGAGGTCGCCGCCATGGCGCCCGTGGCATGGACGGTGGAGCGGCCGGGGCCGAAGAGATCGCGGAATTTCATGGCGTGCTCGTCTTCTTCTTGCGAGGTGCGGGCGTCGTAGATGGGGCGGCTGCCTTGCCGGACGGGCGGCGCGGCGCCTTGGTGGGCGCGGCGAGGGAAGGCAGCGCGAAGCCCGCCGCCAGGACGGGAATGAGATGGCGCATGGCTGCGGCGCTGTCGGACATGATGAACTCATTCCCCAGCAGCCGCTGGAGGCGGCCGCTGTCGGCGCGCACATACATCATCGCGCCATAGGCGCAGGCGAGGCGCCAGAACAGGTCCTCGCGGGTGAGGTGCGGGCACGCCTTCACCAGCAGGTCCACAAAGCGCTCGGCCACCTCGTCGTACAATTCGTAAACCACCCGCCGCACCTCCGGGGAGGGATCGGCGGAGGAGCGGCCGGAGAGGCGGCGGAAATTGTCGGCTCCGGGCTCGTTGCTCACCCGGATGGCCGGGCCGATGAAGGCATCCAGAACGGCGGCCGGATCGAGCTGCCCGGTGCGCTCGTACGCCTCGATGCAGGCCTGGAGCAATTGCTCCCGCTCGGCGTTCATGGGGCCCACCCGGCGCGCGAACACGGCGCGGTAGAGCCCTTCCTTGCTCTGGAAGTGGTAATGGGCCGCCGCGAGATTGACCCCCGCCGCGCCGGTGATGGTGCGCATGGAGACGCCGTTGAAGCCGTGCTCGGCGAACAGGGCCTCGGCCGTGTCCAGAAGGCGGTTTCGGGTCTCGGCGGGATCGTAGACGCCGGCCGAAGTCACCGCCTCGCCGCTGTCCGCCGGCGCTCGCGCGCTCCCTTTTGCGGCCTCCTTCTGCGCGGCCGAGGCAGCGGGCTTGCGACCGCCCCTGCGCTTGGGAACGGCAGCGGCCTCGGGGGCAGGCGCGGGGTCCGGCGCGACGGCGGGCGGGGCCGCCCGTGTGCCTCGACCCGCCGTCCCGGACGCGGATCCTGCGGAAACCCTGGGCGATCGCTTGGCTGGGGAATGTGTGCTCATGTGCGCAACTATTTCAAACGTCCGTTTTGACATCTACCTCAAGGCATGCACAATTTGAAGGCCAGCCTTGGATAAAGGCACGGTGCGGGCTGGCGAGGGAGATTGCGCATGGCACGAGTGGTGACGCTGACCGAATTGCCGGGTGAAAGCGTGGGTCCTGGTGTGGTTCGCGCCTCGGTGACCGGGGGGCAGACCCAGTGGATGGAGGCCGAGATCCTCACTCTAGCCGCAGGGGCGGTGTTTGAGGAGACGGCGCCCGAAGGGTCCGACTGCTATCTGTTCGTGGTGCGCGGCGCGGCCCGCCTGAGCGTGGAGGGCGCCGACAGCGACCTGCCGTTCCAGGCGGCGGCCGTCATCGAGGAGAAGACCCTCTACGCCGTCGCCAACGTGTTCGACGGCGAGACGCAGGTGCTGCGCGTTCTGGCCCCGCCGAAGGGCGCCACGACGGGCCTCTCCGGCTTCACCGGCGGCGTCGCGGTCCGCCCGCGCGCCGAGCTGCCTCTGGTGGTGGTGCCGGAGCAGAAGAAGAAGCGCTACTACATCGTCAGCAAGGAAGCCTCCAAGTCGCAGCGCGGCCACGCCATGATCGTGGAATATGAGCGCGACACGGTCACGCCGCTGCATCACCATCCGGACGCCGAAAGCATGTTCGTCCTGCTGGAAGGCGCCATCACCTTCGTGGTGGACGGCAAGGAAATCGTGGTGAAGCCGGGCGATGCCACGGTGTTCCGCGCCGGCGACATCCATGCCCTGCGCTGCGCGGACGGCATCACCTCCGCCGGCTTCCTGGAATTCCACATCCCGGCCGCCTTCACGACGGTGAAGGAATAATCATGCGCCTCGCGACCTTCTCCAAGTCCGGCGCCCCCGCGCTCGGCATCGTGGACGGCGAGCGGCTGCTGGACGTGGCCGCCGCCGGCGGCCCGGACAGCATGCAGGCGGTGATCACGGGCGGCGACGCCGCGCTCTCGGCGCTGCGCGCCCTGGTGGATGCCGCCCCGGCGGACGCGTGGGTGCCGCTGGCCGGCCTCACCCTGCTGGCGCCCATTCCCCGGCCCGCCAAGAACGTCTTCTGCGTGGGCCGCAACTACAAGGCCCATATCGAGGAAGGCGCCCGCGCGCGCGGCGTTCCTCTGGTCTTCCCCACGGTGCCGGAATTCTTCTCCAAGCCCGTCACCGCCGTGACCGGCCCGGACAGCGACATCCGCCTCGATACCCGCCTCACGCAGCAGCTCGACTATGAGGTGGAACTGGCCCTGGTGATCGGCAAGACCTGCCGGGACATCCCGGTGGAGGAGGCCATGTCCGCCGTGTTCGGCTACACGGTGCTCAACGATGTGACCGCGCGCGACCTCCAGAAGCGCCACCACCAATGGTTCAAGGGCAAGGGCCTCGACACCTATTGCCCCATCGGCCCCTGGATCGTCACCGCCGACGCCTTCGGCGATCCCTCCGGGCGGCGCGTCACGCTGCGGGTCAACGGCGAGACCCGGCAGGATTCCAGCACCGCCGACCTACTGTTCAACGTCGCCACCATCGTCTCCGTCCTGTCCCAGGGCCTCACCCTGGAGCCCGGCGACATCGTCGCCACCGGCACGCCGGCGGGCGTCGCGCTCGGCATGACGCCCCAGCGCTGGCTCGTGGACGGGGATGTGGTCGAGGCCGAGGTGGAAGGGGTCGGCATCCTGCGCAACACCGTGCGCGCGGTCGCCTGAGCGGTCCGCTGCCACGTTTCTGCTGCGGCGCCGGCTTCGGTCGGCGCCGGGGTACCAAATAAAAAAGGGGAACTCGGAACCATGCATGCGCGAGACGCCGTAGCGCGCCTCCCCGACAGGCCCGAGAGCGGTTCCGCCGCGCGGGCCGCGACAGCCCCGTCCGTCCCGACCATCGAGGTGAAGGGGCTGACGAAGACCTATCGCTCGAAGCGCGAAGGCCATGTGCTGGCGCTCGACGATATCAGCTTCACCGTTCAGGAGGGCGAGTTCGTCTGCATCGTGGGTCCGTCCGGATGCGGCAAGTCCACCCTCCTCAAGATCCTCGCCGGCATCGTCCCGCATTCCGTGGGCACGGTGGCGGTCAGGGGGCGGCCGCCAAGCGACGCGGCCAACCGGCTCGGCCTCGTCTTCCAGGCCCCCGTGCTTCTGCCCTGGCGCACGGTCCTCCAGAATACGATGCTGCCGGCGCAGGTTCTGGGCCTCGACGCGAAAGCGGCCGAGGCCCGGGCCCGCGACCTCCTGAAGATGGTGGGGCTGGAGCAGTTCGCCGGGTCCTATCCGGGCGAGCTTTCCGGCGGCATGCAGCAGCGCTGCTCCATTACCCGCGCCCTGCTCCACGACCCCTCCATCCTGCTCATGGACGAGCCGTTCGGCGCGCTCGACGCCATGACGCGCGACACCATGAATCTCGAGCTTCAGCGCATCTGGCGCGAGAGCGGGAAGACCATCTTCCTCATCACCCATTCCATTCCCGAGGCGGTCTTCCTGGCCGACCGGGTTCTGGTCATGAGCCCGCGCCCGGGACGGATCGTGGAGGAAATCGCGGTCGACCTGCCGCGCCCGCGCGACCTCGACACCATGTCGGAACCCGCTTTCGCGGAGACCGTGCGGCACATCCGCGGCCTGTTCGGCATCGGTGCAAAGGACCGTCCCCATGTCGATTGACACCCATGCCCGGGGCGAGGGGCACACGGCCCGCCCCGCCTTCTCGCTGCGGCGGCTCGTGGACCGGCATCTCGGCCTCATCTCCTTCGCCATCCTGGTGGTCGCGCTGGAATACGCACTGCGCTGGTTCCAGGTGCCGGACTATGTGTTCCCCCAGCCCTCCCAGATCTTCATGGCGCTGGTGCGCGGCTTCGCCCCGCCCTTCCTGTCGCCGTCCCAATATTACGTGAACATCTTCACGACGCTGGTGGAGGCGCTGTCCTCCTTCGTGCTCGGCAGCCTGCTGGGCATCGTGGCGGGCGCGCTGGTGGTGGAGTTCAAGGGCGTGCGGCGGCTGATCCTGCCTTACGTCATCGGTCTCCAGAGCGTGCCCAAGGTGGCGCTGGCGCCGCTGTTCGTGGTGTGGTTCGGGTTCGGCATCGAATCCAAGATCCTGCTGGGCGTGCTGCTCACCTTCTTCCCCCTTCTCATCAACACGGCGGCGGGCTTTGCCAGCGTGGAGAAGGACCGGGTGGAGCTGATGGCCAGCCTGAAGGCCAGCCGCTGGACCACGTTCCGCCTCGTGAAATTCCCCGGCGCCCTGCCCTATGTGTTCGCCGGGCTGGAGATGGCGGCGGTCTATTCCATCCTCGGCGCCGTGGTGGGCGAGTTCGTGGGCGGCAATTCGGGGCTCGGTGTGCTGATTCTCAGCCGCAACGCCGCGCTGGACATCGCCGGCTCCCTGGCGGCCCTGGTTCTCCTGGCCTTCATGGGCATCGCGCTCCAGCGCTCCGTCGCCTTCGCCCGCGCCCGCATCCTGTTCTGGGCGCCGGTCCACGAGACGCTGGACGAGGAGTGACGCGCGGCCCGCGGCGGAGCACGCCGGCAGTCCAACATGAGAGAGAAGACAGCGCGGCCCATGCTGCCTTGACGGCGCGCGCGCCATGCCGCGCCCGGCTCCACGCTCCGCGCCGGTCCCGTCCCGGGCCGGGCGGGTCAGCGCATCAGGCCGCCGAAGGCGCCTGGGAGGGTGGCGTCTGGGGCAGGGTCAGGGCTGCGGCGGGCGGGACCGACGCGGCAGCGGCGGAGACGTCCCGCCACACCACGGCATTGCGGCCCTTGGCCTTGGCTTCGTACAGGGCCTCGTCGGCAAGCTTCACCAGGGACTGGGGCGCATCGCGGCCCGACGGCTCGGAGCTGACGATGCCGATGCTGACGGTGGCCGAGAGGCGCTGGCCGCTCTCCAGCGTCATGGAACAGCGTTCCACGTCCGAACGGATGCGCTCGGCGATGTAGCGCGCGCCCTTCATGTCCGTGTCGGGGAGCAGGACCGCGAACTCCTCGCCGCCGAAGCGCGCCGCCACGTCGCCCGGCCGGCCCACGGAACGCTGGATCTGGCGGCCGAGCATGCGCAGCAGCCGGTCGCCGTTCAGGTGGCCGTAGGTGTCGTTGACGGTCTTGAAATGATCCACGTCCACCAGCAGCAGCGCCATGGGACGGCCCTCGCGGGCCATGCGGCGCACTTCTGAATCCAGGCGGTCGTCGAAGGCGCGGCGGTTGGGCAGGCCGGTGAGCACGTCGGTGAGGGACATCTTCTTCAGAAGCTCCTCCATCTCCGTGCTGCGGATCAGGCCGCGCTGCAGGCCGCGCACCAGGAAGGCCAGGGCCACGCAGAAGGCGATGCTCAGCGACCCGAAGGTCAGGGCCTGCCGGTTCCACTCCGCATAGACATCGGCCGTGGCGAGGCCCACGGCGAGGATCAGCGGAAAGCCCGCCACCCGCTGGTAGACATAGAGCCGCTCCTGCCCGTCCAGCAGGCCCTGGTCCACGAACGGCTCGGAATAGGCCAGCATGCGGTCGAGGGCGCCACCATGCTGCACCTCGGTTCCCACATTGCCCTCCCCGTCCGTGGAGGGGGAGCGCATGAGCACCGTGCCGGTGGTGCTCAGGAGCGAGATGGAGCTATCCGGCCCGAGGCGCACATTCTCCAGCAGCGAGCGGAAATAGGCGAGGCGCACGCCCGCCATGACCACGCCGTTGAACGCGCCGTCCTCGCCGTTGACCCTGCGGCTCATGGCGACCGTGGGGTCGCCGCTGCGGTACCGGCTGCGGAAGGGCTGGCTCAGATAGGTGCCCACGTTGCGGCGCATATGGACCAGGAAATAATCACGGTCCGCGAGATTGACCGGCGAAGGCGCGAGGCCGCCCAGTTCCAGCATCACCTCGCCCTTGCGCGAGATGACCAGCATGACGTTGAGCAGGTCCGCGGGAACCGTCCGGTCGAACAGGATGAGGTCGCGCTGGCGCTGGGGCAGGCTATCGAAGTCGCCGCTCTCCAGCACGCTCTGCGCGCCGGTGACGTTCACCTCCACCACTTCCAGGTTCTTGGCGATGGAGTCCGAAAGCGTGCGGGCAATGTTCTCGCCGGTATGAAGCGCGCGGTTCCACGCCTCCTGGCGGGACTGCCAGAGCATGTATCCTTGGATACAAAGCACGGCGGCGATGATCAGGCCGGTGAGCACCGGCACATAGGCGCCGCGCACCAGAAGGCGCGAGGCTCCGGTCCGGCCGCTCAGCATCCGCATGGTGGGCGTGGACAAATCCCCCCATGCTTCACTGAGTTCCTCGTTCGCCAGTGTCATAGTCCCGGCTCCTCGCCCCCGAGCGCAGATGCTGAGAATACGATACGGCAAAGGCTTGCGCCGGGCTGGCGCCGGAGTCGAAGGAGGAGTCGGGCCGGGCGGCGTTCCCCCCGCGGGCGCAGGCTGGTGCGGCTCGGTCATCGCTGCGTCGCCCCCCGGCACGCATGGCGGAAACAGTTCACGATTGCCCCCCGGCAAATGAAAGAGGCGGGCCCCTGCCCGCCTCGCTCAGTTCGGCTTGCGCCTCAGATGGCTCCGTTGATCCATTGGACGAGCTTCGCCTTCGGTGCCGCGCCCACCTGGCGCGAGGCGATCTTCCCATCCTTGAACAGGAGCAGCGTGGGAATGGACATGATCCCGTACTTGGAAGCCGTTTCCGGGTTCTCGTCCACGTTGAGCTTCACGATCTTGATCTTTTCGCCCAGCTCGCCCGACACCTCGTCGAGGATGGGCGCCACCATGCGGCATGGGCCGCACCACTCGGCCCAGAAATCGACCACAACCGGAGCGCCCGACTTCAGGACGTCCTGCTCGAAGGACTGATCGGACACTTTTTCAACAGACATGGGACACCTCTCGGGCGAACGCGGAACAACGTTCCTCCCAACCTAGGTAGCCCCTCCCCTATGCGTCAAGGCGAAGTCGCGACCTCGTGACCGCCATCAGGGCAGGGAGCCGGCTTCGCTCTCCGCCGCCGCGGCCTTAAGGCGCGACGCCTCGATTTCTAGTATTATTGGACCCTTCGTATACACCAGAAGTGCCGAGATGCTGAGTCCCGGGAAGGCGCGACGAAGCGCCGCCGCATAAAGGCCGAGCTGAAGTTCATGGGCCCGCGCCGCCCCACCCCCCGATACCGGGGGCACGCGATCGGTCTTGAAGTCGGCGATGAGCAGGCGGTCCGGCAGGCGGGCGATGCGGTCCATGCGCCCCGACACCTCCACGGACCGCCCGTCCGCACCCTGCCACATCGCGGCGACGGGCACTTCCGCCCGGCTGCCCGGCGCGAACAGCGGCGCGAGGGCGGGATGGGCCACCACGTCCAGCGCCTCCCGCAGCAGCGCCTGTTCGTGCGCGTCCGAAAGCCCCGGCGCGGCCTGCCGCAGAAGCCGCAGGCCCGCCGCCGCCCGGTCGGCGGGCGGCAGGTCCGGCAGGCCCGCCAGGAGCCGGTGGATCAGGTCGCCCCTCACCGCCGGCGGCAAATCCGGGTCGGCACGGCCCGCAGTGGCGAAGTTCGAGGGGGGCCGGGCCTCGCCGGGAATGCCGCCCCCAGGCGCCCGGGAGGGGCGCAGCCGCTGCCGGGGCTCGGGAACATGGATCGCCCCCAGCGACAGGATCCCGGACGCCGAAGCCAGAGCGGGCGCGGGCGGCACGGCGCTTGTGGCGAACGGCTCCGCCCGGCGCCAGCGCAGGACCGGCCCTTCCGCATAGCCCGTCTCCACCGTCGTCGCCTCCCCGGCCAGCGCGTCGTTGACGAGGTCGTACCAGCACCCCTCGGCCCGCGCGTGGGGCTTGTCGGCACCGGCGAGGCGCGTCTCGGCGCCGCAGATGACCAGGGCATCCTCCGCGCGGGTCAGCGCCACATAGAGCAGGCGGCGATATTCCTCGGCCTCGCGGGCCGCCGCCGCGGCGCGCGCCTGCGCCAGAGCGGGCGGGTCCTCCTCCTTGCGGCCCGCCAAAACGGGGACCAGGGCGCCGTCCGTGTCAGGCACCGCGAGCAGCCCGCCCGGCAGGCGGGGGCGCGGGGCATCCACCGTGTCCGCCAGGATCACGATGGGCGCCTCCAGGCCCTTGGCGCCGTGCACGGTCATCACCCGCACCTCGTCGCGGCCGCTCTCCATGTCGCGCTTGGTCTCCGCGCCGCCCCGGCGCAGAAAGGCGAGGAAGCCCGGCAGGCTCGCGGGCTCGCCCGCCTCATAGCTGCGCGCCAGGGCCATAAACTCGTCCAGCACGTCGCCCGCCTCGGCGCCCAGCCGGGCGAGGACGGCCCGGCGGCCACCGTCGCGGCCGAGGACGCGGGCGTAGAAGTCGAACGGGCGCAGCGCGCGGGCCTCCACCTCCCAGCGCGCCAGCGTCTCCACGATGCCCGCGAAGCGCGGCTCGCGCGCCAGCGCCGCCCGCAGCCGCCCCTCCCGGCCGGGGCAGAGGGCGAGGAGGTCGTCGTCGGTGAGGCCGAACAGGGGGCTCTTGAGCATGGCGGCGAGCGACAGGTCGTCATCCGGCGAGAGCAGCGCGTCGCCCAGCGCCATCAGGTCGAGGGCGGCGATGTGGTCCGCCACCACGAGGCGGTCGGCACCTGCCACCTCCACGCCGCTCGCCCCCTTCAGGGCGCGGATGACGGCCTCGAACAGCTTGCCCCGGCGGCGCACCAGAACCATCACGTCCCGCGCCTGCATGGGCCGGCCGCCCCGCGAGGGGATGGCGAGGCGCTCGCGGATGCCCCATTGCACGAAGGCGGCGATGCGCCGGGCGAGGATGTTCACCGGGTCGTCCACCGGCACCTCGTCCAGCGGACGGCGCCAGTCGTCCAGCTTGGGGCGCGGCGTGGGCGTCGTGGTGGGCCAGATTTCGATGAGGGCGGGCGCGTCGGCGCGGATCGCCGCATGGGGCGGGGGCGGCCCCTCGGCCACCAGCCCGGCATGGGCGTCGGTGGAGGTGAAGACCCGGTCCACCGCCTCCAGCACGCCGGGGGCGGAGCGGAAGGAATGGGGCAGCGTCACGTCCCGGAACGCCTGTTCCCCGGCCGCGCGGGCGACCCGGCCGTGCATGGCCCCGAAGGCGCGTGGGTCCGCGCCCTGGAAGGAGAAGATGGACTGCTTCTCGTCGCCCACCACGAACAGGGTGCGCGAGAGCGCGCCCCGCGCGCCCTCCCCGGCGAAGAAATCCGCCACGAGCCCCTGCACCACGTCCCACTGGGCAGGGCTGGTGTCCTGCGCCTCGTCCACCAGCACGTGGTCGATGCCCCGGTCCAGCTTCAGGTGCACGAAGGAGGCGGGAACGCGGTTCAGCAGCGCGGCGGTGCGGGCGATGAGGTCGTCGAAATCCAAGAGGCCCCGCTCCGCCTTGGCCGCCTCGTAGCGGGTGGCGCAGGCGGCCGCGAGGGTCAGGGCGGCGACGCTGCGCTCCAGGATCACGCAGGCGCGCAACGTCTCCACGAGGCGCGCCACATGCTCCTTCTCCTCGTCGAGGCGCTCCGTGAGGTCCGGCGCGCGGGCACGCAGCCCCTTGGTGGCGATCGACTTGCGCGGCTCCCCCTTGTCCGTGAGGAAGACGGAGAGATAGGCCGCCAGCGCCTCGCGCCGGTCGACGGCCTCCGCCGCCTCCACGAGCGACGCGCCCAGCTTCTGGTCGGATACCGTCCCCGACAGCAGGAGATCCGCCGCCTCGCTCCAGCGGGCGCGCGGCAGGGGGCCGCCCGCGAGGATGCGCGCCTCCACGCTGGCGCGATCCTCACCCCGCTCCAGCCCCAGCACGCGGGCCAGACGCGCGCGGGCGTCCGCCTCGTCCTCGGCCAGGGGCAATATCTCGGCGCGCAGAGCGATGGCGGCCTCCAGCAGCGCATCGACGCCCGCGTCGCTCTTCTCCTCCATGAGGCGCGCCAGCGCCCGGCCGAGGGTTCCGTTCGGCGCCTGCGCCGCCTCCACCACAAGGTCGGCGCGGATGCGGGCCATGAGGTCAAGGCGCCCGGCCTCGTCCAGTTCGCGAAAGCCCGCCGCCACGCCCGCCTCGAACGGGAAGCGATGCAGCAGGCCGCCGCAGAAGGCATGGATGGTCTGGATCTTCAGGCCGCCCGGCGTCTCCAGCGCGGCGGCGAACAGGCGGCGCGCCCGCTCCCGTGCGTCGCGGGTGGGCGGGGTGCCCTCCATGCGCAGCAATTCGGCATCCAGCGCGCCGTCGTCCAGCGCCACCCAGCGCCCCAGGATGGTGAGCACCCGGTTCGCCATGTTGGCGGCGGCGGCCTTGGTATAGGTGAGGCAGAGGATGCGACCCGGCGGCGTGCCCGCCAGCATGAGGCGGATCACCCGCTGGGCCAGAACATGGGTCTTGCCCGAGCCCGCATTGGCGGACACCCAGGCGGAACGGCCGGGCGCGGACGCCTCGCCCTGGCGGCGGGAGGCCTCGGCCAAAGGGCCGGTGGGCAGCGGGCCGGTGGGCAGCGCGCTTTTGGGTGTCTGGCCGGTCATGCGCCCTCCTCCCCGTCCGCCCCGAGGCTCCATTCCTTCACCCGGGCAAGATGGTCATAGGGGCCGAAGCGCCCCCGCCATTGCGGCGCGGCCAGAGCGCGATAGCCCTGGGCCGGTTCGTCGAAGGCGGCGAGCAGGTCCACCAGCTTGCCCAGCACCTCGTCGGCGATGGCGGTGGCAGTCATGCCCTTGCCGATGGCGGGCTTCTCGCGGCCCGGCTCCGCGCCCCCGCGCAACTCTACATGGAGGAAGTCGGCCACCTCGGCGGCGGGCACGTCCTTGAAGGCGCCGCGCGCGGCCATGGCCGCCTCCAGCGGCAATTGGGGCGAGAGCGCCCGCACCTGCGCGGCGGATGGGGCCGTGCCGGTCTTGTAGTCGAGCACGGCGAGCCGCCCGTCGCGCAGGAGGTCGATGCGGTCGGCCTTGCCGGTGAGCTTGAACGGGCCGCCGGGAAGGGAAAGCTCCAGCGAGCCGCCGGTTTCCGCCGCGATGCGCCGCAGGCCGGGACGGCGGCGGCGCTCGAATTCGATGAACCAGCCCGCCACCCGCTCGAACCGCGCCCACCACAAGGCGTGCTCGGCGGGGAAGACCGCGAGCCGGGCGAACGCCTCGCGCCCCAGCACCAGCAGCTTCTCCAGCGGCGCGTCGGGCAGCGCCTCGGGATAGGCGGTGGCGAAGCGGCCGAGCGCGTCATGCAGCGCCGTTCCCCGCTCCGCCCCGCCCGGCAGGGCATCCAGAGGGTCGAGGGGCTGAAGGTTCAGGACGTGGCGCGCGAAGATGGAATAGGGATCGCGCAGCAGCGTCTCGATCTCGGTGACGGACAGGCGCCGGGGGCGCAGCGCCACAGGCGGCGCGGGCGCGGGCTGCGCCACGCGCGGCACCGGTTCCGCCCGGTCGAGCCCCGCCGCTGCCGCGCGCCAGCCTTCGCCACGGCCGCGCGCGGCCTCCCAGCGCGCCGCCCCGGCCACCGTGCGCAGCCGCTGAAGGAAGCGGGAAGGCACGCTCTGGGCGCCCTCGGTCTTGCCGGCATAGGTGAGGAACAGGTCCGGCACGCCGGCCGCCTGGGCGAAATCGTGGGCGGACAGGCCCACGCGCCGCTCCGGCAGGTCGAGCCCCAACGCCGCCCGCATGGGCCGCGACAGCCAGGGATCGGAGCGGGTCTGGGGCGGCCAGCTCGCCTCCACGAGACCGCCGAGCACCACCCGGTCCAGCGCCACGAGGCGCGCCTCCAGGGGACCGAGGATGCGGATGGGGAGCGCGTCCGCCGCCGCCGGGCGCACCATCTCGCCGGAGAGCAGCGGGGCGACCATGTCCGCATAGTCCGCCAGCCCGAGCGCGGGGCCGTGCTCGGCGCCCCCGGCGATGTCCTCCAGAACGCGCGACAGGGCTGCCCAGGCGGGGTCGTCGTCCTCCGGATCGAGGGGCCGGGCCACCGCCTCGATGGCGGCCCGGTGGCCCGCGACGCGCTCCGTCAGGGGAACGGGCGGCGCCTGGAGGGGCGCCAGCGCCGCGTCCAGCCGGTCCACGAGGTCCCGTGCCCGGCCGATGGCGTCGGCGTCGAGGCTCCGTCGGGGATCGAGGCGGTGCAGGGCGGCGGGATCGAAGGCGTCGAGCGCCTCCCGCAGCCCGGCGATGCCCCGGCGCGGCCGAGGGCCGCGCAGAGCGATCAGCTCCAGGGCCGCCACCGCCGCCCGTTTGTCCGGCGCCTCCAGGCCGAAGGCGGCGAGCGGATGGCTCAGCAGCGCGAACAGCGGCACCGGTGCGAACCCGTCCGCCGCCGCCTGCACCACCAGCCGCGCCAGCCGTCCCGCCCCGGTCTCGGACAAAGGCTCGCCGGCGGAATCGTCGATGGCGATGCCGAACCGCGCCAGTTCCGCCGCCACCCGGCGCGCAAGATCCCGGTCGGGCGTGATGAGCGCGGCCCGCAGGCCCGCATGGGCGAGGCTCTCGCGCAGCACCAGCGCGATGCACAGCGCCTCGTCGCGCGCGTCCGCCGCCTCGATCAGGGTGACGCCCGCGAGCGCCGCGTCGAGGTCGTCCGGCGGCAGGCGCTCGGGCAGGCTCGCCCAGAGATGGCTGGTCTCCGCCTGCCGCATGGCCTCACCCACGAGGCGCACACGGGGGGCGGCGGGAGCGCCCAGCGAGACCACGTCCCCCCGCTCCGCGCCCATGGTCTCCAGAAGATGGGCGAGATTGTACTGGGGATGGTCCGGCGCCCCCGCATCCGCATCGGTGAGCAACGCGAAGGCCGCGTCCTCCATGGCGAGGTCAAGGCCCGGCAGGACCACCGCGCCCGACGGCAGCCGCGCCACCGCCGAGAGCAGCCGCGCGGTCGCCGGAAGCGAGCCGGTGGAGCCCGCCGCGATGACCGGCCCGGCCTGCGACCCGAGCGCCGCGAGGCGCCCAGCCTCCGCCGCCACCAGCGCGTCGCGCCGCACCGATGCCTCCACGAGGCCCAGCGCCTCCAGGTGCGCGGTCCAGGCCGTACGGGCAATGCGCACGAAATCCAGGCTCTGGTCGAAATAGGTGTCGTGCTCGCCGAGGTCCAGCGTGTCGAGGCGCGCCCAGTCGATGCCGCCCATGGCCATCTGGTCGAACAGGGCGGCCAGTTCGTCCGCCAGTGCCACGATGGAGGCCGGGCCCGCCGCCACCGCCTCCTGGCCGTTGGCCCGCGCCATGGTCTCGCGCCAGCGGGACACCAGGGCGGTGAGCGCGATGCGCCGGTGCACGGGCGAGACCGCCACGGGCGCCGCGAGCGGCGAGGCGAGGTCCGAGAAGGCCAGCGCGTCCTCGTCCACGTCGCCCAGCGGGATGATGCGCGGCAGAAGCACGGCCTCCTGCCCGGTGGCGGCCAGCAGCGCCTCCGCGAACAGGCGCCCCGCGCGGCGCGTGGGCAGATAGATGGTGGCGGAGGCGAGGGCGAACGGGTCCCCGCGCGGCGCGAAGCCGGGCACGAGGCGGCCGTCCAGCAGCGCCTCGGCGAGGGAGGGCAGGAACGGCGTGGACGGCGCGATGGTGAAGAGGTGCATCAGCCCCGCCTCCCCCGGGCGCGGCGAGAGGGGCACGGACAGGCGCGGCTCGTTTCGGTCATGACCTCGCCTCCTCGTCCCCGGCCCTGCGCGGGCGCGTCAGTCGCTGGACTGCCGGATCGCCGCCTCCGCCTCGTGGATCGCATCCGGCGTGCCCACATGCATCCACACGCCCTCCAGCCGGATGCCGAACAGGCGGCCCGCCTCGGCGGCGCGGTCGAAGATGCGGTTGAGGGAGAAGGGCCCTTCGGGCGTGTCTGCGAACAGGCTCGGCGCGAAGACGCCCGCGCCCGCATAGACGAAGGGCGAGACGAGGCGTTCCGGGCGACGGGTGAGGCGGCCCTCCCCGTCCATCAGGAAGTCGCCGGTGCCGTCATAACCCACCGAGAGCGCGGTGGCCGCCACCAGCAGCAGGCAGTCCATTCGCGCGGGATCGAAGCTCTCCACGAGGCGCGTGAGGTTGGCGCGGTAGCCCTCGATCCAGATGGTGTCGGAATTGATGGCGATGAACGGGTCGTCGCCCAGCAGCGGCAGCGCCTTGCGGGTGCCCCCGCCGGTTTCCAGCAGCACGCCGCGCTCGTCCGAAACCTGGATGCGCGGCGCCCCCGTGCGGGCGCGCACATGCTGCTCCAGCAGGTCCGCATGATGGTGGACATTCACCACCGCGTCGGTCACGCCGGCATCCGCGAGACGGTCCAGCACATGGTCGATGAGCGCGCGGCCCTCCACCTCCACCAGCGGCTTCGGCTTCGTGTCGGTCAGGGGGCGCATGCGGGTCCCGAGGCCCGCGGACAGCACCATGGCCTTGCGGATGGTCACGACTGGAAGTCCTTCGCTGGCAGAACCGCCTCGTACCACATGCGCAGCGAGCCCAGCTCCGGGTGCCCGAGGCAGCGGGTGAGGTAGCGGCGGATGCGAGGGAGGTGGCGCAGATAATGGGGCTTTCCGTCCCGCTGGTTCAGGCGGGCGAAGATGCCGAGGATCTTGGTGGCGCGCTGGGCGCCCATGAGGGCGTAGAGATGGGCGAAGCGGGGCGCCTCGAACGTGGGGTCCGCACCGCGCCGGTGGCGCACATACTGGCCAACCAGGTGCAGTTCCAGGCTCTCGGGAATATCGAGCCGGGCATCCTGCGCGAGGGAGGCGACGTCATAGGCCGCCGGGCCCATGACCGCGTCCTGGTAGTCGATGAGGCCCACGCGCGCGAGGCCCTCCCGGCCGTCCAGCCAGATGAGGTTGGGAGAATGATAGTCGCGCAGCACCCAGGTCTGCGGCTCGCCCTGGAGCGGGCCAAGCGCGTTGCGCCACAGCAGCAGGAATTCCTCGCGCACCACCTGGTCGATGGCGACCTGGCGGAACGGCAGGTACCAGTCGAGCATCAGCTCCACCTCGATGAGGAGGGCGTCGATGTCGTAGGCGGGCAGGTCATGGTCGATGCCGGGGGCGACGGGAAGGACGGACGGCAGGCGCCGGCCGTGAAGCGCCGCCAGCACCTCCACCGCCGCCTCGTAGCGCGCCCTGATAGGCTCCGGCGGTGACCCTTCGATGACGCCCTCGCCGCCGAGATCCTCCAGGATGAGCAGGCCCCGGTCGAGGTCGGAGGCGTAGATTTCCGGCGCGGAGAAGCCTTCGGCGCGCAGCCCCTCGCCCACCGCCACGAAGGCCCGCACATCCTCGGCGAGATGGGCGAGCCGGCTATAGGGTAGCCCGCGCTTCACCGGGGGGCCGTCCGGGCGGCGCGGCGCGTTCATAAGCACCGCCGAGCGCTCCGGCAGGACGAGGCGCGCATAGGAGCGGCTGGACGCGTCGCCCTGCATGTAGCGCCGCTCCGCGAGGCCGAAGCCGCTCGCCTCGATCAATTGCTCGGCGGCATGGAACCGCTCCAGGCGCTCGGCGAAGCCGCCACGCGCCACCAGATAGGCGCGGCGTGCGCCGGGGGCGATCTCCGGGGCGAGTTCCAGGATGATGTCGAGCCGCGTCTCCGGGAGATGGCCGGGGGCACGCTCGGGCCATTCCACCACGAGGATCGCGTCCTCGATGGCCTCGCTCCATCCGATCTCCTCCAGTTCGTCCGGGTCTTCCACCCGGTAGAGGTCGGCATGCACCACCCGCCCGCGCGGCAGGTCATAGGGCAGCAGCAGGGAGAAGGTGGGGCTCGGCACCTCGGCCGCGTCGTCGCAGGCCAGCGCGCGGATGAGGGCGCGGGCGAACTCCGTCTTGCCCGCGCCGAGGTCTCCCGACAGCGCGATCACGTCGCCGCCCGCGAGCCAGAGCGTGAGCGCCCCGGCAAGCCGCTGCGTCGCCGCGATATCCGGGAGGGTAAGTTCGTAGACCCCGGGATGGTCGGGATTGGGCGCAAGGCCGAGGCTCATTCCGCCGCCTCCCGGCGCTGCGGCGCCTCAGGGGGAAAGATGCAGACCGCGATGGCCCCGCCGCCCGGGGCGGAGGCCAGGGTCACGGACCCGCCGTGCAGTTCCATGAAGGAATGCACGATGGACAGGCCGAGCCCCACGCCCGGCCGCGCCCGGCCCGCCGGGCGGGCCTCGAAGCGTTGGAACAGGGTTTCGGCGATCTCAGGCGCGATGCCCGGCCCCTGGTCGCGCACGGTGAGCACCACCGCCTGCGCGCGCCGCTCGGCGCCGAGCGTCACCGTCCCGCCCTTGGGCGAGACCGCAACCGCGTTCGAGATGAGGTTGAACAGGATCTGCCGCACCCGCCGCGCATCGGCGACGAAGCGGCCCACATCCGCCGGGGCCGCGATCACCAGTGCGACGCCCGCCTCCTGGAGCAGATCGCGCACCGCGTCCGCCACCCCCTCCAGGGTCTCGCGCACGTCCAGTTCGCCCAGGTCCAGGCCCATGGCGCCCGCGTCGATGGTGGCGAGGTCGAGGATGTCGTCGATGAGCGCCCGCAGCGTGTCCGAGGACTGGCGCACATGGGAGAGGAACTCGTCCTGCTTCTGCGTGAGCGCGCCGAAGGCCGGCTCGCCCAGCATATGGGCATAGCCGATGAGCGAATTGAGCGGCGTGCGCAGATGGTAGGAGACATGGCCCACGAAGGCGTTCTTCAGCGCGTCCGCCGCCTCCAGCGCCTCGTTGCGCTCGATCAGGGCGCGCTCCACCTTCACGCTGTCGGTCACATCGCGGAACGTCACCATGGTTCCGCCGTCCGGCAGCGGCTGGGCGGCGCCGTCCAGCACGCGCCCGTCCGCCCGCTCCAGCCGCAGCGCCTCGCCGCGCCGGTGCTCGATGGCCGTGACCACCGCGCGGATGCGCGCCCAGGCGCGGGTCTCCCCGTGCAGGGGGCGGCACATGGCGGCCACCGCGTCGATGTGCGGCTTGTCGCCCAGGGCCTGCGCGGTGAGCGACCACAGGGCGAGAAAGGCCTGATTATACAGCCGCAGGCGCCCGTCCGACCCGAACACCGCCACCGCCTCGGCGAGCCCGTCGAGGGTCTCGCCCTGGATGCGGATCAGGCTGTTATAACGGCTCTCCAGCGCCACATGCTCGGACACGTCCTCGAACAGATAGGTGACGCCGCCCTCGGCATTGGGCGTCGCCACGGTGCGCAGCATCTGCCCGCCGGGCAGGTGCCACCAGTCATGCACCGGCTCCACCGCGCGATAGGCCTCGCGCAGATGCTCCCGCCACGCGCGGAAGTCCGCCTGCTCGGGCACCCGGCGCTGGGCGCGCAGCCTTTCCAGAATCTCGCTTTCCGTGGGACGGGCATCGAGGAAGGCCGCGTCGAGGCCGAACAGGGTCTCGTAGGCGGCATTGTGGAACATGAGGCGCTCGTCGGCGCCGAACATCACCACCGCCGTCGCCAACTGGTCCAGAGTGCGGCGATGGGCCGAGACGGTGCGCTCGATCTCCCGGCGCAGCCCCTCTTCCTCCGTCACATCCAGCGCGAGGCCGGTGCCGCCGGCCTCGAAAATGTCCAGCACCCGGCGCTGGCCGCCGGCCACCACGCGGGAGCGGGCGCGATAGGCGACGCCCTCGCCCCGGGCCTTCGCGGCGGCCTCGCGGGCCGCCTCATCCAGCAACTCCATGCGCCGCTCCACCGCCTCGGCAGGCGTGGCCGCGCCCACCGCCTCGGCGAAGGCGGGATTGGCGCCCACCAGCGATCCGGCCGCGTCGCGGGCCCAGGCAGGCTGCGGCAGCGCTGCGATCAGCGCCGCGGATGCGGCGGGAGACAGGGCGCCGTTGCCCGCCTCGGCGGGAAGGCGCCGGACGGACAGAAGGCGGCAATCTCCGGCCGCGCGCCCCTCGACCACGAGCCGTCCGCCGGAGGCGGTCAGATCGAGCCGGAAGCCGTCGCCCGCGTCCCGCAGGCGCGCCAGGGGCGCCGCGAGAGCGGCCGCCGCCTCCGCGCCCAGCCAGGCGTCGAAATCGGGCACGCCATCGGCGTCGTGCGGAACGGAAAGGGCGGTGCCGAAGGCCTCGGCCCCGTCCGCACGGGTCCACAGGATTCCGCCCTCCGCATCGGCGGCGGCCAGGGCGCGCAGGCCGTGAAGATCGGCGCGGGCGGCGGCGAGCGCGCGCAGGCGGACGTCCTCCGCCTTGCTGGCGGCGCGGCCCTTCACGGAATAGAGGCCCACCAGCGCCAGTGCGGCGGCACAGCCGCCGAGCGCAAGCGCGCCCAGCAAGGCGTCCTCCACGCGAAGACCATCGAAGGAAAAGGCTGCGGCGGCCGACGTGCCCGCCAGGAGGGCGGCGGCAGCACCGGCGGTACGAAGCCGGGCGGGGCTCCGGTTCCGGTCCGCCTTGCGCGCGCCCATATGGTCGAATCCCTGCCCCATGGAGCGACCCCCGCCGAAATGGCGGGCGCCGCACGAATCAATGCAACTCTAGTGCCGGATCGGCCGCGAGGGAATCGGCCGCGCCCCGCTTCGGGCGCGGCCGGGCCGGATCAGAGGCCCTCGAACAGCGCCGTGGAGAGATAGCGCTCGGCGAAGGAGGGCACGATGACCACGATGGTCTTACCCGCCATGTCGGCGCGTGCGCCGATCTCCAGCGCCGCCGCCACCGCCGCGCCGGAGGAGATGCCGCCCGGGATGCCCTCGTAGCGCGCCATGGCGCGGGCGGTGTCGAAGGCGGTCTGGTTGCCCACCGTCACCACTTCGTCGATCACCGAGCGGTCGAGCACCTCGGGCACGAAGCCGGCGCCGATGCCCTGGATCTTGTGCGGGCCGGGCTGGCCGCCAGACAGGACCGGGCTATCCTCCGGCTCCACCGCCACCATGCGCAGCGAGGGCTTGCGGGGCTTCAGAACCTGGCCGATGCCGGTGATGGTGCCGCCGGTGCCGACGCCGGAGACCACCACGTCCACATCGCCCTTGGTGTCGTTCCAGATCTCCTCCGCCGTGGTGCGGCGGTGGACGGCGGGGTTCGCCACGTTCTTGAACTGCTGGGGCATGACCGCCTTGGGCAGGTCGCGCAGCAATTCCTCGGCGCGGGCGACGGCACCCTTCATGCCGAGGGCGGCGGGGGTGAGAACCAGTTCCGCGCCCAGCAGCGCCAGCATCTTGCGGCGCTCCACGGACATGGATTCCGGCATCACGAGGATGAGCCGCAGCCCGCGCGCGGCCGCCACGAAGGCGAGCGCGATGCCGGTATTGCCGGAGGTGGGCTCCACCAGCACCGTGTCGGGATGCAGGACGCCGGCCTCGGCCATGGCATCCACCATGGCGACGCCGATGCGGTCCTTCACGCTGGCGATGGGATTGAAGAATTCGAGCTTCGCCAGGACGTTGGCCTTCACGTCGCGCAGCTGCGGCAGGCGCGAGAGGCGCACCAGGGGGGTATCGCCGATGGTGTCGGTGATGGATTCATAGACACGGCCCCGGCCGGGCTTGTTCTCGGTGTCAGCCATGGTCGGCACTCCCTTTTGCTTTTGCGGGATCGGGCGCCGCTGCGCCCGTCAGATGATGAAGTCGATCCGGTCGTGTTCGGACCCGTGCCCCTTGGTGTCCGCCGCGCGGCACAGATCTTCCAGGGTGACGGTGTCCAGCGCCCGGTCGAACGTGTCCTCGGCGGCTGCCACGGCGGGGCGGACCACTTCCGCCACCAGCGGCGGGAGGACGATGTCGCCCTCCTCGTCGGCGCCTTCCACCACGCGGACGATCTCCGCCACGGTGACGCGGCGGCGCTCGCGGGCCAGTTCATAGCCGCCGCGCGGGCCGCGCACGCCCTTCAGCACGCCGGCATGCACCAGCGCCTGGAGCACGGGCTCCAGCCGGCGGGGCGGCAGATTGTGGCGGGCTGCCAGTGCCTTGGCCGCCACCGGGGTGCCCCGGGCGTGAACGGCGACATCGACGACGGCGGCAATGGCGAGCAGGCTCTTGTCCGATAAACGCGGCATATGGCTGTGACTATTCTGAAATGACCGCGCCGTGCAGACCCGTGGAACCAAATCCACCGACGCCGCGTGCAGTTTCCTCTAATTTTCCAGTTTCCACCAGCTTTATTCGCGTGACAGGCGCCACGACCAGTTGCGCGACACGCATGCCGCGCGTGATCTCGAAGGGCGCGTCCCCGTGATTGACGAGGATCACCTTGATCTCCCCGCGATAGTCCGCATCCACCGTGCCGGGCGCGTTCAGCACCGTGACGCCGGATTTCAGAGCGAGGCCGGAGCGCGGGCGCACCTGCCCCTCGAACCCGTCCGGCAGCGCCACGGAGAGGCCCGTGGGAACCGCCGCGCGGGCGCCGGGCGCCAGCACCAGCGGGGCGTCAGCGGGCAGCGCGGCCATCAGGTCGAGGCCGGCGGCCTGGGCGGTGGCATAGGCCGGCAAAGGCAGGTCGGCCCCATGGGGCAGCCGCTCCACGGCGACGGACAGTTCACGGGTCGTCACGAGGCATCTCCCGCCGGGCCGGCAATGGCGCCCGCGATGCGGGCCACGAGGCGGCGGGCCACCTCGGTCTTGGTGGCGGAGGGCCAGTCCTCCACGCCGTCCGAGGTCACGAGGTGCACCGTGTTCACGTCGCCGCCCATGATGCCGGTCGCGGGCGAGACGTCGTTGGCGACGATCCAGTCGCAGCCCTTGCGCTCGCGCTTGGCGCGGGCGTTGCCCACCACGTTCTGCGTCTCGGCCGCGAAGCCCACCACGAGGCGCGGGCGCAGGGTGTGGTGGCGCGCCACCAGAGCGAGGATGTCGGGATTTTCCACAAGGGCGAGGCCCGGCGCCCCCTCCCCGGCCTGCTTCTTGATCTTCTGATCCGCTTCGCTGGCCACCCGCCAGTCGGCGACGGCGGCAGCGAACACGGCGGCATCCACCGGAAGGGCTTCCTCCACGGCCGCGAGCATCTCGCGGGCGCTTTCCACATGCACCACCCTCACCCCGCGCGGATCGGCCACATCCACGGGGCCGGAGATCAGCACCACCTCGGCGCCCGCAGCGGCAGCCGCAGCCGCGATGGCGTGGCCCTGCTTGCCGGAGGAGCGGTTGGCGATGTAGCGCACGGGATCGATGGGCTCATGGGTGGGCCCGGATGTGATGAGCAGGCGACGGCCCTTCAGCAGGGATGTGTCCTCGCCGAACCGCGCCTCGATGGCGGCCAGGATCTCCATGGGCTCCGCCATGCGCCCCTCACCGAACTCGCCCCGCTCCGCCATGGCGCCGGAATTGGGGCCGACGAACACGACGCCGTCCTCGCGCAGGCGCGCGGCGTTGCGGCGGGTGGCGGGATGCGACCACATGCGCGGGTTCATGGCCGGGGCCATGAGAACCGGCTTGTCGGTGGCGAGCAGCGCGGTGGTGGCGAGGTCGTCGGCAAAGCCGTTGGCGGCCTTGGCCATGAGGTCGGCGGTGGCGGGGGCCACCACGATGAGGTCCGCCTCCCGCGAGAGGCGGATATGGCCGATGTCATGCTCGGCGGTGAGGTCGAACAGGTCGTTGAACACCCGCTCGCCGGACAGCGCGCCCACGGAGAGCGGCGTCACGAACTGCTTGGCCGCCTCGGTGAGGATGACCCGCACCGTGGCGCCGCGCTCCTTCAGCCTGCGGATGAGGTCCAGGCACTTATAGGCGGCGATGCCTCCGCCGATGACGAGCAGAATACGCCTCTCGTGAAGCATGGGCCCTCCCTCCAAGCGGATCGCCGGTTGGATAGCAGGATTTCACGGCGAAGGCAGTTGGTTTCCAACGGAGCGGAGTTGGATGTCGTCCGCCCTGCCCCCTCCCCCGCAGGTGGGAGAGAGAGGCCGCTCCATCCTGGTCCGCGGATTCCAACCCCTTGGCGGCGGCCCGATTTCGCGCACCGCAAAGCCCTCTCCCGCTTGCAGGGGAGGGTTGGGAGGAGGAACCTACTGGGCGCTCCGCCCTAAAGCCGGATCAGATACCGCACGAAATCGTCCGCCGGAGTGAACAGGTCGTAGAGGCGGCGCGCCGGATTGTCGGTGCGCGTGTGCCAGTAGAGCCGCGACCATCCCGCCGCGCGGCCGAGGGCGATCAGGTCCTCCACCAGCGCCCGCCCGATGCCCGCGCCCCGGCAGTCCGGCGCCACGAACAGGTCTTCCAGGTAGCAGATGGGCGCGTCCACCCAGGTGCCGTCATGGAGGACGCAGATGGCGAAGCCCACCACGCGCCCATCCAATTCCGCCACGCGGCCGAACAGCGGCGCGGCCGGGTCCAGCATGCGCGCGAAGGTGCGGGCCGTGACGGCGGGGGAGACCTGCGTGTCATAGAAGGCGCAATAGCCCGCCCAGAGGTCGCGCCACGCCGCTTCGTCGCCCTGGGTGATGTCGCGGATGCGCAGGCCCTCGCCCATGCCGCCGCGCGCCTATTTCAGCGCCAGCAGCAGCAACGCCGCCGCGATCACCCACAGCGCCGCATTGCCCCAGAAGGCGCGGCGGGCCTCCGCGCGGCCGATGCCTTCCAGAGTGGAGGGCGAGAGCTTGAGGCCGTCCCGCGTCGCCTCGTCCAATTGCGTCACCACCCGGCCCGCGCGGGTGAGAAGGGCGGGCACGTCGGAGATGAAATGGCCCACCTCGCCGAGGCCCGCGCCCGCTTCCTGCAGGCGTCCGGCGGGGCCGAGATTGCGGGCGATCCAGTCCTCCACCACGGGCGCCGCCGTGGTCCACATGTTGAGCTGCGGGTCGAGCGAGCGCGCGACGCCTTCCACCACCACCATGGTCTTCTGGAGCAGCAGCAGCTCGGGCCGCGTCTTCATGTCGAACAGGGCGGTCACTTCCAGCAGCAGCGAGAGCAGCTTCGCCATGGAGATCTGCTCGGCGCTGCGCGAATGGATCGGCTCGCCGATGGCGCGGATGGCGAGGGAGAAATCCTCCACCGAATGGTGCATGGGCACGTAGCCCGCATCGAAATGCACCTGCGCCGTGCGCCGCCAGTTGCGGGTGATGAAGCCGTAGAGGATTTCCGCCAGGAAGCGCCGCTCGGGAATGCCGAGCCGCCCCATGATGCCGCAATCCACCACCACGAGGCGGCCCTGGGCGTCCACGAACAGGTTGCCCGGATGCATGTCGGCATGGAAGAAGCCGTCGCGCATGGCCTGGCGCAGGAAGGATTGCATGACGATGCGCGCCAGCGCCTTCGTGTCATGGCCCGCCGCCTCCAGCGCCGCCCGGTCGGAGAGCTTGATGCCGTCGATCCATTCGGTGGTGAGCACCTCGCGGCCCGAGCGGTCCCAGTCCACGCTCGGGACATAGGTCTCCACGTCGTTGCTGGTGTTCTCCTTCAGCTCCGCATAGGCGGCGGCCTCCAGGCGCAGGTCCATCTCCATGGAGACGGAGCGCGCCAGGGTGTCCACCACCGCTTCCAGGCGCAGGCGGCGCGCTTCGGGGAACATCTTCTCCGCGAAGGCGGCGACGCGGCGGAAGCTCGCCATGTCGGACGTGAAGCGATGGGTGATGTCCGGACGCAGCACCTTCACGGCCACGAGCCGCGTGCCATCCGCGTCCCGCACATGGGCCTGATGCACCTCGGCGATGGAGGCGGCGGCCACCGCCGGACCGAAATAGGAGAAAGCTTCGGAGAGCGGCCGGTCGAGCCCTTCCGCCACGGTCGCCTCTGCCACGTCCTGGCCGAACGGCGGCATGCGGTCCTGGAGCACTTCGAGGTCACGCGCCACGGAGGCGCCCACCACGTCCGGGCGGGTGGCGAGGAACTGGCCGAGCTTGATGTAGGACGGCCCGAGCCGTCCCAGGGCCGCCGAAAGGCGCGCCGCCCGCGTGCCCGCGTCCGGCCGCGCAATGAGGCGGGCGACGCGCAGCAAAGGGCGGGCCGGCGGCGGCGCGGCGGCGGGGGATACGAGGCTGAGCACGCCCTCGCGCGCCAGCACGTAGCCGGCGCGGACGAGGCGGGCGAAATCGGCGACGAGAAGAATCACGCGAACCGTCCATCAGGGCACGCCGCGCGCGGCTGCGCGGGACATGCGGGAAAAGGCTTTGGAGGCGCCGGACGCGCCGTCAGATGCGATAACCGGAATGCAGGGCCACCACGTTCCCGGTCATGGAGGTGTGGGAGACCCGGCCGAAGCCCGCCTCGCGCATCAGGCGCGCGAAGGCCTCGGGGGCGGGAAAGCGGCGGATGGATTCCACCAGATACTGGTAGGGCTCGCCATCCCCCGCCACGCGGCGGCCGAGTTCCGGGATGACCTTGAAGGAATAGGCCTCGTAGAGCTTGTCGAGGAACGGCACGTCCACCTGGGAGAATTCCAGCACCAGAACGCGCCCGCCCGGCTTCAGCACGCGGCGCATCTCCTTCAGCGCCAGCGGGATGCGCGGCACGTTGCGGATGCCGAAGGCGATGGTGGCGACATCGAAGCTGCAATCGGCGAAGGGCAGTTCCTCCGCATTGGCCTCGGCGAATTCCACGCGGTCGTCGAGCCCGGCCTTGGCGGCGCGCTCGCGGCCCACCGCCAGCATCTCCACATTGATGTCGGCCACCACCGAGCGCGTGCCCGGCCCGCCCGCGCGTACCACGCGGAACGCCACGTCGCCGGTTCCGCCCGCCAGATCCAGATGCCGGAAGGGCCGATCTCCCTGGGGCGGACGCACCTTGGAGACCAGCGCGTCCTTCCACACCCGGTGCATCCCGGCCGACATCAGGTCGTTCATGATGTCATAGCGCCGCGCCACCTTGTGGAACACGTCGTCCACCAGCCCCTGCTTCTCGGTGAGGGGAACGGTGCGATAGCCGAAATGGGTGTCGGGCGTCGGGGTGAAATCCTCAGGCATCGCGGCTCCGTTCGGCAGTGCGGCGGAACCTTACCGGATCGCGCCGGGGGATGCCATGCGGCCTTCCCCCAGTGCACGAACGGACCGCTCTGGAGCGCGTTCCGCTGTGATCGGAGCGGGCTCTAGCCGTTGCGGCGGCGCTGGCGGGTGGTCTTCACCCGGTCCAGTTGCTCAAGGGGGAGCAGTTCCAGCTCCACGAAGCCCTCCGCGTCGCGGGAGCGGCGGCGCGGGCCCAGATTTCCGGCCGAGGCGCCGAAGATCTTGTCGCGACGGGCCTCGATTTCCTTCCGCATCGGAAACACCGGAACATTGATCGTAAATGTCATGTCGGCCTCCGATAGGGTTAATGAAGTGTTTACACTTCCAAGGCGCCCGCCTGGAGGCGTTCTACTTTCTCATCACATAAGAAAGCACAAACGCCCCTGAACCGGACACCCGAAGGCTCGCGGCAGATCAGGGCGATTATTTGGCATGTATGAGGACGAACCGGGATTATCCCGAGGCTCAAGCGGGGCCGGTCACATTCGGCATCGCGGGACCGTCACACATCATCGCAATCCATTGATAAATAATGGAATTTTAAATGCGACAAAGCATTGCGCGCGAACGTTGCGCGCGGGCCACGCCTGTGGACTTTACTCCGCCGCAGGGCGGGAAATCCGGCGCTGGGCAAGGAGCGCGCGCAGCGCGGCGGGCTTCAGCGGCTTGTGGAGGACTTCCATGTCCGCCGCCCGGGCGGCATCACGCACCTTTCGCGTGCGATCGGCGGTGATGAGCACCGCCGGCAGCGCGCCGAGCTTCCAGCGCAGGCCCGCCACGGCCTCGATGCCATGCCCGGCATCCAGGTGATAGTCGGCGAGGATCACGTCTGGCTTGAGCTTCGAGGCCCGCACCTCCCGCATGGCGCTGGCGGGGTCCTGCGCCTTGATGACCCGGCAGCCCCAGCCGGTCAGCAGCATCTCCATGCCGTCGAGAATGGCGGCCTCGTTGTCGATGGCGAGGATCACGAGCCCTTCCAGCGGCGCCGAGGCGGTGCCCGCGCCGGGCAACGGAACGGCGGCTTCCGGCAGGGCCACCGCCACCGGCAGCTCCACCACGAAGCTCGACCCCTTGCCCGGCGCCGAGCGGATGGACACCGGGTGCTCCAGCACGCGGGCGATGCGCTCCACGATGGACAGGCCGAGCCCGAGCCCGCGAGCCTCCCGCGCGCCTTGGTCCAGGCGCTGGAATTCCTGGAACACCAGCTTGTGCTTGGAACGGGGGATGCCCATGCCGGTGTCGATCACCTCCACCCGCAGCTTGCCCCGCCGTCGCCGGCACCCCACCAGGACCCGGCCGGAAGGCGTGTACTTGATGGCGTTGGAAATGAGATTCTGGAGCAGGCGGCGCAGCAGGCGGCGGTCGGAGCGCACCGCCAGCGCGCACGGGACGAAGGTCAGCTCCAGCTTCTTCTCGGCCGCCAGCGGCGCGAACTCGGTTTCCAGCTGCTTGAGCACGTCATTGATGCGGAACGGCGCGATCTCCGGGCGCAGCACGCCGCCGTCGAGGCGCGAGATGTCCAGGAGCGCGGACAGGATCTCCTCCACCGCCTCCAGGGAGGAATCGATATTGGTGGCGAGCCGCGCCTGCTCGGAGGCCTGGGTGCGCTCCACGAGGCTCGTCACATAGAGCCGCGCGGCGTTGAGCGGCTGGAGGATGTCGTGGCTCGCCGCCGCGAGGAAGCGCGTCTTGGAGACATTGGCTTCGTCGGCCGCCGTGCGGGCGCGCTCCAGCGCCTGGTTGAGGCGCTCCAGTTCGTCCGTGCGCTCGCGCACGCGCCGCTCCAGGGTCTCGTTGGCCCGTTCCAGCGCCATCTCGGCATTCACCGAGGCGGAGACGTCCGTGAAGGTCACGACGATGCCGCCGTCCGGCAGGGGGTCGGAGCGCGCCTCGATGGTGCTCTCCTCGTGGCGCAGGCGCTCCTGGCACCCGGTGCCGCCGACCGCGTAGCGGGCGACGCGCGCGTCGAAATCGGCGGGCCCGTCCTCGGGCTCCGCCTGGGCGCCCCGCAGGATCTCCTCCAGCGGCACGCCCACCGCATAGCATTCCGGCGGCAGGTCCAGCATCTCGCCGAACCGGCGGTTCCAGCACACGAGGTGAAGCTCGCGGTCGAACACCGCGATGCCCTGCCCCACATGGTCGATGGCGGTCTGGAGCAGTTCGCGGTTGTACTGGATGGCGGCGGAGGCGTCGTCCAGCAGCCGCAGCGCGGCCTTGGTGGAGACGGTGCGCTTGCGTAGCAGCAGCGAGAGGACGAGCCGCGAGGAGGCCGCGCCGATGGCCGAGGCGAGCAGATGCTCGGCATAGCGCACCAGTTGCGCATCCGCCTCGTGGCGCGGGTCCAGCCGCAGGCCGCGGTCGGCGGCAAAGGCGGCGAAGGCGGAGCGGGTGCGCTGGTCGCCGAGATAGCGGGCCACCGTGGTGATCAGCTCGTCCACCGTCACCGCCGAGCGCCAGCGGCGGAAGGGCGGGCGGGGCGTGACCGCCGGCGTCGGGATGAACAGGCCCGCCTGCACCTGCTCGATGGAGGTGGGCCGGGTGAGGAACGACACCACCACCAGAAGTAGCGTGTTGAGCCCCAGGCTCCAGGCGACGCCGTGGGCGAGCTGGCTCGCGGCGAGCCCGAACAGGTGGCCCGGCCGCAGCAGCGCGATGCCGAACGGCCCCTGCTCCACGATGTGGGTGGGCACGAGCCCGGCATCGGCGAGGGTCGGCAGGAGCAGCGTGTAGGCCCACACCAGGATGCCCACCAGGATGCCGGTGATGGCCCCGCGCGCCGTGGCCCGCCGCCAGATCAGGCCGGCGGCGAAGGCGGGGCCCACCTGCGCGATGGCGGCGAAGGAGAGCAGGCCGATCTGGGCAAGCTGCACGTCGCCGGTGGTGCGGTAATAGAGATAGGTGAGGAACAGGATGAAGAAGATGGCCGCCCGGCGCACGAACAGCAGCACGCCGGCCATGTCGTGGGGCCGCTGGTAATTCTCGCCCCGCGCCGCACGCCGCCGCAGGATGATGGGCATCACCAAATCGTTGGAGATCATGATGGCGAGCGCCACCGTCTCCACGATCACCATGGCGGTGGCCGCGGACAGGCCGCCCACGAAGGCGAGCAGGGCCAAATGCTCCGCCCCCGCCACCAGCGGCACCGCCAGCACGAATACGTCCCGGTCCACGGTCTGGAGCGGGAACATCACCATGCCCGCCAGGGCGACAGGCACCACGAACAGGTTGATGAGCACGAGATAGAGCGGGAACAGCCAGCGGGCCCGGCGGATCTCCGCGTCGCCCCGGTTCTCCACCACCGCCACGTGGAACTGGCGCGGCAGAAGAAGGAAGGCCCCGGCGGAGAGCACCGTCATGGTCACCCAGTTCTCCAGCGACACGCCGCGCTCGAACGGGGCGATGACGCCGGTCTGCTGGGCCGCCTCCAGCAGCGGGCCGAAGCCGTCGAACAGCAGGAAGGTGACGAAGAAACCCACCGCCAGGAAGGTTACGAGCTTGACGATGGATTCGGTGGCCACCGCCAGCATCAGGCCTTCCTGGTGCTCGGTGGCGTCGGTGTGGCGGGTGCCGAACAGCACCGCGAAGGCGGCCATGGCGAAGGCCACGAACAGCGCGAGGTCCGCGCCGATGGAGCCGGGCAGCGGGTCCGAGCCCAGATGCCCCATCACCGCCAGGAGCGAGGAGGAGACCGCCTTGAGCTGGAGCGAGATGTAGGGAATGGAGCCGACGATGGCGACCACCGTCACCAAAGCCGCGATGCCCTGGTGCTTGCCGTAGCGGGCGGCGAGGAAGTCGGCGATGGAGGTGATGTTGTGCGCCTTGGCGAGCTGCACGATGCGCATGAGCAGCGGCGTCGCCGCGCCGATCACCAGGATCGGGCCGATATAGATGGTGAGGAAGTCGAACCCCTGGGTGGTGGCGAGGCCCACCGAGCCGAAGAAGGTCCAGGAGGTGCAATAGACCGCGAGCGACAGGGAATAGATGAGCGGGCGCGGTGCGCCTGCGGGCGCGCTCTTGCGCACCCGGCCCCCGAAGCTCGCCACGGCGAACAGGAAGCCGATATAGGCGAGCGCCACGGAGATGACGAACCCGGCTTGAAGCATGTCCCTTCACGTCCCACGCCGGCCTCTCGGCGCGCCTGCGGGCAAATTGACACAACCGGGAGCGGAGTCCAGCGCGGCGCTTACGCCTCGAGCCCCAGCAGGAACGCGTGGAGCGCCCGGGCGGCGAGGCCGATATCCGCCGCGTCCGCCGCCTCGGCGGGATTGTGGCTGCCGTTGCGCGAGCGCACGAACAGCATGGCCATGGGCAGGATGCCCCGGAACACCATGGCATCATGCCCCGCGCCGGAGGGCAGCAACGGCGCCTCGAGCCCCAGCCCCGCCACCGCCGCCGCGAGGCGCGCGCGCAGCCCGGGGTCGCAGGGCGCGGCGGGCGCGTCATGGCCCCAGGCGATCTCGGCAGATACGCCCCGGCGCGCCGCGATGGCTGCGATCTGCGCGGCGATGTCCGAAACCGCCGCCCTGCGCACGCCGTCGTCCGAGGCCCGCACATCCAGAGAGAAGCGAACCTCGCCCGGCACCACGTTCACGGCGGCACCCGGCACGTCCAGCACACCCACCGTGGCCACGAGGCTCTCGGGCGCCACGTCCCGCCGCCCCCGCGTCTCAACGGCCAGCACCATCTCCGCCGCAGCCGGGAGCGCGTCCTGCCGCAGGCTCATGGGCAGCGTGCCGGAATGGCCCGCCTGCCCCCGCACGCTCACCTTGCCGCGCGAGGCCCCGGCGATTCCCGTGACGATGCCGAGCGGCGCACCCAGCGCGTCCAGCACCGGCCCCTGCTCGATATGCACTTCCACATAGCCGCGCGTGCGGGCGGGGTCGCGGGCGAGCCCCGCAATGGTGTGGACCGGCGCGCCGAACGCCTCCAGGGCGGCCCGGCGCGTGATGCCCGCCGCGTCCGCCTCCTCCAGGCAGGCCGCATCGAAGGTGCCGGCGAGGGCACGGGACGAACTGAGGGTAGAGGGAAAGCGCACCCCCTCCTCGTCGGCGAAGGCCGCCACCTCCACCGCCACGGGCAGCCGCCGCCCGGCCCGGCTCAGCGCCTCCACGGCGGCGAGCGCCACCAGCACGCCGAGATTGCCGTCATAGATCCCGGCATTGCGGACGGTGTCGATGTGCGAGCCGAGGATCAGCGTGGGCGCCTCCGCCCGCGCGGCGGCGTAGCGCCCGACTACGGAGCCGGTGCCGTCCACATGCACCTCCGCGAGCCCCGCCGCGCGGAACCAGCCCGCCACCTGCGCCGCCGCCGCCTTGTGGGCGGGGGACAAAGTGAGGCGCGTCATCTCGTCGGGCACGTCGGTGAAGGCGGCGAGCGCCCGCAGGCGCGCCTCGATGGCGCCGCCGTCCAGCGGATCGGGCGGGATCGGGGACGTGGTTATGGGGGATACCGTCATGGGGCGAGGATCTGCGCGATGCGCAGCGCCGCGATGCGCTCCACCTGCGCGAGCGCCTCGGCGCGCTCCGCCTCCGGGCCGTTGGCGAGCCGCCGCTCGAAAGCGGCGAGGATCTCGGCCTTGCTGCGGTCGCGGATGGCCATGATGAAGACGAAGCCGAAGCGCGCCATATAGGCGGCGTTCAACTCCGCAAAGCGGTCACGCTCCGCGCCCGTCAGCGCGTCGAGGCCTGCGGAAGCCTGTTCCTGCGCGCTCTCCGCCGTCAGAAGGCGGGCCTGGGCGAGCTTTCCGGCAAGGTCGGGATGGGCGTGGATCACCGCCATCTGCCGCTCGGGCGGCGCGGCGCGCAGCACCGCCGCCATGGCCGACGCGAGGCCATCGGCCGTATCCTGCGCGGATGTCAGGCCGGCATCGTAGGCGCCTTCCGCGATCCAGGGCGAATGCTCGAACACCCCGCCGAACCGCTCCACGAACAGTGGCCGGGACAGGCGGCTCGGCACATAGCCGCCCGCCGGGGGGTGATGGGCGATCCAGTGGCGCGCGATATCCACGCGCCGCGCCACCCAGACCTTCTCGTGGGAGAGGATGTAGTCCAGGAACCGGGCGAGCGCCGCCGCGCGCCCCGGCCGCCCCACGAGGCGGTTGTGCAGGCCGATGGAGAGCATGCGCGGCGCCGTCGCGCCCTCGGCATAGAGCAGGTCGAAGCTGTCCTTCAGGTAGGTGAAGAAGGCATCGCCGTTGGAGAAGCCCGCCGGGATGGCGAACCGCATGTCGTTGGCGTCCAGCGTATAGGGCACCATGAGGAACGGCCCGCGCGGCCCCTCCACCCAATAGGGCAGTTCGTCCGCATAGGTATCCGCCGAATAGAGGAAGCCGCCTTCCTCCATGGTGAGCCGCAGCGACTGCTCGGAGGTGCGCCCCTGGTAGAAGCCGAGCGGCCGGGCGCCCGTCAGGTCCGCCTGGATGCGCACCGCCTCGGCGATATGGTCGCGCTCGATGTCAGCGGGAATGTCCTTGTAGTCGATCCACTTGTAGCCGTGGCTGGCGATCTCCCAGCCCGCCTCGGTCATGGCGGCGGCCGCCTCGGGATGGCGGGCCATGGCGGTCGCGATGCCGAACACGGTCAGCGGCAGGCCGCGCTCCGTGAACATCCGGTGCAGGCGCCAGAAGCCCACGCGGGAGCCGAATTCGTAGATGCTCTCCATGTTCATGTGCCGCTGGCCCGGCCAGGGCGCGGCGCCCACGATCTCGGAAAGGAAGGCTTCCGAGGCGGCGTCGCCGTGGATGATCGCGTTCTCCCCGCCCTCCTCGTAATTCATGACGAACTGAACGGCGATGCGCGCCTCCCCCGGCCAGCGCGGATGGGGCGGCGTGCGGCCGTAGCCGACGAGGTCGCGGGGATAGGGAGCGTCGGTCATGGATCAGGAACCGCGATAGGTGGAATAGGACCAGGGGGAGCACAGGAGGGGCACGTGGTAGTGCCCGCCCTCGGCCATGGAGAAGCGCACCGGCACCTCGTCCAGGAAGGCGGGCTCCGGAAGGGCCGCCCCCTTGGCGCGGAAATAGGCGCCCACATGGAAGACCAGCTCATAGGTGCCGGGGGCCGCCTCCTCGCCCGACAGGAGCGGCGCGTCGGTGCGCCCGTCGGTGTTGGTGAGATGGCGGGAAACCAGCGCCCGCCGCCCGTCCGCGAACAGGCGATGAAGCTCCACCTGCACCCCGCGCGCGGGCCCGCCCTCCACCAGATCGAGCACATGCGTCGAAAGCCGGCCCATCCGCGTCCCCTTCGCCCGATTTCTCCAACGGCCCCATAGAGCCTGATCCGGCCCCCGCTGATCAACAGGGGGGACGCATTTTGGAGGGGAAGGCGGGGGACGTTCGGGCACGAGGATGCGCCGGATGGAACCGGCGTCAGGGCCGGATCCGGCGCGCGCCACGGCGCTGCGGGCCTGAAAGAAAAGGGGACGCGCGACGATCCGGCCGCCACGCGCGTGGACCGACGCGTCCCCGGAACGCCGAGGCGCGGGATGCGACTCTCAGGCCACCAGCGGCGCGCGCTCGAAGATCGCCGGCGGCGGCGGAGCATCCTCCTCGCCGGTCCAGACGGCGATGACCCCGGCGAGGTTTTCCGCCCAGGTTTCATCCCCGCCGCCGGGATAGAAGCCTTCCTTCAACGCATTGCTGGAAAGCCCGGCCATTTGAACATGGGGGGTCTCGAAGTCGAGCGGCATGAGACCATGCTTTTTGGCGAGGACATGGTACTTCGCCCACATCCCCTTCTTCGGCTCGTCCCAGGTCCATTTTCCCGGCCCGCCGAAGACCATGTCCACCGCCAGGCCGTACTGATGATAGGAACCCCAGGGCTTGGCGTAGGTGACGATCTTCGTGTGGGGGACCGTGCGGCCCTGCGCGTAGAGATATTTCTGACGAACGGGCGTCCGGAAGGCCTCGAACACGAAGAGCGGGATTTCGCTCTGCGCCAGATCTTCGATCAAGGCCGACAAGGCGGAGCGAAACGCCGGATGCAGGATTGAATGATCGACGCTTCTGGCCGTCGGATTATAGAGATCCAACATCACCCCCCCCGACATTTGGAATGAGCTTGAGCCGATCGCCTCGGCGAAGCGGTGTGACGGTAACAAACTCAACTTTAGATAGCAATATCGTAAATCGCTACCATGGCTTTTGCGCTCGCCTCCGGCATCGCGGGCGGCAGTTGGGGAAGGTCTTGCACGCGGGCCGCGCTTCGAGCTTTGTTCGGTACCATCTGGCATCGTCGTGCGACCTTGCGGCGGCACACAGGCTGAAGGACCGATCCATGACCCCTACCGAGGCCCACCGCCTGGACACCCTCATCGCCGAACGGGCGGATGCCCAGGTCGCGTTCCTGGCCGCGCTCGTGAAGACGCCGTCCGACAATCCCCCCGGTGATTGCGGTCCGCCCGCCGCGCGCGCGGCCGAGCTGCTGGAGGGCCTCGGCTTCCATGTGGAGCGCCACGTGGTGCCGCAGGACCGGGTGCGGGCTGCGGGCATGGTGTCCGTCACCAACCTCGTGGTGCGCCACCGCTTCGGGGACGGACCGACCGTGGCGCTGAACGCCCATGGCGACGTGGTGCCCCCCGGCGAGGGCTGGACGCAGGATCCTTACGGGGCCGCGATCGTGAACGGGGAGATGTACGGCCGGGGCGCGGCGGTCTCGAAGTCCGACTTCGCCACCTACGCCTTCGCCCTCGACGCGCTGAAGCGCTCGGGCCTGCCGCTGAAGGGCACGGTGGAGCTGCACTTTACATTCGACGAGGAGATCGGCGGGGAGATCGGCCCGGGCTTCCTCATTTCGGAGGCGCTGACGAAGCCGGACTATGTCATCTCGGCGGGCTTCTCCTATTCCGTGGTGGTGGCCCACAATGGCTGCCTGCACCTGGAGGTGGAGGTGGCCGGGCGCTCCGCCCACGCCGCCCTGCCCTTCACCGGCATCGACGCGCTGGAAGCGGCCACCGGCATCCTCTCCGCGCTCTACGCCTATCGCGACGGCCTCGCCGCCACGGTCTCGCAGACGCCGGGCATCGGCTCGCCCCAGCTCACGGTCGGCCTCATCTCGGGGGGCATCAACACCAACGTGGTGCCGGACCGCGTCACCTTCCGCCTCGACCGGCGCATCGTGCCCGAGGAAGTGCCGGAACAGGTGGAGGACGAGGTGCGCGACGCCATCCTGCTCGCCGCCAGCGCCTATCCCCAGGCCCGCATCTCCATCCGCCGCCTGCTTCTGGCCCGTCCCCTGGTGGCGAGCCCCCGCGCGCTGCGCATGGCGGACATCCTGCGCCGCAACGCCCATGACGTGATCGGAGAGGAGATCCCAGCCAGGGGCGTGCCGCTCTATACCGACGCGCGGCTCTATGCGGAGGGCGGCTTCCCGGTTGTGCTCTACGGCGCGGGCCCGCGCTCCATCGAGGAGGCGAACGGCCACCGCGCGGACGAGAAGATCCGTCTGTCCGACCTCGCTTTGGCGACGCGCGTCATCGCGCGCTCGGTGGCGGACCTGCTGATCTGATCGAGATCAGCGCCGGGGGCGCGCGCATGGGCTAACGACACTGAAAACCAACCAGGGGATCCAGATGACTTTGGTGAGCAACACCTACGGCAAGGCGCGGGTGCGCGTGCTGCGCGTGAAGAAGGACGGCGGGCGCCACGAGGTGCGCGAGCTGAACGTCCAGGCCATGATGACAGGCGATTTCGCCGCCTCCTACGTGGCGGCGGACAATTCCCGCATGATCTGCACGGACACCGTGAAGAACGTGGTCAATGTGGTGGCCCGCGAGAATCTCGGGCTCGACACCGAGGCCTTCTGCGCCGCTGTGGCGGACAAGCTCCTCGTCTCCTACCCGCAGGTGGACACCGCCACCGTCACCGCCCACGAGACCAAGTGGGACCGCCTCTCCTTCGGCGGGGCGCCCCACGACCATGCCTTCACGCTGGATTCCAACGGCGCGCCCTTCGCCCGGGTGTTCGCCACCCGCGAGAAGCTGGAGATCACGTCCGGCATCTCGGGCTTCACCTTCATGAAGACCACCGGCTCGGCCTGGGACCGGTTCCACACGGACCCCTACACCACGCTGAAGGAGACCCGGGACCGCATCTGCGCCACCGCCATGGAGGCGAGCTGGCGCTGGAGCGCGGCGCCCGCCGACTACAAGGCGGCCAACGCCACCATCCTCGCGACCCTCATCGAGGTGTTCGCCACCACCTTCTCCGAGAGCGTGCAGGACAGCCTCTACCGCATGGGCACGGCGGCGCTCGCCAAGGTGCCCGAGGTGATCGACATCTCCCTCGCCTGCCCCAACAAGCATTACCTGCTGATCAACCTGGAGCCGTTCGGCCTCGACAACGAGAATGTGGTCTTCCTGCCCACCGACGAGCCCCACGGGCAGATCGAGTGCACGGTCGGCCGCTGAGGCCCGGGGAACGCGACCCTAAAGGCGCATCTTCACGAGGACGGAACCGATCTGGTTCAGGAACCCGCTGGGGCTGGCGGCAAGGTCGTAATTGACGCTCAGCTCCAGCTGGCCGGTCTTCATGCCGGTGAGGCCGATCCCCGCCGTGTACAGCCACGGCGAGAGGTCGGCCCCCTCGGTGAGGAACACGCCGCCGCCGCCCGCGAAGGCGGCGCTCACCTGCGCCCGCTCGCTCAAGGTGTTGTAGCCCACCCCGCCATTGGCGGTGAGTGCCAGATGCTCGGCGAGCCGGTAGCTGGCCTTGAAGCCGGCCGTGAGCAGCAATTCCCGATAGGTCTGCGAGGCAACGGTGAGGTCCAGCGCCCCGGCGCCGCTTTCCGTGTAGCCGTCCGCCTGCACCTGCGCATAGTCCAGCCGCACGAGCGGAGACACGGAGACGCCCGGCGCCAGCTCGAATCGGCGCGTCAGGCCGGCGCCCGCATGGCCGGTCCAGCCGTCATAATCGGCGGAGGCGGCACTCCCCATGAAGGCGATGGTGCGCTGGGCGCTGTTGCGGTTGTAGCCGCCGTCGAGCTGGACATTGAGATCGAGGCCCGGCGCCAGTTCATAGGCGCCGTAGAGGCCAAGCTGGTAGGTGCTTACGTCCAGCCCGTTAGGCACCAGGTCGTTGCCGCCGGTGATGGAGGTCGCGGAATAGGCCGCCACGAGGCCCAGCACCGCGTCCGGCCCCACGGAGGCGTCGAGGCCCGCCGCCATGCCGCCGCCCGAGGCGGAATAGCCGGCGACGCCGCCTTGCGTGCCCTGGTCCGCGAAATTGCCGAACGGCCGCAGCCAGACATTCCGCTCGGTGCCCGGCGCGTCTGTCCCATGGATGGTGTCGAGGCGGCCCAGAACCACCTGCTGGAAGGCACGCTGGGTGGCATAGGTGGCCTGCGCCGCCGCGCCGTTGAGCACCGGCAAGGTCTGGCTGATGGCCGTGGAGAGCGCCGGCCCCTCCAGGCCGTTCAGCGCGGCGATGGCTGGGGCGAGCGGTCCGAGGATCCCCTGAACCGTGCCCGCGACGCCGTAGAGCGTGTTCGCGGCGCCGAGCGCCGACGGATTGCCCGCGGCCGCCACCGCATATCCATAGGGCTGCACCAGCGACAGGCCGGTGATGTCGCCGGTGAAGAGCGCATCGGAACTGTAGGTGCCGAGCAGCATGGCGGCCGCCGCCGCATCTCCCTCGGCCGCGCCGTAGAGGCTCACGAGTTGGCCGTTGGAGATGGTATTCAGGAGCACGCGGCCTTCCGGGGTCACGGAACCGAGCACGGTGTAGGTGCCCGCCGCCGCCCCGCCCGGCCCTACGGCGAGGCCCCAGAAATAGCCGCCCTGGAAATTGGTGATCACCAGATTGCCCGGCCCCGCCGCGCCGAACAGGCCGGGGCTCGTCATGCGCCAGGGCGTGCCCTGCATCCAGGCCCAGTTGGACGCGGCGGGCGACGGCACCGCCTGCGCCTGGGGCGGGGTGAAGGTGCTGGGGTCATAGGGCACCATATAGGCCCAGTGCGTCACCAGCAGGTCGGTGCCGATGATCATCTGCATCTCCATCTCGGTGACGCCGCCCCGCTCGGCCATGCGGCCGAGGCCGATGGTGTCGGGACCGCCATCGGTGGAGGTGAACACCATGGAGATCTGCCCCGAGGGGGTGACGGTGCCCTGGATGGAGAGCGTGGAGTAGGACGTGACCGGGCCGATGGCGAGCTGGCCGTAAGAGACCCCCGTGAAGACGCCGTTCGTGGAGGTGCCCAGCGTCCACAGGGTCTGGTCGCCGATGGGGATGGGATTGGCGAAGGAGGTGCTGGGCGCCGCGTAGGCCAGCATGTTGGGCACCGGCACGTACCAGTGGCTGTTGGAGATCACCGGATCCCACACCGACTGCGCCGCCGCCGGCCCGGCCAGCGCCACCAGCGCAACGCCTCCCAAAAGGCCGGTGACGCGCCCCATGTCCCCCTCCCCTTCAGGTCTTTCGCCCATAGAAAACGCACGCCCCGGAGGGGCCAATGGCGAAATTTACCGATTCGGCCTGCAAAATCACCCGCGCGGCGCGAGACCGGGCCGCGTCTGCGCCTCCACCCAGGCGGCGAAGGCGGCGCCGCCGGCCTCCACGGGCAGGAGGAGGATGGCGGGGACCTCGTAGGGATGGGCCTGCGCCAAGGCGGACATGAGGGCGGCGGCCTGCGCGTCCGTGGTCTTCAGCAGCAGCACCACTTCGTCCGCCCGCTCCAGCGCGCCCTGCCATTCATAGATGGAGATCATGGCCGGCAGGATGTTGGCGCAGGCGGCGAGGCGCGCATTCACCAGCCGCCGCCCCACCGCCTCGGCGGTGGCGACGGAGGGAAAGGTGGAATAGACGAGCTTGAGTGCCATGATCGCCCTCCCCGGACCCTCCCGGCAGCATGGGCCGGGGCGAGCGCCTCGACAAGCCAGGGGCGGACCGATACTTAATCCGAGCGCCGCTTCCGGCGCACAGAGGGGAGCCGCCGTCGCGGCTGGCCGATGAGCGGAGCCGACACGTCTTTCGAGAAGATCGCCTTTTCGGCCGCCGCCACCCCGGAAGCCGAGGCGGCCCGCGCCCGCCTCCTGGAGCTTTACGGCGAGACCCCGCTGGAGGAGGCGGACGTGATCGTCGCGCTCGGCGGCGACGGCATGATGCTCCAGACCCTGCACGCGGTGCGCGGACGCGGCGTGCCCATCTACGGCATGCATCGCGGCTCGGTGGGCTTCCTCATGAACACCTTCCGCGAGGACCAGCTGCGCGAGCGGCTGAACGCGGCCATCCAGGTGAAGATCCATCCCCTCGTCATGGAGGCGGTGGACCAGCAGGGCGGCCGCCACCGCGCCCACGCCTTCAACGAGGTGGCCCTGTTCCGGCAGACCTACCAGGCGGGCAAGCTCCGGGTGTGCATCGACGGGCGCGAGCGGCTGGAGGAACTGATCTGCGACGGCATCATCGTCGCCACCCCTGCGGGCTCCACCGCCTACAATCTCTCCGCCCACGGCCCCATCCTGCCGCTCGGCACGCCGCTGCTCGCGCTCACCCCCATCTCCCCGTTCCGCCCGCGCCGCTGGCGCGGGGCGCTGGTGCCGGACCAGGGCCGCATCGAGATCGAGGTGCGGGAGCCCGCCAAGCGCCCCATGAGCGCGGTGGCCGACCATTCCGAAGTGCGCAACGTCGTCTTCGTCTCCGCCGCGCTTGACGCTTCCTGCTCATCCGCGATGCTGTTCGACCCGGATCACGGGCTCGAAGAACGTATTCTTCGCGAGCAGTTCGTTTATTGAGGGCGGGCACCCCCGGCCCCGCACGAAACCCCGCCCATGGTCTTCTCCTCCGTCACCTTCCTCTATTATTTCCTGCCGGTGTTCCTGGTCGCGTATTTCGCGACGCCGGGCACGCGGGCGCGCAATCTTGTGCTGCTGGCCTTCTCCCTCGTCTTCTATGCCTGGGGCGGCCTGTGGAACCTCGCGCTGCTGTGCGTCTCCATGGTGGGCAATTACGCGCTGGCCCTGCTCATCGGCTCGCGCCCGCCGGGGCGGCGGCTCGGGGCGCTGTGGCTGGCGGTGGTCCTCAACCTCGCGGGCCTCATCTTCTTCAAATATGCGGGCTTCCTGGCCGAGAACCTGAACGTGCTGCTGCCGGATGGGCTCGACATCCCGGTGGTGCACCCGGAATGGCCGCTGGGCATCTCCTTCTTCACCTTCCACGCCATTTCCTACCTGGTGGACGTCTATCGCGGCCGCGCCCAGGCCAACCGGCGGCTGGAGGAGATCGCGGTCTACATCACCATGTTCCCGCAATTGGTGGCCGGCCCCATCGTGCGCTACTCCACCATCGCGAACCGCATCCGCGACCGGCGCACCACGCCGGGGCGCATCTCGGCGGGCCTGCGCATCTTCGTCATCGGCCTGTCCTGGAAGGTGCTGATCGCCGACGAGGTGGCGCCCGTGGCCGCCATGGTGTTCGACCAGGTGGACGTGCCGAACTTCGCCACCGCATGGCTCGGCCTATCGGCTTACGCGCTCCAGATCTATTTCGACTTCGGCGGCTATTCCAACATGGCCATCGGCCTCGCCTTGGCCATGGGCCTGAAATTCCCGCGCAATTTCCGCCTGCCCTACGGCGCCCTGTCCATCTCCGACTTCTGGCGCCGCTGGCATATGAGCCTGTCGAGCTGGTTCCGGGACTATGTCTATATTCCGCTGGGCGGCAACCGGAACGGGCACCTCTACACGGCCATCAACCTTTGGACCGTCTTTCTCCTGTGCGGCCTCTGGCACGGGGCGGCCTGGACCTTCCTGATCTGGGGCGCCCATCACGGCCTGTTCCTGGTGCTGGAGCGTACGCGGTTCGGCCGGGCGCTCGCCGCCTCGCCCCGCATCCTGCGGCACGCTTATGTGTTCGCAGTGTTCCTCTCGGGCTGGGTCTGGTTCCGCGCGCTCACCCTGGACGACGCGGTGATGATGTTCCGGGGCCTCGCGGGCCTCAACGGCTTCGGCGCCATCGACCCCTCGCTGATGACGGCGCTCCAGCCGGTGACGCTGGTCATCCTGGTTCTGGGATGGCCGCTCGCCATGTGGGGCCTGCCCAATGTGAAGGGCGGCCGGATGGCGCCCGCGCTGCGGCGCGCGTTCTATGGCGTGGTGGACAGCCTCGTCATCCTGGTCCTGTTCCTGCTCTGCATGATGACGGCGGGGGCGGCCAATTACAGTCCCTTCCTGTATTTCAGGTTCTGACCATGCCGCTGCTGCTTCGCTATCGCCGCTGGTGGTGCCTGGTGTTCACCGCCATCCTGTTCATCCCCATGCTGGGCCATGTGCTGCCGGACCTGCCTGGGCCCGTGCGCCCGGCGGTCGCCCCCGCCGAGCGCTGGTGGGAGCGGGCGGGCGAGCGGCTCGACCCCTTCATCAACGCCCATTTCGGCTTCCGGGGCGCCATCATGGCGGCTAATGCCGCCTATGCCCGCGCCTTCCACTCCACCCGCGCGCGGCCGCTGGTGATCGGCGATGACGGGCAGCTCTTCTATACCGGCGACAAGGCGCTGGAGCAGTCGCTGGGCCTCGTGATGCGCGAGCCCGGCCTCCAGATGTTCGGCGAGGTGCTCCAGAAGTTCGATGCGGCGGTGAAGGCGCAGGGCGGCAAGCTGGTGGTGACCTCGCCGCTCAACAACGCGACCGCCCTCACGGAGAAGCTGCCGGACTGGGCCGAAGCGCAGATGCGCAGGCCCACCGAGCTGGACTTCGTCTCCGCCGACCTGCCGCGCCGGGGCGTCACCTTCGTGGACCTTCGCCCCGCCTTCAAGGCGGCGGAGAAGGACGGCCCCATCTACATGCGCACCGACAGCCACTGGAACCAGCGCGGCGCGCTCATCGCCTTCAACGCCGCCATGGAGGCGGCGGGCCGCCCGGACCTCGTCATTCCCGCCGAGGCCGCGCTCGGGCCGCTGGGCACCGCACCCACGGGCGACCTCGCCCGCTATCTGGGCGAGGCGAGCCCCACGGGCGACCGGGACTATGCGGTGCGCTATCCCGAGCCGCGCGCCAAGCTCACGGCCCTGAAGGGCGTGGTGCCCGAGAAGCCGCCGAACGACCCTTTCCAGCCCTATGCCTTTTCCACCGGACACGCGGGGCCGAGCATCCTGGTGATCGGCGATTCCTTCACCCAGCATTATTGGAAGCGCTTCCTGGAGGCGCGCGCGAGCCGCTTCGGCTGGATGCACAACAATTCGTGCAAGTTCGAGTGGAACGCCATCGAGACGTTCAAGCCGGACATCGTCATCTACGCGCCCACCGAACGCTCCCTGCCCTGCAAGGGCCTGCCCATCGGCATGCCCTGAGCGGTCAGCGCAGCTCCATCAGCCCGGCCGCCCCCGACGGCCGGGTGCCGAGATGGAAGGCGATCTCGCGCGTATCGAAGCCCTGCGCGTCCAGCAGGGCCCGCCAGCCCGTGAGATCCACCCGGAAGGGATTGTCCCGCAGCAATTCCACCTTCACGAAGGGAAAGCCCGCCGCCAGGAGCCCCCGCCAGTCCTGCTGGAGATGGTTCCGTGTCCCCGGCGGGGCGGGATAGAGCACCTCCACCGAAAGCCCCCCGGCCTCCAGGGCGGATTTCTGGCGCACTTCATAGTCCCGGATCACCTGGAGCTTGTCCGCCAGCGGGCGCACCTGCGCCCAGAAATCCCGGGCCGCGCCGCGGCGCGCCGGCGGCGCCTTCAGCACGAAGAAATAGCTCTGGAAATGGGGCGCCACCTCGTCGCTGCCGGTGAGCGCCACCACATCCGCCGCGCTCGCCCGCACCCGCTCCGAAAGCCCGCTCAACAGGCGAGGCGAATGATAGACGCTGTCATTGGCGAACCACAGTTCGGGGGCCTCCCACAGCTCCGGGAGAGCCTTGAGGGCCGCCGCCCAGGCGGCGAAGTCGTAGCCCTCATTGTCCCGCGCCAGGACGGCGTCGGCCATGTGCGGGCCGGGATCGAGGACATCGCCGTCGGAGCGGTCCGTGACCATCACCAGGACGAGCCGCACGCCCTGCTCCCGCAGGCTGGCGCAATATTGCATCGTATGGCCGAACAGCCGCCCGTCCGCCGCATAGGCGACGAACAGGCAGACCGGCCCGACGCCCGCGTCGAGGCCGTCCCGGCGCAGGATGCGCAGGCCGGGCGTGCCGGAAGGCGGGGCGGGACGCGCGGGCGCGGACAGGCGGCGCAGCGCGGACTGGATGCGGCGGGCGGGATTGCGGCCCGCCAGGACATCGCCCGCCGCTGCCAGCAATTGCTTGGCAATGCCGAGACGAGACCCAAGGGAGGCCGGCACCGCCGTCCCCGCCTCCAGGCCTCGCTTCGTGTCTCCCGCCATGGCGACCTCAGAAATAGGTGACGATCTCGTCCAGCGGGGGACGGGGGCGGTCCTCCAGCTTCTGCGTCGCCGTGCCCACATAGACGAAGCCGATGATGCGCTCCGCCTCGGACAGGCCCAGCGCGGCGCGGGCCTCCGCATCATAGGCGGGCCATTCGGTGAGCCAGGTGGCGCCGTAGCCCAGCGCCGCCGCGCCCACGAGGAGATTCTGCGCGCACGCCGCGGAGGACAGCACTTGCTCCCATTCCGGGATCTTCACATGGGGCGCCGCGCGCGACACCACCAGGACCACCAGAGGCGCACGGGTGAAGCGCTCCCGTTCCAGCGTGAGGCGCTTCTCGCCGGCATCCGGCTCCTTGCGCGCCAGCACGTCGGCGAGCGCGGCTCCAGCCCGCGCGCGTCCCTCGCCCTGGAACACGACGAAGCGCCAGGGGGCGAGCTTGCCGTGGTCCGGCACGCGGGAGGCGATGGTGAGAAGCGTGGTCAGCTCCGCCGCGCTCGGCCCCGGCTCAGCGAAGTCGAGGATGCGGGTGGAACGCCGGGTCAGCAGGAGGTCGATGGCATCGGGCATGGCAAACCGGACTGGCAGGGAGGGGCCTAGAAACCCTTCGGCTCCCTTAGCACGGCGGAGCGGACGGAGCCTAGGGCGCGCGCCCTCCGTCCCGGATCGAGAGCCCGGCGCGGCACGGGGGACTTGAATCCGCCTTGGTTTGGAGGCACGTGACGGCCATGTCTGCCCGCGCCGCGCTCGCCGCCCTGTCCTGCCTGTCCCTCGCGCTCCTCGCGGCGGTGCCTGCCGTCGCGCAGGGGGTGCCCGCGCTCGGTTCGCCCATGGTGCCCACGGAAGGCTTCGGCCCCCCGCCCGGCGGGCGCACGCCCCCGGGCACCGCCCGCGAGCCCCATGCGCTGCTGCCCCAGCCGCCGCCCGGAAAGGTGGCGCTCGGCGCCTATGCCCGCTTCGGTAGCGAGGGCGCGCCCATCCCGCGCGGGGTCTCCTGGCGGGTGTTCGCCGACACGCCCGAAGCCTCCGGCGCCTTCCCGCTGGTGGCGGAGAGCAGCGAGCCCTTCCCGGTCTTCTTCCTCAATCCCGGCGGCTACGTGGTGCATGTGAGCTACGGCTTCGCCAGCGCAGCCCAGCGGGTGCAGATGGGCGCCATCTCCAAGCGCGAGGCTTTCCTCCTGCCGGCGGGCGGCCTGCGGCTGAGCGCGGACGTGGAGAACCGGCCGATCCCCGGGCAGAAAGTGACCTTCGATATCTTCGAGGGCTCCTTCCTCCAGGGGCGGGCGTCGAGCCAGCCTTATTATCGCGGCGCCAATGCGGGCGATGTGGTGCTCCTGCCGGAGGGCACCTATCACGTGGTCTCGTCCTATGGGGACGCCAATGCGGTGGTGCGGGCGGACGTCACCGTCCAGCCCGGCAAGCTCACCGATGCCACCGTGCACCACCGCGCCGCGCAGGTGACGCTGAAGCTGGTGAAGATCACCGGCGGCGAGGCGCTCGCCGACACCCAATGGACCGTGACGACGCCGGGCGGCGACACCATCAAGGAATCCATCGGCGCCTTCCCGCAATTCGTGCTCACCGAGGGCGACTATGTCGCCTTCGCGCGCAATGACGGGCGCACCTTCTCACGCGAGTTCAAGGTGGAGGCCGGGCAGGACCAGGAGGTCCAGGTCCTCCTGAAATAGGTCCTGCTGAAATAGGGGAAGAGCCCCGGGCGGCGTCAGAACCGCCAGGACAGGTTCGCGGAGAAGGCGTTCACCGTCACCCCGTCGCCGAACTGGCCCACATAGGACGCGCCGATCCGCGCCTGGGGGTTCAGGATGAGATCGACGCCCCCTTCCACCAGAGCGGCATTCTGCGCCAGCGGCACGCCCGACACGGAGAAGGCGGTGCCGGGGATCGCGGTGAGCGACGGCTGCGCGCTGGGCGTCGTGTCGCCGAAGGCATATTGCCAGGCGGCCGAGGCATGGGGCGCCAGCGTCATGCCCCCGGAGAGGGCGAAGCTGGTGGCCGCCCGCAGGCCGAGCGTGCCATAGCCCACATTGGCCGTGCTGGAACCCACGGAGAGCCCGGCGGCCGGGGCGCCGTTCTCCGTGAACCCGTCCGTGGAGAGATGCACGAAGGCGAGGCCCGCGAACGGCTCGATGGCCAGCGCCTGGACCGCGAAGCCGTAGCCCACCTCGCCGAACACCTGCGCCGTGCCGCCGTCATATTGCGCGGTAGCCGTCTCCAGGAAGCCGGGGAAGGCGACGGCGCGGCTCGCGTCGATCTGGTTGAAGGCATAGGTGGCGCCAAGCCGCACGCTGACCGGGCCGAGCATAGTGCCGCCATAGAGCGCCACCAGCATGGAATTCACGGTGGAGGAGGCGTTGAGGTCCGCGACGCTGGCTCCGGACTGGGAATAGCCCATGGCCGCACCGAGGCGCCACGCGCCCGCCTGGATGTCCGCGCCCGCCATGATGCCGCCGATGGTGGAATCCGTGCCGAAGGCGCGTCCGTTTCCGTCATAGCTGGTCCAGCCGCCGAAGCCCTGCACCCAGGCCGCCGTGCCCGCCGGAATGGCGGACGTCGCCTCGGGCGCCTTCGTGGCATAGGCGAGCGCCTGGGCGGCGCTGCCGGCGGCGGGGGCCTGCGGGCCGAGATAGGCGAGCGCGGGCCCGCCATAGGCCAGCGCCGCCAGGGGCCCGCCGGTGCCGCCATAGGCGCCCTGGCGCAGCCGGTCGAGCACCGCCGCGCGGCTGTACGCGCCGTCGCCGATCAGCACGGTCTGCTGGCTGGCATAGGCTTCGCCGGACAGGGCGCTGAGGGCCTGGGGAAGCTGGGTCGCGCTCAGGCCGTAGAGGGTGGTGAGCATCCCGGAGGCGGCATCGCCGACACTCGCCGTGGCGCCGCTGTTGAAGGCCCGGTCCACCCCCGCGCCCACGGCGGCCTGGTTGGCGGACAGGCCCGCCTGCCGCGCCATCTGCGAAGTCAGGTTCAGCGCCACGGTGGTGTCGGAATAGGCGATCTGGGCGCTCACGAACGTGGGCAGGCCGGGGGTCGCCAGCGTGTCGAACGTGCCGGTCATCCCGTCCGTCACCGCCATCAGGGTGTAGCTGTTGGCCAAAGTGGAGGTGAGGAAGGGCACTTCCAGCGTGCCGCCGAGCCGCGCGACGCCGGTGATGCCGAGGAAGTCGGTGCTGGTATCGAGCACCCGGAGCGAGAGGGTGCCCGCCTGCGTCTGCACATAGGTGCCGCTGAGCAGGTGGGTGATGGAGATGCCGGTGCCGGTGACGCCGATCCAGCCGCTGTTCTCGAACCGCTTCTCGGGGCCCGCCGTGGCGGCGATGCGGCCGTCGATGACGCCGGTGTTCACGATCACCGTGCCGTAGCTGTCCGGCCCCGTGCGCAGCGCATCGGCCACGGCGGGCGCCTGGAGGGTGCCGGAATTCAGGAGGGTGCCGTAGACCCCGTGCAGTTCCGCCGCCGCACCCACGAGGCCGGTGGCGACCACGGTGCCGGAATTGGTGAGCACGCCGTAGGTCTCGCCGCGCATGCCGACGCCCCCCGTGCCGCTGACCCGCACGGTGCCGCTGTTGACAATGTCGTCGCCCTTCCGGCCGGAGAGAGCCGCCGCATTGTCCTCGCTGGAGGTGAGCGTGCCGGTGTTGCGGATGGGATTGTAGATGCCGGGGATGGTGGCGATGTAGGCGCTGATGGTGCTGCCGTTCTGGATGATGCCCACCACCTTGTCGCCATAGGCGGAGTTGGAGGAGACCGTATCGCCGGGGATGTTGATCTCGTACCAGGTGACGGACCCGTCCGCCGCCACGTGCATCACGGCCGGATGGGTCTCGCCGTCGGCGGTGATCCAGTTGGCGACCAGATTGTACTCGTCCGTGCGGCCCGCGCCGACGATGCCCTCGAAATGGGTCGCGACCGCGCCGGGGTGGTTGTACTCGGTGAAGGTGCCGGTGACCTTGTCGTAGATATAGCCCCGCTCGGGCCCGAGGCCGCCGCCGGGCGCCGCCTCGAAATAGCCGCCCGCGATCTTGTCGCCCCAGATTCCGTAGGCGGTGGTGCTGATGGCCCCCGGCTTGTTGTTGGTGGTGTAGGTGCCGGTGCGGATGTCGTAGATGAAGGCGTTGCCGGTATCGAGCTGGGTGTCGTAATTGCCCACCACCTGGTTGCCGAAGGTGCTATGCGCGATGGTGAACAGCGTCGCCGCCCCGCCGCTGCTGGGATATTGCAGGGTGGTGAGCTGCTGGCCCGGCGCGGCGGCCCCGTCATAGAGGTAGCCGATGTCATAGGGTGCCGAGGCCGTGGTCTGGTAGCTGCCGACCGCCCGCAGGATGCCGTACTGGGACCCGAAGCTGGGCCCGTAGGGCGAGGAGATGATGGCGCCCGGATAGTTGGCGCCGTTCGCCGTGGCCTGCGGGAAGGCCGACCATTGGCCCGTCGACGTGTCATAGAGCAGCCCGCCCGTATAGGTCGTGCCGGGAATGACGTTGTTGCCGGTGATGATGTTGGCGTGGATGCCGGTGAAGAAGGTGTCGGTGTCCTCGAACCGCAGCGTCTCGTAGCTGAAGCCCGGCTCCGGCGCCGCGAGCGCCGGCCTCAGGCAGACGGCGAGCCCGAGCCCCGCCACGAGCGACCCTGTGATTTTCATGACCCACCCCTCAGCCGCCGAGACGCGGTCGGCGCCCCATTGTATCCGAGGCGGCGTCGGCGGAAACGGTTCGGCAACACATGTCCAAAAAAAGCCACGTATTGCGCTCCGCCTGGACATTCGGTCCTTGGACATTCCGCCCGCTGGCACGGGCACTCTGGATGGCGCAGGATACCCGTGAACATAAGTGGACCCGTCATCAGGGTCCCCCGGGAAATGCAAATGAACGAGCAGAACCGCCTCTGGCCGCCCTTGTCCCCCCTCAAGACCGGCATCAGGGGACGATGCCCGCGCTGCGGCGAAGGCCATCTCTTCACCGGCTTCCTGACGCTGCGGCCAAGCTGCGAGGTGTGCGGCCTCGACTATTCGTTCGCCGACCCGGCCGACGGCCCCGCCTTCTTCGTGATCTGCTTTGCCTCGGTGCCCAGCGTGGTCTTCGGGATCTGGCTGGAGGTCGCCTACCAGGCGCCCTATTGGGTGCACCTGTTCACCACCCTGCCCGTCCTGCTGCTCACCTGCATTCCACCGCTACGCCCCCTCAAGGGGTGGCTGGTGGCGAGCCAGTATTACTACAAGGCTGAGGAAGGCCGCCTCGTCAGCCGGTGACCGCCCCGCTCAGCCGCCCCGTTCGAGCATGAGGTAGCGCTCCAGCCGGAGCGCGGCGTCGGCCACGTCGTCCGCGCAGCCCGTACGCGCCGCGCGCACCAGCGCATCGGCGACCGCGTGACGTGCCCCGTCGAGCTGCCGCTCACGCGCGGCCTCGCGCAGGAACCGGGCGGCGCATTTCAGGGTGAGGATGCGGGTGCCCGTGTCGTCGCGAACGGTGCTGGGAAGAGGCGCGCTCCAATGGGCCTCGGTCTGCGGCAGACGGCTGACGGAACCCGGCCGGGCCTCCCGTCCACGCCCGGCAAACCGGGCATTGGCGGCGTGAAAACGATCGTACGCGAACGTCACCATGATGGTCCTCCCTGCGGAAAACGGAGGCGAGGCCGATCGGGTTCCAACACTCCGGCGGCGCTCGCGCGCGAACGCCGGCTCGACCTGCTTTTGCTCCTGCGCGATGATGGCCGCGGCATAAGAGGCGTGGGGGTCGGACGCCCGTTTCGAAGAGCCCGCGGCCATCGCCTCAGCCGACGGAACGAGCCGCATGGAAACGCCCCATATCGATCGCCTCAAGACCACCATCCTGCTTCTACCCGCGACCGGCCTGATCGCGGGGCTTGCAGCCGCCGTCACGGGCAGGCCCGACATCGCGAACCTCCTCTGGATCGCCGGGGTCGTTCCCGCACTCGCGGCGCTCCTGGTCGAAATCCTGCGCAGCATCTGGCAGGGCGAGGTCGGGCTGGACATCGTTGCGGCGCTCTCCATGACAGCGGCGCTCGTCTTCGGCGAGACGCTCGCGGCGGCGGTCGTCGCGGTCATGTATTCCGGTGGCACCTTCCTCGAAGCCTTCGCCGAGGGCCGCGCACGGCGCGAGATGCACGACCTCCTGTCCCGCGTCCCGAGGACCGGGACCCGGTATCGGGATGGTGAACTGGAGGAGGTCCCGCTCGATCAGATTGTCCCCGGCGACCGGCTGCTGATCCGTCAAGGCGATGTGGTGCCCGTGGACGGCACGGTGGCGTCCGACATGGCCTTCCTGGACCTTTCGGCGCTGACCGGAGAATCCCTGCCGGTCCGCCTGGCGCGCGGGGCCGACGCCATGAGCGGCGCGACCAATTCCGGCGAAGCCTTCGACGTGACCGCCATGCGGCGCGCGAAGGAAAGCACCTATGCCGGGATCGTCCGCCTGGTCGAGGACGCGCAACGCTCGAAGGCCCCGATGTCGCGGCTGGCCGACCGCTGGTCCCTGGGCTTCCTCGCGGTCACCATCCTCATTGCCTCCCTGGCCTGGTGGCTCACCGGCGATCCGATCCGGGCCGTTGCCGTTCTGGTGGTCGCGACGCCCTGTCCGCTGATCCTGGCCGTGCCGGTCGCGCTGGTGGCCGGCCTGTCTCGCGCGGCGCACTTCGGCGTGCTCATCAAAGGGGCCGGACCGCTCGAGACGATGGCGCGCATCCACACGCTGATCCTCGACAAGACCGGCACCCTGACGGACGGCCGCCCGCAGATCGTGTCGATCGACGGCTATGGCGGCACGAGCGAGGACGACATCCTTCGCTTCGCCGCAGCACTCGACCAAGCCTCCAGGCACCCGGTGGCGCAGGCCCTCGTCGCGGCCGCGAAAGCCCGCGGATTCACGCTGCCCGTGCCCACGGAGGTGGTGGAGATCCCGGGTGAAGGGGTCATGGGCTACATCGAGGGGCGCAGGGTGATCGTCGGCGGCGACGGTTTCGTTGCGACCACGGTCGGGTGGCGACCGGGCGATTATCCCCCAACGGCCGCCGGGTCGGTCCTCGTCGCCGTGGCCGTGGACGGCCGCATGGCGGGGCATCTGGTGATGTCCGATGCCCTGCGCGAGGGCACCGGCGCCATGCTCGACGGGCTGCGGCGCCAAGGCGTCGGGCGCATCCTGCTCGCCACCGGAGACAGGGCGGAGGTGGCGGAGCGCGTCACCGAGGGCCTGGGTCTCGATGGGCTGCGGGCCGGCCTGACGCCGGACCAGAAGGTTCTCCTGGTGCTGACGGAACGCAAGCGTGGGCCCGTCATGATGGTGGGCGACGGGGTCAATGACGCGCCCGCCCTGGCCGCGGCCGACGTGGGCGTCGCCATGGGCGCACGGGGCGCCGCCGCCTCCGCCGAGGCGGCCGACGTGGTTCTCATGGTGGACCGGATCGATCGGCTTGGCCCGGGGATCGAGATTGCGCGGGCTTCGCGCCGGATCGCTGTCCAAAGCGTCGCGGCCGGCATCGGCCTGTCGGTGCTCGGCATGACGGCGGCCGCCTTCGGCTACCTCACCCCCGTGCAGGGCGCACTGCTGCAGGAACTGATCGACGTGACCGTGATCCTGAACGCGCTACGCGCGCTGCGCATAGCACCTCGCGATGCCCCCACCGCGAAGCCACAGCCCCGCTCCGCCGCAACGCTCCAGGACCGACGATAAAGACCACGCTCGTCCGACACGCCCGACGAGCGCCCCACGCCACGATGAAGGCAGTCCGCTGCTTCAACGCGCGCATGTGCCCGCAGGAACAGGACTCCTGCTCACGCTCCAGCGGCACGGGACGGCGTCCGGACTTGTCCGACCGGCCGCTTTCGACGCGCCGCGCGCTTGATCCACCATATGGCGACGCCGGTGGCCGACAAGCCAGCGACGACGAGCCCCATCACGGCAATGAGGATGCGCCCCGGCAGGCCGGCGAGCCGGCCGCTATGGATGGGAAATTGAAGCTGGAGAAAGGTGTCGCCCGCCGTTCCGGCGCCGGGGATCAATTCACCGATGGGAGCGGCGGTGCGGCCGTCGAGATAGAGCCAGGGGCTCGTCATCATGTCCTCGCCGCTGCCGAACCTGACGCCGAACAGGGCGAAGGCCGGCGAATAGAAGATGTAGGTCGGCGGCAGGTCCCAGCCGCGGGCATGCGCCTCCATTTGCGCCCGCGCCAGCACCATGTCGTAGGAGAGGCTCCGCTGAAGCGGCTGTGGAGGCAGGGGGCCTGCGAAGGGCGTCGGGGTGAGCGGCGAGAAGAGGCGGACCACGGGCTCGAACACCTGGGTGCGCAGGTTCATGGCAATGGACGACACGGCCAGCACGATGAGCAGCGCGAACAGCCACAGGCCGGCGGCGCGGTGCCAGTCGAGGTTCAGGCGAAAGGTGCTGCCGCCCTTGATCGCGAAGGCGGTGCGCCATTTGCGGAAGAAGGGACGGCCGAGGGGAAATGTCAGCGCCGCGCCGATGAAGCCGTCGAGGAGCCAGATGAGCGCCACAACGCCCATGACGAGAACGCCGAGGGCGCCCGGCAGGCTCAGGCTGTGGTGGAAATCATAGAGGAACGGGACGATGTGCGCGCGCGAGAAGCAGCAGGCCCCCCAGACCCGCGCACCGAGGATATCCCCGCTCACGGGATCGAGGCTGAACCAGTCGGCCGATGGCGCCCCCTCCCGCGCCATGGCGCGCAGTTCCACCGGTCCGCCGAGGGTGCGTTCCAGGCTGACGGACCACACCGACAGGCGCGGATCGCGCGCCTCCACCTTCGCCGCCAGCGTCTCGGGCGACAGCATGGGGCCGTCCGCCGTGGCGGCATAGAAGGCGGGGTTGAGCAGCGCGTCCAGTTCGCGGTTGAACGCGATCACGCTGCCTGTGAGCCCCGCGAGGATGAGGAACAAAGCCGTCGTCAGCCCGATGCACCGATGCATCATCACCAGCGCCGGCCGGACCTTCCAGGTGCGGCCGGGCGCGCGGGACGGGGCGTTCGGCGTCGAGCGGACGAGCCGGGCGTCGGACATCACCAGCGATAGGCCAGCGTACCGTAGACGGTGCGGCGCGTGCCGTAGATGACCGAGTTCCAGTAGAAGCCCGGCGTGTAATAGTCCGTGTCCAGCAGGTTGGTACCGGAGATGGCGAGCGTCGCGCCCTTCAGTCGCCGGTCCAGCGCCCCGAGGTCATATTTCACGGCCGCATCCAGCAAGGTGTAGCCGGGCACGCTCACCTGAGCGCCGGACACCGTTTCCATCACGGCATAGGAACTGCCCACATAGCGCACGCCGCCGCCGAGCCCGAGGCCGTTCAGGGCACCCTCGCGGAACGTGTAATAGGCCCAGAGCGACGCGGCATTCTCGGGCACGCCGGAGGGCGCGGTGCCTGCCTTGCTGGCCCCGTATTCGTTGGGATTGTCCTGCGTCACTTCCGCGTCCAGGTAGGTGTAGGAGGCGATCACGTCGAAATTCGCCGTGAGGTTCGCCTTTGCCTCCAGTTCGAAGCCACGCACGCGCACCTCACCGTCCTGGACGGAATAGCCGAAATTGACCGGGTCGTTGGTCAGGACATTCTGCTGGGTGATCTGGAACACCGAGGCGGTGAACAGGCCGCGGAAGCCCGCCGGCTCGAACTTGATGCCGGCTTCATACTGGTCGCCCGTCGTGGGCCGGAAGGCGTTGCCCTCGAAATCCGTGCCCGGCTGCGGGAGGAAGGAGGTGGAATAGCTGACATAGGGCATCAGGCCATTGTCGAACTTGTAGCCGAGCCCCACCCGCCAGGTGAAGGCGGAGTCGTTGGCGATGGCCTCTTCATCGGTGAAGCCGTAGTCCGCCAACAGGGTGCGGGAATTGAAATTGTACTCCTCGTTGCGCACCCAGTCCTGCCGCCCGCTCACGGTGAGCAGCCAGTTACCAAGCGTCATCTGGTCCTGCGCATAGACGCCCACCTGCAGCACCTTGCTCTGCGTGTCCGACCAGGGCAGGCCGAACGTGTAGGCGAAGTCGTAATTGGGAGTGAAGATGCTGATGGCGTTGTAATTGGTGGAGTTGGTGCGGGTCTCGGTGGAGTTGTAGTATCCGCCATCCACGCCGAAGAGCATTTCATGGGCGACAGGCCCGGTATCGAAATTGCCGGTCAGCCGGTTGTCGATGAGGACGCTGTCCGCCGTCTTCGGGCGCAACTGAACGCCCACATTGATGTACTGGCCGTCCACCACCGCCAACGTCGCGTCCCAGCCCCAGGCGGAATTGTAGTCCACCTCCGAATGGGAATAGCGGGCATTCTGCTGGAAGCGCCAGCCGCTATCGAATTCGTGCTTGAACTCATAGCCGACGGAGGAGGTCTCCACCGTCCAGTCGGTAAAACCGGGCGCGCCGAGATAGAGGCTCGGCGAGATCTTCGGCCCGGTGTCGAAGATGGTGTTCGCCATAGGCAAGCTCTGCTCGGAGCCGCCCTTTTCCGTCTTCTGGTAGGAGGCCAGCACGGTGAGGCTTGTCTGCGCATTCGGCTGCCAGGTGACGGCTGGCGCGAAATAGATGCGGTTGTCCGGCGAAAAATCGATCTGAGTGTCGCTGTCGCGGAACAGGCCGGTGAAGCGGTAGAGCCAAGTGCCATCAGCCGTCGCCGGGCCGCCGATGTCGAATGCGCCCTGGAGGCGGTCGAAGCTGCCGCCGAGAAGTTCGATCTCGTGGATCGGGACGGCGGTCGGGCGCTTGGTGATGGCATCCACGAAACCGCCCGGCACGCCCGCGCCATAAAGCGCCGAGGCCGGTCCCTTCACCACGTCGATCCGTTCAAGGCCATAGGTCTCGATGTCGGAATCATAGGCGTTGAAGCCGGCGCGCAGGCCATCGCGATAATAGGCGGCTTGGTTGATAGCGCGGAAACCGCGCATATAGATGTCCGGCATGCCCTGGCCGCCGGGATAGTCCACCACCCGGATGCCGGGCGTATAGGCCACGGCGGCGTTGAAATCCTGCACGCCGCGCTGGTCCATTTCCTGGCGTGTGACCACGCTCACCGACTGGGGAATGTCGATGATGGGTGTGCTCGTCTTGGTGCCGGCGCTGGTGGCCAGCGCAACGATCTGCTGGTCGTCGGCGACGCTGCTGACGTCGATGGCCCCAAGCGCGAGGGCGCCGTCCGCGTCCGCCCGGCCGAGATCAGGCGCGCTGATGGTGACGGTGTCACGGCGCGTGAAGCGATAGAGCAGGCCGGTGCCCTGCAGCAGGCGGGCGATGGCCGCGTCCGGCGTATAGGCGCCGCTCAGGCCGGGGCTCCTGCGTCCGGCCACGAGGTCCGACGGGAACAGCAGGCGCAGGCCGGCCTTGTCGGCGAAGGCGGTGAGGGCGGTGCCGAGATCCTGGGCCGGGATGTTGAACGATATGGCCGCTGGCGGCGTGCCCTGGGCGCGGGCCGGCGTTGGCAGGAGGGCACCCAAGGCAAGAATCATCGCCGCCGATGCCAGCCAGTTCATCCGTCCCGCCGCCCGCGCGCGTCCCCCATTCATCTGCAAAGCTCCTGTTCGCGGCGCGCGGCCCGCAGCCGTCATGCGCTTCAGAGGCAAGGACGAAACGACGGCGATGAACTTGCAGCGCCGGGCGCGATTTTTTTCAGGTGAGACGCCGGTCAGAGGATGACGTTGAGCAGCGGCAGGCGCAGCACGCGCACCGGCAGGGTCTGCTCGATGGTCTCCAGCACCGATTGCGGATCGTTGAGATCGAACACGCCGGTCACTTCCAGTGCCTTCAGGCTGCTGCCCGCGATCACGATCTTCGCGTGGGTGTGCCGCTGCAACTCGCTGACCACGTCTTCCAGCGGGCGCCGGTTGAAGATCAGCTTGCCGCGCCGCCACGCGGTCGCCATGGCGGCATCCACGCGCTGCGGGGCGGCGACACCGCCCGGACCATAGCGCACGGCCTCGTCCGCGCGCACCGCCGTGCCCTCCGGCGATCCGCCGTCGATCCCCACCGCGACCACGCCTTCGACCACCGTCACCGCCACGCTTTCCGCGCGCATGTCCACGTCAAAGGCGGTGCCGACGGCGCGCGTCCAGCCGTTGGCAGCGCCGACGACGAAGGGT
>JACESF010000089.1 GCA_013911975.1 Hyphomicrobiales bacterium | reverse complement strand
CCCCAGCGCCCCGCCCCGCGGGAGAGCGTGTTCGCGCAGCTTAAGGGCAAGCTGGCGGGAACGCGAGGCAGCGAAGCCGCGCTGGTGGGCATCACCATGATCTGGGGCACCACCTTCCTGGTGGTGCACGGCCTCCTGTCGCAGACCGGGCCGCTCATGCTCACGGGCATGCGCTTCGGCTTCGCCGCGCTGGCCCTCATGGTTGTCTTCGCCCCGGCGCTGAAGGGCATGACCCGGCGCGAACTGGTGGCGGGCGCGCTCGTGGGCGCCGCGATCTTCTTCGGCTATTCGCTCCAGGCGAAGGGCATGGAGACCATCGCCTCCAGCAAGTCCGCCTTCATCACCGCGCTCTACGTGCCCCTCGTGCCGCTGCTGCAATGGGCGGTCATGCGCAAGCGGCCGCATATGATGGCCTGGATCGGCATCGGCCTCGCCTTTGCCGGCCTCGTCCTCGTGGCGGGCCCGGACGGCGCCTCCCTCGGCTTCGGGCCGGGCGAGACCCTGACCCTGATCGCCACGCTGGCCATCGCCGCCGAGATCCTGCTCGTGGGCGCCTATGCGGGGTCGGTGGACGTGCGGCGCGTCAGCATCGTCCAGCTCGCTGTCGCCTCGCTCCTGGCCTTCCTGGCCATGCCCGTGGTGGGCGAGGCGGTGCCCGCCTTCTCCTGGACCCTGGTGATCGCCACCTGCGCCCTGGGCACGGCCTCCGCCCTCATCCAGGTGACCATGAACTGGGCGCAGAAGCGCGTCTCCCCCACCCGCGCCACGGTCATCTATGCCGGCGAGCCGGTCTGGGCGGGCATCGTGGGCCGCCTCGCGGGCGAGCGCCTGCCCGGCCTCGCCATCCTGGGCGCGGTGCTGATCGTGCTGGGCGTGGTGGTGAGCGAACTGCGCCTGAAGGGGCGCCGCACGGAGGGCTGAGCAACGGGACGCGGGAGACCCCGCGCCCTATTTCGTTTCCGGCGCCCGGCGGCCGAAATCGGGCGCCGCCGTCTCCTGGCCCTGCTCGATGATGGACCGGCGGATGGCGCGGGTGCGGGTGAAGTGGTCGAACAGCGCCTCGCCGTCCCCATAGCGGATCGCCCGCTGGAGCTGGGACAGGTCCTCGTTGAAGCGACCCAGCATCTCCAGCACCGCCTCGCGATTGTTCAGGAACACGTCGCGCCACATGGTGGGGTCCGAGGCAGCGATGCGGGTGAAGTCGCGGAAACCGCCGGCGGAGAACTTGATCACCTCGGAGGTGAGCGTCTCCTCCAGGTGCGCCGCCGTGCCCACGATGTTGTAGGCGATCAGGTGCGGCACATGGCTGGTGATGGCCAGCACCAGGTCATGGTGCTTCGCCGTCATCGTCTCCACGTTCGCCCCCATGCCGCGCCACAGCGCGCACAGGCGCTCCACCGCCGCCGCGTCCGCGCCCTCGGGCGGGGTTACGATGCACCAGCGGTTCTCGAACAGGCTGGCGAAGCCGGCATCGGGGCCGGAGAATTCGGTTCCCGCCACCGGATGGGCGGGCACGAGGTGCGCATGAGCGGGGATGTGGGGCGCCATGGCCTCTTCCACCGCGCCCTTCACCGAGCCCACGTCCGAGACGATGGCCCCCGGCTTCAGGACCGGCGCGATCTCCGCCGCCACCGCGCCGGACACGCCCACGGGCACGCAGGCGATGATGATGTCCGCGCCCCGCGCCGCCTCGGCGGCGGTGGCGGGCACTTCATCGGCAAAGCCCAGCTCGGCGACGCGCGCCCGCACGCCGGCATCCGCGTCGGAGACCACCACGCGAGCGGCGAGGCCCTTCTCCCGCGCCGCGCGGGCGATGGAGGAGCCGATCAGGCCCGCGCCGATGATGGCGAGGCGATCCACCAGGGGGCCGCTCACCGCCGCGCCTCCGCGAGGAAATCCGCGAGGGCCTGCACGGTCAGAACGTTCGCCTCTTCCGAGCCGATGGTCATGCGCAGGGCGTTCGGCAACCCATAGGCGCCCACGGGCCGCAGGATCAGGCCCCGCGCCGTGAGGAAGGCGTCCGCCGCCGCCCGCTGCGCCGCATCGGCGAAATGGATCAGCACGAAATTCGCCACCGAGGGCGTCACCGCGAGGCCGAGGTCCGCCACCTGGCGCGAGACCTTGGGCAGCCAATGGTCGTTGTGCCGGACCGCCGCCGCCACATGGTCCCCGTCCTGGATCGCCGCGATGCCCGCCGCGATGGCGGGGCCGGACACGTTGAAGGGCCCGCGCACGCGGTTGAGGGCGTCGATCACCGCCGCAGGCCCCACCGCCCAGCCGAGCCGCAGCGCCGCGAGCCCGTGGATCTTGGAGAAGGTCCGGGTCATCAGCACGTTGGAGGCTTCGAGGGCGAGCCGCTGGCCGGGGTCGAAATCCGCCCGGGTCAGATATTCCGCATAGGCCGCGTCCAGCACCAGCAGCACATGGCGCGGCAGGGCCGCGTGCAGGCGCTCCACCTCCGAATAGGGCAGGTAGGTGCCGGTGGGATTGTTGGGATTGGCGAGGAACATCACCCGCGTGCGCGGCGTCACGCAGGCCAGCAGCGCGTCCACGTCGGCGGTGTGGTCCCGCTCCGCCGCCACCACGGGCGTCGCCCCGGCCGCGAGGGTGGCGATGCGGTAGACCAGGAAGCCAAACTGGGAGAAGACGCACTCGTCCCCCGGCCCCAGATAGGCCTTGGCCGCCAGCGCCAGCAATTCGTCCGAGCCCGCGCCGCAGATGATGCGCTCGGGATCGATGCCATGCACCGCGCCGATGGCCTCGCGCAGCAGGATCGCGCTGCCGTCGGGATAGTCCGCGAGATAGTGAGCCGCCTCAAGATAGGCGGCACGGGCGCGCGGGCTGGCGCCCAGCGGGGTCTCGTTGGAGGAGAGCTTGAACACCTTGGCGACGCCCGGCGCCTGGCTGCGGCCGGGGACATAGGCGTCGATGGCCATCACCCCCGGACGGGGCATGGGCACGGCGTGGATGGTGCGCTCGGGAACGAGAGCGGGCATGACGGAACTCCGAAGGCTGGATCCCCGCCGGGGCGGCGACCCGAATGCATGTGCGGCGCCTCCCTCGCGAGGGAGAGGCGTCAGGGCCGCGCGCGGCCGTCCGGGCCGAGGCGGTAGGGGGCGGCATGGCCGCCCACGAAATGGACGGCGTCCACCTGCGCACCGGCGGCGGCGAGCACGCCCAGCGCCCCGTCGCGCTGCCCGGCGGGCACGCTCATGAGCAGCGCGGCGGTGCCGGGCGCCGTGCCGCCGGGCGCCGCCAGAAGCTCGCCCTGGCCGGCGAAGGCGGCGGCGGCCTGGGGCACCCAGGCGGAGACATGCACGCTCCACGCCTCGATCTCGGTGACGGCGGCGTCCGCGATGGGATGGCTCACCACGAAGACGGGAAGGGCGGCGGGGTGGTCCGCCCGCTCCACGAAGGGCAGGCGGGCGATGATCTTGGGCGCGGTCTCGGCTTCCAGCGCGGTCCACCAGGGATCGCCGCCGGGCAGCGCCACCGCCGGCAGCAGGCCGAGGTCGCCCGTGGAGGCGTCCACCGCCTCCACCACCGCGCGCGGGCCGATATGGGGCACGAACGGCGTGGTGAAGCCGAAATGGAAGCGGGCGCTGTCCCGCATGGGCGCGCCGCCCACGGACAGGTCCGCATGCACCGCATAGGGCGCCTGGACATAAGTGAAGGTGGAGATGATGACGCGCCAGATGCTCTCCACCGTGTCGAGCGGCAGGAGGCCCCGGTGGCGGTCCACCAGATGGCGCATCATGGCGGCCTCGCGGGCGGGCCGGAAGGCGGAGCCGCCCTCGCTGCCCTGGAGGCGCTTCACCTCCACGAGACGATCGATGATCTCGCCCCGCTCCATGAGGAGGCGATGCATCGCTTCGTCGATGCGGTCGATCTCGGCGCGAAGGGTGGCGAGGTCGGGGATGGTGGTGTTCTTGGTCATGTCTTTCACCGGCCGGGTTCCTTATCGCCCCGGAGGCCGGAGAGCAAAGGTTTGTTGCATGCCGGGCCCGGCCGCGCGCGTTGACAGGGCCCGGCTGCGATCGGAAAACATCCGCCGCGCCGCGTCCCGCGGCCTGAAGGGAGAGCCATGTCGCAGGAACAACCGGCCGCCGCGCCCCGCTGGACGCCGGTCCTCGCGACCCGCGCCGACCTGCCGGGCATCCATGCGCTCTATGAGGAGATCTGGGGCCCCGGCCGGTCCATGGACTATCTGGGCTGGAAGCTGTTCGACGCCCCCTTCGACCCGCTGCCCCCCATGCTGGCCATGGACGGCGAGCGGTGCGTGGGCGTCTACGCGGTCATCTCCACGCCTCTGCTGCTCGACGGCGAGAAGGTGATGGGCTGCCAGTCCGTGGACACCATGACCCACCCCGACTACCGCCGCCAGAACATGTCGGTGACGCTGGCGCGGGCCTGCTACGCCGAGGCCGAGCGGCGCGGCTTCCGGCTCGTCTATGGGATGCCCAACGAAAATTCCTATCCCATGTTCATGAAGCACCTGGACTGGGTGCATGTGGGCGAGGTGCAGCGCTGGGTCCGCCCGCTGGTGGCGCCGAGCCGTCTGCCCGGAGCGCTGGCGGCCCCGCTCACCGCGCTCATGCGCGCCTATGCCGGGCTCGGCCGCACCCCGGCGGCCCATGTATCGCCCGTCACGGCGGCAACGCGCTTCGTGCTGCCGCCCGCCCTGCCGCGCTCGGCCCGCTGCGCCATCGACAAGTCACCCGCCTGGTTTGCGTGGCGCTATGCGGCCGAGCCCGGCGGCACCTATGAGCAATTGGTGCTGGGCGACATGGACACGCCCGACGCCGTCATCATCTTCCAGCAGATCGACGAGCCCGGCGCGGCCCCGGTCCTGCTGGTCCAGGAATGGCTGGCGGCCAGCGCGAAGCTGCGCCTCGCCGCCATGAAGGCCCTGGTGGCGCTGGCCGCCGCGCGGGGCTGCGGCTCGGTGGTGCTCTATACCAACGATCTCGCGGCGGGCGTGCTGCTGCGCGGATCGCTGTTCTTCCCGCGCCCGGGCATGCCGCTGGGCCTCACCGGCTTCGGCGCCTTCAAGGCCACCGCGCCGACGAAGCCGGGCGAGCTGGCGGTGCTGGGCGGCGACAAGGACTGAGGGAATCGGCCGGGCGCTTCGGACACGGGTCCTTTCCCACTCGTGCGGCCGTCCCCTTTCCGTTTCCCTGCTTCCGGTCCCTCGCGCCCCCCTCCCCAGCCCTCTCCCGCTTGCGGGGGAGGGCTGGGGAGGGGGCAGACGGGTAGGATAGAGGCGGAAGAAGAGGGCCGAGCCTCAACCGCTCTTCCCGAAAAACCTACCGCAGCACATAGACCTTCGTGCCGACCTTCACCCGGTTGTAGAGGTCGCTGACATCGTCATTGGTCATGCGGATGCAGCCGGAGGACACCGCCTGGCCGATGGTCTCGGGCTCGTTGGAGCCGTGGATGCGGTAGAGGCTGGAGCCCAGATACATGGCGCGGGCGCCCAGCGGGTTGTCGATGCCGCCCGGCATGTAGCGCGGCAGATCGGGGCGGCGCTTCAGCATCTGGGCGGGCGGCGTCCAGGAGGGCCATTCCTTCTTGGCCGACACCACCTTCACGCCCGACCACTGGAACCCGTCGCGGCCGACGCCGATGCCGTAGCGGATCGCCTGCCCCGGCGCCGTCACGTAATAGAGCCGGCGCTCGTTGGTGTTCACCACCACGCTGCCCGCGGGATATTTGGGATCGAACGCCACCATCTGCCGCGGAATGGGCGAGGTGCCGGCGGTCACCCCGAAGGGGGAGCCGAACGGGGAACTGAAAAGGCCGCCGAAAATGTCGTAGCGGTCGTCCGCCTGGGCCGGCAGGGCCAGCACGGCTGCGGTGGCGCCGGCGGCCAGGGCCATCAGCGTCCTCTTCATGATGCGCATGACACGTCCTCTTCGGGGGCCGGTGCGCCCCGCCGGTTCAAGATGTCGCCGCATTTCGGGCGGTGTCGCAACATCTTTGTGGCGGGAATTGTTCCCCGCGCCGGTTTGACGCTCAGAGGTCGTTAATGAAGTCCCGCAGCAGGGCGTTGAAGGCGGCGGGTTGCTCAAGGAACGGGGCATGGCCCGCGTCCGCCATCATCTCCAGCCGGGCGTTGGGCAGAAGGCCCGCGAGATGCGTAGCCATGGCGGGGGCGATCACCTGATCTTCCGTGCCGTGGATGACGAGGCTGGGGAGGTTGGTGCGGGACAGCACCGCGCCATAGTCCGCCGCCCGCCCCATGGCGGCGCGCACCTGCGGCGGGCACATCATGGCGGCGCAGAGCAGGGTGGCGAAAAGGTCCGGCTCCGGGTCATGCAGCACGCAGGCGCGCTGAAACTCCCGCGTCGCCTGGATGGAGACGGCAGGATCCGGGTCCGTCATCAGCTTCATGAGCCGGTTGCAGGAGCCGTAGAAGTGCCGCGCATTGTCGGTGATGGCGTCCACGAACACGAGGCCGCCCAGCTTCTCCGCGCCGGAGGCCGCGAGATAGTCGCCTATGATCCGCCCGCCATAGGACCAGCCCGCGAGCACCGGCCGCTCCAGCGCGCACTGGTCCAGGATGGCGGCGACGTCCTCCCCCCAGCGCGCGCTCTCCTGATAGGCCGCCGGGTCCGCCGGCTTGTCGGAGGCGCCGTGGCCGCGCAGGTCGAACGTGACGAGCCGCAGATGGGCGAGGTCCGGCGCCGCCACCTGGTGCGCCCAGGACAGGCCGGTCTGGGAATAGCCGTGGATGAACAGGACCGGCCGTCCCGCCGGATCACCCCACTCGCGCACCGCGAGCCGGGTGCCGTCCGGCGCGGCGACGGTGTGGGTGCGCAGGGCAGGGGCGATCAGCATGGGCGCCGGTCTCAGTCGTTGCGGGGCAGGCCGAGGCGGTAGACGCCGCGAAACGCGGTGGGGTCCACCGGCTTTCCCTTACGATAGATCATGAGCCGCCCTTCCTGGGCGAGGCGCACGGCGGCGCGGCGGATGCGCGGGAGCGCGCGCTGCCAGTTGTCGCCGGGCGCGAGACGCTGCGCGGCGTCCATGGGGCTCAGCGTCTTGGCCGGCCCGATCTCGCCCGCCACCGCGAGAATGGCGGCCTCGGCCTCGGGATCATCCGGCGCGTCGGCCGGGGGAAGTTCGGATTCGCTCTGCATGTGCCGTCATCGCATCCGTTCCCGAGGGGGGCAAGGGAAAGCGCAGGGGCTATCAGAAGGCGGGGAGGGGGCGAGAAAGCGGCTTCATGTAACGCTCCGTCACAAAAAGTGTGCAATGCGGCATCTGCCGATTGCTTCTTGGTTACGGAATGCCTAATGAATTGCTTCTGCCCGGCCGCGTGAAGCGGCGGGTTCGTTCTGACATTCAGGGTCCATTGTCATCATGGCAGTAAAGGCCGAGCGTTCCTGCTGGGGGATCGCACGTTTGAGCTTCGGCGTGTTCCTCGCCGCCATCGTCCTGGTTTACCTGTTCGGCGGCTTCGAGCCCATCGCGGTCGTCGCCTCGCGGTGACGATGCGGGAGCCGACGCGCCGCATTCGGAGCGGTCGCGCATGCTGACCCTGTTCATCGGCAACAAGAACTATTCCTCCTGGTCGCTGCGCGCCTGGCTGGCCCTCAAGGCTGCCGACGTGCCGTTCGAGGAGCGGCTGCTGCCGTTCGGCACGCCGGAGTTCGCCGCCGCCTTCGAGGGGCTGGCGTCGCCGCGCCGCGTTCCGCTGCTGATGCATGACGGGGTGCCGGTCTGGGATTCGCTCGCCATCATCGAGCATGTGGCGGAGCGCTATCCCGACAAGGCGCTGTGGCCCGGAGACCGGTCCGCGCGCGCCATGGCCCGCTCCGTCGCGGCGGAGATGCATTCCGGCTTCCAGAACCTGCGCCGCCACATGCCCATGAATCTGTGGCGCCCGGTGGAAACCCGTGCCTATGGGGACGAGGTGGCCGCCGATATCGCGCGCATCCTCCAGGTCTGGCAGACCGCGCGGTCGCAGTTCGGGTCGCAGGGGCCGTTCCTGTTCGGCCGCTTCTGCGCGGCGGATGCCATGTATGCGCCGGTCGCCACGCGCCTGCGCACCTACGACGTTCCCCTCGATCCCGTGAGCGCGGCCTATGTGGAGGCCATCCACGCCGAGCCGAACTTCGCCGCCTGGAAGGCGGAGGGCGTGAAGGAGACCTGGGTCGAGCCCCATGACGAGGTGGACTGGCCCGTGGTGAAGCGCGAGAGCGCGCAATGACCGCCGCCGCGCCCGCCCGGGCCGCGAAGCCGAAGGGGTCGCAAGGCCCGCTGCATCTCATCAAGCTGTGCGTCGGCGCGGAGAGCGTCGAGGATCTGACCGGCTGGATCGGCGAGCGTCTGGCGGAGTGCCGCGCCCGGGGCGTGCCCGAGCGGCAGGTGCACGTCACACGCATGATGCCGACCCGCGCGGAGGAACTGCTCGCGGGCGGGTCGCTCTATTGGGTCATCAAGGGCGAGGTGCTCTGCCGCCAGTCGTTGCTGGCCGTCGAGCCGTTCGTGGATGGGGAGGGCATCGGCCGCTGCCGGCTGGTGCTGGACCCGGACGTGGTGCGCGTCGCGCCGCGTCCGTCCCGCCCGTTCCAGGGGTGGCGCTACCTGAAGGGCGCCGAGGCGCCCGCCGATCTCGCCGGCGGAGGCGGGGGCGCCGGCCTTCCCGAGGATCTCCAGCGCGAACTGCGCCAGCTCGGCCTGCTCTGAGACAGCCTCAGCCGGCCCGCAGGTTCGCCACGAAGTGTTGGACTTCGCGCTGAAGCTCCCGCGCCTGCGAGGACAGGGAATCCGACAGCGTCATCATCTGGGTGGAGGCGGAGCCGGTCATCTCGGCGGCGCGGCCCACGCCGCGGATATTGTCGTTGACGCCCTCGGTGCCCTGGGCCGCGTGCTGGGTGCTCTGGGCGATCTCCCGCGTGGCGGCGCTCTGTTCCTCGATGGCCGAGGCGATGGTGGCGGTGGCGATGCGGATCTCGGCGATGATGCCGACGATCTTGCCGATGGACCCGACCGTGCGCTCCGTGGCGCCCTGGATTTCGCGCACCTTGGTGCCGATCACGTCGGTCGCCTTGGCGGTCTGGGCCGCGAGGCCCTTCACTTCCTGGGCGACCACGGCGAATCCCTTGCCCATCTCGCCCGCGCGCGCCGCCTCGATGGTGGCGTTGAGGGCGAGCAGGTTGGTCTGGCCCGCGATGGTGGTGATCAGGTCCACCACCTCGCCGATCTCTCCGGCCGCCCGCGACAGGTCACGGATCTCGTCATGGGTGTGCTCGGTGGCCTGCCGCGCCTCCTCGGCGATGCGGGCGGCGTGGCCCACCTGCGTGCCGATTTCCTCCACCGACGCGCTCATTTCCTCGGCCGAGGCAGCCACCGTCTGGACGTTCTCGGAGGCCTGGGTGGCGGCGCCGGACACCGCCTGCGCCTGCCGCGTGGTTTCCTCCGCGGAGGCCGCGAGGCTGCGGGCCGCGTCGGAGACATCGTGGGAGGAAGACGCGAAGGCGCCGGCAAGGGTGCCCATGCGGGCCTCGAAATCGAGGGCGATGGCCTCGCGGTCGCTTCGCAGGCGCTCGGCGTTGCGCAACTCCTGGGCCGCCGCCTCGCGTCGGAGCACCTCGGCATCTGACAGGGCCTTGCGCAGCAGTTCGGCGCTGCGCGCCATGGCGCCCAACTCGTCGCGGCGCTCGGTGCCGGTCACACGGGTGTCGAGACGCTGCTCGGCGAGGTCGTTCAAGAGGGCGGTCGTGCGGCGGATGGGACGGGCGATGCCGTAGGTGGCCACCAGCGCGCTCAGGGCGAAGGCCAGCAGCATGACGGCGCCGAAGGCGACCAGCGTGAGCACCATGGTGCTCTGCGCGCTCGTCTTCAGCTCCGCCGCGTGGGCGTCCTGCTCCGCCTGCACCTTGGCCACGAAGGCGGAGATGCGCTCCGTCACTTGTTTCAGGGCCGGATCGCAATTGGCATGCATGATGGCGGTGGCGCGGGCGTTGTCTTCCTCCGAAAAGGACGTGGCGGTGAGGCTGATGGCCTCCGCGCAGGTCTTTTCCAGCGTGGTGTTGAAGGCGGACACGAGCGGCGCTGTGGCGGCGGCATATTCCGGCATCGCCTCGGTCGCGGCCGTCATCTGCCGGTTGAATTCCTTGGTGGCATTTGCGACCGCACCGGCGATCTGGAGATTCTCGCCGGTGACGATGCTGTTCAGCGCCTTGTAGATGACGGTCTGGGTCAGCACGGCGGCGCGGTTCGCCGCGGCGAGCGAAAGCAGGCCCTGCGAGACCTTGTCATGAAGCGAGACGAGATCGTCCTGCGTCCCGCGCGCATTCTGGGAGACAGCCGCGATCCCGCACAGGCCGGCCACCAGCATGAGGGCCGATAAGGCGAGAATCTTGAACCGGATCGGCCAGTGATTGAAACCCATCGGAAGGCACCATCCTTGGCGGCGAACTTCTTTGGTTCGCCTTCAACGTTCCCTCGACGCCCTCCGGCTTTAGGCAAGCCGATTCCGTCGAAGGTCCCATGGAGCCATCCTGCGCTTGCCCGAGGCTTGCGCATACGCGAAACTGTTCCGGTTAAGCAATCTCTGGTAGGTGCTGCGGTGCGTTCAGGCCGCCCGGACGGGCCGGGCGGCCCTGGCTGTCAGCCCACCCGCAGGTTTTCCACGAAGCGCTTCACCTCGTCCTGGAGCTGCCCGGCCCGGTCGGACAGGGAGTTGGAGAGGGTCATCATCTGGGAGGAGGCGGTGCCGGTCATTTCGGCGGCGCGGCCCACGCCCTGGATGTTGTCGTTGACCGCTTCCGTCCCATGGGCGGCGCTCTGGGTGTTCTGGGCGATCTCGCGGGTGGCGGCGCCCTGCTCCTCCACCGCCGAGGCGATGGCGGAGGTGGACTGGCGGATGTCGGCGATGATGCCCACGATGCGCTCGATGGAATCCACGGTGCGGCCGGTGGCGCCCTGGATCTCGGAGACCTTGCCGCCGATCACCTCGGTGGCCTTGGCGGTCTGGGCGGCCAGTTCCTTCACTTCGCTGGCCACGACCGCGAAGCCCTTGCCCATGTCGCCCGCCCGGGCCGCCTCGATGGTGGCGTTGAGGGCGAGGAGGTTGGTCTGGGCGGCGATGTTGGTGATCAGCTCCACCACCTCGCCGATCTGGGCGGCCGCTCTGGAGAGGTCGCGGATCTCGCGATGAGTCTGCTCGGCGCCGTCGGACGCGACGCGGGCGACGTCGGCCGCATGGCTCACCTGCTCGCCGATCTCGCGGATCGAGGCGCTCATCTCCTCCGTGGAGGCGGCAACCGTCTGGACGTTGGTGGAGGCATCGCCTGCGGCGCCCGCCACGGCGCGCGCCTGCCGCGAGGTCTCCTCGGCGGAGGCGGAAAGGCTGCGCGCGGCGTCATAGACCTCGCTGGAGGAATTGGCGAAGGCGCTGGCGAGGGCGCCCATCTTGGATTCGAAGGCGTCGGCGATGGCGTTGCGCTCCTCGCGCAGGCGCACCGCATTCAGCCGCTCCTGCTCGGCGGCCTCGGCGCGCTCGGCTTCCGCTTCCACCAGCGCCTGGCGCAGCGTCTCGGTGCCGCGCGCGATGGTGCCCATCTCGTCCTTGCGCTCCAGGCCCGGCACGAAGGTGTTCAGCTTGCCCTGGGAGATGGCGGTGAGGACGCTGGTGAGGGTGTGGATGGGGCGCGAGATGCCGATCAGGGCGGTGAGGGCGCTCAGGATGAAGATCACGGCCATGCCGCCCGCCACGCCCGCGAGGGTGTTGAAGGTGGTGGTGCGGGAATAGTCGATGACCCTGGCGGTGGTGCTTTCGAGATTGGCCTGGAGATCGCGCACCATGACGGCCAGCTTGTCGCCCACATCCTGCATGGCGGGACGGCAGGCCCGGTTCATGAGCCGCGAGGCTTCGGCGTCATCCTCGCTGGAGGTCGAATCGAGGGCGATCTTCAGCGGCTCGGCGCAGGTGGTCTGCACGGCCTTCGTGAAGGCGGCCTGGAGCTTCGCGATGTCGCCGCCCAGTTCGGGCAGGTTCTGCGCGGCGAGGTCCATCTGCTCGTTGAACGACCGGATGCCCTCCGCCTGTCGGTCGGACGCATTCTTCGTGTCGATGGCGGTGAGCGCCGAGAGCGCCTCATAGAGCGAGGCGTTGGTGAAGGAGAGGGCCCGACTTGCGCGGGAGAGCGCGATGGTTCCGGCGGCGTCCTCGCGCACCAGCCGCTCGAAGCGGGTCTCGATGTAGCGGGAGGTGGCGTTCATGAAATAGATCGCGCCGCCCGCCACGGTGAACAGCATGACGGCCAGCGAAACGAACTTCAGGATGATGGGCCAGTGCTTGAAATTCACCTTCTCGATGATTGCCGCGATGAAGCCGGGGCGAGGTTCCGCAGGGGAGTCAAAGGTGGCGAGTGACATGAATCGGGCCCTTAAAAGCTGAAAAACACGTCGTCATACGCGGGAGCGGCAGGCGCGAAGCGCCGGGCTGCGCCCTTCGGAAAAAGCCGTCGCTATGTGTTGCGGTGCAAGCTTGCATGGACCTTGCCGGAGTGCGGTGCGGAAAGGCTCTAGGGACTCTTCCGGAGGCGCGTGAAAACGCGACTGCCCGCGCCGGGGGCGCGGGCAGGGAGAAGGCTGGCTATTCGCGGGGCGGCGCGAAGCGCGGCGGGGGACGTGCTGGAGGGTCAGGCGCCGGTGGCGATGGGCTTCCCGCGCGAGGCCCACTCGGTCCAGGAGCCGTCATAGAGCGCCTGGGGACGCTTGCCCACGCTCTCCAGCGCGATCCACAGGATGGCGGCCGACACGCCGGACCCGCAGGTGGTGATGACGGGGCGGCCCATGTCGAAGCCGATGGACGACAATTCCTCGCGCACCGCGTCCGGCGACACCAACTGGCCGTCCTTCACGAGCTTGGAGGCCGGCAGGCTGAGGCTGCCGGGAATGTGGCCGGACTGAAGGTTCGGCCGGGGCTCCGGGGCCTCGCCGGTGAAGCGGGCATTGGCGCGGGCATCGAGGATCTGGGTCGGGCTGCCCATGGCCTTTTCCATATGGGCGATGTCCGCCACGATGGAGCGGTCCACGCGCGGGGTGAAGACGGCGGCGGGACGGCGGGCGGGCCCGCTCTCCAGGTCGCGGCCCTCGGCGATCCACTTGGGCAGGCCGCCCTCCAGGATCTTCACGTCGCTCGCGCCGAAGGCTCGGAAGGTCCACCAGACACGCGGCGCGGAAAACAGGCCCTGCGCGTCATAGACCACGATGCGGACACCGTCGCCGATGCCGAGCGCGCCCACGGCGGTGGCGAAGTCGCGCGGCTCCGGCAGCATGTGCGGCAGGTCGGTGCTGTGGTCCGAGATGGCGTCGAGGTCGAAGAAGACGGCGCCGGGAATGTGGCGCTCCAGGAATTCCTGCGAGGCGACGCGGTCGGTGGGCGGCAGGAACCAGGTGGCATCCACGATGACGAGGTCGGGCGCCCGCAGATTGTCGGCGAGCCACGCGGTGGAGACGAAAATGGACATGGTTCGATTTCCGGAAGACGGAGGTCAGACGAGGACGTTCGGGACTTCCACATGCCGCTCCAGCCACGCCGGCACGGGCAGGTTCTTGGAGCGCAGGAAGTCGGGGTTGAACAGCTTGGACTGGTAGCGTGTGCCGTAGTCGCACAGGATGGTGACGATGGTGTGCCCGGGCCCCAGCTCGCGCGCGAGGCGAATGGCGCCCGCCACGTTCACGCCCGACGAGCCGCCGAGGCACAGGCCCTCCAACTCCAGCAGGTCGAACACGATCGGAACGGCTTCCTCGTCCGGGATCTGGAACGCCATGTCCACGGGGGCGTCCTCAAGATTGGCGGTGATCCGTCCCTGGCCGATGCCCTCGGTGATGGAGGAGCCCTCGGCCTTCAGCTCGCCGGTGGTGTAGTAGGAATAGAGCGCCGCGCCCATGGGGTCGGCGAGCGCCACCTTGATGTTGGGATTGCGCGCTTTCAGCGCCATGCCGATGCCCGCGAAGGTGCCGCCGGTGCCCACCGAGCACACGAAGCCGTCCACCTTGCCGCCGGTCTGCTCCCAGATTTCCGGGCCGGTCGTGTCGATATGGGCCTGCCGGTTGGCGACGTTGTCGAACTGGTTGGCCCAGATGGCGCCGTGGGGCTCGGTCTTGGCCAGGGCCTCGGCGAGGCGGCCGGAGACCTTCACGTAATTGTTCGGGTTGGCATAGGCGACCGCCGGGACCTCCACCAGCGTGGCGCCGGCGAGCCGCAGCATGTCCTTCTTTTCCTGGGACTGGGTCTCGGGAATGACGATGACGGTCTTGAAGCCGAAGGGCGCCGAAACGAGGGCGAGACCGATGCCGGTATTGCCCGCCGTGCCTTCCACGATGACGCCGCCCGGCTCCAGCGTACCCTTGGCGATGGCGTCCTGGATGATGCCCAGCGCCGCGCGGTCTTTCACGGACTGGCCCGGATTGAGGAATTCCGCCTTGCCGAGAATCGTGCAGCCGGTCTCCTCCGAGGCTTTCTTCAGCCGGATCAGCGGGGTGTTGCCGATGGAGTCGACGAGGCCGTTGCGGATGGTCATGGCTGAAAACCTTGGCGGAAAACCTTGAAGGAAGGGACGGCAAACTAGCCGGAACCATCCGCAGGCGGCAACCGAGACGCGCTAATTTCCCTTGGTGTGCTCGAACGCCCGCAGGGCGCGGTCGCGGGCGGCGTCATGGTCCACCAGCGGTCGCGGATAGGTGACGCCGAGCCGGACGCCCGCCCGGGAGAGCGTGGCGGCATCGGCCGCCCAGGGCTTGTGGATCACCTTGTCGGGCAGATGGGCCAGTTCCGGCACGAACGTGCGCACATAGGCCCCGGCCGGATCGAACTTCTCGCCCTGGAGCACGGGGTTGAAGACGCGGAAATAGGGCGCCGCGTCCATGCCGGTTCCGGCGACCCATTGCCAGCTCGCCGGGTTGTTGGCGGGGTCCGCGTCCACCAGCGTGTCCCAGAACCAGCTTTCGCCCTCGCGCCAGTCGATCAGCAGGTGCTTGGCGAGGAAGGAGGCCACCACCATGCGCACGCGGTTGTGCATCCAACCGGTCTGCCAGAGCTGGCGCATGCCGGCATCCACCAGGGGATAGCCGGTGAGGCCCCTGCGCCACGCCTTCAGTTCGCCGGAGCATTCGCGCCAGGGGAAGGCATCGAAGCGCGGCTGGAGGTTGCGGCTGCGCATGTCCGGCTCCGCGTCCAGCAAATGGTGGGAGAATTCGCGCCAGAGCAGCTCGGCCTCGAATTTCTCTGTGTCCCCATGCGGCGCCTCGCCCGTGGCTCCCGCGCCACGGGCCGTGTGGAGCACCTGGTTGGGCGAGAGTTCGCCGAACGCCAGGTGGGGGGAGAGACGGGACACGTGTCTCTCGGCAGGGCGGTCCCGGCCGCCTGCATACCCGCGCAGTCCGTCCTCGAGAAAGGCGGACAGGCGCGCGCGG
>JACESF010000088.1 GCA_013911975.1 Hyphomicrobiales bacterium | reverse complement strand
GAGCACGGCCACCGTCTCGCCCGCCGCCGCGCCCCCCATGCTGGAGATCCGCGACCTGTCCGCCGCCTATGGCGGGCCGGACGTGCTCAGCGCCGTGAGCCTGGATGTGGCGGCGGGCGAGACGGTGGCCGTGCTCGGCGCCAACACGGCGGGCAAGACGACGCTGCTGCGCGCCATTTCCGGCCTCATCCCCAAGGCACGGGGCCGCATCGCCTTCGAGGGGCAGGCTTTGCTGGGCCGCCCCGCCCATACCATTCCGGGCCTCGGCATCGGCCATGTGCCGGAGGGCCGCCACGTCTTCCCGCGCATGACCACGCTGGACAATCTGATGATGGGCGCCTTCTTCCATCGCGGCGCCAAGGACCTGGCCGAGCGCCTCGATCGCGTCTTCACCCTGTTCCCGCGCCTGAAGGAGCGGCAGGGCCAGCTTGCGGGCTCCATGTCCGGCGGCGAGCAGCAGATGGTCTCCATCGGCCGCGCGCTCATGGGTAAGCCCAAGCTCCTGCTCTTGGACGAGCCGAGCCACGGCCTCGCGCCCATCGTGGTGGACGAACTGCACGGGGCCATCGGCGCCATCAACCGCCAGGGCGTCTCGGTGCTGCTGGTGGAGCAGAACGCCATGCTCGCCCTCTCGGTGGCCCATCGCGGCTACGTGCTGGAAGCGGGCCACGTGGTGCTTTCCGGCAGTTCCCAATCCCTTTCCGCAGATCCGGGCGTGCGCCGGGCCTATCTCGGCGTGTGAATTCCCACGGAGTGACAGCAATGAAGATCAAAGCCGGCGTCGCCCAGGTGGGCGCGGTTCCGTTCGATGTGGAGGCGTCCGTCGCCAAGGCGGAAGCCTGGATCGAGAAGGCGGGCGCGGAGGGCTGCCACATCGTGGTGTTCCCGGAAGCCTTCCTGTCGGTCTATCCCAAGGGCTCGGACTTCGACATCTCCATCGGCGTGCGCACCACGCGCGGGCGCGACGAGTTCCGCCGCTATTTCGATGCCGCCATCCCCGTTCCGGGGCCGGAGACCGCCCGCATCGGCGAGGCGGCGGCCAAGGCGAAGACCTATGTGGTCATCGGCGTGATGGAGCGTGACCTGGGGACGCTCTATTGCACGGTGCTCTATTTCGGCCCGGACGGCACGCTCATGGGCAAGCACCGCAAGCTCATGCCCACGGCGGGCGAGCGCCTCGCCTGGGGCTATGGCGACGGCTCCACGCTCCCGGTGTTCGACACCCCCATCGGCAAGATCGGCGCGGTCATCTGCTGGGAGAATTACATGCCCATGCTGCGCATGACCATGTATGCCAAGGGCGTCTCCCTCTATTGCGCCCCCACGGCGGATGATCGCGACACCTGGCTGCCCACCATCCGCCATATCGCGCTGGAAGGGCGGTGCTTCGTGCTCTCCACCTGCCAGGTGATGAAGCGCGGCGACTTCCCGCAGGATTATCGCTGTTCGCTGACGGACGATCCCGACGCCTATGTGATGCATGGCGGCGCGGCCATCATCGATCCCCTGGGCAAGGTGGTTGCGGGACCGGTCTTCGACGAGGAGACGCTGCTCACCGCCGAGCTGGACACGGACGACCTCGCCCGCGCCAAGTTCGATTTCGACGTGGCCGGCCATTATGCCCGGCCGGACGTGTTCACCCTCACCGTCAACGAGGCGCCCCAGCAGGCGGTGAGCCTGAAAGGCTGATGCGCGGAGCCGCGCGCGGCTGTATTTGCGTAAGGCGCGGGGCATGCATTATCCCGCGTTTTCCTCCATTCTCCCGGCGCGGTTCACCGCCCGGGAGAGAGCGTGCAATGGACATGGAAGACAAGCTCGCCAAGATCGGCATCACCGGGAAGCTCTTCAAGCTCTACCTCGCCGCCGTGGAGCTGGGCGAGGCGCCGGTCCAGGAAGTGGCGGCGCGCGCGGGCCTTGCCCGCACCACCGCCTATGACGTGCTGGAGCGCCTGGAGCAGGAAGAGCTGATCCGCATCGAGGAGCGCGCCGGGCGGCGCTTCGTGGTGGCGGAGGACCCGGTGGGCATGCTCCAGCGCCTGGAGCTGAAGAAGCAGGTGATCGGCGACCTGATGCCCCAGATCCGCTCGCTCTACAACCGCGCCAAGGGCAAGCCGCAGATCCGTTTCTACGAGGGCGAGGAAGGCATCCAGACGGTGCTGTGGGATACGCTAACCTGCCAGAGCGGCCTTTTGTGCGGCATCCTCTCCATGAACGAACTGGTGGAGACGCCCGGCCTGGACGAGATGGACGTCTATATCCAGGAGCGGGTGAAGCGGGACATCACGCTGAAGGTGCTCCGCTCGCGGGACAAGGAGGTGGAGCAGATCTGGCCCACCGGCTCTGAGCAATTGCGCGAGCTGCGCTATGCGCCGGAAGGCATCTCGCTGGGCGTCACCCAATATGTCTATGACGACAAGGTCGCGATCCTGTCGTCCAAGCGCGAGAATTACGGGCTGATCATCGAGAGCGAGGATTTCGCCCGCCTGCAATCGGCCCTGTTCGAGACGCTGTGGGCCATCTCCAGTCCGGCGGGGACGCCGCTTCCCGCCGCGCCTCCGGCAAAAGCGCCGAAGCGCGGGCGGGCATCCGCGGCGCCCAAAGCTGCCAAGGGCAACGGCAAGGCCAAGGCGTGACCGGCTTCCCGGCTCCGGGCGGAACGCTCAGGCCGGAGCGAAGCCCAGCGCGGGCTTGAGGATGGTGTTCCGGATGCGGGCCACCAGCGGGCCATCGGTCTCGCTGCGCCGCCGCGCCTCGGCCCAGCGCGGGTCCGTGGCGAAGGCGGCCCACAGGGTTTCGCGGGCCGCGAGGCTGTCCCAGGCCAGCATGTAGTGCACGGTCTGGTCGTTCTCGCCGATGACAGTGGTCCAGAAGCCCACCGGGCGGATGCCCACCTCCCGCCAGAGCGGCAGCGCGTCCGCCTCGAACCGCTCCAGCACGCGGGCGAGCCGTCCGGGCACGCAGTCATAGGACCTGAGTTCGTAGATCACGCCATGTCCTCCAAAGCGGCAGTGTCCAAGGCGGGGGCCTGCGAAGCGCGCCGGACGTCGCTGGACTCCCGTTCCGCCGATGCGGCGCGGCGCCCGCAGATGACGTCGATCAGCGCCCGCACGGAGGGCAGGACGCCCCGGCTGGAGGGCAGCAGCGCGCTGACCTCGAACGGCGTTCCCGCCCAGCGGGGCAGGACCCGCACCATCTCCCCCGCCGCCACCGCCTCCGCCCCGCACGATTCGGGCAGCAGGCCGATGCCCGACCCCATGCGCAGGGCGGACAGGATGGCGCTGCCGTCGCTGCTCACGAGCCGGGGCTCGGCGGCGAGCGCCATCTCGCTTCCGTCCGTCTCGTCCACCAGAACCGGGCGCCCGGGCACCTCGCCCAGCACGAGAAGATCGTGCCGCGCGAGCTGGGAGGGATGGGCGAGCCCTTCGGCGAGACGGCGCACGGCGAACAGGTGGCGCGCCTCCACCTTCAGCCGCCGCCGGATCAGGCTGGAATCCTCCAGCGGCACGTCGTGGGCGACGAAATAGACATCGGCCGCCCGCGCGCCCGCCTCGTCCAGCCGGGACAGCATGCGCTGCTCGATGCGCACGTCGCGGTGGCGCGCCAGGAAGCCCGGAAGCGCGGGGCCGAGGCACAGGGCGGCCGCGAGGGGCGAGCAGGCGATCCGCAAGGTGCCGCTGGGCTTGGCGAGGCGGTTGCGCACCACGCTTTCGGCGGCCTGCGCCTCCTGAAGCATGTTGCGCGCGTGGCGATAGAATTCGCTGCCCAGCTCGGTGACGAGGAAGGTGCGCGAGGACCGGTGAATGAGGCGCACGCCGAGCCGCGTCTCAAGGTCCGTGATCCTCCGGCTCAGGGTGGACTTGGGCAGGTTGAGGCTCTTGCTCGCGGCGGTAATTCCATTGCTGTCAACGACTTGCGCGAAATAATAGTAATCGTTGAGATTGATCATTCGCATCCCCTTCTGGTCGTTGGCTGGTCGGGCATCCGCGCCGCGCCCGCACGCGATCCAAAGACCGCGGGGGCGCGGAGGTGTCCGTCGCACACAAAGGTTTGCATGAGAATTTCTGATCTGCAAATTTTTTAGAAATTTTGCAAAAACTGAATTGAAATAAGAATGTTTCCGTTCGGGAACGATGTGTTCCGCTTTTGCGGTCTACTGCGCGCCGCCGGGCGGTGCGAGCCTGACGGGGCCGATGGGTCCCAGGCCCCGGCGAGGGGCGGCCGGCGCGGCCCCGCAACCAAGTGGAACGAGAGATGTCGAGCACGCATCCCGACCGGGACATAGAGCACGTACGCTTCTTCAGGGCACCGGACGACCAGCGCACGGTCGCCATCTATATCGGCGGGAAGTTCGATTCCTTCGACAAATTCCCGCCCTTCATGGAGACCGAGGCCGAAATCCGTCACGTCCAGGACGCCTACAAGGTGGCCGATCCCACCCTTGAGCGCACCACCAAGGCGCATGTGACGGAGGATGGCTGGCCGCTCCAGCTCATCATGCTGGAGCGCCATCCGGGCGCGACCACGCTCGCCCACTACCACGTGCCCAACGAGCCGCTGCCGCCGCTGCCCACGCGCCACCAGGTGCTGATCTGCCAGAGCGGCAGGGCCCGCGTGGGCATCTTCACCACCAAGGGCGAAGCGCTCGGCGACGTGTTCCTGGAGCCCAACGATCTGGTGCTCATGGCCGAGGGCCACGAGGTGGAATTCCTGGAGCCGCGCACCCGGCTCATCGAGATCAAGCAGGGGCCGTTCCCCGGCACCGACGCCGACGACAAGGTCGACCTTCCGAGGACCGCACGATGAAACTCGCCACCTTCCGCATCGAAACCCCCGTCGGCCCCGTCGATCGCTTCGGCACCGTGTTCGCCGACACCGCCATCGGCGCCGCCCGCATGGGCGAGGGCTGGGTGCTGGACGCCAACGCCGCCTTCGCCGCCCTCTCGGCGGCCGCCGGAAAGCCGAGCCCGACGCTGCGCGCGGACGCCTTCCTCCCCTCCGACCTCCAGGCCCTGGCGCTGCTCTACGGCCCGTCCCTGGACCCGGTGGTGGAAGTGGAAGCCTTCGCCGCCGCGAATTGGGGCGCCATCATCGGCGGCGACCTGCGCGGGCCGCGCGGCGAGCGCCTCGCCCATCGCCTCTCCGACGTGAAGCTGCGCCCGCCCATCAAGGTGCCGGTCCTGCGCGACTTCGCGGCGTTCGAGGACCATCTGCTCGCCACCTTCGGCAAGATGGGCCTGAAGCTGCCGCCGGAATGGTATGAGCGCCCGTTCGCCTTCAAGGGCAATTCCACCTCCCTCGTCGGGCATGACGAGGACGTGCAGTGGCCGAGCTATACCCAGAAGCTCGATTTCGAGCTGGAGATCGCGGCGGTGGTCGGCCGCGCGGCGCGCAACGTGGAGGCGGAGGAGGCGGGCGCCCACATCCTGGGCTTCACCCTGCTCAACGACTTCTCCGCCCGCGACACCCAGCGCGGCGAGATGGCGAACAATACCGGCCCCTACAAGGGCAAGGACTTCGCCTGGGGCCTCGGCCCCTGGATCGTCACGCCGGACGAGCTGCCCGACGTGCTGGGCACCCCCATGCGGGTGCTGGTGAACGGCGAGGTGTGGGCGCAGTCCACGCCGGGCGAGATGCAGTGGAGCTTCGAGGAGATGATCTCCTACACCTCCCAGGACGAGACCCTGAACGTGGGCGACGTGCTGGGGTCCGGCACCGTCAATCACGGCTGCGGCTTCGAGCTGGAGAAGTGGATCAAGGCGGGCGACGTGGTGGAGCTGGAGGCGTCCGGCCTCGGCGTGCTGCGCAACCGCATCCTGCCGCCGCGTCCCGAAAAGGTGAAGTGGCGCACCGCCCGCAAGGCGGCCTGACCGCCGCCGCGCCGACACCGCCCCCGGCTCCGGCCGGGGGATTTCGGGCCCCGCCCCAACAGTCTTCGAGGGATTTCTCATGGTCGAGCCGCAACCGCCCGGCACGCCGCCCCTTCTTGCCGTGAGGGGCGTGGGCAAGTCCTATCCCGGCGTCCGCGCCCTGTGGGGCGTCGACCTCGACGTGCGGCCGGGCGAAGTCCATGCGCTGGTGGGCGAGAACGGGGCGGGCAAGTCCACGCTCATCCGCATCCTCTCCGGCGCGGCGCAGCCGGACGAGGGCACCGTCCTCATGGGCGGGGCGCCGGTGACGTTCGCCTCGCCCCGCGAGGCCCGGCGGCGCGGCGTCGTCACCATCTTCCAGGAACTGGCCATCGTGCCCGGCATGACCGTGGCCGAGAACATCGTGCTCAGCAACGAGCCGGTGCGCGGGCCGGGTGGGCTCATGTTCGATCGCCGGGCGGCGGAGGCCGTGGCGCGGGAGACCCTGTCCATTCTGGGATGCGAGGCCGAGATCGACCCGCGCGCCAAGGCCGGGACGCTGTCCACCGGCCAGAAGCAGATCGTGGAGATCGCCCGCGCCCTCGCGCTGAAGGCGCCCGTCATCATCCTGGACGAGCCCACCGCCTCGTTGTCCGGCAAGGAGGCGGACGCGCTGCTCGCCATCCTGCGACGGCTGCGGGCGGAGGGCACCGGCATCCTCTACGTGTCCCACCGCCTGGGCGAGATCCTGGAGCTTTCGGACCGCATCACCGTGCTGCGCGGCGGGGTCCATATCGGCACGCGGCCGACCTCCTCCTTCGCGGGGCCCATGGACCTCATCGAGATGATGGTGGGGCGCCCCCTGGACGAACTGTTCCCGCCCCGCAATTCGCGGATCGGCGAGCGCGTGCTGACGGTGCGCGGGCTCCGGCGGGCCGGCGTGTTCGCGCCCATCGACTTCGAGGTGAAGGCGGGCGAGGTGCTGGGCTTCGCGGGCCTCGTGGGCGCCGGGCGCACCGAGATGATGCGCGCCTTGTTCGGGGCGGACCGGGCCGATGGTGGCGAGATCGAGAAGAATGGCCGCCGCCTCGCCATCCGCCGCCCCTCGGACGCCATCGGCAACGGCATCGCCTACATCCCCGAGGACCGCAAGGACCAGGGCCTCGTCACCAGCCTGTCGGGCCACGAGAACCTGCTCATGGCCTCGCTCGGCGACCATTGCCGCGCGGGCTTCATCGCCTGGGGGAAGGCGCGGCGCGCGGCGGAGGACATCGCGCGGCGGATGCAGTTCCGGGGCCAGCTCGCCAAGGCGGCGCGCACCAATTCCGGCGGCAACCAGCAGAAGATCGTCATCGGCAAGTGGATGCTCTCCAAGGCGGACGTCTTCATCTTCGACGAGCCCACGCGCGGCATCGACGTGGGCGCGAAGGCGGAGATCTACCGACAGATCCAGGATCTTGCCGCCCAGGGCGCCGCCATCATCGTCGTCTCATCGGAGATCTCGGAACTGGTGCATCTGTGCCACCGCATCCTGGTGATCTCGGCGGGGCGGCTGGAGGACGAGCTGTCCAGCGAGGCATTCGACGAGCAGCGCATCCTGGCGGCCGCGTTCAAGGGGCACACGGCACAGGCGCCGTCGGTCGCGGCGTAAGGCGTCACCAACACAACAACCAGAGTGGAACCATGCACACGATTGGCGAACGAGCCGCTGGACGCGCGGCGGTGGAGACGCGTCGCGAGGCCCTCTATGCGCGCCTGAAGGGGCGGGGCATGGAACTGGCGCTGCCCCTGGCGACACTGGCCATGATCGCGTTCTTCGCGACCGTATCGGACGTGTTCCTGACCGGCCAGAACTTCCGCAACATCGGCATCGCCGCCGCGGGCCTCGCGGCGGTGGCGTTCGGCCAGACCTTCGTGATTCTCACCGCCGGGCTCGATCTGTCGGTGGGCTCCATCGTCGCCCTGGTCAGCGTCGTCGCCGCCTTCGTCATGCGCGAATACGGGGTCGGCCCCGGCATCGTGGCGGCGCTGGCCTGCGGGGCGGCGGCGGGGGTGGTGAACGGCCTCGTCATCACGCGCCTGCGGGTCTCGCCCTTCATCGCCACCCTCGCCATGCTCTCGGTGCTGGCGGGCCTCGCGCTGAACCTTGCGGGCGGCGTCCCCATCCTGGGCCTGCCCACGGGCTTCACGCTCATCGCCTACCAGTCGGTGCTGGGCATCCCGGTGCCGGTGATCATCGCGGTGGTGACGCTGCTGGTGGCGGAGATGATGCTGCGGAGCACGCGGTTCGGCCGTCATCTCCGGGCGGTGGGCGGCAACGAGGAGGCCGCGCGCCTCTCCGGCATCCCGGTGGAGAAGATCCGCATCGCCGCCTATGCCATCTGCGGCCTCACGGCGGCGATCGGCTCCATCATCCTCACGGCGCGCGTCGCCTCGGGCCAGCCGACGCTGGGCGCGACGCTGCCGCTGGAATCCATCGCGGCCGTGGTGCTGGGCGGCGTGTCGCTGGCGGGCGGACGAGGCTCGGCGCTCAACGTGGCGGTGGGCGTGGCGTTCATCTCCATCCTCGCCAACGGCCTGAACCTGCTGAACATTTCGTCCTACACGCAGATGATGATCATCGGCGCCGCGCTGATCGTCGCCGTCGCCCTGGACCAGGCCAACCTCAAGCGCGCCGCGGGCGGCTGACCGCCCGCGACCCGCATGCGCGTCCGCGCGCCTTCCGTTCAACGAGAGCAATCAGGGGGTTCAGATGAAGATCAGGTCGTTACTGAAAGCGGGCCTGTGCGTTCTGGCGCTGGCGGGCGCCGATGGTGCGCTCGCGCAAGGGTCCGGGACGCTCATCGGGCTGTCCAAGCCCAACCTGAAGGGGCCGTACCCCACCGCCGAGCTCTACGGCATCCTGGACGAGGCGAAGAAGGAGGGCTTCACCGTCATCGTCCAGGACGCGGGCGGCTACAGCAACATCGACAAGCAGCTCGACCAGATCTCCAACCTGGTGGTGAAGGGGGTGAAGGCGATCCTCATCGATCCCAACGACCCCGCCGCCATGACCGGCGTCGCCATGCAGGCGCGGGGCGCGGGCATCCTGCTGGTGGGGGCGGGCGTGAACGTGATCGCCCGGGGCGTGGAGCCGGACGCCGCCGTGTCCTCCAGCCATTGCAATATCGGGCGGGAACTGGCGGCCGGGGCGAAGCGCCTGCTGCCCTCCGGCGGCACGATCGGCGTGCTCGCCGGGCCCGCGGGCTCGTTCTGGGCCACCGAGCGGCTGCGCTGCTTCAAGGAGGACATCGCCGGGTCCGGCCTGAAGATCGTCGCGGAGATGGCGAGCGAGCAGGACGCGGCCACCTCGCTGACCCGGGCCAGCGAGATCCTCCAGCGCAATCCCGACCTCGATCTGCTGTACGGCGCGGACGACGTGTACGGCGTGGGCGCGGCGCGCGCCGCCCGCAGCGCCGGGCGCTGCGGCAAGACCAAGGTCATCTTCGCGGTGCTCGGCGACGAGGCGGAGGAGGTGATGCGCGCGGGATGCGCGGACTATGTGGTGGCCCAGCAGCCGGTCCTCATCGGCCGGACCGAGGTGCGGGTGATCCGCGACCTGCTGAAGGGGATCAAGCCGGACCCGAAGATCATCAATATCCCGCTCATCGGTGTGACGCCCCAGACCCTGGACGGGGTGGACAAGTCCACGCTCCAGCCGCCCAAGGGCTGGCGCCCGTGACGGTCCGTCCTCTGTCCGGCAGCGGCTTTTGTCGCTGCCGGACGGGTGCGCGCCGTCGCAAATGCTTCCAGAGGTGACGCAGAGCGGCTAAAGGGTCGGTGTTCCCAGGGACGTGATTCAAGGAACGCTGCCGAGGTCTTTGATGGGTACGACGACCGGACCGAAGGTGAAGGGAAAGCGGGCAGCCGCCGCGCACGAGGCCGGGCGCCGCCCGGCATCCCCGCGCGCCCTGCCGCCCGCCGAGCCGAGCCCGCCCGCCCGCGAGCCGTCCGCGCCCGTGGTCGAGCAGGGGCTGGAGGCCGCGCGGATCGGGCGGCGCCTCCAGACCATGCGCCGCGCCCAGGGGCTGACGCTCGCCGGGCTCGCCGCCCGCGCGGACTGCTCCGCCAGCCTCGTCTCCCGGATCGAGAACGGGCGCCTCCTGCCGTCCCTCTCCGTGCTCCACAAGCTGGTGGCCGGGCTCGGCACCTCCATGGCCTCCTTCCTCACGGGATCGGAGACCGAAAGCTGCACGGTGGTGCGCGCGGGCGACCGCCGCGAGGTGGCGCTCGACTATCTCGGCCTGCCCAAGCAGGGCGTACGCATCGAGCAGATCATCCCCTTCACCCGCGAGCGCATGCTCCAGGGCAGCCTGCTCACCATCACGGCGGGGCACGGCTCGGCGGGCGACTATTCCCATGTGGGCGAGGAAGCCGGGTTCGTCATCGACGGCTTCATCGAGCTGACCATCAACAACCAGACCCATGTGCTGGGCAAGGGCGATTCCTTCTGCTTCCGGTCGGAAATCCCCCACTCCTTCCTCAATCCCGGGCCCAGCGACGCGGTGGTCATCTGGATCAACACGCCGCCCACCTTCTGAGGCACGGGCTGCCCGACCGGCCCGCGCCCGATGAAAGCCCTTCGCCCCCACGGGGCGCCCGTGATAGCGTGCCCGCGCCGTGACACACCGTGAAAAACCCTTTTCCCGCCGCGCCTTCCTGGCCGGTGCCGCGTCCCTCCCGCTTGCGGGCCTCGGCGCCACGCGGGCGCTCGGCCAGTCGACCGGCAATGTGGATGTGGTCATCGTGGGCGCGGGAGCGGCCGGCATCGCCGCCGCCCGGCGGGTGGCGGCGGCGGGCCTGAGCTATGCCCTGCTGGAGGCCTCGCGGCGCCTGGGCGGGCGCGCCTATACGGACGCCGCCCTGTTCGGCCGCCCGGTGGATCTGGGCGCCTTCCGCCTTTATGACGCGGCGAGCAACCCACTGGTGGCCCTGGGTACCCAGGCGGGTGCGCCGCTCTATGCAGCCCCCGATGCCGCACGCCTGTTCGTGAACGGCCGGGAGGCCCGCGAGGGCGATTACGAGGATTTCGTCGCCGCGCTCCGCCGGGGCGAGCGCGCCATCGGCGCGGCCGGCGATGCGGGCCGCGATCTTCCGGCGGCGCGGGTGATGCCGGACCTCGCCCCCTGGGGGCAGAGCGCGGCCTTCATCCTCGGACCCGCCACCTGCGCCAAGGACCTGGACCAGGTCTCCACCGTGGACTTCTCCCGCGCCGAGCCGCGCGATCCCGGCGCCTTCGTGCGCAGCGGCGTGGGCGCGCTTATCGCGAGCCTCGGTGCGCCGCTCACGGTGCGCACCGACACGGCGGCCACGTCCGTAGAGCTGGGGCCGCGCCTCGTGCAGGTGGGCACGCGCAAGGGCACGGTGACGGGCCGCTTCGCCATCCTGGCCGTGCCGCCCAGCATGATCACGTCCGGCAAGCTGCGGGTGGGCAACCTTCCGGCCCGCTACCGCGCCGCCGTGGAGCGCATCACGCTCGGTGCCTACGACCACATCATCTTCGAATGGCCGGGCAATCCCCTGCGCCTGCAGGAGGACGAGAGCGTGCAGGTGAAGGCGGAGTCGAACCGCGCCTTCTCGCTGGTGGGGCGCCTCGGCGGATCGGACCTCCACCTCATGGAGATCGGCGGGAAGCTCGCGGCCGATCTGGCGGACGGGCCGCCCAATGCGGGCGCCGCCTTCCTGAAGGAGGCGCTGGGCCGCGCCTTCGGAACGTCCCTGGCGGCGCGGGTGGGCAAGGTCCACCAGACCCGCTGGACCAAGGAGCCCTATGCGCTGGGCGCGTGGTCCTGCGCGCTGCCGGGCGCGGGCAATCTGCGGCGCGCCTTCACGGAAGTGGTCTCCGGGCGCCTCGCCTTCGCGGGCGAGCATGCCCACGAGACCCTCTGGGGCACCGTGCACGGCGCCTGGGCCTCCGGCGAGCGGGCGGCCGCGCAGGCGATCCGGGCGCTGGGCGGCGGCAACGCCGCCACCCTCGCCCAATAGGGCGCTCAGCCGCCGGGGGTGAGCGTTTCCAGGAACCGCACCGGGGCGCCGGTGGACGGCGTGGTCAGTTCGTCTTCCCACATCACCTTGCGGCCGCGCACGAAGGTGCCGATGGGCCAGCCGGTGACTTCCACTCCGTCATAGGGCGTCCACTGGGAACGCGAGGCGATCCAACCATTGGTGATGGTGGCGCGCCGCTTCAGGTCCACCACCGTGAAGTCGGCGTCGTAGCCGGTCACGATGCGGCCCTTGCAGGCGATGTTGAACAGGCGCGCGGGGCCGGCGCTGGACAGGTCCACGAACCGCTCCAGGCTGAGGCGGCCGGCGGCCACATGGTCCAGCATCAGCGGCACCAGCGTCTGCACGCCGGTCATGCCCGAGGGCGTGTCGGGATAGGGCTTCGACTTCTCCTCCAGCGTGTGGGGCGCATGGTCCGAGCCCAGCACGTCCACCACGCCGTTGAGGATGCCGCGCCAGATGGCCGCCCGGTGGCGCGCCTCGCGCACCGGCGGGTTCATCTGCGCCAGCGTGCCGAGGCGCTGGTAGCATTCGGGCGCTGCCATGGTGAGGTGGTGGGGCGTCACCTCCACCGAGGCCACGTCCCGGTGGTCGGCGAGATAGGCGATCTCCTCCGCGCTGGTCACATGCAGCACATGGACCCGCGCACCCACCTCCCGCGCCAGCGTCACGAGGCGGCGGGTGGCGGTGAGCGCGGCGATCTCGTCGCGCCAGACGGGATGGGACGAGGCGTCGCCCGGCACGCGCAGCGGCTTGCGCTCGTTGAGGCGCGGCTCGTCCTCGCAATGGAAGGCGGCGCGGCGGCGGATCACCTTCAGGATCGCCTTCACGCCCGGATCGTCCGCCACCAGCAGCGAGCCCGTGGAGGAGCCGATGAACACCTTGATGCCCGCCGCGCCGGGCAGGCGCTCCAGTTCCGGCAGGTCCGCCACGTTCTCGTGAGTGCCGCCCACATAGAAGGCATGGTCGCAATGCATGCGGTTGCGGGCGCGGGCGAGCTTGTCCTCGAGCGCGGCGGCGGTGGTGGTCTGGGGATTGGTGTTCGGCATCTCGAACACCGCCGTGACCCCGCCCATGACGGCGGCGCGCGAGCCGGTCTCCAGGTCTTCCTTGTGGTCGAGCCCCGGCTCGCGGAAATGGACCTGGGTGTCGATGACGCCGGGCAGCACATGCAGCCCCGTGCAGTCCACCGTCTCCCCGGCCTGGGCGGCGGAGAGGCTGCCGAGCGCGCGGATGACGCCGTCCGTCACGCCGATGTCGGTGACGGCCGCGCCATTGGGCGTGACGACGGTGCCGCCTTTCAGGAGGAGGTCGAATGTGTCGGCCATGGGCGCTGCTCTCTTGAGAGGGTTCGTCGGGGGCTTTAAGTCTCTCAGGGAATTCTGACAAGGACCGGGCATGCCCCTCGCATTTCTCCCCGACCGCGCTCTGCTCCAGGTGGGCGGGCCGGAGGCGCGTCATTTCCTGCACAATCTCGTCACCTGCGACGTGGAGGCGCTGGAGCCGGGCGGGTCGCGCTTCGGCGCGCTGCTGGCGCCCCAGGGCAAGATCCTGTGCGACTTCCTCATCTACGGCGCCGGCGACGACGTCTTCCTGATGGACGCGCCGAAGGTGCTCATCGCCGACCTGCTGAAGCGCCTCACCCTCTACCGTCTGCGGGCGAAGGTGGAGCTTTCCGTGCTGCCGGAGGCCGCCGTGGCGGCGCAATGGGGGGCGGACGATGGCCTCCCGGAGGGCGGCAGCGCTTTCACCGATCCCCGCCTGCCGGCCCTGGGCGCCCGTGTGGTCCTGCCGGGGGTGCCCGAAGATATGGGCGACGCGCAGGCCTACGAGGCGCACCGCATCGGGCTCGGCATCCCCAAGGGAGGCGCCGACTTCGCCTATGGCGACGCCTTCCCCCACGAGGCGGACATGGACCAATTGGGCGGGGTGGACTTCAAGAAGGGCTGCTATGTGGGCCAGGAGGTGGTGAGCCGCATGCAGCATCGCGGCACCGCCCGCACCCGCGCCGTCATGATCCGTTTCGAGAATCCGCCGGAGCCGGGCTCGGAGATCCTGGCCGGCGAGAAGCCCGTGGGCCGCATGGGCTCGTCGGCGGGCAGGCAGGGCATCGCCCTCGTCCGGCTGGACCGGGCGGCGGACGCCCGCGCGGCCGGCATCCCGCTCCTGGCCGCCGGCATCGAGGTGACGCTGCACAAGCCGGACTGGGCAACGTTCGCCATGGGTGAGGCATGAAGGGCGCAATCCAGCATATGGACGGCAAATGCCGCTGCCCCTGGTGCGGCACCGATCCCGTCTACATGGCCTATCACGACGAGGAATGGGGCGTGGCGGAGCGCGATGCCCGGGCCCTGTTCGAGAAGCTGCTGCTGGACGGGTTCCAGGCCGGGCTCGCCTGGATCACCATCCTGCGCAAGCGCGACAATTTCCGCCGCGCCTTCGACGGCTTCGAGCCGGAGGTGATCGCCCGCTACGGCCCGGAAAAGGTGGCCGCGCTCATGGCGGATGCGGGCATCGTGCGCAACCGGGCGAAGATCGAGGGGGCGGTGCTCTCCGCGCGGGCCTATCTGGACCTCAGGGAGAAAGGCGTCGATTTCTCCGCCTTCCTTTGGGAGAGCGTCGGCGGCGAGACGGTCGTGCGCCGTCCGCGCACCTTGGGGGACATTCCGGCCGAGACGCCGGAATCCCGTCTCCTGTCCAAGCGGCTGAAGGCGGCGGGCTTCAAGTTCTGCGGCCCCACCATCGTCTATGCCGCCATGCAGGCGTGCGGGCTGGTGGACGACCATCTGGTGGACTGCCACCGCGCCCGGCCGGGCTGATCATTTCCCGTCGAGCCGCTTGGAGAAGACGATGCGCGGCTCCTCCTCGTATCCGGCGGCGGCGTAGAAGGCGCGGACCTGATCGTTCTCCGGCCGCACCATCAGCATGAGCTTCGGGATGCCGCGCGCCCGCAGCCAGTCCTCCGCCGCGCGAGTGAGGCGCTTGCCGAGGCCCTGCCGCGCCCTGTCCGGCGCCACGGCGAGATAATAGATCCAGCCCCGGTGCCCGTCATGGCCCACCATGACCGAGCCGACGATGGAGCTGTCGCGGCGCAGGACGAGGATGGTGGAGTGGGGACCCCGCCGCGCCAGGGCGATGTCCGCGCGCGGATCGTTCCAGGGCCGCAGGAGACCGGCGGCGTCCCACAGCGCCACCAGGGACTCGGTATCCGCCTCGGTGGCGTGGTTGATGTCGGAGGTCATGTCAGTCTCCTTGCGGAACCAGGGGCCGGGGCGCCGCCGCGCGCCCGAGCCGGTCGGCGATGGCCTCGCCCAGCCCCTCGCGCGGCAGGGGCACCACGGCGATGGCGTCGGCCCCGTCCGCATCCAGGCGGCGCAAGGCTGCGTAGAGGTTTGCCGCCGCCTCTTCAAGGGAGCCGGATGGGCTGAGGTCGAGCACGAGGGCGGCGAACTCGCTGCCGGGCGGTCGGGCGCCGGCGAAGGTGAGCAGGGCTTCTCCCGCCCGCACGCCGTCCGCCTCCAGCCGCACCGCCGCGCGGGGCGCGTAGTGGGAGGCGAGGCGGCCGGGGGACTGGGGCCGCTCCGCGTCGTCGGCCGCCGCGTCGGGAACGGGTCGGCCGAGCACGGCCTCAAGCGCCGCCCGGGTGATGCCGCCGGGGCGCAGCAGGGTGGGCGCCGGGCCGGAACAGTCCACGATGGTGGATTCCACGCCCACCGGCGTCGCGCCGCCATCGAGGATGGCGTCGATGCGCCCGGACAGGTCCTCGGCCACATGGGCGGCATCGGTGGGCGAGACATGGCCGGAGCGGTTGGCGCTCGGCCCCACCACCGGCCGCCCCGCCGCCTCCAGGAAGGCGCGCGCCGCCGGATGGGCGGGGACGCGCAGCGCCACCGTGTCGAGGCCCGCCCGCGCGAGGTCGCACACCGCCTCCATGTCGCGGCAGGGCACCACGAGGGTCAGCGGGCCCGGCCAGAAGGCGGCGCCCAGGCGCCGGGCGGCGTCGGAGAAGTCTCCCAGCGCCAGCGCGGCCTCAAGGTCCGGCAGATGGGCGATGAGCGGGTTGAAGGCGGGGCGGCCCTTGGCCGCATAGACGGCCGCCACGGCGCGGGCATTCCCCGCGTCCGCGCCGAGCCCGTAGACGGTTTCCGTGGGAAACGCGACCACGCCCCCAGCCGCGAGGATGCTTGCGGCTTCCTGCGGGGCCGCGCCGTCCGCGCGCGCATCGAGGATGCGCGTGGTGCGGCGGGGCCC
>JACESF010000087.1 GCA_013911975.1 Hyphomicrobiales bacterium | reverse complement strand
CCCCCGCACGCGGGAGAGGGCTTTTCCGGCGTGAGGGAGGAAGACGCTCTCCTGATGGCGCCACACGTCCCCCTCCCTCTTGCAGGAGTGGGCTCTGCCGGCGTGAGGGAGGAAATGACGCTGTCCAGATTGCGCCACAGGTCCCCTCTCCCGCGTGCGGGGGAGGGCTAGGGCGGATCGACAGTCAGATCGATGGATGGAGTGCAGCCCCTCGGGGCCGTCATGCCCGGGCGTGTCCCGGGCATCCACGCCTCCGTGTCGAGCGTGGACCCAGCCGAACCGCGTGGATGGCCGGGACGAGCCCGGCCATGACGCGTCCGGCATGACGCCGCTTTCTGAAAAGAACAGTCTCGCCCGCTTGAATGTCGATCGGTCATAGGGAGGGGGCAAGCGGACGGTCGCCAAGAAGACGTCCGACTGCAAACTCCAGACTGCCGTGCCGGCGACCTCACGCCCCGAGCGGCTGGGCACCGCGCGCCACGAGCGCGGCGCCCAGTGCCCGGCTCTCCGCCTCCAGGATGGCCACCAATTGCGCCCGGCGCGGCGCGGGCATGCGGTCGCTGATGGCCGCGATGGACAGCGCCGCCAAAGGCTGGCGCCGCTGCGGCCCGTGCACCGCCACGCCCACCGCGCACATGCTCTTCAGCACCTGTCCGTCATTGAAGGCGTAGCCGTCCTCCCGGGCGCGGCGCACCAAGGCCGTCATGTTCTCCACCGTCATGGCGGGATTGGAGGGATAGCGGCGGGCATTGCGCGCCACGAGGTCCTCCATCTCCGCGCGCGGCATGAAGGCCAGCAGCGCCAGAGCCCCCGCGCCAATGCCGAGCGGGCGGCGGTCGCCGATGTTCAGCGTCAGGGCCTTGATGGGGAAGGCCCCCTCCTGCCGGTCCACGCAGATGGAATCCGCGCCGCTGCGGATGGACAGGAACACCGTGTCCTCGGTCTGCTCCGCGATGCGCACGAGATGGGGACGCGCCAGCTCCCGCAGGTTGAAGCGGTTGATGGAGGCCGAGCCCAGCGCCAGGAAGTCCATGCCCAGGAAGAACATGCCGCTGGTGGGGTGGCGCTCCACGAACCCTTCGTCGCGCAGCGCCCGGATGATCCGGTACAGGGTGGAACGGTTGAGGCCCGAGGCGTCCTGGATGTCCTGGAACGAGACCCCGTTGGCATAATTGGTGGAAGCGAGGATGCGCAGCACCCCGAGCGCACGGGCGATGCTTTGCGTTCCTTCCCGCTCCACCCCAGGCGCCGCTGTCCGACCCGGCATGCTGAATCCCACCATGTGAAACGATCAGTCCACATTATGATAATAACATTCCAACGGCTTGGAATGAAATGAATTCACCTCCCGAGGCAGATGCGGGCGCCTAAGGTGCGCGCCAGAAAAAATCACATGGGGAGGAGACAGGATGACCCGTCTTTCAAAAGCCATCGGCGCCGCGCTGCTGGGCGCCGTCACGCTGATGGCCGGCACCGCCGGCGCGCAGACCACCGACTATCCCACCCGGCCCATCCGCCTGGTGGTCGGCTTCTCCCCCGGCGGCCCGACCGACATCGTCGCGCGCCTGCTGGCGCAGAACATGGGCCAGACGCTCGGCCAGAACATCGTGGTCGAGAACAAGCCCGGCGCGAACAGCAACATCGCCGCCAGCGAAGTGTCCAACGCGAAACCGGACGGGTACACGCTGCTCTATAATACGTCCTCCATCGCCATAAGCCCGGCGCTGTACAAGAACCTCACCTACGACGTGAAGAAGTCGCTGACCCCCGTTGGCCTCAGCGCCAACGTGCCGATCGTGCTCGAGGTCAATCCCAAGCTGCCGGTGAAGGACATCAAGGAGTTCGAGGCCTACTTCAAGAAGGAGCAGGGCAAGGGCACCTATTCCTCCACGGGCAACGGCTCCATCACCCAGCTCGCCGCCGCCTCGGTGCTGAACAAGCTCGGCGTGGAAGCGGTCCATGTCCCCTATCCCGGCAGCGCCCCGGCGCTGGTGGACCTGTCGGGCGGCATCGTTGACTTCATGGCCGACACGGTGAACTCGTCCCTCCCCTTCCTGAAGGACGGGCGCCTGCGCGCCATCGCCGTCACCAGCAAGGAGCGCCTCGCGGTGCTGCCCGACGTGCCGACCCTGCGCGAACTGGGCCTCCAGGACGTGGAGATCGGCGCCTGGCAGGGCATCCTGGCCCCGGCCGGAACGCCCCAGCCCATCATCGACAAGCTGAACGCGGCGCTCCAGAAGGCGCTGAAGGATCCGGCGGTGCTGAAGGCCCTGGCCCAGCAGGCGACCGACCCGCTCGGCGGCACGCCGGCGGAATACGGCAAGTTCCTGGACAGCGAGATCGAGCGCTTCAACAAGCTGGTGGCGCTCAACAAGATCCAGATGAACTGATCAGCTCCCCCTACCCGGGAACCTTCAAAGGGCGGCCGTCTGGCCGCCCTCTTTTCGTTGCGGCATTTCAATCGCCGAAACAAAACATCATTGCATAAGCGCGCCGGTCCACCCATGAGAGGTGCGGCCCGTGCGCCGCCCGCCTCAGGCGACGGCGCGCGGCTTCAGGTCAGGAGGACACATGAAGCCCATTTCGCTCGCGGTCATCGGTTCCGGCATGATGGGCGGCGGCATCGCGCTCGACGCGGCGCGCCATGGCCTGACGGTGAAGGTGTATGACGCGCGGCCCGAAGGGGCGGCGCAGGTGCGCGAGCGCGCGGCCTCGGTCTATGGCCGCTGGGTGAAGTCCGGGCGCATGACCGAAGAGGCGCGCGAAGCGGCCCTCGGCCGGATTTCCGCCGCCGCCTCCCTCGCCGACCTCGCGGGCACGGATGTCATCGTGGAAGCGGTGTTCGAGGACCTCGCGGTGAAGCGCGACGTGTTCGCCGCCCTGGCGCCCCATGTGGGCGCGGACACCATCGTCGCCACCAATACCAGCGCCCTGCGGGTGGCCGACATCGCCCAGGGCCTGCCCTTCGCGGAGCGGGTGCTGGGCCTGCATTACTTCTCCCCCGCCGAGATCTGCCCCCTTGTGGAGGTGGTGCGCGCCGCCGGGACCAGCGAGGAGACCCTCGCCCGCGCCGCCGCCTTCCTCACGGCCACCGGCCGCACGGCGCTCGCCTGCGCCGACGAGCCGGGCTTCGCCATCAACCGCTTCTTCTGCCCCTATTACAACGAGGCCACCCGCATCCTGGCGGACGGAATCGCCACGGCGGGCGAGATCGACACGGTGGCGCGCGAGCGCCTGGGCATCGCCGCCGGCCCGTTCCTGGTGATGAACCTCATCGGCCCGCGCATCGCCAGCCACGCCATGGCGAACCTCGCGCCGCTCGGGCCCTTCTATGCCGCGAGCCCCCTGCTCATGGCGCAGGGCCGCGCGGGCACCGCCTGGGAAACCATCCCCGACGCCCGCCTGCCCGCCCGTGCCGACGAGATCGCCGACCGCCTCGTGGCGGCCATGGGCATCCCCGCCCTGGAACTGGCCGCCGCCGGCGTCGCCGACCCCGCGCAGACCGACACCGGCGCCGTCATGGCGCTGAAGTTCGGCAAGGGCCCCTTCGCGCTCATGCGGGAATGGCCGCAGGCGCGCCTGTCGGCCGCAATCGCCGCCCTGTGCGGGCGCGACGGGCATCCGGAGCCGCGCCTCGCGGTCGCCGAGCCGGCGTGATAGCAGCGGGGCGCGGAGCCTGCCGCGCCTCCACAGAGTTGGCCCCGCCCAAGGAGAAACGTCCATGTCCGATACCGAGATCGTCTTCCTCTCCGGCGCCCGCACCGCCATCGGCGGCTTCGGCGGCTCCCTGAAGGATGTGCCGCCGACCGCGCTCGGCGCCCATGCGGCCAAGGCGGCCATCGCGCGTGCCGGCATCGCCCCGGAGGACGTGGGCACCACCGTGTTCGGCAACGTCATCCACACCGAGGCGCGCGACATGTACCTCTCGCGCGTCGCGGCCATGGAGGCGGGCGTGCCCAAGGAGGCTCCCGCCCTCACCGTGAACCGCCTGTGCGGCTCCGGCCTTCAGGCCATTGTCTCGGCCGCCCAGGCCGTGAAGCTGGGCGATGCGGACATCGCGCTGGCCGGCGGCGCGGAGAGCATGAGCCGGGGCGGCTACCTGCTGCCCCAGGCCCGCTGGGGCCAGCGCATGGGCGGCGCCCAGGCGGTGGACATGATGCTGGGCGTGCTCAACGACCCGTTCGGCCACGGCCATATGGGCGTGACGGCGGAGAACGTCTCCGAGCGCTACGGCATCAGCCGCGAGGCGCAGGACGAGGCCGCCGTGGAGAGCCATCGCCGCACCGCGCAGGCGGTGGCGGACGGGCGGTTCAAGGAGCAGATCGTCCCCTATGAAATCGTGGGCCGGAAGGGCACCGTCTCCTTCGATACGGACGAGCATTTCCGCGCCGACGCGACGGTCGAGGACATGGCGAAGCTGAAGGCCGTGTTCAAGAAGGGCGGCACCGTCACCGCCGGCAATGCCTCCGGCATCAATGACGGCGCGGCCGCCGTGATCCTCGCCAATGCCGGGACCGCCCGCGCCCGCGGGCTCGCGCCGCTGGCGCGCCTCGTCTCCTACGGCCTTGCGGGCGTCGACCCGTCCGAGATGGGCATGGGCCCGGTGCCGGCGGTGAAGACCGCGCTGAAGCGCGCCGGCCTCACCGTGGCGGACCTCGACGTGATCGAATCCAACGAGGCGTTCGCCGCCCAGGCCTGCGCGGTGACGCAGCAGCTCGGGCTCGACCCCGCCAAGGTGAACCCCAATGGCGGCGCCATCGCGCTCGGCCATCCGGTGGGCGCCACGGGCGCGATCCTCACGGTGAAGACCATCTACGAACTGCGCCGCACCGGCGGGCGCTACGGCCTCATCACCATGTGCATCGGCGGCGGCCAGGGCATCGCCATGATCGTCGAGCGCCTCTGAGGCGCGACGCGGCCGGCGCCCCGGCGCCGGCCGATTTCACGGCTTCACCACCTCGCCGTCTTCCTTGGTGAAGCTCTCGGGCTTGCGCTCCAGCAGGCCCAGCACCTCTTCCGACGGCCGGCAGAGCCGGACGCCCAGCGGCGTCTCCACGATGGGTCGGTTCACCAGGATCGGGTGGGCCACCATGGCGTCGAGGATCGCATCGTCGCTCACGCCGGGATCGAGCAGCCCCAGTTCGGCGGCGGGCGTCCCCTTCTCCCGCAGAAGACCGCGCACGCCGCCTCCGGCGGCGGCCGCGAGCCGCTCCAGTTGCGGGCGCGTCCAGCCGGTCTTCAGATATTCGACCACGGTGGGCGCATAGCCCGCCGCCTCGATCATCGCCAGCGCGTTGCGGGACGTTCCGCATTTCGGGTTGTGGTGGATGGTGATCGGAAAGTCGGTCATGTGCCCTCTCGGGCGCCAGGACCGACGCCGGTCCATCGCCTCTCCTCTCCCTTACCGCAGCCCGAGGCCGCGCGCGATGATGCCGCGCAGGATTTCCCGCGTGCCGCCCCGAAGCGAGAAGGACGGGGCGTTCAGCGTCGTATAGGCCAGCACGTTGAGGAAGCTGGACTGCGAGGTGAGCGACGGCTCGCTGGAGACGAGGCGCCGCGCGATCTCGGGAATTTCCTGCTCGAAGAGAGCGCCCAGGTCCTTCACCACGGCGGCATCCAGTTGCGGGTCCTGCCCGGCCTGGAGCATCCCCGCCACGGAGGTGGAGAGCCGCCGCAGCACGATGAGGTGGGCGACGAGCCGCCCCACCGCCTCCTGCGCCGCCTCGCGCGGGTCTTCCGCCAGCACGCGCACCAGTTCCTTCAACAGGGTGAAGGAGGACAGGAACCGCTCCGGCCCGCTGCGCTCGAAAGCCAGTTCGCCCATCACCTGCTTCCAGCCGTCGCCGGGATTGCCCAGGATGCTGTCGGCGGGAAGGAACACATCCTCGAAATGCACCTCGTTGAAATGGTGCGCGCCCGCGATGTCCACGATGGGCCGCACGGTGATGCCCGGCGTCCTCATGTCCACCAGGAACTGTGACAGGCCCTCATGCCGCTCGCCCGGCGCGGTGCGGGCCAGCAGGATCATGTAATGGGCTTCGTGGGCGTAGGTAGTCCACAGCTTGGTGCCGTTGATGCGGTAGCCGCCCTCCACCGGCTCGGCGCGGGTGCGCGCGGCGGCGAGGTCCGAGCCGGAGCCCGGCTCGCTCATGCCGATGCAGAAGAAGCATTCGCCCGCCGCGATGCGCGGCAGGATGGCGGCGCGCTGGGCCTCGCTGCCATAGCGCAGCAGGGTCGGGCCGCTCTGCCGGTCGGCGATCCAATGGGCCGCCACGGGGGCGCCCGCCGCCAGCATCTCCTCCAGGACCACATAGCGGTGGAGCGCGGTGCGCTCATGGCCGCCATAGGCCTTCGGCCAGGTCATGGCGATCCAGCCGCGTTCGCCCATCTTGCGGGAGAAGTCGGCGTCGAAGCCCACCCAGGACTGGGCGCGCTCCAGGGGCGAGCGGGTGGCGATGGCCTCGGCCAGGAAGTCGCGCACCTCTTGGCGCAGCGCCTGCGCGTCCTCGGGCAGTTGCGCGGGGGGAAAGTCGAAACGGTGCATGATGTGTCCGTGCGAAATCAGGCGGCAGTGATGAAGGGCCAGAGGTCGTCGGCGCCCCGGCGCAGGACTTCGGCGCCGAGGCGCCGGCTCCAGACCGCCTCGTTTCCGAACTCCTCCCGCCAGGCCCAGAGCCGCTTGGTGAGGAAATGCAGGGAATGCTCGTGGGAGAAACCCATGGCGCCATGCATCTGGTGGGCGATGCCCGCCGCGATGCCGGCCGCCTCGCCCGCGCGCACCTTGGCAGCGGCGATGGGGGCGGTTTCGAGCCCGCCGCCCAGGGCCTCGGCGGCAAGCCCAGCCGCCCCGCCGGCCGCCGCCGCCTGCCCGGCCACGATGGCCACCTGCTGCTGCACCGCCTGGAATTTGGAGAGGGTGCGACCGAACTGAACGCGCTCGCCCACATAGAGGGTAGTGAGTTCCAGCACCTTTTCCAGCGCCCCGGCGAGGGCGATGGCGCGCACGGCGGCACCCATCAATTCCAATTGGCGCGGGCCGAACGGGCTCGGCGTCACGTCCGCCGCGTCCAGGAGGAGGTCGAAGGCCACGTCGTCGCGCGGTTCCCGGGCGAGGTTCTCGCCCGGCGTCAGGGTGCCGGCGGCGATGTCGACGCAGGCGACGAGGCCCTGCCCCGCATCCTCGCCGACGATCACCAGCGCCGCCGCATGGCGGCCATAGGGCACGCGCGCTGCGGTGCCCTTCAGGCGCCAGCCCTCTCCCTCGCGGGTGAGGCGGAGGCCACCTTCCGCGGGCGCCAGCGAGAGGATGCCCGTGCGGGGCTCCCGTCCGCCCGCCACCAGCAGGCGGTTGGCCAGCATGGTCTCGGCCAGCGGCAGGGGCACCGCATGGACGCCCGCGAGGCGGATGAGCGCGCCGCAGCCTTCCGCGCCGAGGCCCACGCCGCCGTCCGCCTCCGGCACCATGGCGAGGGTCAGGCCCGCCTCCTCCGCCGCATCCCAGAAGGCTTGCGGAAATGTGCCCTGCTCAGCTGCGGCGGAGAGGGCATGGGTCATGTGGTCGCCGAACAGACGCGATGCGGTCTGCGCCACCAGGGTGTTCAGGTCATCCATCGGTCCGCCAGCGCCCTCCCGCGCTCTTTCGTCCCAAACAGGGGACTTTATTTCATCAGATGAAATGGTATATCATTATTTGAATTTAACATGACCCGCCGCGGATGCAATCGCTTCCGGGGCCGCGCGCGGCATTGGGAAGGGGAAAACGTCATGGCGTCCTACAAGCCGGTGGCGGCGGCGCTGCGGGTTCTCGAAGTGCTCGCGGCCGTCAACCGTCTCAACAAGAAGGCGAGCGTGGCGGAGATCCATCGCCGCACCGGCATCGACAAGGCGACCATCGTGCGCATGCTGGAGACGCTGGCCCATGCGGGCTATCTGGTGCGCGATGCCGAGCAGACCATCTACCGGGTGACCGGCAAGACGCTGAGCCTCTCCACCGCCTTCGACCGGCACACCGCATTCGGCGCCATCATCGCGCCCCTCATGGCGGAGTTCCGAGTGGCCCTGGGCTGGCCCTCGGACGTGGCGCTGTTCGATACGGACGCGATGCTGGTGATCAAGTCCTCGCGCGAAGGCGAGCCCTTCTCGTTCAATCGCGCCCCGGGCTTCCGCGCGCCGATCCTGGGCACGAGCCTCGGGCTCGCCTATCTCGCCTTCTGCCCGCAGGCCGAGCAGGCCGCGATCCTCGCCCGCATCTCGGCAGATCCCGGCGACACCGCCCCCTGGTCGCGCCTCGCGCAGGACCCGGCCCGCGTGGCGCGACGCCTCGATGAGGTGCGCGCCCGGGGCTATGCCACCATGGACGAGACCTATTCGCGGGTGGAGTATGATGGCCGCATCGCCAGCATCGGCGTGCCCATCATGACCGATCGCGAACTGTTCGCCTCGATCAACGTCATCTACCTCACCAACGCCCTGTCCCCGCAGGCCGCGCGCGAGACCTTGCTCGGCCCCCTGAAGGACGTGGCCGCCCGCATGGGCGCCGCCCTCGCGGAAAAGGCCGCGCCGGGCCTGAGCCTTTAGCCGGAGCGCCCAGCCCGGCTGGGCGCCCCGACCGAAGACGCGCTAGACGCCTTCCACCGCGACGATCTCCACATGCGCCGCACCGGCGCGCGCCTCGCGGGCGAGCGTGTATTCGGGCGAGTGGAAATAGGTCTTGGCGGCCTCGAGAGAGGGAAATTCCACGATCACGTTGCGCGCGCGGGCCGTCCCCTCCAGCGCCTCATAGAGACCACCACGGGACAGAACCGTACCGCCATGGGCCTTCATGGCGGCGGTGGCGAGGGGCACGTAGGCGGCGTACTTTTCCGGATCGATCACGTCGATGCGGCCGATGACATAGGCTTTGGGCATGCGCCCCTCCGTCGGTCCGAAATGGCAGGCGGCGCACCCTAGGATGCGCCGCCCGATGCGTCACTTCTTCATCAGCGGGCAGGTGCTGTCCGCTGCGGGACGGAACGCCTGCTCGGCGGGGACGATCTCGCCGATCTCGAAATAGTCCCACGGGCCCTTGGACTGCTCGGGGGTCTTCACCTTGGCCATGCGCACGTCGCGCATCAGGCGGCCGTCGGCCCGCAGCTTGGCATCCTTGGTCATGAGATCGTTGACCGGGGTGTCCTTCATCTGCTTCAGGACGGCCTCGGTGTCGGTGGTCCCGGCAGCCTTCACGGCCTTCAGGTAGTGCAGGACGCCGGAATAGTTCATGGCCTGCGCCTCGCTCGGCGGACGGCCCGTGCGCTTCTTGAAGCGCTCTGCGAAGCCGCGCGTGGCCTCGTCCTGGTCCCAATAGAACACCGTGGAGATGGTGGTGCCCTGGGTGGCCTTCAGGCCCACGCTGTGCACGTCCACCAGCAGGAGCGCCATGGCGGCGGGAACCTGCTTCTTGCCGAAGATCTGGAATTCCTGGCCCTGCTTCAGCACGTTCTGGAGGTCCGACACGGCGCTCGCCACCGCGATCACCTTCGCGCCCGAAGCCTGCGCCTGGAGCAGGTAGGACGAGAAGTCGTGGGTGTTGATGGGATGGCGGACCGAGCCGACCACCTTGCCGCCATTGGCTTCCACCACCGCACGGGTGTCGTTCTCCAGCGCGTAGCCGAACGCGTAGTCCGCCGTGATGAAGTACCAGGTGTCGAGGCCGGACTTCACCATGTGGGCCGGCGCCGCGCGGCTGAACTGGTAGGTGTCGTAGCCCCAGTGGAAGCTGTTGGTGGTGCAGCCCTTGCCGGTCAGTTCGGAGGTGGCCGCGCCGGTGGCGATGGTGATGCGGTCCTTCTCCTTGGCGATGCGCTGCACCGCCAGACCCACGGCCGAGTTGCCGAGGTCCACGATCAGGCGGACATCGTCATTGTCGAACCACTTGGACGCGGTGGCGGCGCCGATGTCCGCCTTGTTCTGGTGGTCGGCGTTCAGCAGCTCGATCTTGCGGCCGAGCACGGTACCGCCGAAATCCTCGATGGCCATGCGGGCGCCTTCCACGGAGCCCGGGCCCTGGGTATCCGCCAGCGCGCTCGACATGTCCGTGAGGACGCCGATGCGCACCGGGCCGTCAGCGGCCTGCGCGGTGGAGGCGAGGCCCATGAGGCCCAGCGCGAGGATGGTCTTCTTCACAGTCACGGTTTCAATCCTCCCGATTGGTTGTTTCTTGCGTCAGGCCATCAGCCCGCCATCCACCGGCAGGAAGGCGCCGGTGATGAAGGAGGCCTCGTTGGAGAGCAGGAAGAGGGCGGCGTAGCCCACTTCCTCGGGGCGCCCCGCGCGGCCCATGGCCGTGGTGGAGCCGAACTTCTTCACCAGTTCCTCGCGGTCCTGGCCCTTGGTGGCGACCTGGTCCTTCCGGTCCACGAACTCGCGCGCCATGGGGGTGTCGAAGGGGCCGGGGCACACCGCGTTCACGCGGATTCCCTGCTGCGCGTAGCGCTTGGCGAGGCCGCGCACGAGGCCGATGACGCCCGCCTTCATGCCCGAATAGATGGGGCTGAAGCTGGAGGCGGACATGCCCGAGGTGGAGGCGGTGAACAGCACCGAGCTGCCGGTGCGCTCGCGCAGGTGCGGCAGGGCCGCGATGGTGGTGGCGAGCTGCGAGCGGATGTTGAGGTCGAGGGCGAGGTCGAAGTCCGCCCAGTCGAGCCCCTCCACCGCCGCCGGGCCGGGATGGCCGAGATGGTTCCACAGGAAGTCGATGCCGCCGAAGCGGTCCACCGACTGGGCGACGATGTCTTCCGCCGCCTTCATGTCCCGCAGGTCCGCGCCGATGGAGAAGGCGGTGCCGCCGGCCGCGCGGATCTGCTCCGCCACCCGCTCGGCGCCCGCCGCGTCGCGATCCACCACGCACACCTTCGCGCCCTCGCGGGCCAGGAGCAGCGTGCCCGCCTCGCCCATGCCCGAGGCCGCCGCCGTGACGATGCCGGCCCTGTCCTTCATTCTCATTGTGACGCACTCCCTTGCGCGGCCGGAGGCCGCCTGTTTCGGCGCCGGCAGTCGGCCGCCGGCGCAATGTCGTTTCGCTCGGGCGTCGCGGGCGGCTCTATTGCGCCGGCGCCTTCACCACCACCGTCTGGGTATTGGTGTATTCGAGCAGGCCCTCCATGCCGTTCTCCACGCCAATGCCGGACTGCTTGTGTCCGCCGAAGGCGCTGTGGGGAGAGAGGAACCGTGTCTCGTTGATCCAGACGGTGCCGCAATCGAGCTGCGCGGCAATATCAGCGGCGCGGTCGAGATCGCGCGACCAGACCGAGCCGCCGAGGCCGTATTCGGTGTCGTTGGCCCGGCGCACCACATCGTCCACGTCGCTGAACTTCAGCAGCGGCAGGACCGGCCCGAAGGCTTCCTCGGCCACCACGGGCGCGTCATCAGGCGGGTTGTCCACGATGGTGACGGGGATGAAGTAGCCCGGCCGCGCCCGGTCCACCTCGCCGCCGGCGAGGAAGGTGAGGCCGCTGTCGCGGGCCTCGTCGATGAGCTTGCACACCCGCTCATATTGCGGGCGGTTCTGGATGGGGCCGATCTGCGTGCCCTGCTCGGCGCCGTCGCCCACCTTCACGGTGGCGGCATAGTCCACCAGGGCGGCGGAGAAGGCGTCGTAGATGTCCTCGTGAACATACATGCGCTTCACGGCGATGCAGATCTGCGAGGTGTTGGCGAAGGCCGCCCAGAACAGGTCGCGGGCAGCGGCGGGGACGTCCACGTCCGGCAGCACGATGGCGGGATCGTTGCCGCCCAGTTCCAGCGTCAGCCGCTTCAGCGTGGGCCCTGCGGACGCCATGATGCGGCGGCCGGTCTGGGTGGATCCGGTGAAGGAGATCTTGTCGATGCCGGGATGCTCGGTCATCCAGGGCCCGAGCTCGTCGGCGCCGGAGATCACGTTCAGCACGCCGGGGGGCACGAGGTCGCGGAACAGCTCGCCGAGCTTCAGCGTGGTGAGCGGCGTGAAGGGCGAGGGCTTCAGAACCAGCGTGTTGCCGGTGAGAATGGCCGCCACCACCTTCCACATGGACAGGGTGACGGGGAAGTTCCAGGGCGCGATGGCGCCCACCACGCCGATGGGCACGCGGCGCGTGACGCTGCGCCGTTCCGGCGTGTCGATGGTCTCCACCACGGGTAGTTCGAAGCCCGCATGCTCGGCGCACCAATAGGCGGCGCCGCGCAGCTCCCGCTCGGCATCCGCATGGGGCTTGCCGTGCTCGCTGGTGAGAAGCCGCGTGAGCGGCCCGAGATTTTCCAGGATGCGCTCGCCCATCTGGCGGACGGCGGCCTGCCGCTCCGCCATGGGGCGCGCGCGCCAGCCGGGGAAGGCACGCCGGGCGGCGGCGACCGCTGCGTCGAGCTGGGCGCGGGAGGCGGCGGGCGCCTGCGCGACCACGCGCTCGCTCGCCGGATTCAACACGTCCATCTGGCTCGGCCCGGCGACGCCGGCGCCATTGATGGTGAGGGTGAAGTCCTTGTCGAAGCTGATCATTCCGCCGCTCCTTCGCCACCCTCGGGCGCTCCGGCGAGGAGGCGCTTGGCGGTGTAGGTCATCACGTTGACGTCGGCCTGGTTGAAGACCTCGATGATGGAGGTGACCACCGCGCGACCGCTCTTGGAGGTGGGGCGGATATCGGTCACTTCCACCGTCGCCCAGATGGTGTCGCCCACCCGCACCGGGGCGTGGATGCGCTGCATCAGCTCCAGCATGGCAAGGCCCGTGCCCTGGATCATGGACTGGAGGATGAAGCCCTCGATGAGGGCATAGGTGAGCGCGCCGGGAATGGCGCGGCCCTTCATGGCGCCGCCGTCAAACTCGGCGTCGATGAAGATGGCCTCCAGCATGCCCGTGGCGGAGATGAAGGAGACGAGATCGGTCTCGGTCACGGTGCGCCGGAAGGTGCGGAACTTCTGGCCCACATGCAGGTCCTGCCAGTAGGCGCCCTGCCCAAGGCGTGGCAGATGGGATGTCTCGGGCTGGCTGGTCATGCTCCGGCTCCTTCAGGGGTGCGGACGGCCTCGCTCGTGGCGAGGAGGGCGTCGATCTCGTCTGGCGCCAGGCCCGCCTCGGCGAGCACGGCGCGGGTATGTTCGCCAAGGCGCGGCGGCAGGGAGATGTCCGGCCGGGCGCCGTCGAATTTCAGCGGCACGCCGGGGAAGCGCAGCGTGCCCATGGCCGGATCCTCGCGCGTGGCGAAGAAGCCGGTGGCGCGCAGGTGCTCGTCCTCCACCACCTCGTCCAGGCTTGCCATGGGCGCGGAGGGAATCTGAAGGCGCGCGCTCGCCTCCACCCAGGCGGCGGTGGTGCGCTCCGCCATGTGGCGGCCCGCCACCTCGTACAGCGCCTCGATATTGCGGGTGCGCGCGGCGATGTCCGCGAAGCGCGGGTCGTCCGCCAGCTCCGGCTGGCCGACTTCGGTGAAGAAGGCCCGCCAGTGCTGGTTGGTGTAGGGCATCATGCAGATATGGCCGTCCAGCGTGCGGTAGGGCCGCCGCCATTCGGCGAGCACGCGGGGATAGCCGAGCCCGCCGCGCGGCGGGTCGAAATGGTGGCCGTAGAAATGCTCCACCAGATTGAACGCCACCATGGATTCGAACATGGGGATTTCGACGAAGCCGCCCTGCCCCGTCCGCTCGCGCCGCAGCAGCGCGGCCATGATGCCGTTCACCGCGAACAGGCCGCTGGTCTTGTCGGCCGCGATGGTGGGGAAATAGCGCGCCTCGCCGGTCTGGGCCTGCGTGATGGCGGCAAGGCCGGACATGCCCTGCACGGTGTCGTCATAGGCCGGGCGCCCGCCATAGGGCCCGTCGATGCCGAAGCCGTGCAGCCCGGCATAGACGAGGCGCGGATTGCGGGCGAGCAGCGCCTCCGGATTGATGCCGAGCGCGGCAAGCTTCTGGGGCCGCATGGAGTGCATGAACACGTCCGCGCCGTCCACGAGGGCCAGCAGCGCCGCGCGGGCCTCGGGCCGCTTGAGGTTCAGCACAATGCTGCGCTTGTTGCGGTTCACGCCGAGGAACAGGGCCGCCATGCCGCCCTCGGCAGCCGGGCCGGTCTGCCGGGTGGAATCGCCTTCCGGCGGCTCGACCTTGATGACGTCGGCCCCGAGATCACCGAGCATCTGGCCCGCATAGGGGCCCATCACCACCGCTGTCAGATCGAGCACACGAATGCCCGACAGCGGCAGCGAAGCTGCACGCCCGTCCATCCCGCGTTCCTCCAAAATTCTTCGTTGGCGGGACGCTAACAGCCAATTAGGTTGGAAACTAATATCATTATCAAACGGTCCTATACCCGGAGACTATCAATGGAGCTGCGGCAGCTTCGGCAGTTCGTGATGCTGGCGGAAATGCTGAACTTCCGCCGCGCGGCGGAACGGCTCAACATGGCGCAGCCGCCTTTGTCCGTTTCGCTGCGCAAGCTGGAGACCGAGCTGGGCGCGCCGCTGTTCGAGCGCACCACGCGCGAGATGCACCTCACCGCCTTCGGCCGTGTGTTCCTCGACCGCGCCCGCCGCACCTTGTTCGAGGCGGACCAGGCGCTCCAGACCGCGCGCGCCGCCACCACGGGCGAGGAAGGCTCGCTGACCATCGGCTTCGTGGGCACCGCCATCTACGGCGTCCTGCCGCGCCTCATCCCCGCCTATCGCGCCGCCTTCCCGCGGGTCGAGCTGATGCTGCGGGAATCCACCTCCACCGAGATCCTCTCGCAGATCGAGAAGGGTACGCTCAACCTGGGCATCGTGCGCGCGCCGCTGGCCCAGACCACGGCGGCGATTCTCGAACCGATCGAGAAGGACCACCTCGTGCTCGCCATTCCGCGCAGCCACGCCTTAGCGCGGCGGCGCAAGATCACCCTCGCGGACCTCAAAGACGAGGCGTTCGTCTCCTATTCGTCCAGCACCGCGCCGGGTTTGCACACCATGGTGGTCTTCGCCTGCCAGCAGGCGGGCTTCATCCCGAAGGTGGCGCAGGAGGCGACGCAGGTGCTCACCATCATCAGCCTCGTGGAAAGTGGGCTCGGCGTCGCCTTCGTTCCGTCCATCACCACCCGCAGCAACCACGAGAAGGTGCAGTTCCGCCGCCTGCCGGAACTGGAGGTGAGCCCTACCCTCTCCCTGGCCATCGCCCATGTGCCGGAATGGGAGACCGCCGCCGCGCGCTGCTTCCGCGCGCTCGCCGCCTCCGACATGGCGGGCGTGGGCCGCCCGCTGGCGGCAAGTCACTCGGTTCAACGGGTGAAATGATAATTCATTTACTTGGCCGTCGCGCGTTGGCAGACCTTTGCGCCCGTGGCCGAGGCACGATGCTTCCCTCCCCCATCCAGGAACAGGATCCGCGATGACGCCCTCCTTCCCGTCCACTCCCGGCGCGCTCTCGCACCTGCGCGTGCTCGATCTCTCGCGCGTGCTGGCGGGCCCGTGGGCCAGCCAGATTCTCGGCGATCTCGGCGCGGAGGTGGTGAAGGTGGAAGCCCCGGCGGGCGACGACACGCGCACCTGGGGCCCGCCCTTCATTCCCGACGCGGAGGGCAATCGCGGCGATGCCGCCTATTTCACCGCCTGCAACCGCAACAAGAAGTCCATCACCATCGACTTCTCCAATCCCGAGGGCGCCGAGCTGGTGCGCCGCATGGCGGCCCGGGCCGACATCGTGGTGGAGAATTTCAAGGTGGGCGGCCTGAAGCGCTATGGCCTCGATTATGAGAGCCTGCGCGCCATCAATCCGGCGATCATCTATTGCTCGGTGACGGGCTTCGGCCAGACCGGCCCCTATTCCCACCGCGCGGGCTATGACTTCCTCATCCAGGGCATGGCGGGCCTCATGAGCATCACCGGCCAGCCGGACGGCACGCCGGGCGGGGAGCCGATGAAGGTGGGCGTCGCCACCTGCGACCTGTTCACCGGCATGTATGCCGCCGTCTCCATCCTGGCCGCGCTCACCCATCGCGAGCGCACGGGAGAGGGCCAGCATATCGACTGCTCCCTGTTCGACAGCCAGGTGGCCATGCTCGCCAACCAGGCGGCAAACTGGCTGGTGGGCAGCGTCGAGCCGAAGCGCATGGGCAACAGCCATCCCAACGTGGTGCCCTATCGGGTTTTTCCCGGCTCGGACGGCTATGTGATCGTCGCCTGCGGCAATGACGGGCAGTTCCAGAAGCTGTGCGTCGCACTGGAGCGCACGGACCTCGGCGAGGATCCCCGCTTCCGCACCAATGCCGGGCGCGTGGCCGACCGGGTGGAGCTGGAAGCGGAGCTGACGCGTACCCTCTCCGCGCTCACGCAGCACGAGATCATCGACCGACTGGAGCGGGCGCAGGTGCCCTGCGGGCCCATCAACACCGTGCCCGCCGTGTTCGAGGATCCCCATGCCGTGGCGC
>JACESF010000086.1 GCA_013911975.1 Hyphomicrobiales bacterium | reverse complement strand
CCCCGGCTCCGGCCCCCGTCGCGCCCAAGCCGCCCGTCGCCGAGGCGCCCCGCCCGGCCGCCGCGGCTCCGGTGCGCGCCTCGGAGGCCCGTTCATCGTCCGCGCCCGCGCGCTCCGGTTCCGCTCCCGCGGGCCGTTCGTCCGGCGCCCCTTCTCGTTCCGGCGCGCCCGGTTCCGCTCCGGCCCGCTCCGGCTCCGGCTCCGGCGCGCCCCGTCCGGGCCAAAGCGGCGGTCGCGACCAGGAGCGTCGCGGCGGTGGCAGTGGTGCGCCCGGCCGTCCGGGCAGCAACCGCCCGTCCGGCTCCGGCGTCGTGCTGCGCACGCTGACCGAGGAAGAGCGCGTCGCCCGCGCCAGCGCCCTCGCCGATGCGCGGGTGCGCGAGGTGGAAGAGCGCCGCATGGCCGAGGAGCGCCGCGTCGCCGAGGAGGAGGCTCGCCGCCGCGCCGAGCGCGAGCGCTCCGAGCGCGCCGAGCGTGAGGCCGCCGAGGCCCGCAAGCGCGAGGAAGAAAGCCGCCGCGCCCAGGAAGACGAAAGCAAGCGCAAGGCCGAGCAGGAGGCGCGCAAGCGCTTCGGCGGCGAGGACCAGTCCGCCCGCACGGGCGCCGGTGCCGGCGCCACCGCGGCGCGTCCGCTGACCCCGCGTCCCGCCGGTGCGGCGCCTGCCGCCGGCGAGGAAGAGGACGAGCGCCGGACCGTGCGCCGCACGCCCACCGCGCCGCGCCCCGCCGCGCCCGTCAAGCTGCCCAAGGCGCCCGCCGGCGCCGAGAAGAGCCGTGGTCGCCTGACGCTGACCAACGCGCTGTCGAGCGAGGACGAGCGCCAGCGCTCCGTGGCCTCGTTCCGCCGCCGCACCCAGCGCATGACCGGCCATCGCTCGCAGGAGAGCAAGGAAAAGGTCCTGCGCGAGGTCATCCTGCCCGAGACCATCACCATCCAGGAACTCGCCAACCGCATGTCGGAGCGGGGCGTGGACGTGATCCGCCTGCTGATGAAGCAGGGGCAGATGCTGAAGATCACCGATGTGATCGACGCGGACACCGCTCAGCTCATCGCCGAGGATTTCGGCCACACCGTGCGCCGCGTGTCGGAATCGGACGTGGAAGAGGGTCTGTTCGACGTGGCCGACGCGCCGGAGACGCTCCAGCCGCGTCCGCCGGTCGTGACCATCATGGGTCACGTCGACCACGGCAAGACCTCGCTGCTGGACGCCATCCGCAAGGCGAACGTGGTGTCCGGCGAGGCCGGCGGCATCACCCAGCATATCGGTGCCTACCAGGTGACGGCGCCTTCGGGCGGCAAGATCACCTTCATCGACACGCCCGGCCACGCCGCGTTTACCGCCATGCGCGCCCGCGGCGCCAAGGTGACGGACATCGTGGTGCTGGTGGTGGCGGCCGATGACGGCGTGATGCCCCAGACGGCGGAAGCCATCGCCCACGCCAAGGCGGCGGGCGTGCCGATCATCGTGGCCATCAACAAGATCGACAAGCCGGACGCCAAGCCCGAGCGCGTGCGCAACGAGCTGCTCCAGTACGAGATCCAGGTGGAAACCCTGGGCGGCGAAACCCTCGAAGTCGAGGTGTCCGCCACCAAGCAGATCAACCTGGACAAGCTGCTGGAAGCGATCGCGCTCCAGTCCGAGCTGCTCGACATCACCGCTAGCCCCGACCGCGCCGCGGAAGGCACGGTCATCGAGGCGAAGCTCGATCGCGGACGCGGCCCCGTGGCCACGGTTCTCGTGCAGCGCGGTACGCTCCATATCGGCGACATCGTCGTGGCGGGTGCGGAATGGGGCCGCGTGCGCGCCCTCATCACCGACACCGGCGACAACACGGCCACGGCCGGTCCGTCGGTCCCCGTGGAGGTCCTGGGCTTCAACGGCACCCCGGAGGCGGGCGACCGCCTCGCGGTGGTCGAGAACGAGGCTCGCGCCCGCGAGATCACCGACTATCGCCAGCGCCAGAAGCGCGAGAAGGCGGCGGCCCGGTCCGCCACCGTCCGCGGCTCTCTGGAGCAGATGATGAGCCAGGTCCGCACGTCGGGCCGGAAGGAATTCCCGCTCATCATCAAGGGCGACGTGTCGGGCTCGGTGGAAGCGATCATCGGCGCGCTGGAGAAGGTGGGCAATGACGAGGTGCAGGCCCGCATCATCCATTCCGGCGCGGGCGGCATCAACGAGAGCGACGTGACCCTGGCGGAGACCTCCGGCGCGGCCATCATCGCCTTCAACGTGCGTGCCAACAAGGAAGCGCGCGACGCCGCCGATCGCGCGGGCATCGAAATCCGCTACTACAACATCATCTACGACCTGGTGGACGACGTGAAGAAGGCCATGAGCGGCCTGCTCGCCCCCATCAATCGCGAGACGATGCTGGGCAACGCCCTCATCCTGGAGATCTTCAACGTCTCCAAGGTGGGCAAGGTGGCGGGCTGCCGCGTGACCGACGGCACGGTGGAGCGCGGCCAGCATGTCCGCCTCATCCGCGACAACGTGGTGATCCACGAAGGCAAGCTCTCGACCCTGAACCGCTTCAAGGATGCCGTGAACACGGTTCTGGCGGGCCAGGAATGCGGCATGTCCTTCGAGAATTACCAGGACATGCGCGCCGGCGACGTGATCGAGTGCTACCGCGTGGAAGTGGTTCAGCGCTCGCTCTGATCGCCCGTCCCTTCGCCCGCCGGGGCCGGATCCGTCCGGCCTCGCTCTCCCTTGGAGCGTGACCGGGCCACGGCCCGGTCCGGGCGGATGGGGGCGTTCGCGACGCGAGACGGTGAGGGCCGGCCTGCCGGCTCCCGCCCGTGATGCCGCGCCAAGCGGTGTCGCGCTCGCACCATCCCCGCCCGAAAGGGCAGGGGAAACGACCTGTTTTCAGGGGTCGGCGGTCCAAACCCGCCGGGCCTCATGCAAGGAGAGGCGGCCCGGAAGCCGCCATAAGACCATGAGACACCAACAGAAGACCGCCGCCGGCCCGAGCCAGCGCATGCTGCGCGTGGGCGAACTGGTGCGCCACGCGCTCGCCGAGATCCTCTCGCGCGGGGACCATCTCGACCCGGTCCTGGCCGGGCACATCATCACCGTGCCGGAGGTCCGCATGTCGCCGGACCTCAAGATCGCCACCTGCTACGTGATGCCGCTCGGCGGCAAGGACATACGCCCGGTCATCAAGGCGCTGGCCGCCAATGCCCGCACGCTGCGCGGCGAGGTGGCCCGCCGGGTGGAGCTAAAGTCCGTTCCGGAACTGCGGTTCCGCGAGGACACCTCGTTCGACGAGGCCCAGCATATCGATGCGCTGCTCCGCTCGCCGGAAGTGGCGCGCGACCTTCAGTCCGATAACGAAGAGAAGACCGACGAATGACGGCCATGGACGACGAGGCCCCCGCCTCTTCCGAGACCGCCGGCGAGGGCCACCCGCCGCATGACCTGAACGCGCCCGGCGAGGGCCAGGATCAAGGTCAAGGCCAAGGCCAGGGCAGGGGGCGCCGCGAGCGCGACCAGCGCCCCCGCGCGCCCAAGCGGGACGTGGACGGATGGGTGCTGCTGGACAAGCCCTCGGGCATGACCTCCACCCAGGCCGTGGCGGTGGTGAAGCGCCTGTTCGCGGCGAAGAAGGCGGGCCATGCCGGCACGCTGGACCCGCTCGCTTCCGGCTGCCTGCCCATCGCCCTGGGCGAGGCCACCAAGACCGTTCCCTATGTGATGGACGGCCGCAAGACCTACCGCTTCACCGTCCGCTTCGGCGTAGAGATGGATACGGACGACGCGGAGGGCCGCCCGGTCGCGGAGAGCGACGTGCGCCCCACCGACGAGGCCATCCGGGCCGCACTGCCCGGCTTCCTCGGCGAGATCATGCAGGTTCCGCCCGCCTATTCCGCGCTGAAGATCGACGGCAACCGCGCCTATGACCTTGCCCGCGAGGGCGAGGTGGTGGAGCTGCAGCCCCGTCCCATCGTGATCCACCGCATCGAGATGGTGGAGCGGCCCGATATGGACCACGCCGTGCTCGAGGCGGAATGCGGCAAGGGCACCTATGTGCGGGCCATCGCGCGCGACCTCGGCCGCCTCTTGGGCACGCGTGGGCACGTCTCCATGCTGCGCCGGGCCAGCGTCGGGAACTTCCTGGAGGAGGACCTGATCGGCGTGGACGAGCTGAGCGAGCGGGCCGAAGCCGGGGACGAGGCGCTGTTCGACGCGCTGGACGGCGTGGATGTGGCGCTGGAGGACCTGGTGGGCATTTCCGTGTCGCCGTCCGACGCCCACCGCCTGCGTTGCGGGCAGCCCATCATCCTGCGCGGCCGCGACGCGCCGGTCATCGACGGCCATGTGGCGGTCTCGTGCCAGGGCTCGCTGTTCGCCATCGGCGACGCCTCCGGCGGCGAGGTGCGCCCGCACCGCGTGTTCAACTGGTCGCGCAGCGTGCCACGGGCGCTGAAGCGCACGGCGTGACCCTCGATCCCCTCACCAAGAGGGGATCGTATACAAAAGTGTGATGCCTCTGCGTCCTGCATATTCGGCGCACGGCATACAATTTGCGAGGCACCCGGCTTTCCCCTTGAGGAAGGACGCGGGATGCCTCGCAGATTATCGCTTATCGCCTCGGTCGTGTTCGGGCTTGCCTTCAGCGCGAGCGCCCATGCGGAGAATGTCGTGCGCTACGGCATCTCCATGGCGGACATTCCCCAGACCACGGGTCAGCCCGATCGCGGGGCAGGTGCCTATCAATTCACCGGCTATACCCTCTACGACCCCCTGGTCGCCTGGGAGATGAACGTGGCCGACCGGCCCGGCAAGCTGGTGCCCGGCCTCGCCTCCGACTGGAAGCCGGACCCCGCCGACCCGAAGAAGTGGCTTTTCACCTTGCGCCCCGGCGTGAAGTTTCATGACGGCAGCGACTTCAACGCCGACGCCGTGGTGTGGAACCTGGACAAGGTACTGGACGACAAGTCGCCCCAGTTCGACAAGCGCCAGTCCGCCCAGGTGAAGACCCGCCTGCCCGGCGTCGCGTCCTACCGCAAGGTGGACGACATGACGGTGGAGATCACCACCAAGGACGTGGATTCCTTCTTCCCCTACCAGATGCTCTGGTTCCTGGTGTCGAGCCCGGCCCAGTACGAGAAGGTGGGCAAGGACTGGGACAAGTTCGCCGCCGCCCCCTCGGGCACCGGCCCGTTCAAGTTCTCCAAGCTCGTGCCGCGCGAGCGGCTGGAGCTGGTGCGCAACCCCGACTATTGGGACAAGAGCCGCATCGCCAAGGCCGACCGCATGGTGCTGATCCCCATCCCCGAGGCGCTGACCCGCACCAACGCGCTGCTCGCCGGGCAGGTGGACCTGATCGAGACCCCCGCGCCCGACGCGGTGCCCCAGCTCAAGGCGGCGGGCATCAAGATCGTGGAGAACGTCACCCCCCACGTGTGGAACTACCACCTCTCGGTGCTGCCGGATTCCCCCTGGCAGGACGTCAAGCTCCGCAAGGCGCTGAACCTCGCCGTGGACCGCGACGGCATCGTCGCCCTCATGAACGGCCTCGCCAAGCCCGCCAAGGGGCAGGTGGACCCGCAGAGCCCCTGGTTCGGCAAGCCCACCTTCGACCTGAAATATGATCCCGAGGCCGCCGCCAAGCTGGTGAAGGAAGCCGGCTATTCCAAGGAGAAGCCGCTGAAGGCCACCTTCATCATCGCCCAGGGCGGCACCGGCCAGATGCTCTCCCTGCCCATGAACGAATACATCCAGGCCTCCTTCAAGGAGATCGGCGTGGACGTGGACTTCAAGGTGGTGGAGCTGGAGACGCTCTATACCCACTGGCGCAAGGGCGCGAAGGACCCCATGAACGCGGGCATCACCGCCAACAACATCGCTTATGTGACGTCCGACCCGCTCTACTCCCTGATCCGCTTCTTCGATTCCCGCCAGGTGGCGCCGGTGGGCGTGAACTGGGGCTTCTATTCCAACCCCAAGGTGGACGCCCTGATCGACGAGGCGAAGAAGACCTTCGACGTGAAGAAGCAGGACGAGCTGATGGCGCAGGTGCACCAACAGGTGGTGGACGACGCGGTCTTGGTGTGGGTGGTGCATGATACCAATCCCCACGCCCTCTCGTCCAAGGTGAAGGACTTCACCCAGGCCCAGCACTGGTTCCAGGACCTCACCACCATCGGCATGCAATGACGCGGCCGCAGCCCCTCCCCGCGTGCGGGGAGGGGCCTCCCGGTCACCGCCGGAATTCCGCTGGCTGAATATCCAGATCCATGTATAGTGCGCCCCGCGAGGCCTATCCGGCCGCGCAAAGCCTTCCGTTTGCCTCGACCGCGCTGGACGACATCCCGGCCCGGCCGCCGAACGGTCTGGCGACCTCTTGGACCAAAGGTCTGGTCGCCGCTGATTTCTCTAGGACAAGGACACTCCCGATGTCGATCACGGCCGAGCGCAAGCAGGCGCTCATCACCGAATATGGCGCGAAGTCCGGCGATACCGGCTCGCCCGAAGTGCAGGTGGCGATCCTCTCGGAGCGCATTTCCAACCTCACCCAGCACTTCAAGTCCCACAACAAGGACAACCATTCCCGGCGCGGCCTCCTGAAGCTGGTGTCCCAGCGCCGCAGCCTCCTCGACTACCTCAAGCGCAAGGACGAGGCCCGCTACAAGTCGCTGATCGAGCGGCTCGGCCTGCGTCGCTGATCGAGGACGCCGGAGCGCGCTGCCCGATGGTGGCGCGCCCTGGAGCACGTTCCGCTCTGGCGGCATCGCCACCAGAGCGGCAAAGCGTTCTCCATCAATGCTTTGGAGGCTGAATCCGCGATCATGTTGATCCAACGTGATCGGATCGGCCTCCAGCGGAATCTGACGCGGCGGGCATGGGGCTCGCCGCGGGTACGCGAAGCAAAAGGGAAGTCATGGCAGGATCGCCGGACGCAACCGTCGTGCGCAGCCTCCCGAGCGGGGCGGCGAACGGGCGGCGCGTCCGGCCGTCTTGCTCATGGCTCCCCTCTTCGCTGAACGAAGAGAGATAGCATCCATGTTCAACATCCATCGCGAAGAACTGGACTGGGGCGGACGCACGCTGGTGCTGGAGACGGGCAAGATCGCCCGCCAGGCCGACGGCTCGGTCCTCGCCACCTATGGCGACACCACCGTGCTCGCCACCGTCGTGTCGGCCCGCGAGCCGAAGCCCGGCCAGGACTTCTTCCCCCTGACCGTGAACTACCAGGAAAAGACCTACGCGGCCGGCCGCATTCCCGGCGGCTATTTCAAGCGCGAGGGTCGTCCGTCCGAGAAGGAGACCCTGGTCTCCCGCCTCATCGACCGCCCCATCCGTCCCCTGTTCCCGGACGGATACAAGAATGACACCCAGGTGGTGGTGACGGTGCTGTCCCACGACCTGGAGAATGATCCGGACATCGTGGCCCTGGTGGCCTCCTCCGCCGCCCTGACCCTGTCGGGCGTGCCCTTCATGGGCCCCGTGGGCGCGGCGCGCGTCGGCTTCATCGGCGACGAATACGTGCTGAACCCCACCGTGGACGAGGTGAAGGAAAGCTCCCTCGACCTGGTCGTGGCTGGCACGGGCGACGCGGTCCTGATGGTGGAATCCGAAGCCAAGGAACTGCCCGAGGAGATCATGCTCGGCGCGGTCATGTTCGGCCACCGCCACTTCCAGCCGGTGATCGAGGCCATCATCCGCCTCGCGGAGAAGGCCGCCAAGGAGCCGCGCGCCTTCGAGCCCGCCGATCATTCCGAGCTTGAGGCCAAGATCCGCGAGATCGCCGAGAGCGACCTGCGCGCCGCCTACAAGATCCAGCAGAAGCAGGCCCGCTACGAGGCGGTCGGCGCTGCGAAGTCCAAGGTGAAGAAGTATTTCGAGGGCCTCGCCGTGGAAGGCCAGGCCGCTCCCCCGGCCCAGGTGGTGTCCGAGGTGCTGAAGGGCCTGGAAGCCAAGATCGTCCGCTGGGCGATCCTGGACGACGGCATCCGCATCGACGGCCGCGACGTGCGCACCGTGCGCCCCATCGTCTCCGAGGTGGGCATTCTGCCCCGCGCCCACGGCTCCGCCCTGTTCACCCGCGGCGAGACGCAGGCCCTCGTGGTCGCGACCCTCGGCACCGGCGAGGACGAGCAGTTCATCGACAGCCTGGAAGGCACCTACAAGGAGCACTTCCTGCTGCACTACAACTTCCCGCCCTATTCCGTGGGCGAGACCGGCCGCATGGGTTCGCCCGGCCGCCGCGAGATCGGCCACGGCAAGCTCGCCTGGCGCGCCATCCATCCCATGCTGCCCGCCAAGCATGAATTCCCCTACACCCTGCGCGTGGTGTCGGAGATCACCGAGTCCAACGGCTCGTCCTCCATGGCCACCGTGTGCGGCACCTCGCTGGCGCTGATGGATGCGGGCGTTCCGCTGCGCCGCCCCGTGGCGGGCATCGCCATGGGCCTGATCCTGGAAGGCGACAAGTTCGCCGTGCTCTCCGACATCCTCGGCGACGAGGATCACCTCGGCGACATGGACTTCAAGGTGGCCGGCACGGAGCAGGGCGTGACCTCGCTCCAGATGGACATCAAGATCGCCGGCATCACCGAGGAGATCATGAAGGTCGCCCTCGACCAGGCGAAGGGTGGCCGCGCGCACATCCTCGGCGAGATGGCGAAGGCCCTCACCTCCGCCCGCGCCGAGCTGGGCGAGCATGCCCCGCGCATCGAGGTCATGAAGATCGCCGTGGACAAGATCCGCGAAGTGATCGGCTCCGGTGGCAAGGTGATCCGCGAGATCGTCGAGAAGACCGGCGCCAAGATCAACATCGAGGACGACGGCACCATCAAGATCGCCTCCGCCAACGGCGAGGCCATCAAGGCCGCCATCAACTGGATCAAGTCCATCGCTTCCGAGCCGGAAGTGGGCCAGGTCTATGACGGCACGGTCGTGAAGGTGGTGGACTTCGGCGCCTTCGTGAACTTCTTCGGTTCCAAGGACGGCCTCGTCCACATCTCCCAGCTCGCCAAGGAGCGCGTCGCGAAGTCTTCCGACGTGGTCAAGGAGGGCGACAAGGTGAAGGTGAAGCTGATGGGCTTCGACGAGCGCGGCAAGACCCGCCTGTCCATGAAGGTGGTCGATCAGACCACCGGCGAGGACCTCGAGGCCAAGCAGAAGGACGAAGGCAAGGACGAGGCCGGCGCCGCCGAGTGATCGGCGCCCCTTTTCCTTCCTGAATGCGAAAGGGCGGCCTTGCGGCCGCCCTTTCTTTTTGTCCCGATGTCCGACGCCGGAGGTGCCCGACCCGAGGTGCTTTCCCGTAGCCCCGCCGTGCGCGCTCAGGCGGCGCGCACGGTCTCCACGAAGGTCTGCACCTGGGTGCGCAGGGACACCGCCTGGCGCGACAGGTCGGTGGCGGAGGACAGCACCTGCTGGGCCGCCGAGGAGGAGGCCTGCGCGGCCCGCTCCACCGCCGTGATGCTGCTCGTCACCTCGTTCGTGCCGGAGGCCGCCTGTTGGATGGAGCGGGCGACTTCGGACGTGGTGGCGTTCTGCTCTTCCATGGCCGCCGCGATGGCGGTGGCCCCGGCCCGCAGCTCGCCGATGGTGCGGCTGAAGCTGGAGATCGACGTCACGACGCCGCCGGTGGAATCCTGGATGCCGGAGATGCGCCCGGAAATGTCGGCGGTGGCCTTGGCGGTCTGGCCCGCGAGGGCCTTCACTTCCTGCGCCACCACGGCGAAGCCGCGGCCCGCCTCGCCGGCGCGGGCGGATTCGATGGTGGCGTTGAGGGCCAGCAGGTTGGTCTGGCCGGCGATGGTGTCGATGAGGCCGATAATGGTGCCGATCTGCTCGGCGGACAGGCGCAGTTCGCTCATCTGGCTGCTGGTGCTGTCCACCTCGGTCACGGCCTGCTCGGTCATCTGCGAGGAATGCTGGAGGCGGTTTCCGATCTCCCGGGCGGAGGCGGACAATTCCTCGATGGCGGCGGCCACGGCCTGCACGTTGGACGTGGCGAGCTGCGCGGCGGAGGCCACTGCGGCGGCCTGGGCCGTGGTCTCCTCGGCGGTGTGGTTCAGCGTCTCCGAGGCGGCCTGCAACTCGGTGGCGGCGGAGGCGACCATGTCCACCACCGCGCCCACCGCGCTCTCGAACTGGTCGGCGAGGGCGTTCATGTCCTCGCGGCGCCGCTCGGCGGCCTCCCGTTCCTCGGCGATGCGCGCCTCGCGCTGCGCCTCCGCCTCCGAGAGGCTGTCCCGGAAGAAGGCCAGGGCCCGGGCCTGATCGCCGATCTCGTCCCGCCGCGTGGCGAACGGGATCTCGGCGGTGAGGTCGCCGCTGGAGACGCTTTCCATGGCAGTCGTGATCCGCCGCACAGGCCGGGCGATCCCCACCACCGAATAGGCCGCCGAGCCGATGGCCGCGACGATGGCGACGAGGGAGAAGATCAGGATCTGCATCATGCCGCTCTGGAGCGCGGCGTCGGAGCGCTCGTCCGCCTCGGCGGACTGGGTCGCGCTGTCCTCGGTCACGCGCGCCAGCAGCTTGGCGGCGTCCGTGGTGGCCGGGTTTCCCTGCTCCTCCACGATCTTCTTGCGCTTCTGCACCTCGGCCAGGCCTTCCTGAACCGATTGAACATAGGCTTTGAACGCGTTCTGCGCGGTGGTGACGGCGGTGCCGATGGTCCCCACGGACCCGAACTGGTCCTGCACGGTCTTCAGGGCCTTCAGCGCCCGGTCCTGCATGGCGTTGATGAGGATGAGCTGCTTGCGGTCCTCCTCCAGGATGAAGGTGGCGGCGGCGAGGCTGATATTGTCCAGCATCTGCTCCAGCGGCTGGATCATCTGCATGATCTCCGGCTGGTCCAGCGGCGCGAGCTGCTTGCTGAGGTTGGAGAAGCCGGTCCGCGCCAGGATGTTCAGGGCGGGGCGGCTGTCCACCGATGAGAGCTGGGCCTGCTGGGACTGGTGGATTTCGTTCGCCACGTTGGCGATCTCGGTGAAGCGGGCCTTGAGCTTGCGGAAGACGTCGCGGTCCTCGTCATGGGTCTCAAGGTCGATCAGCTTGTCGAGGCCGGCCTGGGCGGTCTTCACGTCCGCCTGGACCTTGCGCAGCATGTCCTCGTTCTCGAGGTTCGCGAAGGACAGGCGCATCTCGGTGGTGTTCAGGCGGACGCGCCCGAGCAGCAATCCCACCTGTTCGGCCTGCTGGAGGATCAGCGCCTGGCGCTCGGTCTCCGCGTTGGCGGCTTCGATCTGAGTCAATGCGGATTGCCGGCTGACAATGACCCCGGCGGACAGAAGGATCAAAAGCCCGGACGCAATGCCCAGCTTCGCGCCGATCCCGAGACGCATGGCGTTCATGGCTTCACCTCCCCAAAAGGTTGAAACAACCCCGGCAGGTGAAGGGAAGTGGCTTGCGTGAGACTTGCGCGGGCTTCGACTTTGGCAGCAACGCGCGAGGCGGGATCTACTTGCAGCCGTGAGTCTGGATGAATTCAATCGCCCGGATCAGCGGTTGGGGCGAAATGGCGATGAAGCCGTCGAACGGGCCGCTCATTTCCAGGATCAGGAACAGCGCCCCGCCGATGGAGACCGCGCACAGCAGGAAGCACGCGATGACCACGCCGTTGGGCGGGGCGAACAGGCCGAAGCTGATGAAGATGAGCGCCAGCCAGACGATGAGGACCACGATGAAGACGGCCGGGACCGAGGCTGCCGCTTCCTCGCTCACCGTCCAGCGGGTGGTGAGGATGGAGCGCAGGTCCGTGAGCGCCGAGCTGCGCACTTCCTGGAGCACCGTCGTGGTGGGCGCCCAGTTGCGCACGAAATTGTCCAGCTCCAGCAGCAGGTCGCTGGAGCCGGTCTCCACCTGGCGCCGCGGCAGGCCGGGCGCGTCCTTCCAGTTCTCCGCCAGGATGGCGCGGGTGTAGTCCGCCAGCATCTTCTGGGCCGTGCACGCCTCGGGCCCGGCATGGCGCAGGTCCGCCTCCAGGGAGAGGATGTTCAGGGCGTAGGTGTGGACGTCGCGGTCGGTGGTGTCGAAATTGCCCTTCACCGACGCCGTCATGAGGCCGAGGATGAGCGAGGTCATGGCCGCCACCATCCCCACGCCCAGCTTCACCGTGTCCTGCGTGGAGGAGGAGACGTGGTGCGCCGAGAGGCGGCGGGCGATGAACATGGCGGACAGCGCGCCACCGAACATGCCGGTGAAGGCGATGATGGAGACCAGGGTAGGGGTCATGGACGGCGCTTCCCGCTGTCGGGAGAAAGCGCCGTCACCCTGCCGGGCGCGCCCGATGGAGAGGGGAGGCGCCCGGGCATGGGATCACTCGGCGGCTTCGGGCGCGCTGTCGTGCGCGAGCTTCGCCTCGGCGTCCTCCTGGGCCTTCAGGACGTCCGGATGGGGCATGGAGATGATGTTGTAGCCGCTGTCCACGAAATGCACCTCGCCGGTGACACCCATGGAGAGGTCGGACAGCAAATAGAGGGCCGAGCCGCCCACCTCCTCGATGGTCACGGTGCGCCGGAGCGGCGCGTGCCGCTTCTGGTAGTTGAACATCAGCCGCGCGTCGGCGATGCCCGCGCCCGCCAGGGTGCGCACGGGGCCGGCGGAGATGGCGTTCACGCGGATGCCCACCGGGCCGTAATCGGCGGCGAGATAGCGCACGCTCGCCTCCAGCGCCGCCTTCGCCACGCCCATCACGTTGTAATTGGGCATGACGCGGGTGGAGCCGCCATAGGTGAGGGTGATGAGCGAGCCGCCCTTGGTCATCAGCGCCGCCGCGCGCTTCGCAATCTCCGTGAAGGAGAAGCAGGAGATGACCATGGTGCGCGAGAAATTCTCGCGGGTGGTGTCGGCATAGCGCCCCTTCAGCTCGGACTTGTCCGAGAAGGCCACCGCATGGACCAGGAAGTCGATGCCGCCCCAGCTGTCCTTGAGCTGGCGAAACACCTCGTCCACGCTGGCGAGGTTCTCCACGTCGCAGGGCAGGACGGTGGTGGCGCCGATGCTTTCGGCCAGCGGGCGCACGCGCTTGGCCATGCCCTCGCCCTGATAGGTGAAGGCAAGCTCCGCGCCCTGGCCTGCGAGGGTCTTGGCGATACCCCAGGCGATGGAATGGTCGTTGGCCACGCCCATCACCAGGCCGCGCTTGCCCTTCATCAGGTCCTGCATCGCCGACTATCCTTCGTCACACGCCTCTAGCGGCGATAGCAGACCTCAACGGCCCGCGCCACCTTGCCGACGTCTGCTCAACACGCATTTCACGCGCGCGGCGCGCATGGCGCCGCCACCCTGTTTCCGTCCAGGCCCGCCGGTCCGGCAGGGATCACGCATCCAGGTGCTTCAGCACCAGGCAGGCATTGGCGCCGCCGAAGCCGAAGCCGTTGGAGAGCACATGCCCCAGCTTCGCATTGTCGATGCGCTCGCGCACGATGGGCATGTCCGCGAAGGCCGGGTCGATCTCGTCGATATTGGCGCTCTTCGTGATGAAGCCGTTCTGCATCATCAGGATGGAATAGATCGCCTCATGCACGCCGGTCGCACCCTGGGAGTGTCCGGTGAGGGACTTGGTGGCCGAAATGGGCGGGCATTTGTCGCCGAACACCGCGCGAATCGCCTCGATCTCCTTCAGGTCGCCGATGGGGGTCGAGGTGGCGTGCGGGTTGATATAGTCGATGGGCGCCTTGATCCCCGCCAAGGCGAGCTTCATGGCGCGCTCGGCGCCCTCGCCCGAGGGCGCGACCATGTCGGCGCCGTCGGACGACACGCCGTAGCCGGCGATTTCCGCATAGATGCGCGCGCCGCGCGCCTTGGCGACTTCAAGGTCCTCCAGCACGAGGACGCCCGCGCCGCCGGAGATGACGAAGCCGTCCCGGTTCTTGTCATAGGCGCGCGAGGCCACGGCCGGGCGATCGTTGTAGGCGGAGGACATGGCGCCCATGCCGTCGAACAGCACGGAGAGGGTCCAGTCCAGGTCCTCGCAGCCGCCCGCGAAGACGCGGTCCTGCTTGCCGAAGACGATCTGCTCGTAGGCGTTGCCGATGCAGATGTTGGTGGTCGCGCAGGCGGCCGAGATGGAATAGCTCAGCCCCTTGATCTTGAACCAGGTGGAGAGCGTCGCGGACGCGGTGGAGGCCATGGCCTTGGGGACCGCGAACGGGCCCACGCGCTTCGGCCCCTTGGTGCGGGCGATGTCCGCGGCCTCGACGATGGTCTTGGTGGAGGATCCACCCGAGCCCATCACCAGGCCGGTCCGCTCGTTGGAGATCTCGTCGGGCTCCAGGCCCGCATCACGGATCGCCTGGTCCATGGCCACATGGTTCCAGGCGGTGCCGCCGCCGTGGAAGCGCATGGCGCGCCGGTCCACCACATCCTCGGCCACGAGGGTCGGTGCGCCGTGCACCTGGGAGCGGAAGCCGAGCTTGGCATAGTCGTCCGCGAACGAAATCCCGCTCTTGGCCTCGCGCAGGCTCGCCAGCACTTCCTGCGTTGAATTGCCGATGGACGAGACGATGCCCATCCCGGTGACGACGACGCGCCGCATGTCACCTCCTCAAGGTGAAAAACCGAACCATGGCCGCCAAAGATGGCGCCGCCTTGTCGAAGGCCTCAGCCGCCGGTGGCTGCCATGTCCGTCTGGAACAGACCCACTTTCAGGTCCTTGGCGCGATAGATAATCTCGCCATCGGCGGAGAGCCAGCCGTCGGCGATCCCGAGGACCAGCTTGGAGCGCATGACGCGCTTGAAGTCCACGCCGTAGACCACCTTCTGCATGTCGGGCAGGACCTGGCCGGAGAATTTCAGCTCTCCGAGGCCGAGGGCCCGGCCGCGCCCGGGGGAGCCGAGCCAGCCCAGGAAGAAGCCCACCATCTGCCACAGGGCATCGAGGCCGAGGCAGCCCGGCATCACCGGGTCGCCCTGGAAGTGGCAGGGGAAGAACCAGAGATCGGGCTTCACCGCCAGCTCGGCGCGCACCATGCCCTTGCCGAACTCGCCCCCGGTCTCGGAAATCTCGGAGATGCGGTCGAACATCAGCATGGGAGGCAGCGGCAATTGAGCATTGCCAGGGCCGAACAGTTCCCCGCGCCCGCAGGCGAGAAGATCCTCATACTCGAAACTGGAGCGCCGATCCGCCATTCTCTCAGGTATCACTATGCTGCCCGTGGGGCTGAAGTTCCGTTCAGCAGAAGGATCGGCACGGCCAAGCCTCCGCTCTCGCCCGTCACCGGACGCGGCACTCCCTAACATAGGCCCGGGCGTGCTCAAAGTCATGAAAGCGTCACGGCTCCCCCCGCGCTGTGAAAAAATGGCGCGGCGAAGCCGTGTTTCGTGCCGTAGCGGAAGGGGGCATTCCCTTGGGCGGCGCACAGGTGGGGCGGGCCCAGGCGCGCGGGCGTTCAATCAGATTAAAGTCTGCGTCATCGGCCGATTCATCCAAGCTGGGCGCATCAGGCACAGGAGGCGAGAATGCTGAAGCAATTCCGGGAGTTCGCGGTCAAGGGCAACGTGGTGGACCTGGCGGTCGGCGTCATCATCGGCGCCGCCTTCGGCAGCATCGTGGCCTCCCTGGTGGCGGACATCTTCATGCCGCTCATCGGCGCCGTCACGGGCGGGCTGGATTTCTCCAACTATTACATCCCGCTGTCCTCGGCGGTGACGGCGGAGAATCTGGAAGACGCCAAGAAGCAGGGCGCGGTGCTGGCCTACGGCCATTTCGTCACGCTCGGCATCAATTTCCTGATCGTCGCGTGGATCCTGTTCTTCCTCGTGCGCGCCATCAACACGCTGAAGGTGCAGGACGCCAACAAGGCCCCTCCGGCGCCGACGCGCACCGAGGTGCTGCTGGAGGAGATTCGCGACCTGCTGGCCGCCAAGGCCGGTTCCACGCCGCGCAACGAGCCCTGACGCCAAGGGCCCGTGTGTTGGACGCGCGGGCCTTCTGCGACGCCCGGGGGGCGTCCGGCGTGCCGTCAGCGCAGGTCCGCGCCGACGGCTTCCGTGATGGAGCGGAAGCCGTCCGCCTTCAGGCGCGCGGCGAGGTCGCGCTTGATCTCGCGCACCAGCCCCGGCCCGTGGAACACCAGGGCCGAGTAGACCTGCACGAGCTGGGCGCCCGCCCGCACCTTGGCATAGGCGTCCGCGCCCGAGGCGACGCCGCCGCAGCCGATGAGCGGCAGGCGCCCGTCGATGAGCCGGGCGAGCGCCTTGAGCCGCTCGGTGGACAGCGCGAACAGGGGACGGCCGGAGAGGCCGCCCGCCTCGTCCTTGTGCAGGCTGCGCAGCCCGGCGGGACGGGAGATGGTGGTGTTGCCCAGGATGATGCCGTCGACGCCGGTCGCCAGCGCCACCGCGCCCACGTCCTCCAAGGCGGCATCGTCCAGGTCCGGCGCGATCTTCACCAGGAGCGGCGGACGCTTAGCCGGCTCCGGGACGGCGGCGTCCCGCGCCGCCAGCGCGCGCGCCACCAGATCCTGCATGGCGGAGCGGGCCTGGAGGGCGCGCAGGCCCGGCGTGTTGGGGGAGGACAGGTTGCAGACGAGATAGTTCGCGAACGGCGCCGTGGCGGCGATGCCCGCCACATAGTCCTCGGCCGCATCCTCGGTCTGCTTGTTCTTGCCGAGATTGGCGCCGACGATGCCCCGGCGGGGGCGCCGCGCAAGGCGCGCGGCGAACGGCTCCAGGCCCTGGGAATTGAAGC
>JACESF010000085.1 GCA_013911975.1 Hyphomicrobiales bacterium | reverse complement strand
CCCTATCCCTCCCCCGCAGGCGGGAGAGGGCTTTTGCCGGGGTGACAGGGGGAACGCCCCTCTGCCCGCACGACAGGTCCCCTCTCCCGCCTGCGGGGGAGGGATAGGGAGGGGGAAAGCCCCGGGAGAGACCTAAGGGAGGGGAAGGCCGGGAGAGCCCTCGGGAAGCCGCAAATAGGAAAAAAGACACAAGGACTATTGTCCTAAGCGCCAGCTTCCCCTATCATCCCTCCACCTCACACCGAGGAGGGGCGCGTCCGGAGCGGCCTGACGGGTGGTGTGGGGTGCGGGTGTCCGACGCCGGAGGGATTAACGCCCCCGACGGCGCGAGAAAGGAGGCTGAAGGGGTGGCGCACCGATCCGGGACTGGTTCGTCCGGACGTGATGGGAGAACCCGATTAGCCCACGCGACGCTGCCTCCAAGCCATAAATCCCCGCGCGGGAGCGGACGGAACGCCGGTTCCGACGTCAACCTTGCGTCCCCAGGCATGCCTTGCCGGCATGCCGACCGCTCCCGCATCCCTCCACCCTCGCCCCAAACGGCGGGGATGAAGGCGCTGGACCGGCCGGTCCAGGTTTTTGTTCGACCGATCAACAAGATGGGTTAGGTTTCCGCACCGATGCCCACGCCACATCAAGGGCCACCCATGCCAGTGCAAGACACCCTCGACGCCTTCGTCTCCCACGGCCTCATCGAGCGCGCGCCCACGGGCGAAGGCCCCCTGTCCGGCCGCACCTTCGCGCTGAAGGACTTCTTCGACGTTGCGGGCGTGCCCACCGCGGCGGGAAGCCCCGACTGGCTCGCGAGCCATCCCGTGCCGGAAAAGAGCGCGTCCGTGCTGGACGCGCTGCTGGCGGCGGGCGCGCGCCTCGTGGGCAAGACCCATACGGACGAGATGGCCTGGAGCCTCAACGGCGAGAACCACCATTACGGCACGCCCATCAATCCCGCCGCGCCAGGCCGCATTCCCGGCGGCTCCTCCTCCGGCTCGGCGGCGGCCACGGCGGGCAAGCTGGTGGATTTCGCCATCGGCTCCGACACGGGCGGCTCGGTGCGCCTGCCGGCCAGCTATTGCGGCATCATCGGTCTGCGCCCCACCCATGGGCGCATCGCCATCGACGGCGCCGTGCCGCTCGCTCCCTCCTATGACAGCGTGGGCTGGTTCGCCCGCGACCCGGTCCTGTTCGAGCAGGTGGGCGCGGTGCTGTTCGGCGGGCTGAAGAGCGTCCCCGCCCCCGGCAAGCTGCTGCTGGCCACGGACCTCTTCGCGGCCGCCGGCCCCGAGGTGAACGCGGCGCTCGCCCCGGCAGTGGCGCGCGTCATCGCGCTGCTGGGCGCGCCGGACGAAGTGGATGTGGGCCAGGGCGCGCTCGGCGCCTGGCGCAACGCCTTCCGCCTCATCCAGTCGGACGAGGCCTGGACCGCCCATGCGGACTGGGTGAAGGCGGTGAAGCCCAATTTCGGCCCCGGCGTGCGCGAACGCTTCGCCGCCGCCGCGACCCTGGACCCGAAGGAAGTGGCGGACGCCCGCGCGCTGCGCGACGAAGTCCGCGGCCGGATGGACGATTTGCTGGGCGAGGACCGGCTCATCCTCCTGCCCACCGCCGCCGGCATCGCGCCGCTGCGCAACACGCCCGGCGAGCAATTGGAGGCGTTCCGCGCCCGCTCGCTGGAACTGCTCTGCCCCGCCGGCCATGCGGGCGTGCCGCAGATCTCGCTGCCGCTGGGCACGCTGGACGGCTGCCCCGTGGGCCTCTCCCTCATCGCCCCGCGCGGCAAGGACGAGATGCTGCTGACCCTCGCCCGCGCCCTGGTGGCGCCCGCATCCTGAAGCGGAGGTGCCCGGCCTGCGTGCCCCGCTTAAACGGGGCGCACAGGCCGGGGGCATCTGCACAGGAGATGCGCAAATCGTATACAAATTACATGAAATGACGGATACAATTATTGCTTGTGAACTTTTCTTTTCTTTGAAAATTCAATGACATAAATCAAATTTCCGTCTGAGGGTCCGCCCATCTGGCACCGGGTTTGCAAAGTTTCCTGCGCAAGGATCGTATGCAAACTGGAGATGTGCTGATGTCGACCTTTTCCCGTCTAAGGGTATCCGGTCTCGCGGCCCTCGCCGCCACTCTGCTCCTGACAGGCGCGGCCACCGCCGAAACCCTGCGCATCGCCGGAAACTTCGCGGCGGCCCATTCCTCCAGCAAGGCCATGGAAGGCTTCGCCGCCGACCTCAAGACCAGCACCAACGGCGCCCTGGAGGCGGACCTGTTCCCGGGCATGCAACTCGGCAGCGCCCGCGAGAATGTGGACGCGGTGCGCGCCGGCACCATCTTCGGCACCTGGATCGGACCGGGCTTCCTCTCCCGCCTCGTGCCCGAGATCGAGGCCATCAGCCTGCCCTTCATCTTCAACGACGCCGCCACTGCATTCCGGGTGATCGACGGCCCCGTGGGGGCCAAGCTCAACGAGAAGATGGCCGACAAGGGCTTTCTGGTGCTCGGCTGGATGGAATTGGGCCTGCGCAACGTCACCAATTCCAAGCGACCCATCAAGACGGTGGAGGACCTCGCGGGCCTGAAGATCCGCCTCCAGCCCAACGAGACCCACCTCGCCACGTTCCGCGCGCTCGGCGCGAGCCCCATCTCCATGGACGTGAAGGAGCTGTATTCGGCGCTCCAGCAGGGGGTCGTGGACGGCGAGGAGAACCCCTATTCCATCATCGCTGCGAACCGCTATTTCGAGGTCCAGAAATACCTCACCAATACCGGCCACTTCTTCGACTTCATCGTCGTCGTGGTGAATAAGAAGCAGTTCGAGGCCCTCTCGGCCGAGAAGAAGGCGGCCATCAGCGCCGCCCTGAAGACCGCCGTGACCGCCCAGCGCGCCGCCGCCGCCGAGGAGCAGAAGACCTCGCTCAAGGAGCTCCAGGACAAGGGCATGGACTACACCATGCTCACGCCCGAAGCCCGCGCCCAGTTCCTGGCCCGCACCGCTGGCGTGGTAGACGAGGTGAAGAAGCGCGCCGGCGCCGACCTGGTGGACCTGGTGATCAAGGAGGCCAAGGCGCAATGACGGCGAACGCCGTCCCCGCCCCGGCCATGCTGCCCGGCTTCGCGGTGCGTGCCCTCGCCGCCATCGACACGGCGGCGCGGGGCCTCGTCATCGCCGTCACCGGCGCCATGGTGTTGGTGGTCGTGGCGCAGGTCATCCTGCGCTACGGCTTCGGCCGCTCCTTCGACTGGGCGGACGAGATCTCCCGCCTCCTGTTCGTGTGGACCATCTTCCTGGCGCTGCCCCTCGGCATCCCCAAGGGCGCCCATGTGGGCGTCGGGCTGCTCACCGAGCGCTTGCCCCCGCACATCCGCAAGCCGCTGTTCCGCCTCATGTGCGTCCTGTGCGCCGTGCTGCTGGCGGTGGTCGCCTGGGAGGCGCTCCTCCTGACGCTGGAACAGTGGGAGGAGCCGCTCTCCACCCTCGATGCCAGCGTCGCGCTGTTCATGGTGCCGGTGGTCATCGGCTCCGTGCACGGCACCGTTCACTTCCTCATGCTCGCGGGGACCGGCGCCTATGCCGAGCCCGAGATGATCGTCGAATAGGGAGGCCGCTGCCATGAGCCTAGCCATCTTCGGCTCCTTCATGGGCCTCGCCCTCCTGGGCATGCCGCTCGCCTTCGCGCTGGGCATGAGCGCGCTCGGCGTGCTGCTGGCCGGCGGCGTGGACCTCAACATGCTGCCCCAGCGCATGATGCATTCGGTCAACGCCTTCCCGCTCATGGCCATCCCCTTCTTCATGATCGCCGGCGAGCTGATGATCCGCGGCGGCCTCGCCGAGCGGCTCATCGAACTGGCCAACGCCTTCGTGGGCCGCATCGCGGGCGGGCTGGCGCAAGTGACCATCCTGGCGGGCGCGGGCATGGCGGCGGTCTCGGGCGCGGCGGTGGCGGATGCGAGCGCCCTCGCCTCGGTGCTGACGCGCCAGCTCGCGCGGGTCTACGGCATCGGCTTCTCCGCCGCCGTCATCTCGGCCGCCGCGCTGCTCGGCCCCATCATCCCGCCCTCCAACGCCATGATCGTCTATGCCTACATGGCCGGCAGCGGCGTGTCGGTGGCAGCGCTGTTCATGGCGGGCGTTGTGCCCGGGCTCATGCTCACGGCGGGCATGATGCTGCTCACCCGCTGGATCGCGCAGAAGCGCGGCTATCCGCTGGCGGGCGAGCCCGTGACGCTGCAGCGGATCGGCACCGAGATGGTGCGCTCCTGGTCCATCCTGCTGATGCCTGTCGTGGTGATCGGCGGCATCGTCGCCGGGGCGTTCACCGCCACGGAAGGCGGCGCCATCGCGGTGGTCTACGCGCTGGTCGTCGGCCTGTTCGTGACGCGCAAGCTGAAGCTGTCGGACATTCCCGCCTGCCTGCTGCACGCCGCCATCATCACGGCGGTGGTGGGCGCGCTCATCGCCTTCGCCTCCGCCGTCACGTTCCTGCTCACCATCGACCTCCTGCCCATGAAGCTCACCAAGCTGATGCAGGAGATCACGTCCGACCCGCTCATGTTCAACCTGATGGTGGCGGCGATCCTGTTCGTGGTGGGCATGTTCCTGGAATCGAACGCCGCCTACATCATGCTGGTGCCGCTCTTCCACCCGCTCGCCGTGAGCTACGGGCTGGACCCGCTGCACTTCTCCTTCCTGTTCGTGTTCAACTTGGTGCTGGGCTCCCTGACCCCGCCGGTGGGCATCATCTTGTTCGTGGTGTGCGGCGTCGCCCGCATTTCCATGGGCGAGATCATGAAGCACCTGTGGCCCTACATCGTGCTCGGCTACGCCCTGCTGCTCCTGTTCATCCTGTGCCCCGCCTTCGTCACCGCCCTGCCCCGGGCGCTCGGCTATTGATCCCAAAGGAGAGTGCCATGTCCCAGAGCGTACCCCCCGCAACGGTCCCACAGGACCCGGAGCTGATCGCCAAGATCGAGGCGATCCTCAACCGCCTGCTGGATGCCACCGGCGCGAGCCGCGGCACGCTGCGCGCCGACGATCCCGCCCGGGGCTGGCAGGCGGACACCCCCGCTGCCGAGGTGCTGCGCCACGATGCCCCCACCATGATGAACGACGCCTCGGTGAACCACCGCGCCGCCGGGACCATCCAGTGGATCATCAAGACCGGGCAGATCCTCAAGCAGGACGACCTGTCCAAGGTGGAGGCCGATCCGCCGTGGCAGCTCATGCAGGTGTTCAAGGCCAAGTCGCAGATGGTGGGCCCGGTCTATAAGGGCGACTGGGTCTATGGCTGGGTGTCCGCCCATGACGTCACCGGTCCGCGCCCCTGGACCGAGAAGGACGACGCCGCCATGAAAGCGGCGATCGCCGAGGTCAGCGCCCTGGTGCTGTGAGGCGCGGAACGGGGCTCTCCGGCCGGAGAGCCCCGTTTTCACATAGAGCTGATGCAATATTCATATTGACCGCATGAACCACAGCCCGCATAAGCCGCCGCGAGGTGCGCGATGCTGACGAAGAAGGGGAAATACGGGTTGAAGGCCGCCGTCTTCCTGGCGCGGCTGCCCCCGGGAGGGTCCGTCCAGGTGGCGGAGATCGCCGAGACCAACAACATCCCGAAGAAGTTTCTCGACGTCATCCTGAATGAATTGCGCAATGCCGGCTTTCTCGCCTCGAAGAAGGGCAAGCTCGGCGGCTATCGCCTTGCCAAGTCGGCGGACGACATCATCGTCGGCGAGATGATCCGCACCCTGGACGGCCCGCTGGCGCCGTTTCCCTGCGCCAGCCGCAACGCCTACGTCCCGTGCGAGGATTGCGACGTGCCCACCTGCGAGGTGCGCCGGCTGATGGTGCGGGTGCGCGATGCCATGGGCACGGTGCTCGACACCTACACCCTCGCCCAGATGCGCGACCTGTCCGAAGACCAGATGAAGGCCTTCGTGGACTATATCTGAGCCGGCCTGCGCTCAGAGGAAGTCCGGCCCGTGCACGCCCTGCCAGCCCGCCCCGTGGCCCATGCCGAGGAGGGTGGAACGCTGGAGCACCGCTGACGGCGAGGTGGACCGCTCCGGCGGCACCAGGGCCTCCAGGAAGCTCTCGGCCCACTGGTCGATGTCGTTGCGCCGGAGCACGGCCATCATCCGCTCGTGGCGCTCGCGCCGCTCGTCCAGCGGCATGTCCAGCGCCCGCTTCAGCGCCGCCGCCATCCCCTCGGTCTCGTGGGGATTGACCATGAGCGCCCCGCCCGACAATTCCGCCGCCGCCCCCGCGAACTGGGACAGGAGCAGCACGCCGGGATCGGCCGGGTCCTGGGCCGCCACGAACTCCTTGGCCACGAGGTTCATCCCGTCGCGCAGGGGCGTGACCATGGCCACATTGGCCGCACGGTAGAAGCCCGCCAAGGCGGAGCGGGAATAGGTGCGGTTCACATACCGCAGCGGCGTCCAGGCCACGTCCCCATAGGCGCCGTTGATCTGCCCGGCCTTGTGGGAGAGGAAGCGGTCCATCTCGATATATTCGGGCACTTCCGTGCGGCTCTTGGGCGTGATCTGCGCAAACGTCACCTTGTCGTGCCATTCGGGCGACGTGCGCAGCAGCGTCTCATAGGCTTCCAGGCGGTGCGGGATGCCCTTGGAATAGTCCAGCCGATCCACGCCGATGATGAGCTTGCGCCCGCCGAGGCTCCGGCGGAAGCCCTTCACATAGTCAGTGCGTCCCGCATGGCGGGCCCGGCGCGCGAACGCCTCGGTCTCGATGCCCACGGGGAAGACCGCGATGGTCACCTTTCGGCCGGCGATCTCATAGACGGACGGATCGGACGTGGTCTGCCCCCCGCGCGTCAGCAGGTAGCGCCCGAAATTGTCGCGGTCGCTCTCGGTCTGGAACCCCACGAGGTCGTAATGGGCGAGCGAGCCCAGGATCTCGCCGTGGCGCGGCAGGGTCTGGATCAGCTCCGGCGGCGGCACAGGAATGTGCAGGAAGAAGCCGATCCGGTTGGCATGGCCGCGCTCGCGCAGATACTTGGCGAGCGGCATCATGTGGTAGTCGTGCACCCAGATGGTGTCGTCCGGCTGGATGAAGCGCGAGACATGGTCCGCGAACAGCTTGTTGACCCTGATATAGCCGGACAGGTCGGCCCGCTGGAACTCCGCGAGGTCCACGCGATAGTGCAGGATCGGCCACAGCACGCGGTTGGCGAAGCCGTTGTAATATTCCTGGTAGTCGCTGTCCTTCAGGTCGATGACCGCATATTTGATGCGGTTGCGCGTGGTCACCGTCGGCCGCTCGGAGGGCGTGTCGGTGATGCGACCGCTCCACCCGAACCACACGCCGGACCGCTCCTTGAGCGCCGCATTCACCGCGACGGCGAGACCGCCCGCGGAAACCTTGCCGTTGGCCTCGGGAACGGCGACCCGGTTCGATACGACGATAAGACGCGACACGTCAGGCCCTCCCTTCGGCAGTGGCAGCAAGGCGGCGGATCAACCCGCGCACCCCTTGTGCCGTTTCGATCATGACATCGGCTCCCGCGAGCCTCCGGCCGACGCTGACGGCCAGGCCGCCCTGTTCGCGCACGGCGGCGAAACCCGCCTCGTCGGTCACATCGTCGCCGAAGAAGACGGGCACCCGTCCCGCGAAGGCCGGCTCGGCCATGAAGGCGCGCACGGCCGCGCCCTTGTCATGACCGCGGGTCTTCACCTCGAACACCATGCGGCCGGGCAGCACGGCGAGGGTGCGGGACCGGGGCGCCACGATGCGCCCGACCGCCTCCTCCAGCTCCGGCGCCACGGCGGGCGCGGCGCGATAATGAAGGGCGACGCTCGCGCCCTTGTCTTCCACCAGCAGGCCCTCGAACCGGCGGGCGAGCGCCCGAAGTTCCGCGCGGACATCGTCCGCCAGCGGCGCGGCCACCTGGGTGAGCGCACCATCGGCGGTGGCCCGGAACTGGGCGCCGTGCACGCCGGACAGCGGCAAGGACAGCGGCGCGAACAGGCGGTCCAGGACCTCGGCCTCGCGCCCGCTGACGAGGGCGAGGGCTCCGCCCGTCGCATCCCGCAGCAGGGCGAGATGCTCGATCAGGCTGCGCGGCACCTCCACCGCGTCCGGGTGGGGTGCGATGTCGATGAGGGTGCCGTCCACGTCGAAGAAGAAGGCGTTGTGCTCCAGAGAAAGGATGTCCCGCAGATCCGTCTCACGCTCCTCCGCTCCGATGGGGGGCGCCATGTCGCGCCGGGGGAAGATGGCTTGAGCCGATGGCACCATGGTGGGTCTGCGCTCCGGGAATGACCTTAAAAATGGAATGTGCTGCCATTGAAACGCCGCGACTGCGGCAGGGGTTCCGAAACAGATCAAAAAAACGCCATGGTTGATTCTTGAGCGCGACCTTCACGCCCAAAGAACCGTTGCTTTCCTATGGCTTGACTGGAACCTCCACGGGGCATGCGCGGTTTCACGAGGCACACCGGAGGTCGCACCGCATGAACTGGGTTCCCTGGCACACGCCCGCCTCGCCGCTGGAGCAGAAGCTGGATGTCCTGCGCGGCGAGATCGGCCGCTTCGCGCGGGCGCTTGCCGACTATCGCCCGTCCGGCGGGCCGGTCTCGCCACAGGCGGCGCGGCGTTTTGCCCACCAGGTGTCGGACCGCGTCACCGACGCCGCCACCGATGGCGGGCGGATCGCGGGCACGGCCCTGGCAGAGGGCGCCGCCGCAGCCTGGAGCGGAGGCCGGACGGCCGCCCGCCGGCTTGACGCGGCGGCGCGCGACACACAGGAAATGGTCGCACGCTATCCCGCCGCGACGGCAATCGCCGTGGTGGGGGTAGGCTTGACCCTGGCTTTTGTGCTTAGCTTGGCGGTGCGAAAACCCCGCCGGCGCAAGTTTGCTTCGCCTGGTGGAAATGTCCGCCGACCGCCGGCGAAAGCGTCACGCGAGTTCGGACGGACGGCCCGGCCTAGCCGGCAAGATGGATGATGGAGAGCAAAATGAGGGCGGCAATCATCGTTGTGGCAGCGGCGCTGGCGCTGGGCGGGTGCAGCCAGTATTCCGAATCTGACCGTGCGGTCGGCGGCGGCCTGATGGGCGCTGGTGCCGGTGCCCTGGTCGGCGGCCTCGCCACCGGCACGGCCGGCGGCGCCGTGGTCGGCGGCGTGCTAGGCGGCGCCACCGGCGCCATTGTCGGCGCGGCCACCACCCCGAAGAATTGCTGGGCGCGCGACGCCTACGGCAATTCCTTCCGCGTCGCCTGCCCCTGAGCGGACGCGCGAATCAGACGATCCCACGGGGCGCCTTCGGGCGCCCCGTTTTCGTTTCGGGCATCATTTTCGACGGAAGCGGGAACGCGGGCGTCGCCCGGGCGTTGGATACGTGTCGCTTATCATCGACACCTCCAAGACTGAACGGGCGGGCGCCGGATGGCGACCCGCCCCATTTTTGTCACGCGCTGAGCGCGGCCTGCGGGGGCACCTGCGGGGCCGCCTCCACCATTGCGGCGTCCACCTCCTGCCCATCGCGCGGGGGCATTTCGGAGAACGAGCCGCGCAGGTCCGAGACCGGGACGTCGCAGTACTGCAGCGGCGCGCCCTCGGTGCCCGGCAGGCGGGTGGAGACGAACACGTCCACATCCATGCCCTGGAAGGCCCCGGGCGTGTCCGAGATGAAGCTGCCGACGATGGGCGAGGCCTGGCGCGGATCGCGCACCACCGCCACCCGCACCAGATGGTCCGTGCCGATCAGAGCATTGGTGGGATCGAAATCCACCCAGCCGGCGCCGGGCAGATAGACCTCCGCCCAGGCGTGGGTCGCGCCCGCGCCCCGGATCTCTTCCGCATGGTCGATATTGAGGTCGAGATGCGGCGTGTAGAGATAGCCGGTGACGAACCGCGCGGCGAAGCCCAATTCGCGCACCGCATCGATGAACAGCATCGCGAAGTCGCGGCAGGTGCCGGTCTTCAGCTTCAGGGTGTCGGCGGGGGTCTGCGTCCCCTCCTCGATGCGCGCCTGATAGGTGAAGTCGGACTTGATGGCGGCATTGATGGCCTGGAGAAGGTCCAGCGTCCCGATCATCTCGCCCGGCTTCACGAAGGCCGACAGCCACTCCTTCACCTCGCCCGCATCTTCGTAATGGGGCGTCAGCATCTGGGAGGCGTCGAACCGGTCGTCGCTGGAATAGACGAAGGGATAATTGGCCGCCGCCGGATCCAGGAGGCCCTGGAGATCGGGCGTGGCATAGCTGTCCAGCTCCAGCACGCTCTCGATCACCAGCTCGCTCGCGGGCGCGTGGAAGTCCACCAGGGCGATGGAATTGCCGAACACGTCGTAGATGTACTTCACGTCGCCCGTGGGCGAGAGGGTGAGCCGCGCCTCGTGCAGGCGCAGGCCATGGCTGTCGCGCGGGCGCAGCATCAGGCGATGCTGCCCGAACTGAACGGGCTCGGAATAGCGATAGCGCGTCTTATGCTCGACGATGAGCCGGCGCATGGTGAGCCCTCCTGGGGGGTGTGGAGTTCGCGCTCTGCCGCAAAACGGAAGCTTCACATTAGCATGCGGCGCACGTCCCCGGTGAGGGCGTGCGCCGCGAAAGTGCCGGTCCAGTCGTCGGGGGCGCCGGATGCGCCCGCAGGGCTAGCCCATCCGCCGTCCCCGCATCAGGCCAACGACGGCCGAGATGAGGAACAGGACGATGGCGACGAAGAAGATGATCTTCGCGATCTCGATGGCCGTGCCGGCAATGCCGCCGAAGCCGAGGACCGCCGCGACCAGCGCGACGATGAGGAAAGTAACCGCCCAACCCAGCATTTGGATCTCCTGTGTCTGTGACGGTGCGCGACCTGCGCGCGGCCCGTGATTTCTCCGCTCCTCGTGCCCGGGGCTGGCCCTTGGCATCCGGCGCGGGAGGAATGATCTTGGAACTTGGCCGGTGGGGCTCCGGTTCCGGCGGTCGCAGCGTTTTCTGAGGTCTGCGAAAAAAGTTCGGAACGGCCCTTAGGCGATGGAACCAGAGCCGCGCGCCGGGGGTTCAGTGCAGACCCGAATGAGGCAGGGAGGCCATCATGCCCATCCCCACCAATTCACGAGGCGCCGCCGCGCGGGAAGACTGGAAGGCTCCGTCTTCCCCCCACGGCTACGACCTCTGCGAGTTCGATCCCCGCCAGAGCGCTCGCGACGAGCGGCGCACGCGGACCCATCAGCCGGACGAGGAGCGGCTCCGCCTGCGGCGTGCCCAGGCAGCGCTCGACACCTCGCTTCCCGGCGCCGCGCAGGACGCCCCTCCGGGGGCGGAAGACGATGACGACCAGGAGGTGTCCGGCACGTCGCGACTTTATCGCGATTGATGGCGACCCTTGTTGGAACTTCTTCGCGCCTGTACCGTTTCAACCACGGAACCGGGGCCGTGAGAGGCTAACCTCCTGCGGCACTCCTCCATCCGGCCCCTATCCGACAGACGACAAGCTCCATGCGACAGAAGCGCCCCGATAGCTCCGAGACGCAAGTGCAGAAAGAGAGAGGCGCAATGCGAGCCCCTCATCGGCGTGATATTTCTGCGCGCCAGGATCTCCTGGGCAAAGAGCTCCGCCAGTTGTTCGACGACTACACCCAGGAATCCATGCCGGACGAGCTGCTCAAGCTCGCGGAGCAATTGCAGGGCGCGTTCGAGAGCGGGAAAATTCCCAAGCCCGCCGGAGCCGCCACCGAGGATCCGCCGCCGCCCCCGCCCGAGCCGAAGTGACACGTCGAGACGTGACGCCGGCATAGGGCGGCTCTGCGCCGCCACATCTTTCCAAACGGGCCCGCCTTTTCACAGGCGGGCCCGTTTGCGTTTGGGATGGCGGGCGGACGAGGCCGGCATTCGGCGCCAGAAGCTCATCCTCATCTTGGAACCGGCCAGCACGAAAAAGCGCCCGGCCGAGGAGGCGGGCGCTTCAGAAATCTATGAGGCTGGATGCCGTGCTGCTTCGAGCCGGGGGAGAATGCGCAGCGAAGACCGTTCAGCCGCGCCGCAGGAGGGCGGAGCGGATCAGCTCCGCGCCGCTGACAGGGCGACGGAATCGCCCTCAACCACGTCGGCGGTGGCTTCCGCGCCCATCAGCGTCAGAAGCTTGGCCCGCGCGCGGTTCACGCGGCTCTTGATGGTGCCGAGCGCGCATCCGCACACATCAGCCGCCTCCTCGTAGGAGAGGCCCGCCGCGCCCACCAGCACCAGCGCCTCGCGCTGGTCGGAGGGAAGCAGCTCCAGCGCCTCCTTGAGCGAGCGGAGCGTCACCGACCATTCCTGGCCCGGACCCATGTTGGAATCCTGCTGGGCCAAGGTGGAGATGCCGTCATTCTCGCGGCGGCGCTTGCGGATCTCGGTGTAGTAGGTGTTGCGCAGGATGGTGAAGAGCCAGGCCCGAAGATTGGTGCCGGGATCGAACTTGTCGATGTTCGACAGCGCCTTCAGCAAGGTCTCCTGGACGAGGTCGTCCGCCTCGGTGCGATTGCGCGTGAGGGAGCGCCCGAACGCGCGCAGCGCGGGCAGCAGTTCGAGCACCTGCTCGCGAAGCGCCTTCATCTCCGAAGGAGACGTCGCCCGCGAGGTCGAGGCCTTCGGGGCCTCGGCCGCAGGGGTCTCGGCCGCAGAGGTCTTTTTGGCAACTTCCATAGGACGTCTGCTATCCGTTTCGTGAGATTGAAACACGCCAGCCACCCCTCCGCCAAACCATCGCCGACGGTCCGCTCCTCTGCGGGAGGCGAATTGCGGCTGAGGCCGCGCGGGACGCACCGGCTGTGTTACGGAAGAAACGTGGGCCGGGGCCACGGGTTCCCGCCGTGCACGAAAAAATGCTGCAGCCCGTCCCTGTCAGGATCGGGTGGAATGGGACGCCTGCCCGCCCTTCTGTCCGGCGCGGGAGGCAAGGCCCCGGTTGCGCGAGAAGCTGCGGTCCTCGTCCGCCACGCTGCGCCCGCCCTTGCGGCCGGCGGCGGAGGCGAGCGCGCGGTCCTGGGAGAAGCTGCGCTTCTCGGCCGGAACGCTCTCCCCGCCCTTGCGTGCGATGGCCCGCTGCTTCTCCGCATCCATGGCGGCGAAACCGCGGTTCGACGTTCCTTTGCTCTTCGAGGCCATGGGAGACTCCCTGTTCTCGCCCAAGGGGCTTGGCGACATCGCGCAAGACCAACGGCGCGCGCGCCCGACGGTTCCCCGCCGGGGTGCCCGGCCGGACGCGGAGCCGCCGTCAGCGGGTCTTGAAGCGGGGAGAGAAGCGCACGTCCGCGCGGCATCCGGCGCCGGCGGCGTGCAGATCGAGGGCGCCGCCGATCTGGCGGGTGAAGCCGTAGGCGAGCGGAATCCGAGCCTCCCCGAGATCCTCGCGCACATCCTCGGCCGCGGTGAGGCTGAGCACCACGAACCCGCCCTCCTCCACGCCCTTGATGGCGAGCTTCAGGGGCGGGCGGGTGCTCGCCCGGCCCATGGCCATGACGATTTCGGTGAGGAGCAGCGCGAGGGGACCGGCAAGGTCCGTGGGCAGCACCACCTCATCGGCCTCCACCGTGATCAGCACGGTGCGGTCGAGCGAGGCCTCCAGCAGCGCGCTCAATTCGCGCAGCAGTTCCAAGATCTGGACCTGCGAGCCCTCGCTCGCCTCGTAGAGGATGCGGTGGACGACGGCGAGGGTATTGATGCGGATGCGCAACTGGTCGAACCGGGCGCGGTCCGCCTCGCCCCGCACACCGGAGCCGTAGAGGCTGAGCAGGCTCACCACCACCTGGAGGCTGTTCTTCACGCGGTGATGGATCTCCCGCACCAGGGCGGTCTTCTCGGCCAGCCCCTCGCGCAGCTTGGCGTCCCGCTCCCGGATCGCCAGCGCCATGTCCTCGATGGCGTGGCCCAGCACCCGGAACTCGCTCGGAGCCTGGTCCATGCGGGACGGGCGGAAGCCGTAATGCCCCTGCCCGTAGACGGCGGTGACCCGCCGCAGATAGAGCAGCCATTGCAGCACCATCCGGTCGGTGGCGAGCCAGATGGCGACGACGGTGAAGATCACCATGAAGACCGGCAGGATGAAGCTGACGGCCACATGGAAGGTGGTCCACTGGAACAGCTCGTCCGTGGGCTGGGCATAGGCGAGCAGCAGATTGTGCCGCTCCAGGGTCGCCACGGCGAAGCTCCAGGACCGGCCGGAGACGTCCTCCGTCTCGCCCAGCTTGCCCACATAGGCGGACAGGTCCTTGCCCGCGAACAGGCGGCGGCTGACGGCCGGGGAGTTGGACACGAGCTGCTGGCCGCTCGCGTCGAACAGCGCCGCCACCCCCGCGCTGGACGGGGTCTCGCGCTTCAACAGATTGTCGAGCCAGCCCGCGTCGATGGCGATGGACAGGGCGCCGATGAAGTCCGACTGCGCGTTGTAGAGCGGCAGCGTGCCCACCATGATCTCGGAGCGCGTCACCGGGCTCACCTGCCGCTCGCCGAGGGTGAAGGCCTTGTCGGCCTTCGCCTTCTGCCACCAGCCCCGCTGCGACATGTCGGTGCCCGCCTGGGTGAGGGCGGAGCAGGTCACCCGCCCGTCGGCATCGATGAAGGCGATGTTGGAGGCGAACGGAAGGCTCAGCGTGGCGCCGTAGAGGGTGGCCGCGCAATCCTGGCTGTCGGAGCGCAGGCCCGGCACGTTCTTCAGCGCCTGGAGCACGTTCTCGGCGGAAGCGAAGATGTTCTGCTGGCTGGCGGCGCCGGTGGTGGCGCCCTGGAGCAGGCGGTGCTGCGCCTCCTCCGTCGCCCGGCGCAGTTGAAGCACGCCCTGCACCATGCTGGCGGACGCGATGGGCGCGATGGCGATGAGGATCACCAGGATGAGGCCGCGGCGCACGCTGTCGAGCATGTGGCGCGGATGTCCTGCGGCCGAGGCGAAGATCGCAGCCCGCTCACGCTCGCGAAGCCGGGTCGCCGCTCCCCTCACCCACCGCATGAAGAAATCCACCCGTCCACGCGCACGCCCCTCGAAGGTGGCCGAAAACCCGGCAACCGGAAGCGGAGCCGCTTCCGGTCATTAGAGCCCCTCCCCCGGCAAAGCGGAAGGAGGCCGTGTCGTTCGCGCGCAAATCCCGTCGCCTGCGCGGCCTGCATTCCGTGGCGGGCGAGGCTATAATGCGAAATCCGCGCTGAGGTTCCTGAAACCGGGAACTTTTCGCGTGCGGCAGAGTTGAAGCCGACTTTCTGAGAGGCGAGAGGCGCATGCCACACCAACAGCTCATCAAGCAGCTTCCCTTTTTGCGGCGCTTCGCGCGCGCCCTGCTGGGCAGCCAGCAGGCGGGTGATGGACTGGTCCAGGAGACGCTGAAGGCGATCCTGGACGGCAGCGCGCCCATCCGCCCTGACCTGTCGCCGCGCGTCGCCCTGTATCGTGCGTTCTACGAGGTCTGGTCACGCAAGCCGGCATCCTCCAGCGGCGCCGCGATCCGCGCGGACGTGCGCCTCCAGCAGCTCGGCGACACCTCGCGCGTCGCCCTGCTGCTCACCGCCATGGAAGGCTTCTCCTTCGCGGAGGCGTCGTCCATCCTGTCCACGACCCTCGACGCCGTGGAATCCATGGTGGTCTCCGCCCAGGCGGAAATCGACGCGCAGCTCGCGACGCGGGTGCTCATCATCGAGGACGAGTGGGTGATCGCGCTCGACCTCAAGACCCTCGTGACCGAGCTGGGCCACGACGTGGTGGGCGTGGCGCCCACCCACGGCGCGGCGCTGGAACTCGCCAAGAACGGCGATTTCGGCCTCGTCCTGGCGGACATCCAGCTTGCGGACGGATCGTCGGGCATCGATGCGGTGAGCGACATCCTCCAGAGCTTCAACGTGCCGGTGATCTTCATCACCGCCTTCCCCGACCGCCTGCTCACCGGCGAGCGGCCCGAGCCCACCTATCTCATCACCAAGCCGTTCCTGAGCGAGAACGTGAAGGCGACCATCGCCCAGGCGCTGTTCTTCCACGAGGCGCGGACCGGCGCGGAGCCCACCGCGCGCATCGCCTGACGAGGTGCGCCGGCGGGGCCGGAACCCGGCCCCGCGCATCGCGTTTTCGCACTTGCGTGACCCCTTCATTCACGCGAATGTGCCCCCAATCGGAGACTTGACCATGGCGGACATGCCGCAACCCGGACCCGCGCGGGCCACGACGGGCGATGCCCATCTCGACGAGCTCAAGGCCGACCTCGCCGCCGTGAAGGCGGACCTCGCCCAGCTCATGCAGACGCTGACCCGCACCGCCCGCCACGGCGTGGACGGGGCGAGCGAGGAGGCCGAGGCCGCCATGGGCGATGTCTCGGAATGGGCCGAGGGTCAGTATGCGACCCTCCGGGACTATATCCAGGAGAAGCCCCTCACCGCCTGCGCCATCGCGGCGGGCGTCGGGGCGCTCCTCGGCCAGATCCTGCTCCGCCGATAGGAGGGCGTTCCCGTGGTGGCTCGCGTCGCGCTGTTCTTCGTCGCCGGTATCTTCTTCTGCGTCGGAACGGCGTTCCTCGGCGTGGGCCTCTACCATGCGCTGATGCTGGCCATGGCGCCCTGGGCGGCGGGCCTCGTCACCGGGCTCATCGCCCTTGTGGTGGCGGGCCTGTTCGCCGTGGTGGGCGCCCATTGGAGCTCCGGCTCCAACTCGGCCCTGGGCGGCGCCGGGCTCGGGGCCGCCGCGGCCTCCATCTCGCGCGTGGTGGAAACCAACCCCATCGTCGCCATCGGGGCGGCGGCCCTCGTGGGCATCATCCAGTCGGTGATGTTCGGAAAGCGCCGCTAAAAAGAATTCCGGGACACCGGAACCGCCCCCGGCGGGGGACGTTTCACCAGGGAGCGGCGGGCGCGACGGAAGTGCCCACCCCCCTTCCC
>JACESF010000084.1 GCA_013911975.1 Hyphomicrobiales bacterium | reverse complement strand
CTCTTGACCCTGGGCGCCCCGTCATGCTTTCCGGGGGGCTCGATCCCGACAACGTGCCGCAGGCGCTCGCGCGCATCCAGGTGGACGGGGTCGACGTATCCTCGGGCGTGGAAAGCGCGCCCGGCGTGAAGTCGCCCGAGAAGATCGCCGCCTTCGTGCAGGCGGCGCGGGCGGCCTCGGGCCGCGGGAGCGCGTGAGTATCGTCATTCCGTCAGAAGGCAGGCAGCCGTGACCGTCCTCAATTCCTACCGCACGGGCCCGGACGAACGGGGTCATTTCGGCATCCATGGCGGGCGCTTCGTCGCCGAGACGCTGATGCCGAACATCCTCGCCCTGGAGGAGGCCTATCGCGCCGCCAGGGCCGATCCCGCCTTCCAGACGGAGATGGATTCCTATCTCGCCCATTATGTGGGCCGGCCCTCGCCGCTCTATTTCGCCGAGCGGCTCACCGAGCATCTGGGCGGCGCGAAGATCTACCTGAAGCGCGAGGAGCTGAACCACACCGGCTCCCACAAGGTGAACAACGTGCTCGGCCAGATCCTGCTCGCCCGCCGCATGGGCAAGAAGCGGATCATCGCCGAGACCGGGGCGGGCCAGCACGGCGTCGCCACCGCCACCCTGTGCGCCCGCTTCGGCCTCGACTGCGTGGTCTATATGGGCGCGGTGGATGTGGAGCGGCAGAAGCCGAACGTGTTCCGCATGAACATGCTGGGCGCCACCGTGGTGCCGGTCACGTCCGGCTCGCGCACCCTGAAGGACGCCATGAACGAGGCCCTGCGCGACTGGGTCACGAACGTCCACGACACCTTCTACTGCATCGGCACCGTCGCGGGCCCCCATCCCTATCCGGCCATGGTGCGCGACTTCCAGTCCATCATCGGCAAGGAGACCCGCGCCCAGCTTCTGGAGCAGGAAGGGCGCGGCCCGGACAGCTTGATCGCGGCGGTGGGCGGCGGCTCCAACGCCATCGGCCTGTTCCATGAATTCCTGGACGATCCCGAGGTGGAAATCTTCGGCGTGGAAGCGGCGGGCCACGGCATCGCGTCGGGCCAGCACGCGGCCTCCATCACCGGCGGGCGGCCCGGCGTGCTGCACGGCAACCGCACCTACCTGCTCATGGACGACGACGGCCAGATCACCGAGGCCCATTCCATCTCGGCGGGCCTCGACTATCCCGGCATCGGGCCGGAGCATTCCTACCTGCATGACGTGAAGCGGGTGACCTACCTTCCCTGCACCGACGCGGAGGCGCTGGAGGGGTTCCAGATCCTCGCGAAGCTGGAAGGCATCATTCCGGCGCTGGAAAGCGCGCACGCCATCGGTAAGCTGCTGGAGATCGCGCCCACGAAGCCGAAGGACCACATCATGGTGGTCAACCTCTCCGGGCGCGGCGACAAGGACATCTTCACCGTGGCCGAGCATCTCGGGGGGCAGGTATGAGGACGCTGATGGCAGGTGCCGCGCTGATCGCGGCGATCGTTCCGGCCGCCGCCGATCCGGCGTGGCTGAAGCTTTCCTACGGCAGTGTGATCACCGATCCCGGTGGCGCTTTCGTCAACGTGCAGGTGGCCAATGCCGGCACGCTCATGATCGGCCAGATCGTGGTGAGCTGCGACTTCTTCGCGAAGAAGAAGAAGCTGGGCACCTCGTCCACCACGCTGTTTTCTTCCTTCCCGGGCGTGACGGGCCAGGACCAGGTGCGCCTGCTGGGCGCCACCAACGCCTCCAGCGCCACCTGTTCCATCACGTCCCCTTCTAGCTGAGGGCCGGGGCCTTCGCCCCGCCTTGAGGTGTCATGACCGCCCCCCTCCCGACCCGCATCGCCACGCGCTTCGCCGCCCTCGCCGCCGAAGGGCGGCCCGGCCTCGTCACCTTCATCACCGCCGGGGACCCGGACGGGGAGACCTCCCTCGCCATCCTCAAGGCGTTGCCCGCCGCGGGGGCGGACATCATCGAGGTGGGCGTGCCCTTCACCGATCCCATGGCGGACGGCCCGGCCATCCAGGCGGCGGGCCTGCGGGCGCTCAAGGGCGGGCAGACGCTCGCCAAGACGCTGGCCATGGTCAGCGCCTTCCGCGCGGGGGACGACGCCACGCCCATCGTGCTCATGGGCTATTACAATCCCATCTATGTCTATGGCGTGGACCGCTTCCTGGCGGATGCCCGCGCGGCGGGCGTGGACGGGCTGATCATCGTCGATCTTCCCCCGGAAGAAGACGATGAACTCTGCCTCCCGGCCCTGAAGGCCGGGCTGGACTTCATCCGCCTCGCGACCCCCACCACGGACGAGAAGCGCCTGCCGACCGTGCTGCGGCACACGGCGGGCTTCGTCTATTACGTCTCCATCACCGGCATCACCGGCGCGGCGACGCCCGATGCGAACCGGGTCTCCCAGGCGGTGGCGCGCATCAAGCAGCATACCGACCTGCCGGTGGCGGTGGGCTTCGGCGTGCGGACGCCGGAACAGGCCGCCGCCATCGCGGCGGGCGCGGATGCGGTGGTGGTCGGCTCGGCGCTGGTGGACGCGGTGCGCGCCTCGCTCGATGCGGACGGCAACGCCACGGACCGGACGGCCGCCTCGGTGGAAGCGCTGGTGCGCGACCTCGCCGCCGCCGTGCGCGGCGTGCGGCGCTGACCGGCGCAGACGCCGGGTTTCGGTCTCACATGCACCGGCCGCGCCTCATGCGGCGCGGCGGTGTGTGGCGTCGCCGCATGCCTTTTCGCGTGACCATGGCGGCCGGGAAGCGATTGTCTGACGGCGTTCAAGCCGGAGCGCCCGCCACCCTCAGGGAGGATTCATGAGCAAGGGTAAGATCGCCATCATCGGCTCGGGCTTCGTGGGCCGCGCCTGGGCCATCACCTTCGCCCGCGCGGGCTTCGATGTGGCGCTGGCGGATGCCGATGCGGCCGCCGCCGCCGCCGCTCTCGCTTATATTGACGGCGTGCTGCCCGACCTTGCGGCGAACGGCCTGCTGAACGACGAGGCGCCCGAGACGGTGCGCGCGCGCCTCACGGCCGTGCCGACCTTCGCCGAGGCGCTGGACGGCGCCGTCCATGCCCAGGAAAGCGCGCCGGAGCGGCTGGAGCTGAAGCAGGCGCTCTATGTGGAGCTGGACCGCCTCGCGGCGCCGCAGACCGTGCTCGCCTCCTCCACCTCCGCTCTGCTGCCGTCGCTGTTCACGGAAGGGCTCGCGGGGCGGGGGCGGTGCTGCGTGTGCCATCCCATCAACCCGCCCTATCTCGTGCCGGCGGTGGAAGTGGTGCCCGCGCCCTGGACCGATCCCGAGACCATCACCCGCGCCGCCGACCTGATGCGCGCGGCGGGCCAGTCGCCCATCGTGATGCGCCGCGAACTGGATGGGTTCGTCATGAACCGCATGCAGGGCGTGCTGCTGGACGAGGCGTTCCGGCTGGTGGCGGACGGCTATGCCAGCGTGGAGGACGTGGACATCGGCATCCGCGAGGGGCTGGCCCTGCGCTGGTCCTTCATGGGGCCGTTCGAGACCATCGACCTCAACGCACCCGCCGGCGTGAAGGACTATGCCGAGCGCTACGAGCACATGTATGCCCGCATGGCGCCCACCCAGTGGCGCCGCGTGGACTGGTCCGGCCCGGTGATGGACACCGTGGTGGAGCAGCGGCGCCAGCGGCTCTCGCAAGAGGGCCTGCCCGACCGCCAGGTGTGGCGCGACCGCCGCCTGATGGCGCTCGCCGCCCACAAGCGGAAGGCGGACAAGGACATCGGCTCCTGAGGGAGCGGCCGGTGAAGGACAGAAGAGGCGCGGCGCCGGAGACGGGCCGCGCTTTTTTCTCTTGAGGAAGGCGCATTTCTTGCACGTAATCCGTGCAGCGCCCTCATTTCGGAGACCGCCATGCCCTTCGTCCATCGCGTCGGCCCCCGCTCCTATGCGTTTGCGGGCCTGAAGGACCTGATGGCCAAGGCGACGCCGCTGCGCTCCGGCGACGTGCTCGCCGGCATCGCCGCCGCCAGCGCGGAGGAGAGCGTGGCGGCGCGGATGTGCCTCGCCGAGGTGCCGCTGAAGGCCTTCCTCTCCGAGGCGCTCATCCCCTACGAGACCGACGAGGTCACGCGTCTCATCCTGGATACCCATGACGCGGCGGCTTTCGCCCCCGTGGCCTCCCTGACCGTGGGCGACTTCCGCGACTATCTCCTGTCCCACGCCGCCACGCCCGAGGCGCTGGCGCGGCTTGCGCCGGGCCTCACGCCGGAGATGGCGGCGGCGGTCTCCAAGGTCATGCGCAACCAGGATTTGATCCTCGTGGCGCGCAAATGCCCTGTGGTGACGCGCTTCCGCAACACGATCGGCCTGCCGGGCACCATGGCCGTGCGCCTCCAGCCGAACCACCCCACCGACGACGCGGCGGGCGTCTCCGCCTCCATCCTGGACGGCCTGCTCTACGGAGCGGGGGATGCGGTGATCGGCATCAACCCCGCCTCGGACAGCCTGCCGGTGATCGACCGGCTGCTGAAGCTCATGGACGAGGTGATCACGCGCTTCGAGATTCCCACCCAGAGCTGCGTGCTCACGCATGTGACCTCGTCCATCGAGCTGATGAACCGGGGCGCGCCGGTGGACCTCGTCTTCCAGTCCATCGCCGGGACGGAAGGGGCGAACCGCTCCTTCGGCGTGGACCTCGCCGTGCTGAGGGAGGCGGCCGACGCCGCCCGCGCCTTGAAGCGCGGAACGGTGGGCCAGAACGCCATGTATTTCGAGACCGGCCAGGGCTCGGCGCTCTCCGCGGATGCGCATCACGGCGTGGACCAGCAGACCTGCGAGGCGCGGGCCTATGCGGTGGCCCGCGCCTTCGAGCCGCTCCTTGTGAATACGGTCGTGGGCTTCATCGGCCCGGAATATCTCTATGACGGCAAGCAGATCATCCGTGCCGGGCTGGAAGACCATTTCTGCGGCAAGCTGCTCGGCGTGCCGCTGGGCGTGGACGTCTGCTACACGAACCATGCCGAGGCGGATCAGGACGACATGGACAGCCTGCTCACGCTGCTGGCGGCGGCGGGCGTCACCTATGTGATGGGCATTCCCGGCGCCGACGACGTGATGCTGAACTACCAGTCCACCTCCTTCCACGACGCGCTTTATGTGCGCGAGGTGTTCGGCCTGAAGCGGGCGCCGGAATTCGAGGCGTGGCTCGCGCGCATGGGCATCACCGGGCCGGACGGGCGCATCGCCCCCGCCAGCCCCGCCCATCCCCTGCTGGGGTTCGTGGAGCGCGCCGCATGACGCCGCGCGATCCCTGGCTCGCCTTCGCCCGCCACACGCCCGCGCGCATTGCCCTCGGGCGCACCGGGGCCAGCCTGCCAACCGAAGAAGTGCTGCGCTTCGCCCTCGCCCATGCCCAGGCGCGCGATGCGGTCCACACGCCCTTCGACGCCGAGGCGGTGGCGACGGGCATCGCGGAGCTGGGCCTGCCCGTGATCCCGGCGGAGAGCGCGGCGGCCTCGCGGGACATCTATCTGCGCCGCCCCGATCTCGGGCGGCGCCTCTCCGACGAGAGCCGGGCCCGCCTCGCGCAAGCGGCGGGCGGGGAGGTGGATCTGGCGATCGTTGTGGCAGATGGCCTGTCCTCCACGGCGGTCCATGTGCAGGCGGTGCCGTTTCTCGCGGCGCTGAAGCCGTGGATCGAGCGGGAGGGGTGGAGCCTCGCCCCCGTGGTGGTGGCCCGGCAGGCCCGGGTGGCGTTGGGCGACGAGGCGGGCGCGCTGCTGCGGGCGCGGGCGGTGCTGGTACTCATCGGCGAGCGGCCGGGCCTGTCCTCGCCGGACAGCCTCGGCCTCTATCTCACCCTCGCCCCCCGGCCCGGCCGGAGCGATGCGGAGCGCAACTGCATCTCGAACGTGCGCGGGGAAGGGCTCTCCTTCGAGGCCGCCGCATTCAAGCTGTCCTGGCTGCTGCGGGAAGCGTTCCGGCGCGGCCTGACGGGCGTGGACCTGAAGGACGACAGCGATGCGCTGGCGCAGGAGGACCGGGCGCCCCTTGCGCCCAAATGACGAGGCCGCGCCCGCGCGGCGCGGCATGGGACTTGCTTTTGAAGAACCGGCATTTGCGCGGGTGGGCAGGGTGCTTGGGCTTTTCCCCGAAGGGGGAAGGATGGAGGCTGGCGGATGAGCACGCAGAAATCATCTGGGGTCACGTACACGACCGTCGACGTCACCTATTTCGAGCAGCGCGCCCTGAAACGGCATGCGCGCGTGTGGTCGCTCTGGGCGCTCGGCGTCGGCGCGGTCATTTCCGGCCACTTCTCCGGCTGGAACCTCGGCCTCGCCTCGGGCGGGTGGGGCGGCATGTTCATCGCCGCCATCATCATCGCCATCATGTATCTCGGCCTCACCTTCTCCATCGCCGAGATGTCGCCGGCCCTGCCGCACACGGGCGCGGCCTATTCCTTCGCGCGCACCACCATGGGGCCGTGGGGCGGGTTCATCACCGGCCTGTGCGAGAATGTGGAATATGTCATCACCCCGGCGGTGGTGGTGTCCTTCATCGGCTCCTACATGGGCTCCATCTTCGGCACGCCGCCGGAATTCCAGCCGGTCTACTGGATCTTCGGCTACATGATCTTCGTGGGCCTGAACGTGGTCGGCGTGGAACTGTCCTTCAAGGTGACGCTGGTGGTGACGCTGGCCGCGCTCGCCTGCCTCGTGGCCTTCTGGGTCAGCGCCATCCCGGTCATGGACTTCTCCCGCTGGGCGCTGAACATCGGCGTCTCGCCGGACGGGGCGGCCATCGAACTGCCCAATGGCGGCGGGCCCTTCCTGCCGTTCGGCATCGGCGGGGCGCTTGCGGCCATGCCGTTCGCGGTGTGGCTGTTCCTGGCCATCGAGCAGCTTCCGCTCGCGGCCGAAGAATCCGTGGACCCCAAGAGCGACATGCCCAAGGGCATCATCGCGGGCATGGCGACGCTGATCGTCTCGGCCTTCATGATCCTGTGGCTGAACTCTTCAGTGGCTAACGGCGCCTTCGGCCTCTCCAGTTCGCTGGAGCCCCTGCTGGACGGCTTCAAGGCCATCTACGGCACGGGCATCGCCAGCCTGCTGGCGCTGGTGGCGGTGGTGGGGCTCATCGCCTCCTTCCACACCATCATCTATGCCCAGGGGCGGCAGATCTATTCGCTCTCGCGGGCGGGCTACTTCCCGCGCGCCTTGTCCATCACCCACGGCAGCCGCAAGACGCCGCACGTGGCCATGATCGCGGGCGCGGTGGTGGGGCTCGGCATCATGCTCGCCATCTGGTTTGCGCTGGGGGCAGAGGCGGGCGCGGCGGCCATTGGCGGCACGCTGCTCAACATGGCGGTGTTCGGCGCCATGCTCTCCTATGTGATGCAGGCCCTGTCCTTCATCTTCATGCGGCGGAACATGCCGCTGATCGAGCGGCCCTATAAGAGCCCGTTCGGCGTGCCGGGCGCGGTGCTCACCATCCTCATCGCGCTGGTGACCATCTACTTCCAGCTCTCCGACCCCATCTACCGCAACGGCGTGATCGGGGTGGCCATCTGGTTCGCGGTGGGCATCGCCTATTTCGCCGCCGTGGGCCGCCACAAGCTGGTGCTCTCCCCCGAGGAGGAATTCGCCATGTCCAAGGGCACGGCGGAGTACAAGTCCTACTGAAACGAAAAGGGGCGCCCGCCGGGCGCCCCTTCTGCCGTTCCGCCTTGCGCGGGGAAATCGGTCAGAGCGGCTCCACCGAGACCACGCGGAAGGTGTGGGTCTCGCCATCGTCCTTCACCGACACATATTCGCCGATGACGAAGCGCTCGTCGTTGAAGCGATAGCCCGCCTCGTCGTCGTCCGTTCCGGAAATGTCGTAGCGGAAGGCCCAGCTTCCGCCGGGGCGCCGCACCAGATGGCCCACCTCGTCCCCCGCATGGGGGCGGAAGCGCACCACGCGGCAGGCGTCGCGATGCTTCGCCCACAGATCGGCCTCGATGCGCCCATCCTCGGCCAGGGGGGCGACGAAGGTGTAGCCGAAATCCCGCGCGCCCGCCGGATGGTCCTTCTCACGGGCGAGTTCGAGGCGGATTTCGCGGAAATCGTGGGGCAAATCGACCATGCGTTCCTCCGGGCCGTCGGGCCGTCCATTGGCGGCGGTTCGCCCGCGCCAGCCTTCTTCATGCCCGAGCTTGCGCCGGGCGGCGAGGTCGAGTCCGACCTTAAGTACATTTACGCAAGCGGATTTGATCCAGAACAAGGCATCATTTTCAGCCATGTGTGTTATACTAAAGTCGGCCATTTTCAGGGAGATGGACCCATGAACACGCTACCTCCGTTCCAGGCCTGGACCCAGGCTTGGCAGAATGCGGCCCAGGCGCCCGGGAACCCCGCCGCCGCCGCGCGCCTCCTGTGGGTTGACCTGCCGGTGGAAATCGCGAGCCGCCTCCAGCGGTTCACGGCGGACCGCATGCAGGACCAGATGCGCCTCTTCACCGAGATGGGCGCCATGGAGGGGAACGTGAATCCCTTCATGCGCGAGGCGGCCTTCCTCCAGCAGTCGAGCCTCGCCTGGGGCACGGAAATGCTGCAGATCATGGAGCTCTGCCAGGAGCGCCTGCTCAACACCTCGCGCGCCGATTCCGAGGCGCCGATCCACTATCCCAAGGCGGCCTGACGCCCGCATCCTCACGCCCGGCGGCGTGAGCCCGCCGGGTCAGCTGTCCGGAGCGGCGCGCCCGCGCGCCGCCGACAGGCTGGTGCCCACCGAGGCGCCCACGATCAGGGCGATGGCGATCCACTGGTTCGCCGACAATTGCTCCTGCAGCAGGATCAGCCCGAACATGGCGCCCATGGCGGGCTCCCCGCTCATCAGGATGCTGAAGGTCTGGGCCGGAAGCCGCTTCAGCGCGATCATCTCCAGCGAATAGGGAATGGCGCTGGACAGCACCGCCACGGTGAGGGCGACGGGCAGCAGCGCGGGCGAAAGCAGGGCCGTGCCCGCCTGGGCGATGCCCGCCGGAAGCGCCACGATGGTGGCGATCGCCATTCCCATGGCCGCCACCGTGCCCCCCGGCGCCACCGAGCTGCTGCGCTTGCCGAACACGATATAGACCGCCCAGAACACCCCCGCCGTCAGCGCATAGGCGACCCCGACGAGGTCGAGATGGGCCGCCATGGCATGGACCGGCAGCAGCAGCGCCACGCCCACGATGGCCATGCCGGCAAAGAGGAAGTCCCGGGGCCGCCGCGAGGTGGCCACCGCCAGCAGCAGCGGGCCGGTGAATTCCAGCGCCACCGCCACGCCCAGGGGAATGCGGGACAGCGAAAGGTAAAAGGTGAGGTTCATGCCGCCGAGGGCGATGCCGTAGACCAGCAGCGCCGGCCAGGCGGGGCGCGGCGGCCAATGGCGCCAGGGGCGCCAGACCAGCCACAGGACGAGGCTGGCGAAGACCAGCCTCAGCGCCGTCGCGCCCTCCGGCCCCACGGCGGGGAAGATCTGCTTGCTGAGGGCGGCGCCGCCCTGCACCGAGACCATGGCCACCATGACGGCGCACAGCGCCAGGGGCACGCCGGCCGCCGGCGTGGTTTGCGAGCTACCCATCGCTCCGAGATCCGCTGAGGGACGGCGGCGGGCCGTCCCGAAAGATGGTGCGGACGGCGGGATACGAGCCCGCACGCCCTGCGGCGCAAGATTTCAAGAGAGCGGAAATCGCCTGTGCCCTGTTTGTCCGGGGGTATCTGATTTCCAGATACCCATTTGTCAGTGTTATATTTTTTGGATGTCGAGACATCCATGTCTGGCCGGACACACGCTATGGCTGGCTTTCCCCGCGCTCCTGAATTGCACCTGAAATCCAGCCTCAACGGAGGTCAGGAATGCCGAAAATCAAGCCCGCCAAGATGGCGGCTGACACCGAAATCCCCGCAGGACCGCGACGACGAACTCCACGATATGACGATACCCGGCTTTCCTGTGCAGGTCATGCCGACCGGCCGGAAAACTTTCTTGATCGCCGCTGTCGCCGGCAACGGTCAGCGCCGCAAACCGGCGATCGGCTGCTGTGGCGACACCACCGCCGAGCAGGCGCGCTCACTTCACCAGGGGGCAGCCGCTGTCCTTGACCGGGATATAGGCCTGGGCGCCCGGGATGGTCTGAAGCAGGGTCAGATAGTCCCAGGGCGCCTTGGACTGGTCAGGCTTCTTCACCTGGAACAGATACATGTCGCCGAACACCCGGCCGTTGGCGCCGATGACGGCGTCCTTCATCATCATGTCGTTGACCGGCGTGGCGCGCATCTTGGCGGCCACCTTGTCGGCGTCGTCGGTGCCGAGCGCCTTCACCGCCGCAAGATAGTGGCGCACCGCCGAATAGACGCCGGCCTGGTTCATGGACGGCTTGCGGCCCACCTTCGCCTCGAACGTCTTCGACCACGCGCGGGTCTCGTCATTCAGGTCCCAATAGAAGGAGTTGGACATGATGAGGCCTTGCGCCACCTTCAGGGTCAAAGCGTGGATGTCGTTGATGTTGAGCAGCAGCCCGGCCAGCGTCTGACCGCCCTGAGGGAGGCCGAATTCGGTGGCCTGCTTGATGGAATTGATGGTGTCGCCGCCCGCATTGGCGAGCGCCACCACCTTCGCGCCCGAGCCCTGCGCCTGGAGCAGGAAGGACGAGAAGTCCGAGGTGCCGAGCGGCGTGCGCACATTGCCCTTCACGGTGCCGCCGAGCGCCTGAACGGTCTTGTTCGCCTCGTTTTCCAGGGAGTGGCCGAAGGCGTAGTCAGCGGTGATGAAGAACCAAGTCTTGTCGCCCTTGCCCACCAGGGCCCGTGCCGTTCCGGCGGACACCGAATGGGTGTCCCAGGTCCACATGAAGCCGTAGGGGCTGCACGCCTTGCCGGTCAGGTCCACGGAGCCCGGCCCCGACATGAGGAAGATGCGCTTGCGCTCCCGGGTGATGTCCTGCACCGCCAGGGCGGCGGCGGAGTTCGGCACGTCGGCGATCACGTCCACCTGCTCGGTGTCGAGCCATTTGCGGGCGATGCTCGCGGCCACGTCCGGCTTGTTCTGGTGGTCGGCGACGATGATCTCCACCGGCACCCCGTTGATGGCGTTGCCGAATTCCGCCGCCGCGAGGCGCGCGGCCATGACCGAGCCCTCTCCGTTGATGTCCGAATAGAGGCCGGCGAGGTCCGACAGGACGCCGATCCTGATCTTGCCGTCCGACATCTGCGCCGATGCCGGGGCGGCGAGGCCGGTGGCGGCGGCCCCCAGCAGGGTGGCGAGGATGAAACCCTTCATGTGCGTCTCCCGAATTTTATTGGTTGGACAGGACGTTTTATTGGTTGGACAGGATTTGCCGCCGGCGCGCCGGCCGGCGAAGTGACTCATCGCGCGACATAGCCTCCATCGACGGCGAGCGCGGTTCCGGTGACGCCCGAACCCGAGGGCGAGCACAGGAACACCACCGCCCCGGCGATCTCCTCGGCGGTCACGGGGCGGCGGATGGGCTGGTTGTCGAGGAACACCTCGCGCACCACCTCCTCCGGGGGCAGACCGGTGACTTTCGCCTGGTCGGCCACCTGCATCTCGATGATGGGCGTCATCACCATGCCGGGGCACACGGCGTTGCAGGTCACGCCGGTTTCCGCCACTTCGAGGGCGATGGCCTTGGTGAGGCCCACGAGGCCGTGCTTGGCGGCCACGTAGGCGGGCTTGTGGGGCGCCCCCACGAGGCCGAGCGCCGAGGCCACGTTGACGATGCGCCCGAACCTCCGCCCGGTCATGGAGGCGATCACCGCCTTGCTGGCATGGAAGGCGGCCGACAGGTTGACGGCCAGCACCTGGTCCCATTTCTCGTCCGGGAAGGCGGCCAGCGGCGCCACATGCTGCACGCCGGCATTGTTCACCAGGATGTCCACCGGCCCCAGCTCCGCCACGGTGCGCGCCACCAGGGCGCGCACCGCATCGGGGTGGCTGAGGTCGGCAGCGTCATAGGCGACCCGGGTGCCGGTCTCGGCCGCGATGCCCGCGCGGGCAGCCTCGATCTCGGCGGGGTCGCCGAAACCGTTCAGCATCACGTTGCAGCCCGTATCGGCGAGCGCCCGCGCGATGGCGAGGCCGATGCCGGATGTGGAGCCGGTGACGATGGCGTTGCGTCCGTGCATGGACCGCTCTTTCCTCATGTCCGGGTCAGAAAGCGACAAGGTCCGCCCCCTTCAGGTCGAGCATGGCCCTGGCCTCGGCGGGGGTGGCGATGTCGAGCGACATCTCCTCCAGCACGCGGCGGATCTTGGCGACCTGTTCCGCATTGCTGGCGGCGAGCTTGCCCTTGCCGATATAGAGGCTGTCCTCCAGCCCCACCCGCACGTTGCCGCCCATGACGCCGGCCATGGTGACGAACGGCATCTGGTGGCGCCCGCCCGCCAGGACCGACCATTCATAGGCGTCGCCGAACAGCCGGTCGGCGGTCTCTCGCATGAAGACGAGGTTGCGCGGCTCTGCGCCGATACCGCCCAATATGCCGAAGATGGTCTGGATGAAGAGCGGCGGCTTCACCAGCCCCCGGTCGAGGAAATGGGCGAGGTTGTAGAGGTGGCCCACATCGTAGCACTCGAACTCGAAACGGGTGCCGCAGCCCTCGCCGAGATCTTTCAGGATGGTGGCGATGTCGCGGAACGTATTGCGGAAGATGAAGTCGTCGGTGGAGCGCAGATAGGCTTCCTCCCAGTCGTGCTTCCAGTCCTTGAAGCGGTCTGCCAGCGGGAAGATGCCGAAATTCATGGACCCCATGTTGAGCGAGCACATTTCCGGCTTGAAGGCGAGCGGGGCGGAGAGGCGCTCCTGCACGCTCATGTTCAGCGAGCCGCCGGTGGTGATGTTCAGCACCGCGTCGGTGCCCTGCTTCAGGCGCGGCAGGAACTGCGCATAGACCGCCGCGTCCGGCGTCGGGCGGCCGGTCTGCGGGTCGCGCGCATGCAGGTGGAGAATGGCCGCGCCGGCCTCGGCGGCGGCGATGCCCTGCTCGACCATCTCGTCGGGCGTCACGGGCAGCGCGTCCGACATGGTGGGCGTGTGGATGGAGCCGGTGAGGGCGCAGCTTATGATGACCTTCTTCTGGGAACGCGACACGACATCCTCTCCTATGATCCCGCCCCGGCGTTCGCCGCCGGAGGTCTTTCCCGTTCAGGACTGTTTCTGGTCGCCGCCGCAGGGCCGAAGGTGCGCAGGTGGCGCGCGAGGTCGGCGCGGACCTTGTCCGCCGCATCCTCGCTCCAGTCGCGAAAGCCCGCCGCGCTCTTCATGCCGAGCCGGCCCGTGGCGACGAGATCGCGCAGCAGCGCCTGCGGCTCCGGCGTGCGGTCGAGATGGGGCAGCAGATAGTGGTGCACCTGGAGGGCTAGGTCGGTGCCGACGAGGTCGGCATTCTCCAGCGGCCCCAGCACGGCGAGGCGCCGGCCAAAGCTGGCCTTCACCACCGTGTCGATGGTCTCGGCGTCGCATACGCCGTCCTGCACCAGCGCGATGGCCTCGCGCCACATGGCGTGCTGGAGGCGGTTGCCGATGAAGCCCGGAACATCCTTGCGCACATGGACCGGCATCTTCCCGATGCCGCGCAGCACATCCATCATGGCGGCGATCTCCGCCGCGCCCGTGTCGCGCCCCTGAACCACCTCCACCAGGGGGATGAGGTGGGGCGGGTTCCACCAATGGGTGCCCATGGCGCGGGCGCGAAGGCGCAGCCCCTCCATGATGGCCGTGATGGGAATGACCGAGGTGTTGCTGGCGAGGAGCGCGTCCGGCCGCGCCGCCGCCTCGATGGCGGCAAACACCTCCTGCTTGAGGGCGAGATCCTCGGGAACGGCCTCGATCACCAGGTCCGCGCCGGCCACGGCGTCGGCGAGGCTGCGGTGTGGCGCGACGCGGTCCGCGTCGGCTTCGTCGGCTTCCATCAGGCGCAGGCTGCGCCGCAGGTGGCCGGGCAGCGCGCGATGTCTCTCAAGGTCCGGCTCGTAGATGGCCACGTCCCGCACGGCGGCAGCAAAGGCCAGGGCGATGCCGTGGCCCATGAGGCCGGCTCCGATGACGGCGACGCGCGCTGAACCCATGTTTCCCCCATCGTCCCTCCGTCATGTCCGCGCCCATCCCTCGGGGGCCGGCGGCGGAGCGGAGGCTTACAGGCGATTTGGCAAGGCGCGTGCCAACCCGTGAGGAGGGGGAAAAGAGAAGTGAAAACAATGCCTTAGGGGGTATGGTGCGAGCGTAGGGCCGTTTGAGTGTCCGAAGATCCGGACATCACTTCCGCCAGAGCGGCCGCCGGGCAGTCGGAAGGGACTGTTGTGCCAAGAGGCTGGCCATGAATCCCGGTGTCCGATAATTTGGACTATGTGTCCGGATTTTCGGACACATGGGATCGTCCCCGCCATGCCCTCGCTCGCCGACGACAGTTTCGCCGCCGCCCGCGCCCTCCTGCTCATGGTGGAGGGGATGATCGACGGGGCGACGCTGGTGGACCGGCAGTCCCGCGTGGTCTGGTTCAGCGACGGGCAATTGCGCCTTCTGGGAAATCCCCGCCTCGCCGATGTGGTGGGGCAGGAGATCGAGCGGGTCATCCCCCACAGCCGCATGCGGGAAGTGGTGGAGACCGGGCAGCCCCACCCCCTCGACATCATCCAGTATGGCGAGCGTTCGCTTCTGGTGACCCGGCTGCCGTTGAAGAACGAGGATGGCGAGATCATCGGGGCCATCGCCTTCGCGCTGAAGAACAGCATTCCCTACCTTCGGCCCATCGCCGAACGGGTGCAGCAGCTCCAGTCGCGCATCGCCCGCATGGAGCAGGCGCGCTCCTCCCGCACCTCGCGCTACAATGTGGAGCACATCCTGGGTGCCAGCGGCAGCATGCGTCAGGTCTCGCGTCTGCTGCGCCGCGCCGGCGAGGTGCGCTCGCCCGTGCTGCTGCTGGGGGAGACCGGCACCGGCAAGGAAATGGTCGCCCATGCCATCCATGCCGCCTCGAACCGGGTCGGGCGCCCGTTCGTCGCCATCAATGTGGCGGCGGTGCCGGAGAATCTGATGGAGGCGGAGTTCTTCGGCGTCGCGCCCGGCGCGTTCACCGGCGCCGCCCGCCAGCCAAGGCCCGGCAAGTTCCAGATCGCCCACGAGGGAACCCTGTTCCTGGACGAGATCGGCGACATGCCGCTCGGCCTCCAGGCGAAGCTCCTGCGGACCCTGCAGGACGGCGAGGTGGAGCCGGTGGGCTCGAACCAGCTCGCGCGGGTGGACGTGCGGGTGATCGCGGCCACCAGCCGGCCGCTGGCCGACATGGTGCGTGCCGGCACCTTCCGGCAAGACCTCTATTACCGGCTCAACGTCCTGCCCATCCACCTGCCGCCGCTGCGCGAGCGGCACGGCGACATCGAGCTTCTGGCCGCCCGTTTCTCCGAGCAGAAAGCGGCGGCCTTCGGCGTCACGGCGCGCCCGCTGACGCCGGACGCGCTCGCGCGGCTGTCCGGCCATTCCTGGCCCGGCAACGTGCGTGAGCTCGCCAATGTCATCGAGCGCATCTATGCCGCCACGGAGGGCGATCGCATCGAGGGGCACGACGTGGACGCGGCGCTCGTGGAGCGTCCCTGGCACGACCCGGAGACCGCCGGCGCGCCGCCGGGCGACCTGGCCGACGCGGTCGCACGCCTGGAGCGCGCGATGATCGCGGACGCGCTGGCGCAGGCCACCGGAAACCGGCGCGAGGCGGCGCGCCGGCTCGGCCTGTCCCGCTCGACGCTCTATGCCAAGATGCAGCGTTACGGCCTCGCCGCCGACTTCGGCGGCCCGGCGAAGGGGCCGGGATCATGATGCTGGGGGAAGGATGCCCGCTCTCGAAGGGAAAGTGGTGCGGACGACGGGACTCGAACCCGTACTCTCATAGAGAAGCAGATTTTCTTACCACTTCGACTTTCGCCGCGGCCTTTAGGCATTCGTGGTCTGGACTGTCCCTTCGCCATGGCCCGAAGGCTTTAGGCGCCGCCCGTCCAGTCTCTACACCTTCCCGCCGGGGCGGGCTTGGCTCGGGATTGGCTTAGGGCATCTGCCCGTTAGCGTTCCCCGACTTTGAGCGGTTCTACTCCGCGGATTTCCCCACGGGCACTCCAATTTTAAAGTCTGCTGCGTCTACCGATTTCGCCACGTCCGCGAGAGGAACGGACCTTAGAGCGCCATCGCCCCCGGTGGAAGCCCCCGGCCGTGGCCGGGGCGGGAATGGGGCATCTAAGCTGTTGAGGACATGCACTTTCCTCGTCGGGCGGCGCTCAGTCCGCCTTCTGGCGGTGGGAGAGGATGGCGCCGGTCATCAGGCCGCCGATCAGGCTCACATGCTCCACGGCGGTGCGGAAATGGTGCAGCCCTTCCTCCCCGCCCACGGCCCAGAAGGGATGGGCGAGCGGGATGGTGAGCACCAGGAACACGCCGAGCGCGCCATAGCCGAGCCAGGACGCCACGTTGAAGATGATCAGAAGCGAGGACACCAGCAGCGTGCCGATGGCGAGGGCCGCGGTGAATTCCGGCGCCGGCAGGCCGAAATGGGTCATTTCCGCCGCCGCGGCGGAAAAGTTCATGAGCTTGTCCAGACCCGCGCCCCAGAAGACGAAGGTCAGCACCACGCGGGCGAAGACGGCGAAGAGCCGGGACTCGAGCAGAACGGCAATGGGTTGTGGAACCATGGCACCCCTCCTGAAAAGGGTAGCCATGGGGAAAGCCTCCGCGAAGGTCAAGCTTGCGAGGCGGCGCCCGCGTCCTTTTCCAGCGCCTCGGCCGCGACCGGCGTGATGGCGACGGATTCGCCACAGCCGCAGGCGGAGGTCTGGTTGGGGTTGTTGAAGACGAACTGCGCCGAGAGCTTGTCGGTCTTGAAGTCCATCTCCGTGCCCAGAAGGAACAGGATCGCCTTGGGATCCACGATCACCTTCACGCCCTTGTCCTCCACCACGTCGTCGGTGGGGGCGATCTCGGCGGCATAGTCCATGGTGTAGGACATGCCCGCGCATCCCCCGTTCTTGACCCCGACCCGGACCGCAGCGGCGGGGGGCGTGGAGCGGGACATGATCTGGCGCAGGCGCGTGGCGGCGGCGTCGGTGATGCGCATCAC
>JACESF010000083.1 GCA_013911975.1 Hyphomicrobiales bacterium | reverse complement strand
GCCTGCGAGCGATCGTACGCCCCTCCCGCCTCAGCGATTAATGAGCCCGCCCGCCCCGAAGCCGCCATCGATGCCAATGGTCTGGCCGGTGACGAAGCCGGACTTTGCATCGTCCAGCAGGAACGCCACCGTGCCCGCCATCTCCTCCGGCGTGCCCGCGCGGCGCATGGGCACCACCTGCATCCAGGCGGCGCGGGTCTCTGGGGTGAGCAATTCCTTCAGCAGCGGGGTCTCCACCGGGCCGGGCGCGACGGCATTGACGCGGATGCCCGAGGTGGCCAGTTCCACCGCCATCACCTTGGTGAGCTGGATGACGCCCGCCTTGGACGAGCCATAGGCGACGCGCCCCAGATTGCCCCGCTGCCCGGAAATGGAGGCGATGTTGACGATGGAGCCGCCGCCATTGGTGAGCATCGCCTTGGCCGCCTCGCGGCACACCAGGAAGGTGCCGATGAGGTTGATGTCCAGGATGGTACGGAAAAGCTCGGCGGAGGTTTCCAGAGCGGGGATGTCGCGCGCGATGCCGGCGCTGTTCACCACGCCCTTGATGGGGCCGAAATCCGCTTCCGCCCGAGCCATGGCGGCCACAACGTCCGCTTCCTTGGTCACATCAAGGGTAAGGAAGTAGACGGCATCGCCATGGGCGGCCAGATGGGCGCGCGCGGCGTCCAGGGCCGCCGGGGCGATGTCCGCCACGATGACGCGCCAGCCCTCGGCCAGAAGATGTTCCGCCAGCGCGAGGCCGATGCCGGAGGCACCGCCCGTCACCAGGACGCTTGCGTTGTGGGGCACTCGTAGTCTCCCTTAAAGGCGGCCGCCGCGTCAGCGCGGCTCCGCGATCCATTCCTCGATGGCCACCTCGAAGGTGACGCAGACCGGATTGCCGCCGGGCACGAAGCGGCCGCCGAACACGCGGCCCTCGGCATCGGAGACCGTGCCGGACAGGACGGCTCGCCCGTCGCGCACCTCGCCCGCCAACGTGAGCGTTTCCACCGCCGCGCCGGAGACGAACACCTGCCGTCCGTTCAGCGTCTCCAGCCGCGCCTCGGTGAGGCTGCCGAGGCTGCCACGCACCAGGGCGGCGGTGATGGCATGGTCGCGGCACAGGGCCTCGATGGCGCCCACCAGATCCTCGTTGGGCCGCACGCGGCCATAGAGCAGGCGGCCCGTGCGGCCGGTCTCGATGTAGGTCTCAGTCATTGGGAAGCCGGGGCGGGATGGAAGATGGACATGGCGGTCTCCGGGTCCGGCCGCTGGCGCACCGCCACGTCGGAATAGGCGCGGGCATGGATGACGGGCGGGTCGTCCCCCGCAAGGCTCACGGCGGGCAGGAGATGGCCGCCGAACACGGCGCCGTCCGCGCCCGCAAGCAGCGCGTGGCAATGGACGAGGGGAGAGCCGTCCAGCGCGATCCCCAGCGCCCCGCCGCCGCCGAGCACCGCCACCGGCCCCGCCGGGATGGGCGCGGAATAGCGCGCCACCTGCGGCCCCTCGGGATTGGGGGCGGCGATGCAATAGTCCAGGCGAGCGAACGTGCCGCCGTGGAGCGTGAAGGCGGCGCAGCGCGCGCCGAGCGCGGCCACGCCCCGGGAGAGGCCATCCGCGAGGCTCTCGCCCGGGCGAAGGGCGAAGCGCACCGCGCGGCCGTCCGCGTCCGTGAGGCTCTCGCGCCGTTCCGGCGTCACCGGGCCGGGATGGACGAGATGGCGCAGGTTGCCGCTCACGCGCGGCCCGCCGGCGCGGCGGGGGACGGCAGCAGGCCGCGCGCCTCCAGTTCCTCGCGCACCATCTTCTTGGTGATCTTGCCATAGGCCGATTTCGGCAGGGCCTCGAACACGAACACGCGCTTGGGTAGCTTGTAGCGGGCTACCTTGCCGTCGAGGAAGGCGAGCAGCTCCGCCTCCTCGATCGCGGCGCCCGGGCGCGGCACGCACACCGCGACGCCCACCTCGCCCCACATGGGGTCGGGCACGCCGAGAATGGCCACCTCGGCCACGGCGGGATGCTGGAGCACCTTCTCCTCCACCTCGCGCGGATAGACGTTGGAGCCGCCGGAAATGTACATGTCGGAGGCCCGGCCGGTGATGTAGACGAAGCCCTGTTCGTCCATGTGGCCGAGGTCGCCGGTGCGGAACCAGCCGTTGCGGAACGACTTCGCATTGGCGTCGGGGTTGTTGTAATAGCCCGCGAACACGGCGAGGCCGCACACGCAGATCTCGCCGGTCTCGAACGGCGCGGCGTCGTTGCCCGCCTCGTCCTGGATCTGCACCTGCATGCCGGTGCGCTCATGGCCGCAGGTGCCGAGCTTCACGTGCGGGCCGTCGTCCGGCTCGTGCAGGGCCGGGGGCAGGACGGTGATGTTGCCCGTCACCTCGCCGAGGCCGAAATACTGCACCAGCACCTTCCCGAGCTTGGCGAGCGCCCGCTTCTGGTCCTCGCGGTACATGGGCGCGCCGGCATAGATCACGTAGCGCAGGCTGGAATGGTCGTGCAGGTCGACGCTGGGATGCTCCACCAGCAGCTTGGTGATGGTGGGCACGGTGAACAGGTTCGTAACCCGCCACCTGGCGACGAGGCGCCACGCTTCGTCCACGTCGAACCGCTCCGAGGGCAACAGGATGGTCTTGGCCGCCCGCGCCACCTGGACGAGCTGGTGGATGCCCGCGCCATGGGAGAGCGGGGCCACCACCAAGGAGGCGTCGGCATCCGTGGTGCCCGGCATCAGGTCGCACAGATGGTTGGTGATGACGAAGCCCATCTGGCCGTGGGTGAGCACGGCGGCCTTGGGGCGCCCGGTGGTCCCGGAGGTGAAGAAGAACCAGCAGGGATCGTCCCGCTCCACGTCCGCCACCGCGGGGCGCTCGCCCATATGGGCGGCGACGATGTCCCCATAGCTCTCGCCGAATGGGGCGGTGCCGATGGCGATCACGGTCGCGATGGCGGGCGCCTCGCGCCGGGCCACCTCCACATGCTCGGGGAAGTCCGCGTGGCAGATCATGGCCACGGCACCGGAGGCGGAGGCGAGATAGGCCACCTCGTCCGGGGTCTGGCGGAAATTGGTGGGAACCCAGACGGCGCCGATGCGGAAGCAGGCGAACATGCTCTCGAACATTTCGAGGCAATTCTTGGACTGCACCAGCACCCGGTCGCCCTTGCCGATGCCGCGCGCCAGAAGCCCGGCGGCCATGGCGTCCACCCGCGCGTCCATCTGCGCCCACGTGGTCTCGCTGTCCCCATGCACGAAGCCGATGGCATCCGGGAAGCGGCGCGCCGCCTGGCGCAGGACGTGGGACAGGTTCATGACCCGCCGGGTACAGGGGACGATGCCCCCCTTGGGAATGCTCACCTTGGGTCTCCTGACTGTGGTCCGCTCAGGGTCTTCGTGTCTTCTGTGTCTTTAGGGGCGCGCCTTCGCCGCGAGGCGGGGCGTCGCGCCGGGCCCGGCAAGGGCGGCGGCGAGCCGGTCCGCCTCGCGCATGAGCAACGGGGCGATGAGGCGCTGGCGCTCCTCGCCGAGGCGGCTCTCGATGGCGGCGATGGACAGCGCGCCCGCCGGGCGCCCGTCCGGCCCCGGCACGGCGACGCCGATGCCCCAGGAGCCCGCCACCACGAGGCCGGGATTGACCGCGTAGCCGCGTGCCCGGGTCTGCGCCACGAGCGTCGCCAGAACATCCGGCGTGTAGGCGGGATAGTCGGCGGCGATGAGCGCGGCATTGCGCGCCAGCACCGCCTCGGCCTCCGCCTCCGGCAGGGCGGCGAGCAAGGCGAGGCTGCCCGCGCCGATGCCCAGCGGATGCCGGTCGCCCGCCTGGAGCACATGGGTGCGGATGGGGAAGGGGCCTTCCTCGCGATGCAGGCAGACCGCGAAATCGTCGCGCGGCACGGAAAGGAAGGCGCAGTCCCCGCTCTCGCGGGCAAGGCGGGCGAGCCCGTCCAGGGAGAGGGCATGGATGCCGAAGCGCGCGCTCGCGAGGGTGCCTAGGACATAGGCCTCCGGGCCGATATGATAGCGCCGCGTGGCCCCGTCCTGGTCCAGCAGGCCGGAGCGCACAAGGGCAAGAAGAACGCGCCGCACCGTCGGCTTGGGGAGGGATGAAGTGGCCACGAGGTCGGCCAGCCGCGCGCCGGCCGGGCCCGCACGGCCAGCCAGCAGCAGCAGCGCGATGGCGCGCTCGATGCTCCGCGTCCCTCCGGCCCCCGCCTCGTCGGCGGCGCCGTTCCCTCGCCCTTGATCCATATGATGGACCTGATTGTTTGATTGGAGCTAGACAGCCCACGGTCAGTTCTGCCAGAAACTCTATCTCTGTTGAGGCGGCGGCCACAAGAGCCCCGTCTGGTGCATAAATAATCGGTCCACCTGATGGACCTGGGATGGAAAGCCGGTCCACAGGACCGCCAAGGGAGGAAGTGAGATGTCTCTGAGCCGTCGCACCCTGTTGAAGGCGAGCGCTGCCACCATGCTCGTGGGCGGCATCGCCGCGCCGCACGTGGCGCGCGCCCAGAGCGCGGAATATTCCTACAAGTACGCCAACAACCTGCCCGTCACCCACCCCATGAACATCCGTGCCAACGAGATGGCCGAGGCCATCAAGAAGGACACGGACGGCAAGGTGGAGATCAAGGTGTTCCCCTCCAGCCAGCTGGGCGGCGACACCGACATGCTGAGCCAGCTGCGCTCGGGCGGCATCGAATTCTTCACCCTCTCGCCGCTGATCCTCTCCACCCTGGTGCCCAATGCGTCCATCTCCGGCATCGGCTTCGCCTTCCCGGACTACGACACCGTATGGAAGGCCATGGACGGCGACCTCGGCGCCTATGTGCGCGGCCAGATCTCCAAGTTCGGCATCGTCGCCATGGACAAGATCTGGGACAACGGCTTCCGCCAGACCACCACGTCCACCAAGCCCATCCAGAGCGCCGCCGACTTCAAGGGCCTGAAGATCCGCGTGCCGGTTTCCCCGCTCTGGACCTCCATGTTCAAGGCGTTCGATTCCGCCCCGGCCTCCATCAATTTCGCCGAGGTCTATACCGCGCTACAGACCGGCGTGGTGGACGCGCAGGAGAATCCCCTCGCCATCATCGCCACGGCGAAGCTGTTCGAGGTGCAGAAGAACTGCTCGCTCACCAACCACATGTGGGACGGCTTCTGGTTCCTCGCCAACCGCCGCGCCTGGGAGCGCCTGCCGGAAAACCTGCGCACCATCGTGGCGAAGAACATCAACATCGCCGGCGAGAAGGAGCGCGCCGACGTGGCGGCCCTGAACGCGAGCCTCCAGAAGGACCTGAGCGACAAGGGCATGGCCTTCAACACCACGACCCCCGACAGCTTCCGCGACAAGCTGCGCTCCGCCGGCTTCTATGCCGAGTGGAAGGGCAAGTACGGTGACGAGGCCTGGGCGATGCTGGAAAAGTATTCCGGCAAGCTCTCCTGATCCCCTGATCCGTGTTCCGGCCGGGGCGCGCGTCGCCCCGGCTCACGCATTCCAACGGACCTCCCGCCATGGCTTCCACGGCCGACGACAGCCTGCCCCTGGTTTCCGAAACCGAGGCGCCCCGCAGGGGCTCGCGCTTCATGCGCCCGGTGGAGGCCCTGGCCTCGCTCCTGCTGCTGACCGTGGTGAGCCTGCTGCTGCTGGGAGCCATCTCCCGCTATTTCTTCTCCCTGCCGGTGGTGTGGATCGACGAGGTGTCGTCCATCGCCTTCATCTGGCTCGCCATGCTGGGCTCGATCATCGCCCTCGACCGCAACGAGCACCTGAAGCTGACGCTTCTCACCCGCCTTCTGCCGCCCGCCGCCGCCGCCTTCGTGGAGACGCTGGGCCTGCTTCTGGTGGCTGCCTTCCTCCTGTCCCTCGCCTATCCGGCGGTGGACTACATGCTGGAGGAAGCCTTCATCACCACGCCGGCCCTCAACATTTCCGGCTCCTATCGCGCGACCGCCCTTCCCGTGGGCATCATCGGCATGGCGGCGCTGGCGGTGGCCCAGGCGGTGCGGCGCGGCACGGTGCGCGATCTTCTCGTGAGCCTCGTCCTCATCGGCCTCGCGCTCGGCGCCCTGTGGCTGGCGGCGCCCACCCTCATGAAGGCGGGCAACATCACCATCGTCCTGTTCCTCGTGGTGTTCGTGGCCGCCTGCCTCGCGGGCGGCGTGCCCATCGCCTTCTGCTTCGGCATCGGCACCGTGAGCTATCTCGCCTTCTCCACCCATGTGCCGGTCTTCGTGATGATCGGGCGCATGGACGAGGGCATGTCCAGCCTCATCCTGCTCTCCGTGCCGGTCTTCGTGCTGCTGGGCTGCATCCTGGACTCCACCGGCATGGGCAAGGCCATCGTGGATTTCCTCGCCTCGCTGCTGGGCCATGTGAAGGCGGGCATGTCCTATGTGCTGCTGGGCTCGCTGTTCGTGGTGTCCGGCATTTCCGGCTCCAAGGTCTCCGACATGGCGACGGTCGCCCCCGCGCTCTTCCCGGAGATGAAGCGGCGCGGCCACAAGCCCAAGGAGATGATCGCTCTGCTGGCCACGGGCGCGGCCATGGCGGACACGGTGCCGCCGTCCATCGTGCTCATCGTGCTGGGCTCCGTGGCGGGCGTGTCCATCGCCGCCCTGTTCACGTCCGGCTTCGTGGTGGCCATGGTGCTTCTGGCCGCGCTCGCGGGCCTCGCCCGCTGGAAGGCGCGCGACGAGGACATGTCCGGCGTCACCCGCCTGTCCGGCAAGCTCATCCTGCGCACCGCCATCATCGCCGCGCCCGCCCTGGTCCTGCCCTTCCTCATCCGCAGCGCGGTGTCGAGCGGCATGGCCACCGCCACCGAGGTCTCCACCTTCGCGGTGGTCTATGCCTTCTTCATCGGCATCGTGCTCTATGGCGGCATCTCGCTGCGCACCTTCTATTCCATGCTGGTGGAGACCGCCGCGCTCACCGGCGCCATCCTCATGATCCTGGCCTGCGCGGTGGCCATGGCCTGGGCCATCACCCAGGCGGGTATCGCCCAGGATCTCGCGAACTTCATGGCGGCGCTGCCGGGAGGCTGGATCGGCTTCATGGCCGTGTCCATCATCGTCTTCCTGGTGCTGGGCTGCATTCTGGAAGGGCTGCCGGCCATCGTGCTCATGGCGCCGCTCATGTATCCCATCGCCCGCAAGCTGGGGATCAACGACATCCAGTATTCCATGGTGATCGTGACGGCCATGAATATCGGCCTCATGACCCCGCCCATCGGCATCGGCTTCTATCTCGCCTGCAAGATCGGCAACGTCTCGCCGGACGAGGCCATCAGCGCCATCTGGCCCTATCTCATCGCGCTGTTCATCGGCCTCATCGTCATCGCCGCCGTGCCCTGGCTGTCCACCGGCTTCCTGTGATCCTCATTCGTGCTGCGAGCGATAGCGCAGCACGCCCTGGGCATCGGGGTCGATGGCGTAGACATCCCACTTCTTGGCCGGGGACCGGGGCGCCTCGATCTTCTGCGCCATGACGATGCGGGTGCCGTCGGTGCGCAGGTTGATGGCGCCGAACACCGCCACGCTGCGATCGATGCTGTCGGTCAGCGCCTTGAACGCGGCCCGCGCCCTTTCCTTCTTCGGCCCCTCCGGCGCGGTCTCGATGGCGCTCTGCGCGGCGGCGAGCTGCGCGCGCAGGACACTGGGATGCTTGATCATCTCGGGCGCGGAGCGCGCCAGCTCGGTGCTGAACACGAGGGGACGCGAGCCCCGCCCCCAGCGACCGACCGCGCCCAGCGAATCGGCGCGGGGATGGGAATGGGGCTCCCGGTCACCCGATGAGATGACGGTGGCGATGGGGTCCACCGCCTTGAGGAACACGTCGGTGAAATCGGCGCTGCCGTGATGGCAGGCCTTTGCGATGTCGGAGCGGAACGTCTTGCGCCCGCCCTCGATGACGCGGTCGAGGTCCAGCTCGGTGCGCGGGGGCATGGCATGGCCCGTGTGCGCCGCCAGCAGATGGTGCTCGGCCGGGATGTTGAGGTCCCCGCCCAGGAGCAGCGAGACGGACTTGTAGACGAGGCGCAGCACCACCGAATGGCCGTTCTTGGTCTTGCCCACGTCGCCGAACCATTTGAGGCGCGGCTCACCCGCCGGTCCGGCATCGCGCACCGGCCCGAGCACCTCGATCACCACCTCGCCGTCATCGTCGGGCGCGAAGCCGGGCAGGTGGCCGTCATCGGCGCTCAGGGCGCGGGCGTCCGCCACCCGGCCCGAGGCGAGCGCCTGGTGCAGCATGTTGGGATAGACCTTGTCGCCCCGCACCGCCGGGTCGGCGAGAAGGGTGGCGAGGTCATCCCGCCCGGCCACCACGTCCAGCACGAACCCGCCCGCGCGCGGGCCCAGCGTCTCGCCCCCGGCCCGCTCCACGAGGCCGTTATGGTAGAGGGCCTCGAAGCTGACATTGGGCGCCTCGAACAGCGGCTTGAAGCCCTTGTAATGGTCCGCGTCCGGGTGGGAGATGATGGCCGCGGCGAAGGAGAAGGGCTGGCGGAAGCCGTTGTACCGCCAGCGCAGGAAGCGGAACATGTTGTCCCCTTCGCCGGCATCCACCAGCAGGTGCCGGTCGTCCGGGGTCACCACCAGCGCGCCGTCGCCCTGGCCGATATCCACGAAGATCACCTCCAGCAGCCGCGTCTCCTGGATGCTGTCCTCGCGCATCCAGCCATCGACGCCGCGCGCGCGGACGGAGACCCAGCCCGGCGCGCCTCCGGCCAGCCCCGTCAGCGTCAGCCAGTCGCCCCAGAGAAGCTGCTGGACCGGCTTGCCGGCGGGTGTGTCATGGACGGTCGCGGTGGGATGGCCGGCGAAGCGGGTGGAGCCGGCCGGGTTTCTGCGGGGCGCGCGCATGTGGATGTCCCCAGGCGCGGCGCCTCCCGGCGGCACACGCTGCTGCGGGTTCGGAGGGAACACGGGCGAAGAACGCGGGAACGCCACTCACGCTCAAGCTAGGATCATTTGCGCGGTGTTGCAATCCTGGGTCGCAGGACCGGGCCCGCGTCACACCCGGTAATAGCTCCGGTACCAGTCCACGAAGCGCGAGATGCCCTCCTGGATGGTGGTGGCGGGGCGATAGCCCACGGCGGCCATGAGGGCGGAGACGTCCGCGCGGGTGTCCGGCACGTCGCCGGGCTGGACCGGCAGCATCTGCTTGATGGCCTTGCGCCCCAGGCACTCTTCCAGCACCGAGATATAGTCCATGAGGCTCACCGGCGCGTCGTTGCCGATGTTGAAGATGCGGAACGGCGCGTTGGAGGTGGCCGGGTCGGGCGCCGCCGGGTTCCAGTCCGGGTTCGGCGCGGCGATCTGGTCGCTGACGCGGATCACCCCCTCCACGATGTCCTCCACAAAGGTGAAGTCGCGGGTGTGGTTGCCGTTGTTGAACACCTGGATGGGCTCGCCCGCCAGGATGGCGCGGGTGAACAGGAACAGCGCCATGTCCGGCCGGCCCCAAGGCCCGTAGACCGTGAAGAAGCGCAGGCCCGTGGTGGGCAGGCGGAACAGGTTGCTGTAGGCGTGCGCCATCAGCTCGTTGGCGCGCTTGGTGGCGGCGTAGAACTGGAGCGGATGGTTCACCCCGTCATGCTCGGAAAAGGGCATGTGGGTGTTGGCGCCGTAGACCGAGGAGGTGGAGGCGTAGGTGAGGTGGGGCACGCTCTGGTGGCGGCACGCCTCCAGGATGTTGGTGAAGCCCACGATGTTGGACGCCACATAGTCTTCCGGGTGGGAGATGGAGTGGCGCACCCCGGCCTGGGCGGCGAGATGGATGACGCGGTCGAAGCCGTGGGCGGAAAAGCAGGCGTCCACGGCCGCCTTGTCCGCGAGGTCGGCGCGCACGAACGTGAACCGGCCCGGACCCGCCGCCTCAAGCTGCGCGAGGCGCGCTTCCTTCAGGGCGGGGTCGTAATAGGCGTTCACCACATCGAAGCCCACCACGTCGTCGCCGCGCGCCAGCAGAGCCTTGGCCGTGTGGAAGCCGATGAAGCCCGCGCTGCCCGTCACCAGAATCTTCATGTCTCGCCCGTCCAGAGGCCCGTGCAGCCCCGCGACTGGATACGCTGCCCCGCGATTGCGGCCAAGGCCCGGCGGCCGGGGAAAAGACCTCTTTCAGCGCGGCGAAAGGGCTCAAGAGGGCGGCGCGGCCGGTGGCGTGGCACGGCGGACACGCTTTTCGGCTTGGCGCGCCGGGGCGAGTGTGGTGAAGACGGGCGGCTCCGCCTCACATCGGCGGGGTACAGGACACACGGACCCGCCTCATGCAGCTCGACGCCAAATCCCTCCTGCCCGCGCGCATCGCCGTCACCGGCGGCGCCGGCTTCCTCGGCTCGCATCTGTGCGACCTGCTCCTGGCGCAGGGGCACGAGGTCCTGTGCATCGACAATTTCTACACGGGCACCCGCCGCAACATCGAGCACCTGCTCGGCCATCCGCGCTTCGAGCTGATGCGGCACGACGTGACGTTCCCCTTCTATATCGAGGTGGACGCCCTCTATAACCTCGCCTGCCCGGCCTCCCCGGTGCACTACCAGTTCGACCCGGTGCAGACCACGAAGACCAGCGTCATCGGCGCCATCAACGCGCTGGGCCTCGCCAAGCGCCTCAAGGTGCCGATCCTCCAGGCGTCCACGTCCGAGATCTACGGCGACCCGCAGGAGCATCCCCAGACGGAAGCCTATTGGGGCAACGTGAACACGATCGGCCCGCGCGCCTGCTACGACGAGGGCAAGCGCTGCGCGGAGACGCTGTTCTTCGATTATCACCGCCAGCATGCGCTCCAGATCAAGGTGGCGCGCATCTTCAACACCTATGGCCCGCGCATGCACCCCAATGACGGGCGCGTAGTGTCCAACTTCGTGGTGCAGGCGCTGACCGGGCAGGACATCACCATCTTCGGCGACGGCAGCCAGACCCGCTCCTTCTGCTACGTGGACGACCTGGTGAGCGGCCTCGTCGCCCTCATGACCTCGCCGGCGGACGTGACCGGGCCCGTCAACCTGGGCAACCCGGAGGAATTCACCATCGCCGAGCTGGCGAACGAGGTGCTGGACCTCGTGGGCGGATCCTCCAAGCTGGTGCGCAAGCCGCTGCCCCAGGACGATCCGCGCCAGCGGCGGCCGGACATTTCGCGCGCCAAGGCGCAGCTCGACTGGGCGCCCAGCGTCCCGCTGCGCGACGGCCTGCGCAAGACCATCGCCTATTTCGAGGATCTCCTGGCCGAGAAGGCGCGGCGCGGGGCCTCATGACGCAGCAGGACACCAAGGCCCCGGTGGCGGCGGCGGCGCCCGCGGAGGGCGGCGGCATCGGGCCTCACCTGCGCCTCATGCGCCGCGCCCACGGGCTGCGGCTGAAGGAACTGGCGGACCGGGCGGCCTGCTCGGAGGGCCTGCTCTCCCGCATCGAGAACAACAAGATCGAGCCCTCGCTCCGGGTGCTCCACCGCATCTGCGCGGCGCTGGACATAAAGGTGGCGGACCTCCTCCATTGGTCCGAGCGGCCCGAGGGCGTGGTGGTGCGGGCGCAGGACCGGGTGCCCGTGCACCTGCGCGATGCCTCCGGCGCGGGCGCGCAGATCGAGCGCCTGTCCCAGACCGGGCGGCTGATGATGGCCTATCTCAACCGCCTCGCGCCCGGCGCGTCCACGGGCGATGGCATCGCCCATCCGGGCGAGGAGTTCGGCTATGTGCTGCGCGGGCGGCTGGAACTGGTGATCGACGCCGTGGTCCATCCCCTTGAGGCGGGGGATTCTTTCAGCTTCCCGTCCGACAGCGCGCACACCTACCGCAACCCGTTCGAGGCCGACGCGGAATTCCTGATCGTGAACGCCCCGCCCTCCTTCTGAGGCCCGGGCTGCACAGCGCGCTTGAAAGTCTCTTGCATATAGGTAAAGTTTCTTGCGTCGACATCGGCCGCTACGGCGGCCCGCGCGAGGAGGCTTCCATGAGCGAGCGCCTGATCACCGACGTGGGCGGCCTGGAGGCGGGCCCCGTCCCCCGCGCCGAGATTCCCCAGCTCTACTGGGAGAAGGCGATGATCGCGATGTTCAACGTGCTCATCGCCAAGGGCCTCGTCAATCTCGATGAATTCCGCCGCGCGGTGGAGCAGATGGCCCCCGCCCACTATGCCGCCCAGAGCTTCTATGGGCGGCGGGTGGACGGCGTCGCCGCGCTGCTGGTGGAGAAGGGCATCCTCGACGGCGCGGAGCTTGAGCGCCGCACGCAGGCCATTCTCGACGCGGGCACGCGCGACCATGTCGCCTGAGGCGCCGCGCCACGCGCTGGGCGCGCGGGTGCGCATCCTCGATCTCGGCAAGCCCGGCCATGTGCGCACGCCGCTCTATGTGCGCGGCAAGGTGGGCGTGATCGATCAGGTGTGCGGCGACTTCGAGAATCCCGAGGAACGCGCCTATGGCCGCGTCGGCGGGGCGCGCATCCCGCTCTACCGCGTCCGCTTCGCCCAGGCCGACCTCTGGCCCGACTATGCGGGCGGCCCGCAGGACCATCTCGTCATCGAAATCTACCACCACTGGCTTCAGCCGGCGTGAGCAAGGACCGCCTCCATGACCGCGCACGACCATGACCACGATCACGATCACGACCACGGCCACGGCCATTCCCACGGCCCCCATCCCACCCGTGAGGATGACGACCTGGAGCTGACTCCGGCCGAGGCGCGCTATCTCGCCATGCGCGGCATGCTGATCGAGAAGGGCATCCTCACCGGCGACGAGATCATGCGGCGGCTGGCGGTGAACGACCTCGCCTCGCCCCACCAGGGCGCCCGCATGGTGGCTCGCGCCTGGGTGGACCCGGCCTTCAAGGCCCGCATGATGGCGGACGCCAAGGCCGCCGCCCACGAGCTGGACATCGCTGTCACTGAGGCGAAGCTGACGGTGATCGAGAACACGCCGCAGACCCACAATCTCGTCGTCTGCACCCTGTGCTCCTGCTATCCGCGCTCGCTGCTGGGCGAGCCGCCTGCCTGGTATGTGAGCAAGGCCTACCGCTCCCGCGCGGTGCGCGAGCCGCGCAAGGTGCTGGGCGAATTCGGCCTCAGCTTCGCCGATGGGGTGGAGGTGCGCGTCCACGACAGCAATGCGGACCTGCGCTACATGATCATGCCCCTGCGCCCCGAGGGCACGGAGGGCTTCAGCGAAGAGGCCCTGGCGGCACTCATTCCCCGCGACGCGCTCGTGGGCGCGGCCCTGGTGGACCGCCCCGCCTGATCCGATCCCCGCCTTTCCTGCCCAGGTGGTGCCGGCGTCGCGCCGGTTCCCTCTCCATGTCCCGTTGAAGAAGGACGGCCCGCCGTGACCTCTCCCACCGCCTCCTCGCCCGCGTCCTCGTTCCGCGTGGAGGAGGCGACCATCGCCGAGCTTCATGCCGCGATCCGCAGCGGCGCCACCACCTGCCTCGACGTGGCGGAGCAGTATCTCGCCCGCGTGCGCGCCTATAACGGCCCCTCCGTGCGCCTCGTGACGGCGGACGGCGCTCCCATCGCGCCGGTCGCAGGCGCGGTGCGCGGCGAGGTGCCGACCCCGTTTCCCACGCAGACGGCGAAGGCGGCGGACCTGATGCCGGATTTCGAGCGCTATGCCGGGCCGCCGCTGCAATATGGACGCATGGAGCCCACCGCCTCCGACCCCGCCGTGCTCCAGCAATATGGCTGGGTGGTGGGCACGCCGGACGCCGGGCAGGTGAACGCCCTCGCCACGCTGAACATAAGGGGCGAGCGGTCCGTCACCTGCCGGGGCGACTACGACCTCCACCCCTCCAAGGGCCCGCTGCCCGCGGGCGCGCCGCCGGTCTGCGAGATCTTCCGCCAGCTTCCCGACGCGCGCGAGCAGGCGGCGGCCCTGGACGCCCGATACGGCCGCGACCCGGACCTCGACGCCATGCCCATGTACGGCGTCGTCTTCTCCTTCAAGGATGCGTTCGACACCAAGGACATGCGCTCCACCGGCGGCGGAGACGCCGCCTATGACATGGACGCGCCCGCGCGCGACCACATCCTCGTGGAGCAATTGCGCCGGAAGGGCGCCATCATCTTCGCGAAGGCGGTGATGACCGAATATAACGGCCGCGCGGGCGACCCCGGCGGACAGCATGCGGCGGAGACCTTCCTGCCCTCCATCCTGGGCAACCAGCGCTCCTCCTGGGGCGGCACGCCCGCCAATCCCTACGACACCGCCCGTTCCGCCTCGCTGGGCTCCTCCTCCGGCTCCGGCGTGTCGGTGAGCACCAACATGGTCATGGCGAGCCTGGGCGAGGAGACGCGCGCCTCCTGCCGGGGGCCGTCCAACCACAATTCCATCGCGCTCATCCTGCCCCACAAGGCGCTGCTGGGCTTCGACGGCGGCGCCATCGGCGCGGACATCCATGTGGACCGCACCGGCATCCACGCCCGCACCCTGGACGACTGCGCCAGGGTGCTGGACGCGCTGAAGAACCCCGACGACACCTATTATGATCCGCGCGACGTGTTCACCACCGTCCCGCGCCCCACCATCCTGCCCTCCTTCGCCGCCCATGTGGGCCGGCGGACAAGCCTTGAGGGGATGCGCATCGGCATCGTGCGGGAATCCATGATCATCCCGCCCGGCTCCCTGACCGAGCGCCCCATCGTGGAGGCGGCGGACCGGGAGATGAAGACGGTGCTGCGCGATGCTCTCGGCGCAACCCTCGTGGAGAGCGCCCACCGCCACTGGACGCCGGACCCGGACGTGGAGCCCATGGCGGTGGACTTCCGGGCCGCGCTCGCCCGGCTGGTGCCGGTCTTCATGCCGGACCTGCTCTATCGCCTGGGTCGCGACGGCCAGCCCCTGTTCCCGGAATTCGCCGCCGCCATCCGGCCCACGGAATTCATGCCGGGCAAGGTGTTCGGCACCGGCGACATGGCGCCCGTGGACTATATGGTGGGCCTCGCGGAAGGGACCATCGCCCCGCCCGGGGCGCTGGACCTCATCACCATCCAGCCCCAGCAGCTCGCCAACGCCTTCCGCTTCCACATCTCCCAATATCTCGCCCGCCGCGCGCAGGACTGGGGCGAAAAAGGCATCACGGAGACCCTGAAGGACTGGGCGGCGCTCAATGCCCGCTCGAAATTCTGGGGCGACGACCAGAAATCCGCCTTCCGCAACTGGGAGGACGTGGTGGACATCCGCAACCGGTTCGACCAGCGCCAGGGCGTCAATGAGCGCATCATGCTGCGCGAGCTGCTGCGGCGCCTCGACATGATGGTGATCTACGAGAACCGGCTGGACGCGCTGGTGCGGCTCCACACGCCGTTCGCCCCCGCGCTCATCGGCGGCGCGCCCCAGCCGCGCACCACCATGGGCACGGATTCTTCCCGCGACCAGAATTTGCTGCCGGAATCCTTCGACGGCCCCAATGCGGGCCTGACCGAAGTTCTGGTGCCGGCGGGCTTCGTGACCACGGTCTACGACCCGGTGCACGATCTGTTGCCGGATGGCTCGCGCTGGGTCTCGCGCTTGTCGGACGTGCCGACCCGCCTGCCGGAGCCGGGCCTGCCCTTCTCCCTGGTCTTCCGCGCCGAGCCGGGCCGGGAGGACGCGCTGCTGGAGATCGCTTCCGCCTACGAAGCCGCCTCCCGCCGCCGCGTTCCCCCGCCGAAGTTCGGGCCGCTTTAGGGAGCAGCGGTCGCGCCTGACCTCGGATGCCGAAAAGCGACCGTCATGCCCGGGCATGTCCCGGGCATCCACGCGGCCCCGCCGGGACACGGCTTCCGGAAGCCCGCACCGTCGGCGCGACGGGGATGGCCGGGACAAGCCCGACCATGACGTGGTGAAGGGGGACGCATGTGGACGACAGCGGCTCATGAATGAAGGTCCGAAGGTCGGATCGAGATCCAAGCACGGGGTCAATGCTGCAAAGCCACCGTCATGCCCGGGCATGTCCCGGGCATCCACGCGGCCCCGCCGGGACACGGCTTCCGAAAGCCCGCACCGTCGGCGCGACGGGGATGGCCGGGGCAAGCCCGGCCATGACGTGGTGAGGGGACGCATGTGGACGACAGCGGCTCATGAATGAAGGTCCGAAGGTCGGATCGAGATCCAAGCACGGGGTCAATGCCGCAAAGCCACCGTCATGCCCGGGCATTCCCGGGCATCCACGCGGCCCCGCCGGGACACGGCTTCCGAGGCTCGCACCGTCGGCGCGACGGGGATGGCCGGGACAAGCCCGGCCATGACGTGGTGAGGGGGAAGCGGTCGCTGTCGATTGGCGACCGTGGGCCCAAGCCGCCGGAGCGGTCCCCGAGCCCGCTCAATCGGTCCGGTCGAAGGCGGCCTGGATGGTGTCGGGCGTGGTGACGCCATTCGCCAGCAGCACTTGCAGCAGGACGCGGGCCTTGGCGGGGTTGTGCAGCCCGGCCGCCACGAGGCCGAGCGCGTCGTCGCTCACCTCGATGTTGCGCAGGACCGGGCCGAGGGGGCAGCGGCTCGCCCGCACCCCCACCACGCCCGCCTTCGCCGCCTCCGCCAGCGCCGCGATGACCGTGCGGGCGGCGTTCCCGTCGCCCACGCCCGCCAGCACCAGCCCGCGCGCGCCGGCTTCGATAGCGGCCTTCGCCAGTATGTCGTCCATGCCCGCATGGGCGTGGAGGATCGAGACCCGGGGCAGCGGCGCCTCCGGCAAGGGGAAGGTGAGGCGCGGGGATGCGCGGCGCAGGAACACCGCGCCGTTGGGCGTCACATAGCCGAGCGGCCCGAGATTGGGGGACTGGAAGGTCTCCACCTGGGTGGTGCTGGTCTTGGTCACGTCGCGCGCGCCGTGGATCGTGTCGTTGAGCACCACCAGCACGCCCCGGTCCCGGCTGTCGGGATGGGCCGCCACCATGAGCGCCGCCCGCAGGTTCGCCGGCCCGTCGCCCGAGAGCGCCGTGGACGGCCGCATGGCGCCGACCATCACCACCGGCTTGTCGGTGGCCAGCGTCAGATGCAGGAAGAGGGCGGTCTCCTCCATGGTGTCGGTGCCGTGGGTGACGAGGATCGCGTCCACGTCGTCCCGCGCCGCCAGGTCGCGGATGCGGCGGGCGAGGGTGATCCAGACCTCGTCCGTGATGTCCTGGCTGCCGATGGCCGCCACCTGCTCGAAGTCGATGCGCGCGATCTCCGCAGCGCCGGGCACGGCGGCGATGAGGCTTTCCGCGCTGACCGCGCCGGCATTGTACCCCCCCTTGGAGCGCGCATCCGCCGCCCCGGCAATGGTGCCGCCGGTGGAGAGGATGACGATGCGGGGAAGGGGGGAGGAGGAAGAGGAGGGCATCGGGACCGGGG
>JACESF010000082.1 GCA_013911975.1 Hyphomicrobiales bacterium | reverse complement strand
GTCCCCTCCCGCCCCTTCAGCGGGAGCGGGGTTGCCGCGCGCGGCCGTGGTCGCCACGGCCCCTATCGACGCGCCGCGAGCGAGGGCCTATCAGCATGGCAGAATTCCCGAAGGTCCCCCATGCTCGTCGATAGCCATTGCCACCTGGACTTCCCCGATTTCGCCTCCGAGCTGGACGCCGTGGTGGCGCGGGCGGGGGAGGCGGGGGTCTCTCATCTCGTCACCATCTCCACCCGCGTGCGCCGCTTCCATGAGATCCGCGCCATCGCGGAGCGGTTTCCCAACGTGTTCTGCACCGTGGGCACGCATCCCCATCAGGCGGCCGAGGAGCCGGACGTGACGGCCGACGACCTCGTCGCCCTCTCGGCCCATCCCAAGGTGGTGGGCATCGGCGAGGTGGGGCTCGACTATCATTACGACAACAGCCCGCGCGCAGCGCAGCTCGCGGGCTTCCTCACCCATATCGAGGCGGCGCGCCGCACGCGGCTTCCCCTGGTCATCCATGCCCGCGAGGCGGACGAGGACGTGGCGCGGATCCTGGAGGCGGAGACCGCCAAGGGCGCCTTCCCCTTCCTGCTCCATTGTTTCACCGCGGGGGCGGACCTCGCCCGCCGGGCGGTGGCGCTGGGCGGCACTATCTCGTTCTCCGGCGTGCTGACCTTCAAGACCGGCGCGCCCCTGCGGGAGATCGCCGCGAGCCTGCCCGCCGACCGCATCCTGGTGGAGACCGACGCGCCGTTCCTCGCGCCCATTCCCTACCGGGGCAAGCGCAACGAGCCCTCCTTCGTGCGCGAGACCGCCAAGGTGCTGGCCGAGGCGCGGGGCGTGACCCTGGAGGAGATCGCCCGCCAGACCACGGACAATTTCTTCGCCCTGTTCTCCAAGGCGCAGCGCTGAACCCGGGAGCCGGCCATGGACCACACCCGCTACGACGACGCCTATATCCGCGACATCCTCACCAGCGTGCGCACCATCGCCGTGGTCGGGGCGAGCGCCAATCCCGCGCGGCCGTCCTTCTTCGTGACCAAGTATCTGGCCGAGCGCGGCTTCAAGGTGTTTCCGGTCAATCCCGGACAGGCGGGTAAGCCCATCGCGGGGCACATGACCTATGCCCGCCTCGCGGACATCCCCGAGCCCATCGACATGGTGGATGTGTTCCGCGCCTCCGAGAACCTGCCGGGCGTGCTGGACGAGGTCCTGGCCCTCTCGCCGCTGCCCAAGGTGCTGTGGATGCAGCAGGGCGTGCGCCATGACGAGACCGCCGCCCGTGCCGAGGCCGCCGGCATGCGCGTGGTGATGAACCGCTGCCCCAAGATCGAGTATGGCCGCCTCTCCGGCGAGATCGGCTGGACCGGCGTGAACAGCCGCACCATCTCGGCCAAGCGCCCGCAGCGGCTCGGCACCGGCGTGCAGCGGCTGTCGCTCACCCGCACCCCGCCGGGAACCAAATAACAATCATATTTCGGTTATGCGTTTAATATACAAACTGATATGCGAATAAGGCATCGGAGGACCCGCCATGACCCATCGTGAACCCGGTTTCGCGACGCTCGCCATCCATGCGGGCGCCCAGCCCGACCCCACCACGGGGGCCCGCGCGACGCCCATCTACCAGACCACGTCCTTCGTCTTCGACGACGTGGACCATGCGGCGGCTCTGTTCGGCCTTCAGACCTTCGGCAACATCTATTCCCGCATCGGCAATCCCACCAATGCGGTGCTGGAAGAGCGCGTCGCGGCGCTGGAGGGCGGCACGGCCGCGCTCGCGGTGGCCTCGGGTCACGCGGCCCAGCACCTCGTCTTCCACACCCTGCTGACGCCGGGCGACGAGTTCGTGGCCTCGCGCAAGCTCTATGGCGGCTCCATCAACCAGTTCACCCACGCCTTCAAGAGCTTCGGCTGGAACGTGGTGTGGGCGGACCCGGACGATCCGGCCTCCTTCGAGCGCGCCATCACCGACAAGACCAAGGCCATCTTCACGGAGAGCATCGCCAATCCCGGCGGCGTGGTGTGCGACATCGCCGCCATCTCGGCCGTGGCCAAGCGCGCGGGCCTGCCGCTGATCGTCGACAACACCCTGGCCAGCCCCTATCTGTGGCGCCCCATCGAGCACGGCGCGGACATCGTCATCCATTCCGCCACCAAGTTCCTGGGCGGCCACGGCAATTCCATTGGCGGCGTGATCGTGGACGCGGGCACGTTCGACTGGTCGGCCTCCGGCCGCTATCCCTTCCTCTCCCAGCCCCGGCCCGAATACCAGGGCATGGTGCTGCACGAGACCTTCGGCAATTTCGCCTTCGCCATCGCCGCCCGCGTGCTGGGCCTGCGCGACCTCGGCCCGGCGCTCTCGCCCTTCAACGCCTTCATGATCCTCACCGGCATCGAGACGCTGAGCCTGCGCATGAAGCAGCACAGCGAGAACGCGCTGGCGGTGGCGAAGTATCTCGCCGCCCATCCGGCGGTGGAATGGGTGAGCTATCCGGGGCTTGAGGGCGACCGCTATTACGGCCTCGGCCGCAAATACCTGCCGCGCGGGGCGGGGGCGGTGTTCACGTTCGGCCTGAAGGGCGGCTACGAGGCGGGCGTGAAGCTCGTGTCCAAGGTGCAGCTCTTCTCGCACCTCGCCAATATCGGCGACACCCGCTCGCTCATCATCCACCCCGCCTCCACCACCCACAAGCAGCTCTCCGACGAGGCGAAGCGCGCCGCCGGGGCGGGTCCGGAAGTGGTGCGCATCTCGGTGGGCATCGAGGACGCGGGCGACATCATCGGCGATCTCGACCAGGCCCTGGTCGAGGATTGAGGACGACGGGGAGGGGAACCGCCCTTCCTCGTGCCTCACCCGTGCGCCGCATAATGCTCGCGCACCAGATCGAGCCAGGCGCGGGCGGCGTCCGAGAGATAGCCGCCCCGCCGCCAGATGAGCGCCATGCTCCAGTCGATGCCCGGCTCGTCCAGGGGCACCCGCGCGACGCCCTCATGGGCGCGCTGCTCGGCGATCATGCGGGGCAGGAAGGCGACGCCCAGGCCCGCCGCCACCAGCGCCACGATGAAGTCGATCTGCGCGCTGCGGGCCACCACGTCGGGGGCGACACCGCGCCGCTCGCAGGCATCCATAATGATGGAATTGAGCGCGAATCCGCTCTCGAAAAGGATGAAGGGAGAGGGTGCAAGCTCCTGAAACGTCACGTGTCTTGCATTTCGGAAAGCATGGTTCGCGGGCAGGAGCGCCACCAGGGGCTCGCTACGCACCGGCTCCGCCTCGAAGGCGTCGGGCACCGGCATGAGGGAGGCGGCGAAGTCCACCTCGCCCGCCAGAAGCACCTCCTCCAGCCGCTTCGACCCGTGCTCCACGAGGCGGATCTCGATGCCCGGATACCGGCTGCGGAAGCTGGCGAAGAGGGGCGCGAACAGGGTCGAGGAGCCGAGCGGCGGCAGGCCGAGCCGCAGCGTGCCGCGCTTCAGCCCGCGCAACTCGTCCAGCTCCGCGATCAAATCGTCCCGCTCCGCCAGCATGGCCAGCGCCCGGCGATAGACGATCTCCCCCGCTCCCGTCAGGCTGGAACGATGGCCCACCCGGTCCAGCAGCGCCACGCCCAGCTCGTCCTCAAGCTGTTTCACGGCCTTGCTCACGGTGGATTGGGTGGCGAACACCACCTTGGCAGCCTGGGAGAAGCCGCCCTGGCGCACCACCTCCGCGAAAGCCCGCAGGGTCCGAAGCTCCATTTCTATTCCAATCGCGACTGATCTGAATTCATTCAATTCATTTTGAGCATATCGCACTGCAGCGTATCGTCCAGGTCATGGAGCCCATTGCGCTCCGGGACCATCGCCATGACATCCGCAGCCCTCCGCCTGCGGGCCGTGCTTCGCCGCGCGCGCCCGCTCCAGATCCTGATTCTCGCGGCCATCTGGCTGGCGGGCGACGCCCTGGTGCGCATCCTCGCCTTGCCGGTTCCCGGCGGCGTGGTGGGCATGGCGGGGCTGTTGGCGCTGCTGGCGTTGGGCTGGGTGAAGCCCGCCAGCGTGCGGCTCGGCGCCTATTGGCTGCTGGCCGAGATGCTGCTGTTCTTCGTGCCCGCCGTCATCGCCGTCATGGACCATGCGGAATTCATGGGCGCCCTGGGCCTGAAGGTGGCCCTGGTCATTGTGGTGGGCACGGTGCTCGTCATGGCGGGCACGGCGCTCACCGTGGACCTGCTCTATCGCTGGCGGCTCGCCCATCAGGTGCGCCATGTCATGGACTGACGCAGCGTCCTGGGCCGAGCCGACGCTCCATCTGGTCTTCTGGCCGCTCGCCACCATTGCCGCCTATGGCCTGGCGAAGAAGGTTCATCGCCGCTGGCATGTCTGGTGGACGGGGCCGCTGCTCCTGACGCCCTTGGCCGTGCTCGCGCTGCTGGCGGCGCTGGGGGCGAATTACGGGCAATATATGAGCGGCACGCACTGGCTCGTGCTCATGCTCGGGCCCGCTACCGTGGCGTTCGCGATTCCCATCCACGAGCAGCGCTCCGTCATCCGCCGCCACTGGCCAGTGCTGCTGGTGGGCGTGCTGGCGGGCAGCACCATCGCGCTCGGCTCCGCCTGGGCGCTCGCCCATGCGCTCGACGTGCCGGACACGATCGGCCGCAGCCTCATGCCGCGCTCCACCACCACGCCCTTCGCCATGGCGGTGTCCGGGGAGATCGGCGGCGTGCCCCAGCTTACCGCCGTGTTCGTCATCCTGACGGGCGTGTGCGGGGCGGCCATGGGCGAAGTGATGCTGAAATGGCTGCCGCTGCGCTCCACCCTGGCGCGGGGCGCCCTGTTCGGCATGGCAGCCCACGGGGCGGGCGTCGCCAAGGCGCACGAGATCGGGCGCGAGGAAGGCTCCATCGCCGGGCTGGTGATGATCCTGGCCGGGCTGCTGAACCTGCTCCTCGCCCCGCTCGTCATGCTGGCGCTGAGCTAGGTCCGATCGACATTCAAATCGATGGAGGGAGTCCACCCCTCGGGACCGTCATGCCCGGGCTCGTCCCGGGCATCCACGCTTCCGGGTCAAGCGTGGACCTAGCCGAACCAAGTGGATGGCCGGGACGATCCCGGCCATGACGCCGCGTTCGGAAAAGAACGGTTTCGTCCGCTTGAATGTTAACCCGCCCTAGCGGGTTCGGGCCGCCGCGTCAGGTCGCACAGGTGGTGCGTGGCGTAGATGAGCACCACGGTCGCCCCGAATTGGTGGGCGAGGGCGATGTCGATGGGCACCACGAGCAGCAGGGTGAAGATGCCCAGCGCCGCCTGGAGCGAGACGAGGCCGAACAGGATCCAGGCCTGCCGCGCCGCGCCGCCGCCCTGGCGCCCGGCATGGACCGCATGCAGCAGGGCGGCCGCCCAGAGCGTGTAGGCGATCATCCTGTGCTGGAACTGCACGGTCATCACATTCTCGAACAGATTCCGCCAAGCTGGTGAAATGACGGCCAGTTTTTCCGCTGGGGGAATGAGCGCCCCGTCCATGAGCGGCCAGGTGTTGAAGGTCATGCCGGCATCGAGCCCGGCCACGAGGCCGCCGGAGAAGATCTGCACCAGGACCAGCACCACCAGCGCGCCCGCGCCCCAGCGCACGCCCGGCGTCGCGGACAAGCGGGGGCGGCCCGCGAGACCGCGCGCCACCGCCACCGTGGCCGCGAGGATAATGCAGGCGAGGGTGAGGTGGACGGCGAGCCGGTACTGGCTCACCGAAACCCGCTGCGTGAGGCCGGACGCCACCATCCACCAGCCGATGGCCCCCTGGAGGCCGCCGAGCACGAACAGGCCGAGGCATTTCCACAGGAGCGGCCCACGCATCACTCCGCGCACGGCGAAATAGAGGAAGGGCAGCAGGAAGGCGAAGCCGATGACCCGGCCCAGCAGCCGATGGGCCCATTCCCACCAGAAGATGCGCTTGAAGCCTTCGAGCCCCATGCCCTTGTTGAGGATCTCGTATTGGGGAATGGCCTTGTACTTGTCGAACTCGGCCTGCCACTGCGCCTCCGAGAGCGGCGGCAGGGCCCCGGTCACGGGCTTCCACTCGGTGATGGAGAGGCCCGATTCCGTCAGCCGGGTCGCGCCGCCCACGACCACCATGGCCACGATGAGCGCCGCGACGAACGCGAGCCACAGGCGCACGGACCCAAGCCCCGCGCCGCTCTGCTGCGATGTCCTGCCTTGCGCTATCGTCTGCGCCATCTGCCCGGCTCCGTTTTGGCCCCCGCGGCGGTTCCGTTATAGAGGCTCGGCGCTCCGGGCAAGACGACCGGCTGTCGCTCGGGGACGGAGGGCCGTCCGATGAAGGGGAAGCGCAATGCCTCAACGACTGCGGAAACTGATCGGCACGGTTCTCATGCTGATCCTGGTGGTGGTCTGGGCGCTCGGGGCGATGGCGGTGGCGCAGGGGCGCGTGACGGACCTGCCCTGGGCGCTTCAGACCGTGAGCTACATCCTGCTCGGCACCCTGTGGGTGATCCCGGCAGGCCTGCTCATCCGCTGGATGGAGAAGCCCAATCGCGGGACGAAGCCTGAGAGGTGACGTGAGAATCAGGTCGTAACTGACTGAAGTATCGCGGAAACGTCCGAATCTTCAGGCGGCGCTCAAAGTCGGGAGAATGGCGCGCTCGGGCACGCTGTCCGCCGCCTTCTCCTCATCCGCCACGCGCACCATGAGCACCCGGCCGAAACCCTGGGACGCCAGCGCCGCATAGGGCTCCACGCTGGCCTCGTCCTCGCTCGGCGGCTCGATGCACACCACGTAGGGCGCGAGCGGCGCGAGCTTCGCCGCACCCGGCGCCGCCCCGAGGACGGGCGCGGCCACGATCACGAAATCGTAGGTCTCCCGCAGGGAGGTGAGGATCAGGCCGAGTCGGTCCGCGCCGAGCACGCCGGACCCGCCGCGCGTGTCCCGTCCCGGCGGGATGATATGGGCGCGGGAGAGCGGATCCCGGTGGATGGTCTCGCCGAAACCGGCCACCCCGAACAGCATCTCGGCCATGCCCGGCGCCCAGGGATCGGAGATCAGGGCCGACAATTCCCCCGACATGCCGTCCAGCGCCACCAGGGCCACGCGGCTCTCCTCGGCGAGCTGCCGGGCGAGGGTGATGGCGAAGCTGGCGGGAAGCTCTGAGGGCGAATCGGAGGTGACGATGGCGAGTTGCCGATTCCCAGGATCGGCCGCCATCTGCCGGGCGAGCACATGGGCCGCGCGGCGGCACGGCAATCCCGCGCCTCGGCCGGCATCGAGCCAGGCGACGCGCGGCGCCCCGTCATGGGCGCGGGGCAGGTCGCGCTTGCCCGCCGGCGGCTCCTTGGCATCCGCGCGGGCGCGGCCGGAGGCGATGAGCAGGGCCAGCGCGCAGCCGCCCGCCGCCAGCAGAAGTCCCGGGGACGGGGCGTCGCGGCGCGTCGGCACATCGGGGGCGACGCTCACGGACAGGCGGGGCAGGGCCGCCTCGGCCTGTTCCGGCGCGCTGTCGCGGGCGCCCGCCTGCATGGCGGCGAAGGCGGCGAGATAGGCGCTCGCCACGTCGGCGGCGACGCGCGGATCATTGGCGGTGAAGGACACGTCCAGCGTCCGCCCGCCCTGGCGGGGCTCCACGGACAGGCGTGCCAGGAGCGCGGCGGCCGCGCGCTCGCGGGGGATCGCGGGCGCGCCGCCCAGCCAGTCCTGGAGCGGGGACAGGGGATTGGCGATGCCCGCCGCAGCCGCCGGGGGCAGGCGGTCGAGCACCTCAAGGGCAAGGTCGCGCGAGGTGAGGACCTGGGCGATGCCGCGCACGGTGGCGGGCGGCGGCTGCATGGCCACGTCGAAGGAGAGCACCGCGCGGGCGGTGTAGCGCCCGGGAACCAGGGCGAACAGCAGGGCGAGGGCCAGGAGCAGCCATCCGGCCGCCAGGGCATGGCGGAAGAGTGTCCCCCGGCCTGGAATGCCGGTGCGCCGGCGATCGGCCCATCCTGCTGCCATCGGTGCGATCCCGCTTCCTCCCGACGGAATGCCGGGAGGCTTCAGAATGCGCACTTATGGTTTAGGGAAGGTAAACCCGATCACCGATCCTCCCAGACCGGGTGGCGCTTGGCCAGCACCGCCGAGATGCCCTCGTCCGCGTCGCGGGCCAGCATGTTGGTGGCCATGACGTCGGAGGCGAGCGTGTAGGCGTCGTCCAGAGTCATCTCCGCCTGCTGGTAGAAGGCCGCCTTGCCCAGCTTCACCGGCACCTGGGACTTGGCCGCGATGCGGGCCGCCATGTCCAGGGCGGCGGCGAGGGCCTCGCCCTGCGGCACCACCCGGTTCACCAGACCCATGCGATAGGCTTCCGGCGCTTCCACCCACTCGCCCAGCAGCAGCATTTCCATGGCGTGCTTGCGGGACACGGCGCGGGACAGCGCCACCATGGGCGTGTGGCAGAACAGGCCGATATTCACACCCGGCGTGCAGAAGCGCGCCGCCTCGCCCGCCACCGCGAGGTCGCAGCTCGCCACGAGCTGGCATCCGGCGGCGGTGGCCATGCCCTCCACCGCCGCGATCACCGGCTGGGGCAGGCGGACGATGGCGGTCATGAGCGCCGAGCAGCGCTTCAGCACGTCCTGGTAATAGGCGCGGCCCCGGTCGCCGTCGCCGCGATGGGCCTGGATTTCCTTGAGGTCGTGCCCGGCGGAGAAGACCGGCCCCTCGGCCGTCACCACCACGGCGCGCACGCCGCGATCCTCGGCGATGTCCGCCAGATGCGCGGTGAAGGCGGCCATGGTGGCGTCGGAGAGGCTGTTGCGGCTGGCGGCGCGGGCGAGGGTCAGCGTCGCGATATGGTCCGCATCGGTCCGGCGGACCGGACCCTCGATCGGGTCGGCGGCCGAGGCGAGGTTCGAGGCGGGCATGACGCTTCCTTCCGTGCGTTGATCTTTTCGCGGCCTACTTTAAGCAAGTTCGACAACAAGAAGCGAGGCGGGCGGATGAGCGTGGTGGTGACGGTTCCGGAGCTTGAGGCCTTCCTCGCGCGGGAATTCCCGCAGGCCTTCGGGCCGGGGCGCCCTCACAGCGTGGTCAGCCTCGGCCCGCGCATGGCCACGGTGCGGCTGGAGGCAGGCGAGGAGCAGTTGCGGCCCGGGGGCACCATTTCCGGCCCCGCCATGATGGGGCTGGCGGACGTGGCGGTCTATGTGGCGCTGCTGGGCCAGATCGGCCTCGTTCCCCTGGCCGTCACCACGAACCTGTCCATCAATTTCCTGCGCAAGCCCCCGCCGGGCGAACTGTTCGCGGACGCGCGCATCATCAAGCTGGGCAAGCGGTTGGCGGTGGGGGATGTGGGGCTGAGGGGCGCCGAGGGCGCGGATCTCGTCGCCCATTGCGTGGCCACCTATTCCATCCCCGACCGCGCCTGACGCGGGTTCGCCCGGATTGAGCGCGCCGTCCGCCTTCGCTTAAGTCCCGGGGAGCCGGTTCGGGAGGATGGCGTGGGCGCATCGATTTTGATCTTGCAGGGCCATCCGGACCCGGAGGGAGGCCATCTGTGCCACGCCCTCGCCGACGCCTATGAGCGCGGCGCGCGGGCGGGTGGCCACGCGGTGCGGCGCTTCGACGTCGCGACGCTGTCCATTCCGCCGCTCCGCAGCGAAGCGGAGTACGGGCACGGCGCGATACCTGAGGCTGTGGTGGAAGTTCAGGAAGCGCTGCGAACCTGCACGCATCTGGTGGTAATTTTCCCGCTCTGGCTCGGCGCCGCGCCCGCCGCTCTTAAAGCAGTGCTCGAACAGGTCTTCCGGCCCGGCTTCGCGTTCGTCTACAAGCCGCGTGGCTTCCCGGAGGCGCGGCTTACGGGGCGGTCGGCGCGGGTCATCGTCACCATGGGAACGCCCGCCTTCCTCTATCGCTGGCTGCTGGGCGCCCATGGCGTGCGGTCGCTGGAGGGGGACGTCCTCAAGTTTTCCGGGTTCGGCCCCGTGCGGCGCACCCTGCTGGGGCGGGTTGGGGCGGTGCCGGCGGAGCGGCGGGAACGGTGGTTGCGGGAGATGGAGGAGCTGGGGCGAAAGGCGGGCTGAGGGCCGCGAAAAAAGGCTCCCCGTTCAGCGGGTTGATTTACGGTGTTAAAATACCATTTTTTCAAGCCATTGATTTTACGTATGTTTTTTGGGCGTATGTGCGTTGACCCCACTTCGGCATTGGGCTACAAGCCGCGTCATCGCCGGATCGTGCCGCGCCTCGCGTGGTGCTCCCGGCCTTCTTATTCGGATAACAACCCATGAAGACGTATTCGGCCAAGCCTGCCGAAATCGAAAAGAAGTGGGTGGTGATCGACGCTTCCGGCCTCGTTGTCGGCCGCCTCGCGACCATCATCGCCATGCGCCTGAAGGGCAAGCACCGCCCGATCTACACCCCGCACGTGGACTGCGGCGACAATGTCGTCGTGGTGAACGCCGAGAAGGTGGTCCTCACTGGCCGCAAGCGCGACCAGAAGGTCTATTATCACCACACCGGCTTCCCCGGCGGCATCAAGGAGCGTAGCGCCAAGTTCATTCTCGAAGGCCGCTTCCCGGAGCGCGTCATCGAGAAGGCGGTGGAGCGCATGCTGGCCCGCGGCCCGCTCGGCCGCAAGATCATGGGCAACCTGCGCGTCTATAAGGGCCCGTCCCACCCGCACGAGGCTCAGCAGCCCGTGGCGCTGGATGTGGCGAGCCTCAACCGCAAGAATGTGAGGAACTGACATGGCCGAGGTTCTGCAGTCCCTCGATTCCCTGAGCGCCCGCCCCGAGCAGGACGCGCCGGTCCACGTCCAGAAGCTGGACAAGTTCGGTCGCGCCTATGCCACCGGCAAGCGTAAGGACGCCGTGGCCCGCGTGTGGGTTCGTCCCGGCACCGGCAAGATCACCGTCAATGACCGCGACGTCGAAGTGTACTTCGCCCGCCCGGTTCTGCGCCTGATGATCAACCAGCCCTTCCAGGTCGCGGCCCGCGAAGGCCAGTATGACGTGGTGTGCACCGTCTCCGGCGGCGGCCTCTCCGGCCAGGCCGGCGCGCTGCGCCACGGCATCTCCCGCGCGCTCACCTTCTACGAGCCCGAGCTGCGCTCGCCCCTGAAGAAGGGCGGCTTCCTGACCCGCGACAGCCGCGTGGTCGAGCGCAAGAAGTACGGCCGCGCCAAGGCTCGCCGCAGCTTCCAGTTCTCGAAGCGCTGATCAGCCTTCCGACAGACGCGAAAAAGGCGGGGCCATGCCCCGCCTTTTTTGTTTTTGGCCGGCTCTTGCCCGGCCCGGATGTTTCGATGTCGCAGGCGCCGGTCTCGGGGATCGGCGCCCAAAGAAACCTCAGAAGCTCGGCGTATCGCCGGGCAGCGGGCTCCACTGGCCGTTGGCGGTCGGGTCCCCGGGCGGGGAGGAGCCCATCCAGCCGTCAAGGTTCGGCGGGAAGACATAGTCCTCGTTCCGGTCATGCCCGATGCCCACGTCCGGCTTGATGGCCGCGCCGGGACCGGGGTCCAGATAGCTGCCCTGCGGGATCACCGGCAGGTTGATGATGTTCGGATTGTGCGGGGTGATGGGGATATGCGGCGCATTGGTGCTCTGCGCCAGCGCCGGCACGGCGAGGCCCGCGCCCACAGCGAGGCCCAGGCTTATCAGAGCGCCGCCGATCCACGAAAACTGAGTCCGCATCAAACCCCCCGGGAGACCAAGCGTCATTCGGCATAGGCGAGGGCGAGGGGATTGGCAAGGCGAGCCTGATCCAGGTCGTTCGGTGTGCACTTGGCCGCGACCCGCCGTCCATGCTGTGCCTATGCCATCGGCGCGAAATTTCGTATCGTTTGATTCAATTTGGAACAATTGGATCATGGTACCAGCGCCCGCGCCAAGGTCCCCGTCGGCGGGAGACCGGACGCGGCGACCACAGGTCACGAGACCGTCCGTGTGGGGACATGAAGATAGACCTGTTCACGGTTCACATCCTTCTTCTGTGCCTCGGCGCGACCTTCGCCCTGGCCTGGGTGGTCCTCTGGCGGGCCTTCACCCATGTCCGCGGCGTGGGATGGTGGGCGCTCTCGGTCTGTACCCTCGCGCTCGGCGGCGCCCTGGTGGTCCGGCGCTTCGTGCTGCACGGCTATGGCGATGAGTTTCTCGGCCACCTGCTCATCAGTGTCGGCTTCAACCTGACCTGGGTCGGCACCTGCCGCTTCTACGGCCTCGAAGCGCCCTGGCGCGCCTTCCTGCTCCTCACGGCGGCGGGCGCTGCCGCGCTGCTGGCAGCCGGAACCAACCTGCAGGTCCTCGATCTCGTCTACGCGGCCACCGCTTTTGCCCCCTTCTCGCTCATTGCCCACACCGCCCGCCCGCACATGCGGGCCAGCCTCGCGGCGCGGGTGATCGTCGTCTCCATGTGTTTCGCCGCCGCCGGCGAGGTGGTGCGCACGCTGGTGGTGCTGTCCTATTTCGTGGATACGATCCCCGGCCTGATCACCCGCCTCCCGGCGGTGCTGGTGATCCTGTCCATCGCGGTCGGCTGGACCGCCAGCATGTTCGGCTTCATCCTCGCCATCATGGAACGCGAGCGCTCCGTGCTGTCGGCGCTGGTGGTGGAGGACGAGCTGACGGGACTGTCGTCGCGGCGGCACTTCCATGACCGGCTCGCGGAGGAATGCGCCCGCTCCCAGAGGACCGGCGCGCCCTTCTGCCTGCTGATCCTGGACCTGGACGGCTTCAAGGCCATCAACGACGCCCACGGCCATGCGGCCGGCGATGCGTGCCTGCGCAAGTTCGGCGCCATCGTGGCCGGGCGTCTGCGGCGTAGCGACGTGGTGGCGCGCATGGGCGGGGACGAATTCGGCATTCTCCTGCCCGAAACCCGCATCGCGGACGGGCTCCAGGTGGCCGAAAGCCTGCGGCTCGCGGTGCGGGCCGAAACGGTGTCCTGGAAGGACGGCGCGTTGCCGCTCTCGGTCTCCATCGGGGTCGCCCAATGGGACCCGATGGCGCGGACCACGAAGGATGACCTGTCCGCCGAGGCGGACCTGGCCCTCTACAAGGCGAAGCAGGAGGGACGAGACTGCGTCGGCTGCGTCTCGTCCCTCATTCCCTTCACCAACTGAGCGTCAGCGCACCCAGCGGCCGGGGACATAGACCCAGGTGCCGCCGCGCCGGTTCCAGCCCGCCGGCGCATAGCGCCAGCCGGGGCGGGCGACGACCCAGCTTCCGGACACCCAGACATAGCGCCCGGCGCGTGGGCTCCAGCGCCAATAGCCCGGCGCCCACGCATAGCCCCGGCGCGGCGGCGGGAACGGCTCGCGGCGCGGCGGGGGCGGGGGCACGCGGACGACGACCTGGGCGTCCGCCTCGGACGCGCCGATCACGGCCGCGGCCGGCGCCAGGGCAGCGGCGCCCAGGAAGGTTCCGATGAAACGTCTGCGCGACAGCATGAGCGTGTCCTGTCTTTATGAACCGCGATCAGGCTTCCACCGAAGAGCGGCCGAAGCGCGAAGGAAAAGGGGCGAAGACGCGGCTCCGCGGACAGGGTTAACGCACCGGCAGCGACATCCGCAAGGCTGCCTTCCCCTTCAATTGACGTGGTGACTCAATTTATTAGACAGGGGTGTGAAACGGGGTCGCCGTGTCACGGGCCTTTCGCCATTGCGGGCGACAAGGCCCGCAACGGGCATTTTGCGCCCGAACGCACCGGGGGAATTGCCGATGGGAATCGAGTTCTGGGTGTCCGCGAGCGGCTCGCCGTCCGGCAGCGGCACGAGGGACAATCCCTTCGCCACCATCGAGGCCGCCCAGGCGGCTGTCCGCGCGGTGCTGGCCTCGGCGGCGCCCCTCACCTCGGATGTCACGGTTCATATCGGCGGCGGCACCTACCAATTGTCGCAGCCGCTCACCTTCGATGCATCGGATTCCGGGCGCGACGGCCATGTGGTGCGCTACCAGGCGGTGGCGGGCGAACATCCGGTCATCTCCGGCGGGCAGGCCGTCACCGGCTGGACGGCGGTGTCCGATCCGCACCTGACCCTCGCGCCCGGCGCCCAGCTTTGGGAAGCGAATGTCGGCCTCGGGGTGGACAGCGCGCAGCTCTACGTGGACGGCGTGCGCGCCACGGTCGCGGAAAGCAACGCGGCGGACGCCTATCCCGAGGGGTTCCGGCCCACCTATTACGACCTGCCGGGCGTGTCGGGCATCGAATATGTGGTGGATTCGTCGAACCCGGCAAACTGGCAGGATCCCACCACCTGGACTAATGTCAGCGACATCTCGGCGGTGGTCTACACCCAGTGGAAGATGATGTCGGTGCCGTTGACGTCCGTTGCGGCGCCCTCGGCGAGCATCCCGTCCCTCAACCCGGTGGACGCGCCGACCGTGGGGCTGATCTCGCTCCTCGACCCGGCCTGGACGAACGCCAACCTCATTCGCGGGCTCCCCTCCGGCAGCGCCACCTCGGACCCCTTCGTCCTCACCCTGGACGGGACGCTGGCGGTCACGGACATCCAGGTGGGCATGACCATTGCCGCCACGGTGTCGGGCACCCAGCTGGACCTGGGGCTCGTCACCGGCGTCGATCCGATCACGAACCAGATCTCCGTGAGCCTTCCCGCGCTCGTGCCGGCCGGCACCGACATGACGCTGAGCATCATCGATCCGCTCACCGGCGAGCAGGTGCTGGGTCAGGCCAACGAGTGGAGCTTCTGGCGCGTCACGAAGTTCATCAACGCGTACCAGTTCCTGGACCAGACCGGGGAATGGTACCTGGATCAGTCCACCGGCAAGCTCTACCTCGTCACCCGGGCGGGCGACGACCCGAACGGGCACGACGTCCAGCTTCCCGTCCAGGAGACGCTGATCTCAGGTAACGGCGCCTCGAACCTCACCTTCGACGGCCTCAGCTTCCAGTATGCCACCTGGCTTGACGCGGCCCAGAACGGCTATGTGAGCGACCAGGCGGGGTTTCACATCACCGGAAGCGGGCACGAGGCGAACCAGATCGGGCATTTCGAGGACGTGACCCGGACACCGGGGAACATCTCCTTCACGGACGGAACCAACATCACGTTCTCGAACAACGTGTTCGCCCATCTCGGGGGCGCAGCGCTGGATTTCGCGGGCGGGGCGCAGAACAATTCCATCCTTAACAACGTCTTCCGGGACATTTCCTCCTCCGCCATCCAGGTTGGCGGCGTGAATGCGGAAGACGCGCGACCAAGCAGCGATTCCGGGATCACCCGGAACAATGTCATCGACAGCAACGTCATCCAGAATATCGGAATCGACTATATCGACGTCGCAGCCATATTCCTCGGATACGCGCAAAACAGCCGGATCAGCAATAATTACATTGCCGATGTTCCGTGGTCCGGCATTTCCATTGGCTGGGGCTGGGGCCTGCGCGACCAATGGCTCGCCTACGACCCTCTGCTGGGCACCTATGTGGAAATGGGGAGCTTCCCGGGCCTCGACGGCGCGCTTCCCGGCCAGTGGGGATTCAATACAACGCCGACCATCATGGGCGGCAACGAAATAACCGGTAACACGATCACTCGTTTTCTGCAGAAGGCCTGGGACGGCGGCGCGATCTATACGACCGGCTTTCAGGACGGGAACCCGTTCGATCTCGGCCTCGACGGCACCGTGATCGCGAACAACTATGCGTATGACAAGGCATCCTATGCAGGCGGCAACGTCTTCTACACCGATGGTGGCAGCCGGTTCCTGGAGCTGATCAACAACATCTCCTACGGCAACGCAGTCGGCACCTTCAACTTCGGCCCGCTGTTCGCGTCAGACGATGCCCTTAATGCCAACAATCCCTTCAAGGTCTTTCCCGAGGGCAACTCCCTCTCCTATGGCAGCGACATCGGCGGCTGCGTCACATTCGGCGACATTCTCTACGTTGCGAACCGCTGGGAAAACTGGTGGCTGGCCAATGTCTTCAGCGAAAATCCCTCGGACTTCCCGCTGAACCCGCTCTATTACGATCCGGGCCGCCACGGGACCACGTTCGACCCCTGGACGGACCTCTACCCGCTCCCCGGCGCGCCATATCCGGCCAATCTCGAATTCTTCGGCAACATCCAAGTCGCCGGTTGGTGGGGCGCCTCCTTCGAGACGGTGCCCGCCGACCTCATCCTCGCCTTCGTCCGGCCCACCGCCCTGTCCGCCATCCGCGACGACGCGCTCGGCGGCGCCGTGAGCTTCGGCCTCCAGTCTCTGGACGACGGCAGCATCGTCTCCATCCTCGACGACGCGGCCTCCCGCCACGATTCCGCGCTCTCCTATAGCAGCCTCTCCCACGCCGCCTGGCTGGCCTCGGAAGGGCAGGCGGTCGGCAGCATGTCGGCCGTGCCCGGCGGGCAGATGGCGGCGGGCATCTGGCTGCCGGTCGCCACGATCGACGGGCAGGCGCTGACCCTCTCGTCCCTCCAGGCGGACGGGAACAGTGCCCATGCGACGTTCGAGGGCGGATACGAAGTGACCTTCACCCTCGGCGGCAGCCGCTCCATCGCGACGGGCGTCCTGCTGGACCAGCCCACCGTGTCCGTCCAGCGGCTCGCGGCCTTCGAGAACGGTCTCGCCTTCTACGAGGCGGAGCAGAGCACCGGGCAGGTGACGTTCGAGGGGCAGACCTACCTGCCGGGCGATGCGGGATATCTCGCCGCCGCCTTCGCCCTGGCCCAGGCTTCGGACCTCGTGCTCCGGGCGGACGACCTGCCGGAGTTCGGCGGGCAGGCCTCGTTCGACCAGCTCGCCCTCAACGCCACGCGCAATTACGGCCTGCTCCTGCTGGTGAACGACGACCCGGGCACCCTGTTCTCGTCCTATGCCGCGGCCAATCCCGGCGGCATGGCGCAGGTGATGGCGCTCGGCCGCGCCGATGGAGGCGTCACCTTCGGCATCGAAGACATGCTCGTCACAGACGGGCACTCGGACCGCGACTACAACGATCTCGTGGTGACCCTGGGCTTCAGCCAGCCATCCGGCGACTGGGCGCTCTGAGACCGCGCGCGAGGGTCAGGGGGCGGGAAGTTCATGGTGAGCCCGTCGGGATTCGAACCCGAGACCCCATGATTAAAAGTCACGTGCTCTACCGGCTGAGCTACGGGCTCACTGAGGGCGCGTTCGTAGGCCGCGGACGCCGCAGGGTCAAGGGGCCGTCTGGGGAAATGGCGCTCCGGCCGCCGGCCGATCCAGAGCGGCGCCATTGACCCCATTACCGTGCGCGCGCACCATCGCCGCGAGGAGCGACCCATGCCTGTGATCAACCGCCTTGCCGATGCCCTGGAAGACCTGACCGCATGGCGGCGGCATCTGCATGAGACGCCCGAGCTGATGTACGACCTGCCCAAGACCTCCGCCTTCGTGGCGGAGCAGTTGACGTCCTTCGGC
>JACESF010000081.1 GCA_013911975.1 Hyphomicrobiales bacterium | reverse complement strand
GGGTCAAGAGAGCGCAGCAGATCCCAGTCGAACGCCCGCCCGTTCCCCCCCGGCAGGAGGGCGCCCGGATCGGGCTTGGCGTCGAACAGGAGGATGTCGCTCACCGCCGCATAATCGGGCACCACCGAGAGATCGGCCGCCGTGCGCACGGAGATGGCCTTCATGACCGGGCGGCCGAACCGGGCGCGGACCTGCGCCACCCGCTCGGGCGTCTCGTGGCCGTGAAGCTGGAGGATGTCCGGCCCGGCGGCGGCGATGAGCGCCTCCAGTTCCGCATCGCTCGCATCCACCGTGAGCAGCACGATGCGCGCGCGCCCCGCCACCGCCCCGGCCAGGGCGCGCATGGCGTCCAGCTCCAGGTGGCGCGGGCTCTTGGGAAAGGAGACGAAGCCCACGAGGTCCGCCCCGGCGGCCAGGGCGGCCTCCAGCGCGTCGGGCGTGTTCACGCCGCAGATCTTGATGTCGAGGCTCATGATATGCCGGTCCACGGGGTCACGGCGCGCCGCCCCGCCCTGGTCCGGGGCCCCTGCCCCGGCTTTGCGCTCAGGTCTCCACGCGGGTGAACTGGCCCGCCTTGCGGAAACGCCAAAGATAGCTCGGCAGAACGCTGCCCAGCGCCGCGGGGGCGATGCCGAGGCCCGCGAGGGAGCGGCCCTCGGCGGTGGCGGCGTCGCTGACCACATTGTCATGGCGCAGCATGGCCACCTGGTCGCGCGTCAGCAGCGCGCCCGGCAGCTTCTCCAGGAAGCGGGCCTGGAAGTCCGCGAGGCCGAACGGCACGTCCAGCAGCACGCGCCGCGCGCCGATCTCGTGCAGGGTCAGCTCCATCAGCTCCCGGAAGGTGCGTACCTCCGGCCCGCCCACCTCATAGACGGTGCCCGCCTTCGCCTTGCCGTCCACCGCGCGCTCCACGGCGGCGGCGACATCGGCCACGAACACCGGCTGGAAGCGGGTGTGCCCGCCGCCGATCAGCGGCAGGACGGGGGACAGGCGCGCGAGGCCCGCGAAGCGGTTGAAGAAGCGGTCCTCGGGGCCGAAAATCACGGAGGGGCGCAGGATGATGGCCGAGGGCACCGCCGCGCGCGCCGCCGCCTCGCCCTCGCCCTTGGTGCGGGCATAGCCCACGGGGGAATCGGGGTCCGCGCCGATGGCGGAGACATGGACGAGGGCCGCCCCGTTCGCCGACGCGGCCGCCGCGATCACCTTGGCGCCAAAGGCGTGGACCGCCGCGAAGGACTGACGCCCGCCGGGCGCGAGGATGCCCACCAGATTGACGACCGCGTCCGCGCCCTCGGCGGCGGCCATCACCGAATCGGGATAGCGCACATTGGCCTGGGTGAGCTGGATCTGGCCCACATAGCCGAGCGGCAGAAGGAAGTTCGCCAAATCGGGCCGGCGCACGGCCACGCGAATCCGGTAGCCGCGCCGCGCCAGCGCGCGCACCACATAGCGGCCCAGAAAGCCCGACCCTCCGAAGACGGTCACGAGACTGTCGGTCACGGGCCGTTCGGCCACCGCCACTTCGCTCATGCCAATTCCCTTGTTTCCAGGCGTACGAAGACCGCAGCATCAAGCCGCGCCTATATATAAGGACAGCCATACGTGAGCCGGGGGGCGTCCGTCCAGAGACCACTGCGTCGCAAGGCTGGGCTGCACGCGGCGGGACCCGGCCCCTGCGGCTTTCAGTTGACGCGGAGCCGCCGCGACCTTATAAGCCGCCTACTTCGCTGGCGGCCTCGCTTGCCGGCACTGGCATTCATTTTACTGCTGCGCGGCCTTCACTGGAAGGATCGCGCGCGACAAGGGATAGAGGACGGCCGATGGCCAATACGCCCTCCGCTAAGAAGGCCGCGCGCAAGATCGAGCGTCGGACGGAGATCAATCGTTCGCGCCGCTCGCGCGTGCGCACCTTCCTTCGCAAGTTCGACGACGCGGTCGCGTCCGGCGACGCCACGGCGGCCACCGCCGCGTTCCAGGCCGCCGAGCCGGAGCTGATGCGCGCCGTGACCAAGGGCGTGCTCCACAAGAACACCGCCTCCCGCAAGGTGTCCCGCCTCGCTGCGCAGCTCCGCAAGCTGAGCGCCTGAGGCCTCCTTTCGCGACGCTTTCAAAAAGCCCGGCGCCCTGCGCCGGGCTTTTTGCGTTGGGCCGGGGCCGCCGGATGTCCTGGCGCTGGGGGTGGGTCGGCGCCACTGACGCCCCGGCTCGATGACGACCCCGCTCGATGACGCCCCTGCCCGATGACGACCGGGCCGCTGACGCCCCGGCCTGAGGCGGCGCCGTCCGGCCCCGCATCTTCAAGCCGGGCTCCAGACCCCTCCTCCGAAACATCCCCCCGACATCGAAGGTCCAGAGCCGCCCGCAGGGAGCCTGCCGCGCGGCTGGAGCGGCACATACAAGGCTTCGTCGGCCATGGCCGGAAGCGGCCGCCCGGCGTTGAACGCGCGTCGCACCACGCCCGGCGGCTGGTCCGCCCCCCCCCGCGCGCCGAAGCCCCGGACGTCACGGACCCGCGCCCGATGCCGCCAAGCGGAAGCCCTGGACCAGGGCCGGTCATGGCCGGGCCGCCTTGCGCCGAGGCCCGCGAAATGTCCGCACCCCTAGGTCCGCCGTCCTTCCCGCCGCGTGCGTGCCACCGGCATCAGGACTGAGGTCTGCCCCCTCCCCGCCCCACCTGGATTGGCGTCCCGATTCCCCTGTCGCGGGGGCTGCCCTAGGACAAATGGCAGGTCAAGGGAGGGGCCTCACCGAGCCGGCTTCCCACCCGCTTTATCCCCCTTCGCGAGCGCGCAGGAAAAAGTGTGCGCGGCGAAGAGGTTATGCCTAAAGCTCCAAACTCGCTCCGAACCGGCAGGCATTGGAGGTATCATGATAAATAGAGACAGAAGTCCTACGAACTGGGACCCGCACTGCGACGCCTTCGATTCTCGTTGTTTGATCAGAGGTTTGCCGGCTGAAATAAAAGCGACGTCGAAAGGAGCGTCAGGGGGGCTTTCCCCCACAATCCTGCTCTGCGGGGGAAAGGCGTTGCGCACCTCCCAGCGCCTGTGTATGTTCAATCTCGCTTCCGGGGGCTAACTCGGAATTCATCAACAGACAGCAAGTTTCACGACTCTTCGTGGGCAAGGGAGGGTATCGCATGCGTGCTTTATGTGCTCACCCACCCTCAAAGAAGCCTACAGACTTCGTGGCAGTTATTCAGTCTGTTGATACTGTTCTATCCTTGAACCTATAGCTGTTCAGGATCGCGCGTTTAAATCACAACAAAACTTTACAACGACGGTCCGATGGACAGCTGGTCCACGGCAGATGGGGCGGCTATGACCTGTGGCACCAGCGCGCTTTTTGGCGCTTTCAACGGCGTTTCCCCCCCTCCTCCGGGTGAGGATGCCGTCGCCAAAGACTGCGAGGACGGGCGAAGTCCGCCCGTCCGCTGAGGGTCATCCCGGCTCCTCCTGAACCCCGAAATTCCATTTCCGGCCTGTGGCGCGCCCGTTAACGGCGCCGACGCCCGTGCCGTTGCCAACAGGGAGCCGCTCCGCGCGGTCCAAACCCTTATGCTGAAACCCGAACCCGTCGACGTCGCGAAATTCGGCCCGGCCATCACCGGCGCGGCATCGGCGGACGAGCCTGCCCAGCATTGGGACCGCATTCGCGCCCGTCTGCGGCAGGAGATCGGCGAGGACGTCTATTCCTCCTGGTTCGCCCGGCTCGAGCTGGACAAGGTGAGCGGCGACACCGTGCACCTGTCCGTTCCCACGCGGTTCCTCAAGTCCTGGATTCAGGGCCATTACGTGGAGCGCCTCGCGGAGCTGTGGCGCGACGAGACCGGCGCGCCCCGCAAGGTGGACGTGGCCGTGCGCTCGGCCGCCATCCGCAGCCAGCCCCTGAAGGCGCGCGAGCCCCGCGCCACCGTGGTGGAGCAGCCGGTGGAGCCGCGCCGCGCGTCCCAGCCGGCCGTGGCGGCGCCGGCCCCGGCAGCGGCCCCGGCCGCGCCTGCCACGTCTGACGTGGCGGCGGGCTCCCCGCTCGATCCGCGCCTGACCTTCGAGACCTTCGTGCTGGGCAAGTCCAACACGCTGGCCCACGCGGCCGCGCGGCAGGTGGCGGACGCGGCCGCGGGCGCTGCCCCCATCTTCAACCCGCTCTATCTCCATGCCCCGGTTGGCCTGGGCAAGACGCACCTGTTGCAGGCCGCCGCCTGGGCGGGCGCGGCGCGGGGCCGGCGCGTGGTCTATCTCACCGCCGAGCGCTTCATGTACGGCTTCGTGGCCGCGCTGAAGAGCCATGCTGCCATCGCCTTCAAGGACGCGCTGCGCAGCATCGACACCCTGCTGATCGACGACCTGCAATTCCTGACAGGCAAGAACATGCAGCAGGAATTCTGCCACACGCTCAACGCGCTGATCGATGCCGGCCGCCAGGTGATGGTGGCCGCCGACCGGCCGCCGTCCGAGCTGGACGGGCTGGACGACCGGGTGCGCTCGCGCCTCGCCGGCGGCCTCGTGGTGGAGCTTGGGACGCTGGAGGAGGAGCTGCGCCTGCAGATCCTCAAGGCGCGCTCCCAGGCGCTCGCCGAGCAGCACCGGGGCTTCCAGGTTCCCGCCCCCGTGCTGGAGCTTCTCGCCCGCAATGTGGGCCAGAGCGGCCGCGACCTCGACGGCGCGCTGAACAAGCTGCTGGCCTGCAACCGCCTCACCGGCGAGCCGGTGACGCTGGAGATGGCGGAGACCGCCATCCGCGACCTCGTCCGGCCGAGCGATCCCAAGCGCGTGCGGGTGGAGGACATCCTGCGGGTGGTCGCCAAGCACTATAACGTGTCCCGCGCGGATCTGCTGTCCCAGCGGCGCACCGCCAACGTGGTGAAGCCGCGCCAGATCGCCATGTATTTGGCGAAGACGCTGACGCTGCGCTCGCTGCCCGAGATCGGCCGCCGCTTCGGCGGGCGGGACCACACCACCGTGCTGCACGCGGTCCGCAAGATCGACGGGCTCATCGCCTCCGACCGCGCCCTGGCGGACGAAATCGAGGCCCTGAAGCGCCTCGTGAACGAATAGGTGCGGGGATGAGAACCGTGCGTTGCGGGGAAATGCCCGCAGCGCACTTGCTTTGCTGTCGCGGCGGCGGCAATGTCGGCGCCCCCAGGGTTCGCGGATCGCGGCCGGCGGGACCGGCGCGGCGCCCGCCGCACCGATGGATTTTTCCCTGAGCCAAGGGTCACGGGTCCGGCTATGAAGGTCATCGTCGAACGCGCCGAGCTGCTCAAGTCGCTCAGCCATGTTCACCGCGTCGTCGAGCGCCGCAACACCATTCCGATTCTGGCGAACGTGCTGATGCGCGCGGGATCCGGCGGCCTCGAACTGAAGGCCACCGACCTCGACCTGGAAGTGGTCGAGACCGTGCCGGCGGACGTCGGCCAGCCCGGCGCCACCACGGTGCCCGCGCACGTGCTCTACGACATCGTGCGCAAGCTGCCGGAAGGCGCGCAGGTGGCGCTGGAGATTTCCGGCGAGCGCGGGTCGCTCCAGGTGCGCGCGGGCCGCGCCCGCTTCACCCTCCAGACCCTGCCGGAGGCGGATTTCCCCGACCTCGCCGCGGGCGAGTTCAGCCACGCCTTCGAGCTGACGGGCGCCGATTTCCGGCGCCTGGTGGATAAGACCCAGTTCGCCATCTCCACCGAGGAGACGCGCTACTACCTGAACGGCATCTTCCTGCATGTGGCCACGGCCGCGGACGGCACGTCCGTGCTGCGGGCGGTGGCGACCGACGGCCACCGGCTTGCCCAGGCCCAGATGCCCGCGCCCCAGGGCGCCCAGGGCATGCCCGGCGTGATCGTGCCGCGCAAGACCGTGGCCGAGATCCAGAAGCTGCTGGAGAACAAGGAGGCCAGCGTCTCCGTCTCCCTCTCCCCCACCAAGATCCGCGTGGCGGTGGGCGCCATCGTGCTCACCTCCAAGCTCATCGACGGCACCTTCCCGGACTACGGGCGCGTCATCCCGCAGAACAACGACAAGACGCTGGTGGTGGACAAGGCGGACTTCGCCGCCGCCGTGGACCGCGTCTCCACCGTCTCCAGCGAGCGGGGCCGGGCGGTGAAGCTCTCGCTGCTCGAAGGGCGGCTGGTCCTGTCCGTGACCAACCCGGACTCCGGCAGCGCCACCGAGGAGCTGGAAGTGGACTATGCGGCGGAGCCGCTCGATATCGGCTTCAACAGCCGCTACCTCCTGGACATCACCTCCCAGCTCGAAGGTGACACGGCGGAGCTGAAGCTGGCCGATCCCGGCTCGCCCACCCTGGTGTGCGACCGCGCCGGGACCAATGCCCTCTACGTGCTCATGCCCATGCGGGTGTGAGCCCGCCGACGCCATGACCCCATCGGCCGCGCCCGCCGCCCGGGTGCGGCGCCTCACCCTCACCCGGTTCCGCTCCTACGCTTCGGCGCAGGTCGCCTTCGGCGACGGGCCGGTAGTGGTGACGGGCCCCAACGGGGCGGGCAAGACCAACCTTCTCGAAGCCATCTCCCTCCTCTCCCCCGGCCGGGGCCTGCGCCGCGCGCGGCTGGAAGACCTCGCCCAGAGCGGCGGGGACGGCAGCTTCGCCGTCGCGGCCCAGGTGGAGGGCGCGCTCGGCCTGGTCGCCCTCGGCACCGGCATGGAGCCTCGGGCGGATGGCCCGGCGGTGCGCCGGAACCGCGTGGACGGGCAGCCGGTCTCCTCCCCCTCCGCCTTCCTCGATCATTTGAAGGTCGTTTGGCTGACCCCGGAAATGGACGGCCTGTTCCTCGGCCCGCCCTCGGACCGCCGGCGCTTCCTCGACCGGCTGGTTCTGGCGGTGGACAGCGAGCACGGGACGCGGGTCAACGCCCTGGAACGGGCGCTCAGGGGCCGCAACCGCCTGCTGGAGGAGCAGGCCGACGCGCGCCTCCTCACCGCCGTGGAGCACGAACTGGCGGAACTCGCCGTGGCGGTCGCCGCCGCGCGCCTGGAGACGGTGACGCGCCTCTCCGCCGAGATCGCGGCCTCCCGCGATGCGGCCTCCCCCTTCCCGTTCGCCCGGATCGGCCTCGACGGTGCCGTGGAGCGCCTTCTGGCCGAGCGCCCCGCTTTGGAGGTGGAAGACCGCTACCGCGCGGTGCTGCGCGAGAACCGCGCGCGCGACCGGGCCGCCGGCCGCACGTTGGAAGGCCCGCACCTGAGCGATCTTTCCGTCGCCCACGGGCCCAAGGACCTGCCGGCGGCGCGCTGCTCCACCGGCGAGCAGAAATCCCTGCTCATCGGCCTCACCCTGTCCCATGCCCGGCTCGTCACCGCCATGCACGCCCTGGCGCCCGTGGTGCTGCTGGACGACGTGGCCGCCTATCTCGACCGGGACCGCCGGGCCGGGCTGTTCCAGGCCCTGGCGCGGCTCGGGGCGCAGGTGTTCCTGACCGGCGCCGACCCCGCCGCCTTCGCCGACCTCGAAACCGGGGACCGGCTCGTGGTTCGCCCGGGTGCCGTGGCGCCCATGGCGGGCTGAGCGGCGCCGACTCACGTTTCCGCGAGAAATTGCGCTTCGCGTCCGGGTTTCCGGGGGGTGTGTCCGTAGAGTCACCCCCCCTGATTCCCCCCATGCTAGGCATGGTTACCAGCGATTCGTTTTCCTGCACCGGGGACCCATGGCCAGCGACAGTCACAAGCCTGCCGAGATCAGCCGTCGTGTCTTCGTGTTCGGCGCTCCGCTCCTCCTCGCAGCCTGCCAGACCACCGGCCCGGCGCCGCTCAGCCCGGCTTCGGGCATGTATGGCCCGATCGGCGGCGAGCCGTTCGCGGTGGATGCGGTGGATGTCAGCGAGATCGATCCGAAATACCTGCGGCAGGAAGTGAGCTATTCCGGGAAGTATCCGCCCGGCACCATCGTGGTGGATGTGGAGGACAAGTTCCTCTATCTCGTCCAGCCCGGCGGCAAGGCGATCCGCTACGGCGTGGGCGTGGGCAAGCAGGGCTATTCCTATCGCGGATGGGCCACCATCAAGCGCAAGGAAAAGTGGCCGAGTTGGACCCCCACTGCCAACATGATCCGCCTCCAGCCCGAGCGCTACGGCCCCTATGCCAGCGGCCTTCCGGGCGGAGAGACCAACCCGCTCGGCCCGCGCGCGCTGTACCTGTATGACGGCGACCGCGACACCATGTTCCGCCTGCATGGCACCATCGAGCCCTGGAGCATCGGACAGCAGGTATCCTCCGGCTGCGTGCGCCTGCTGAACCAGGACATCATAGACCTGTACGAGCGCGTGCCGCTGGGCACCCGCGTCTATGTGATGTGATCCGGGCGGCGGGCCTGTCCGCCGTTCCCCGGTACGGTCCGCTCCCCGGCGGCATCGTCACAAGCCCGTCATGTTCCATGTGGGATTTGTCCCGCCATGTATGGCGTCGGCCGAATGGTGGTGGAGGGGCAAATTGACTGAAGCGCAGGACATCCAGCCTTACAACGTGCTCTTCCTCAGCACCGGCAGCGCGGGTCGCTCGGTGATGGCCGCGGCCATCCTGAACCGCCATGCGGGCGACCGGTTCCGCGCGTTCGCCGCCGGCACCGACCCGGACGGCGCCATCAACCCGGTCGCCCTCGCGGTCCTGGAAGCCGAGGATTTCGAGACCGAGGGCCTGCGCTTCCAGTCCGTGTCGGACTTCACCGCGCCCGGCGCGCCGGAGATGGATTTCATCTTCACCCTCTGCGACGACGCGGCGGGCGAGGACCTGCCCGAATGGCCCGGCGACCCGGTGACCGCCCATTGGGGCATCGAGAACCCGGCTAAGGTCGAGGGCACGCCCATCGAGAAGGAACGGGCGTTCGAGACCGCCTTCCACTATATCCGCAACCGCGTCCTCGCCTTCGCGGCCCTGCCCTTGAAGACGCTGGACCATCTCTCCCTGCACAGCCACCTCCAGGCCATCGCCCGCCAGGACGGCGCGACGGCCGAGGCCACCGCCCAGGCGACGGCCGGAACCCCGGCCCAGGGCTGATCCCCACGCGGGACAGGACGACCGTGTGTGCGCGGCTGGGGCTTGACCCCAGGCGCGCGCACGCGCACACGTGAAGCATGGATTTTGGTACCCTCGCCTTCTTCGCGGGCATCCTGACGCTGGCTGCCGTCTCGCCCGGCCCGGCGGTGATCGCGATCGTGGCCCGCACGCTGTCGCGCGGACGCGCCGGCTCCACGGCCTTCATCGCGGCGCTCGCCCTTGGCGACATGCTCTGGCTCGCGGCGGCCTGCCTCGGCCTCGCCGCGCTCGCGGCGGCGCTGGGGAGCCTGTTCGTGGTGGTGCGGCTCGCGGGCGCCGCCTACCTGCTCTACCTCGCCTATCGCCTCTGGACCGATCCCGCGACGCCGCCCGCGCAGGGCCCGCAGACCGATGGGCCGGACCGTGGCCCGCTGGAACTGTTCGGCGCGGGGCTCGCCTTGTCCATGGGCAATCCCAAGACCATGGCCTTCTATCTTGCCCTGCTGCCCACCCTCATGGACCTGGAGCACCTGACGCTGCTCGGTTTCCTGGAAATGGCCGCCATCATCGCCGTGGTGTTGACCCTGGTGTTCGCGGGCTATGTTCTGGTGGCGGACCGCGCCCGGCGCTTCATCGCCTCCACCCGCGCCATGCGCTGGCTGAACCGCACCTGCGGTGTCGCCATGGCAGGCGCGGCCGTGACCGTCGCCACCAAATAAAAGCCGGTTTGCGGTATTAAGAGTTCAACGCTTTCAACGATTCGAGACACATCATGGCCGAGCCCGCGCCCGCGGCATCCCCCAACGACTACGGCGCCCAGTCCATCCAGGTCCTCAAGGGCCTGGACGCGGTGCGCAAGCGCCCGGGCATGTATATCGGCGACACCGACGACGGTTCGGGCCTGCACCACATGGTGTACGAGGTGGTGGACAACGCCATCGACGAGGCCCTGGCGGGCTATGCCCAGGAAGTGACCGTGACGCTGAACGCGGACGGCTCCGTGACCGTCACCGACGACGGGCGCGGCATTCCCACCGACATCCACCCCGAGGAAGGGGTCTCCGCCGCCGAGGTCATCATGACCCAGCTTCATGCGGGCGGTAAGTTCAACCAGAATTCCTACAAGGTCTCGGGCGGCCTGCACGGCGTGGGCGTGTCCGTGGTGAACGCCCTCTCCACGCATCTCGACCTCACCATCTGGCGGGACGGCAAGGAACACTACATGCGGTTCCGCCACGGGGACGCGGAAGCGCCCCTGAAGGTGGTGAACGACAATGCGGGCGACAAGCGCGGCACCAAGGTGACCTTCCTGCCGAGCCCGGAGACCTTCACGAAGATCGTCTTCGACTACGCCACGCTGGAGCATCGCCTGCGCGAGCTGGCCTTCCTGAATTCCGGCGTGCGCATCGTGCTCACCGATGCGCGCGGGCCGGAGCCGAAGGTCGAGGAGCTGATGTATGAGGGCGGCGTCGAGGCCTTCGTGCGCTATCTCGACCGCTCCAAGCAGGCGCTGATCGCCAAGCCCGTCTTCATCCATGCCGAACGCGACGGCATCACCGTGGAAGCCGCGCTGTCGTGGAACGACGGCTACCACGAGAACGTGCTCTGCTTCACCAACAACATCCCCCAGCGGGACCGGGGCACCCATTTCACGGGCTTCGCCGCCGCCCTCACCCGCCAGGTGATGAGCTATGCGGAGACCTCCGGCGTCACCAAGAAGGAGAAGGTCTCCCTGTCCGGCGAGGATTGCCGCGAGGGCCTGACCGCCGTCCTTTCCGTGAAGGTGCCGGACCCGAAATTCTCCTCCCAGACCAAGGACAAGCTGGTCTCCTCCGAGGTTCGCCCCGTGGTGGAGAGCCTCGTTGGCGAGGCCCTGAGCACGTGGCTGGAAGAAAACCCCACCGAGGCGAAAAGCGTGGTGGGCAAGGTGGCGGAAGCCGCCGCCGCCCGCGAGGCCGCCCGCCGCGCCCGCGAGCTGACGCGCCGCAAGAACCCTCTGGACGTGGCCTCCCTGCCCGGCAAGCTCGCCGACTGCCAGGAGCGCGACCCCGCCAAGTCCGAACTCTTCATCGTCGAGGGTGACTCGGCCGGCGGCTCCGCCAAGCAGGGCCGCGACCGCGCCTTCCAGGCGGTGCTGCCCCTGCGCGGCAAGATCCTCAACGTGGAGCGCGCCCGCTTCGACAAGATGCTGTCGTCGGAGCAGATCGGCACGCTCATCACGGCGCTCGGCACCGGCATCGGCCGCGATGATTTCGACATCGGCAAGCTGCGCTACCACAAGATCATCATCATGACCGACGCGGACGTGGACGGTTCCCACATCCGCACGCTGCTGCTCACCTTCTTCTTCCGGCAGATGCCGGAAATCGTGGAGCACGGCCATCTCTACATCGCCCAGCCGCCGCTCTACAAAGTGATGCGCGGCAAGTCCGAGAGCTACATCAAGGACGAGCGGGCGCTGGAAGACTATCTCATCACCGCCGGCCTCGACGATGCCGGCCTCTACCTCGCCTCGGGCGAGGTGCGCACGGGGGCGGACCTCGCCGCGGTGGTGGAGGCGAGCCGCCAGTTCCGGGCGGGCCTGAACAATTTGCATCCCCGCTACAACAAGGCGGTGGCCGAGCAGGCGGCGCTCGCGGGCGCCCTGCGCCCCGGCCTCACCAAGGACGAGGACGCGGCGGCGCAAGCCGGCGCCCGGGTCGCCGCTCGCCTCGACCAGCTTGCGGAAGAGACCGAGCGCGGCTGGACCGCCGAGGTGGACGAGACCGGCATGCGCTTCTCGCGCGTGGTGCGCGGCGTGAAGGAAGTGAGCACGCTGGACGCCGCCTTCCTCTCCTCGCCCGACGCCCGTCGCCTGGACACCCTGGCGGGCGAGATGGATGGCGTGTTCGACCGTGGCGCGACGCTGCGGCGCAAGTCCGAGGAACACGCGCTGTTCGGCGCGGTGGACCTGTTCGACGCCGTGACCGACGCCGGCCGCAAGGGCCTCTCGCTCCAGCGCTACAAAGGCCTGGGCGAGATGAACCCCGACCAGCTCTGGGAGACGACGCTGGACGTGAACGCCCGCTCGCTGCTCCAGGTGCGGGTGAAGGAACTGGACGCCGCCGACGACCTGTTCAACCGCCTGATGGGCGACGTGGTGGAACCGCGCCGCGAATTCATCCAGGAGAACGCGCTGAAGGCCAGCGTGGACGTGTGACCACGTCCCGGCGCGCGATCACGCGCGCCGGACCGCCTCGGGCAACAGCGCCCTCAGGCCCCGGTGGATGGCGTCCTCGTGGCGCTGCCACCAGATTCCCACCGCCACCAGGGAGAGCCCGATGGCGGTCAAGGCCAGCGGGAACAGCAGGCTGTCCTCGAACAGCTCGAAGGCGAGATAACCCAGATACCCCGCCACCCCGAAGGCGCCGAGAATGGTGAAGATCCGCCGGTTGATCATGGCCCCGAACAGCACCAGAGCGGCATTCATCAGCGCATAGGCGAGGCGCGCCATCTCGTTGCCGCTGTCGCTGGCGGTGATGCCGCCCCAGGCCGCGATGGCGCCGAACAGATAGAGCCAGGTGGCGAAATCCGCCGTGCCGTGCCGCCGCCGGATGCGGTCCAGAACGCCCGCCGCGATGCACATGGCGATGCCGAAGGCGATGGAGATGCGCCGGGCATGGTCCATGTCCCAGCTCTCGCCGGGCGGCCAGCGGGACAGGTCCATGCTCATGTACCAGAGCGTCAGGGCCACGGGCATCACCAGGAACGGGAGCCGCAGCCGCCAGAGGGCGAGCGCGCCCGCTGCCAGGGTCGCCAGTTCCAGCGTCAGCCAGCGCCCGTCCACCCATTGGTGATACTGGTTGAACCTGTTGCCGGAGACCGCGCCGGACACTTCCGGCCACAGGCCGAGCGCGTGCTGCGCTGACCAGGTGGCGAGCGGCACCAGGAACACCGCGAGCGCGCCCAACAGTCCCGCCGGAATGGCGAGGTCGCGCGCCGCCAGCCATTCCGCCATGGCCCAGCAGCCGGCGCCGTAGAGGAGGGCGAGCACGCAGATGCCCCAGGGCCCCAGCACGTCCCAGCTCAGCGTCATGAACAGGCTCATGGCCGCGATCGCCAGCAGCCCGCCGAAATAATAGAGCGTGTGCCCGAAGCTGAAGCGCGCCTCGCCGGGCTTCAGGGCCGGAGCGGCCTGACCCTCGAGGAAGGTCCATAGCGCCTCGGCCTGCCCCACCTCGATGATGCCCGCTGCCCGCGCGCGCTCGAAATCGGCGCGCGCCACCTCCAGCCGCCGGTCGGACGTGTTCGGGAGGGGGGTGGTCGGGTCGGTCATGAAGGGGTCCTCGGCGGGCACGTTTCACCTGTTCTGGGGGAGGATCGGGGGCGCATCAAGGCCGGGACGACGCGCCGCATCTCCCGTCCCCCCTCCGGGCGCGGTACAAACAGGGGCGGAGAGCACCATGATCTACGACTTCATCATCATCGGCGGCGGCATCGTGGGCCTGTCCACGGCCATGCAACTGGCCGAGCGCCGTGCGGGCGCCGCCATCCTGGTGCTGGAGAAGGAGAGCGGGCTGGCGCGCCACCAGACCGGCCACAACAGCGGCGTCATCCATGCGGGCATCTATTATGCCCCCGGCAGCTTCAAGGCGGAGCTGTGCCGCAAGGGCGAGGCCGCCACCAAGGCATTCTGCACGGCCCACGACATCCCGTTCGAGGTGTGCGGCAAGACCCTCGTCGCCACCAGCGACGGCGAGGTGGCGCGCATGAACGCGCTCTATGAGCGGGCGGTGGCCAACAACGTGCCCCTGGAGCGGCTGGACGCGGCCGAACTGAAGCGGCGCGAGCCGCGCATCACCGGCCGCGCGGGCCTGTTCGCGCCCATGACGGGCATCGTGGACTACAAGCAGGTCTGCGCCGCCATGGGCCGCGAGATCGAGGCCGCGGGCGGCGAGATCCGCCTCGGCGCGGCGGTGAGCGCCATCCGCGAGAGCGGCGACGTGGTGGAGGTGGTGGCGGGCGGCACGGCCTATGCCACCCGCAAGCTCGTCGTGTGCGCCGGCCTCCAGTCCGACCGGCTGGCCCGCCTCGCGGGGCTTCCCATCCGCCACCGCATCATCCCGTTCCGGGGCGAGTATTTCCGCCTGAAGCCGCACCTGAACGAGGTGGTGAAGACCCTCATCTACCCCATCCCCGACCCGACGCTCCCCTTCCTCGGCATCCACCTCACCCGCATGATCGACGGCTCGGTGACGGTGGGGCCGAACGCGGTCCTGGGGCTGGCGCGGGAGGGCTATCCCAAGCTCTCGCTGAACCTGCGGGACCTGGCGGAGACCCTCGCCTTCCCCGGCTTCTGGCGCACCCTGTCCCAGCATCCGGGCGCCACGCTGAAGGAGGCCCGCAACTCGCTGTTCAAGTCCGGCTACCTGGAGGAATGCCGCAAATACTGCCCGGAACTGGCCCTGGACGATCTCGGCCCCTGCGAGGCGGGCATCCGCGCGCAGGCGGTGCTGGCGGACGGCACGCTGGTGCACGACTTCCTGTTCCTGGAAACGGACCGCATGCTGCATGTGTGCAACGCGCCCTCCCCGGCCGCCACGTCCGCCATCCCCATCGGCGCCATGATCGCCGACAAGGTGCTCTGAACCATGCTGTCCCTGCTGCGCACCTATGGCCGCGCGCTGCGCCTGCTGGGGCCACAGGCGCGGCTCGGCATGCTGCTGGCGCTGGGCAACGTGGCGCTCGCCGTGGCGCAGTTCGCCGAGCCGGTTCTGTTCGGGCGCATCGTCAATGCGCTGGCGGGCAATGCGGGCGGCGGAGCGCTCACCTTCTCCGCCCTGTCGCCGCTGCTCATGGCCTGGGCCGCCTTCGGCCTGTTCTCCATCGTCGCGGGCGTGCTGGTGTCGCTCCATGCGGATCGGCTGGCCCACAAGCGGCGCCTGGGCGTCCTCACCGAATATTTCGAGCACGTCCTCCAGCTTCCCCTCTCCTTCCACGGGGAGACCCATTCGGGCCGCCTGCTGAAGGTGATGCTCCAGGGCACCGACACGCTCTGGGGCCTGTGGCTCTCCTTCTTCCGGGAGGATTGCGCGGCCATCGTCGCGCTTCTGGTGCTGGTGCCGGTGGGGCTCGTCATCAACTGGCGGCTCGGCCTCGTCCTGATCGTGCTGGTGTTCGTGTTCGCGCTCATCACCGCCTATGTGCTGCGCCGGACGGAGGCCATGCAGCGCTCCGTGGAGGACCACCGCTCCAGCCTCGCCGAGCACGCCACCGACGCGCTGGGCAATGTGGCGCTGATCCAGAGCTACACCCGCATCGAGGCGGAAGCCTCGCAATTGCGCGAGACCGCCGGGCGCCTGCTGGCGGCGCAGCTTCCGGTGCTCTCCTGGTGGGCGCTCGTCTCCATGGCCACCAAGGCGGCCACAACGCTCACCATCCTGGTGCTGCTGGTGGTGGGCACCTGGCTGCATCTCAACGGGCTCGCGGACATCGGCGAGATCGTCACCTACGTGGCCTTCGCCACCATGCTCATCGGCCGCCTGGACCACACGGTGAGCTTCGTGAACCGCCTCGTCCTCAGCGCGCCCACCCTGCGGGAATTCTATGCGGTGCTGGACACCGAGGCCCAGGTGCGCGAGCGGCCCGGCGCGCGGGACCTCGGCCCGGTCACGGGCGCGGTGGCGTTCGAGGACGTCTCCTTCTCCTATGACGGCAAGCGGCCGGCCCTCGTGGACGTGACCCTGCGGGCGGCGACGGGCGAGACCATCGCCCTGGTGGGCGCGACGGGAGCGGGCAAGTCCACCGCCCTCGCGCTGCTGCACCGGGTGTTCGATCCCCAGTCCGGCCGCATCACCATCGACGGCACGGATATCCGGGACGTGACCCTCTCCTCGCTCCGGCGGCAGATCGGCGTGGTGTTCCAGGAGGCGCTGCTGTTCAACCGCTCGGTGGCGGACAATCTGCGGGTGGGCAAGCCCGACGCCACCGACGAGGAGATGCGCGCCGCCCTCGCCCGCGCCCAGGCGCTGGAGCTGGTGGAACGCCATCCGGACGGGCTGCGGGCGCGGGTGGGCGAGCGCGGGCGGGCGCTGTCCGGCGGCGAGCGCCAGCGGCTCGCCATCGCCCGTGCGCTGCTGAAGAATCCCCCCATCCTGATCCTGGACGAGGCCACGAGCGCCCTCGACGCCACCACCGAGGCCAAGGTGCAGGCGGCGCTGGATGAGGTGATGCAGGGCCGGACCACCTTCGTCATCGCCCACCGCCTCGCCACCGTGCGCGACGCGGACCGCATCCTGGTGTTCGAGCGCGGCGTGGTGGTGGAGGCGGGCACGTTCGCGGAACTGGTGGCGCTGAACGGCCGCTTCGCCCGGCTCGCCCAGGCCCAGTTCCTCACCCCTGCCACCCCCTGACGCGCCGGGCGCCTGCCGGACAGGCGTTGGGGCACCATCAACAGACGGGTGGCAAACGCCGGCCCGCGCAAAGCCTGACTCTTCCTGGGGAAACTCCGCACCGGACCGTTTCGGCTTTCCCGCGCCTGCGAAAAGCGTTACAGAGTGTGTCGGGGCTGTTACCTGACACGGAGCGAACTTTGCCGGGCTTGACCAGTCTGCGCGTGAAGGGCGTGGTGCATCGATTGGCCCTGGCCGTGCTGGCGCTGGGCATTATCGGCAGTGCCGCGCGCGCAACGCCCATCCTTCTCGTTGAAGCCGAAACCGGCAAGGTGCTCGAGCAGCAGGAAGCCGGGCGCCCCTGGTATCCCGCCTCCGTCACCAAGCTGATGACCGTCTATGTCGCGCTCAACGCGGTGCGCGAGGGGCGACTGTCCATCGACACGCCCCTGACGGTCTCGCCCCTGGCCGCGTCCCAGTCGCCCACCAAGATGGGCTTCCCGGCGGGCACCAAGGTCACGCTCGACAACGCCCTGAAGATGCTCATGGTGAAGTCCGCCAACGACATGGCGGTCACCATCGCGGAAGGCGTGGGCGGCTCGCACGCGGACTTCATCCAGGAGATGAACGCCACCGCCGCGCGCCTCGGCATGTCCGGCACCCATTACGAGAATCCCAACGGCCTGCCGGATGCCGGCCAGGTGACCACCGCGCGCGACCTCGCCGTCCTCGCCCGGCACCTCATCTATGATTTCCCCGAGCATGAGATGCTGTTCCGCATCCCGGCCATCCGGCTCGGCAAGACCGTCATGCGCAACTACAACCGGCTCATCGACCGCTATCCCGGCGCGGACGGCATGAAGACCGGCTTCATCTGCGCCTCCGGCTTCAACCTCGTGGCCTCCGCCTCGCGCAACGGCAAGCGGCTCATCGCCGTCATCCTCGGCGCCCCCTCGGCGGTGGCGCGCACCGAGCAGGCCGCCCTGCTGTTCGAGAAGGGCTTCCAGCCCGCCTGGAACATCTTCGGCGCCTCCTCCCCCGGCCTGGAAAGCATCGCCAACCAGGTGGCCGAGCCGGTGGACATGAACATCTGCAACCGCAAGCGCGCGGTGGCCGCCGCCGAGAACGAGGACGAGAACCTCTATTCGCAAGGCCCCGGCGCCAGCTCCTACGCCGTGTCGGCCGCCGTGGCCGCCGGCTTCAGCAAGGGCGAGGGCGCGGCCCTGCTCCAGACCCTTCCCCCCTCCATGCCGCCGGTCCGCGTCTTCGTGGGCCCCGCCAACGTGTCGCCCGCTCAGCAGGACGAGGCCCTGGCCAGCGCGCGCGGCGCCGCGCCGGACGCTCCGCAGGCCAAAACCGCAGGGGACAAGCCCAGCGGCAAGCAGAAGACGGCCGTGATCACGCCCGGCGGGTCGGACCCCGCCAAGCCCGCTGCCGCGAAGCCCGCCACCGACAAGCCCGCCGCGGCGGCGAAACCGGCCAAGCCGGCCGCCAAGCCTGCGGCCGACGGTACAGCGCCCGCCGCCGCGCCTGCGGCTGCCAAGCCGAAGCCCAAGAG
>JACESF010000080.1 GCA_013911975.1 Hyphomicrobiales bacterium | reverse complement strand
CGCAATCCGTGCTCCACGTTTCCCCCTCCCAACCCTCCCCCGCAAGCGGGAGAGGGCTTTGGCATCGTGCGCCGGGAAGCTCCCTCTCCCGCTTGCGGGGGAGGGCTGGGGAGGGGGCCGAGCGGCGCGCGGCTGATCGCCCGGGAAATCCACTCGAGGTGCGCCGCATGAGCGCCGCGCCCCCCCTTCTCTCCGTCGATGCCTTGAGCCTGTCCTTCGGCGGGCTCAAGGCGCTCACCGGCGTCACCTTCGATGTCGCCCCCAATTCCATCACCGCCGTGATCGGCCCCAACGGCGCGGGCAAGACCTCGCTGTTCAACTGCATCTCGGGCTTCTACACGCCCCAGCAGGGCGCCATCCGCTTCGAGGGCGAGGACATCACCCGGACCCATCCGCCCCACCGGGCGAAGATCGGCCTCGCACGCACCTTCCAGAACATCGCCCTGTTCCGCGGCATGACCGTGCTCGACAACATCAAGCTCGGCCGCCACGCGCACATGCGCACCAACCTGCTGGACGCGCTGCTCTATTGGGGCCGCGCGCAGAAGGAGGAAGTGGAACTGCGCGCCGAGATCGAGGAGCGGGTGATCGACTTCCTCGAGATCAACCACATCCGCAACCAGCCGGTCGCCTCCCTCGCCTACGGCCTGAGGAAGCGCGTGGAGCTGGCCCGCGCCCTCGCCATGCGCCCCAAGATTCTCATGCTGGACGAGCCGGTGGCGGGCATGAACCGCGAGGAGACCGAGGACATGGCCCGCTTCATCCTCGACGTGAAGGAGGAATGGGGCGTGACCATCCTGATGGTGGAGCACGACATGGGCATGGTCATGGACATTTCCGACCATGTGGTGGTGCTCAATTTCGGCACCGTCATCGCGCGCGGCCTGCCCGGCGAAGTCACGCAGAACCCAGACGTGATCCGCGCCTATCTGGGCGGCACGGACGTGGAGGCGCTCCAGCGCCGCATCCAGGGACGGGAGGCGGCGTGATGGAGTTCGACTGGCTGTTCTTCACGGAAGTGACACTGGCAGCGCTGGGCAACAGCGCGCTGCTCGCCCTCACGGGCCTCGCCTTCGTGCTCATCTACAAGGCGACGCGGGTCGTGAACCTCGCCATCGGCGAGATGCTCATGATCGGCGCCTACCTGTTCTTCTCCTTCACGTCAGGCGTGGGCCTGCCGCCCTGGGCGGCCATCGTGCTGTCCATCGTGGGCGGCGCGCTTCTGGGCGCGGCCATCGAGCGCTCGGTCATCCGCCCCATGCTGGGCGAGGCCGCCATCTCGGTCTTCATGGTGACCATCGGCGTCGGCTCCGTGCTCATCGGCCTCACCGAGATCATCTGGGGCGCCGAGCCCACCGCCCTGCCGGACTTCATGGGCAAGACGCCGGTCTTCATCGGCGACGCCTATGTGTCGCGCAAGGTGGTGATCGGCTTCTCGGTGGCGGCGGCGGTCATCGCCGTCTTCCTCCTGGCCTTCCGCTTCTGGCGCGGCGGCATCGCATTGCGCGCCACCGCCAGCGACCAGGCGGCCGCCTATTCCTGCGGCATCAACGTTCCCGCCGTCTTCTCCATCGCCTGGATGTTCGCGGGCGCGGCGGCGGCGGGCGCGGGCATCCTGGTGGGCGCGGTGGGCGGCATCGCCCCCACCATGGGCGTGTTCGGCCTCTCCGCCCTCGTGGTGGTGATCGTGGGCGGGCTCGATTCCATCGCCGGGGCGCTCATCGGCGGCATCCTCGTGGGGCTGCTGGAAGCGTGGTGCGGCACCTATCTGGGCGGCGAGTACAAGATGCTCGCCACGTTTGGCCTGCTGATGCTGGTCCTCCTGGTGCGGCCCTACGGCCTGTTCGGCACCGTCGAAATCGAGAGGCTCTGACATGCGCATCGGTACGCTGAAGGAGACCTACGCCGCCGACGAGGCGCTGTTCGACACGCGCACGCAGAAGGCGTGGCTGGGCGTCCTGTTTCTCGCCCTCATCGCCTTCCCGTTCACGGCGGGAGAATACTGGCTCTACATCGCCTGCCTCGTGGCCATCCACGTCATCTCCACCACGGGCCTCAACATCCTCACCGGCTTCACCGGCCTCGTCTCCCTGGGGCAGGCGGCGTTCATGGGGGTGGGCGCCTACACGGTGGCGGTGCTGGAGGCGCGGCTCGGCACGCCGACGCTCGTCAACATCCTCCTCGCCGGCTTCATGACGGCGGCGGTGGGCGCCCTGGTGGGACTGCCGAGCCTGCGGGTGAAGGGGCTCTATCTCGCCATGGCGACCATCGCCGCCTCCTTCATCCTGCACTTCATCTTCGCCAACTGGACCAGCGTCACCCATGGCGTGTCGGGCATCAACGTGCCCCCCGCATCGATGTTCGGCTTCGAGCTGGCGCGGCCGGTTCAGCTCTACTGGCTCATCGTGCCGCTGGCGATCATCATGGTTCTCGCCGCGTCGAATCTGTTCCGCACCCGCATCGGGCGCGCCTTCATCGCCATCCGTGACCGGGACATCTCGGCCGAAGTGCTGGGCATCCCGCTGCTGCGCTACAAGCTCATGAGCTTCGCCCTCTCGTCCTTCTATGCGGGCGTGGCGGGGGGCCTGTGGGCCTACTTCTTCCGCGTGGTGACGCCGGAGAGTTTCCCCTTCGTCTATTCCATCTTCTTCCTCGCCGCCGTGATCGTGGGCGGCATGGGCACCATCCTCGGCGGCATCCTGGGCGCGGTGTTCATGACGCTGGTGCCCGAGGTGCTCAAGCTCGGCGTGGGCGTGCTCTCGCCGGTCCTGCCGGACGCGGTGGCGATCCTTTCCCCGGTGCGCACGATCGTGTTCGGCGCGCTCATCGTGGGCTTCCTCGTGTTCGAGCCCCACGGCCTCGCCGAGATCTGGCGGCGCACGCGGCGCTTCTTCCACCTCTGGCCCTTCAAGACGTGAGGTGGACCACAACAGCCGTCATGCCCGGACTTGATCCGGGCATCCACGGGGCTCCGCCGGGCGGCGCGAGTGGATCGGCATGGATGGCCGGGACAAGCCCGGCCATGACGAACTGAGAGACCGGGTTTCAGCACGCGTTACGACGATCAAGACCCAAAGGACACAACAACCAGAAACAGTCGGGAGGAACACCATGGACATGAACAGACGTGAGGCCCTCGCTTTGGCCCTCGGCGCGGGCGCCGCCATCGGGCTCGGCATCCGCCCCTCTCTGGCGGCGGACGACATCGTGATCGGCGGCTCGATCCCGCTCTCGGGCGTATTCGCCTTCGCGGGCATCGGCATCCATGCCGGCATCCAGGACTATGTGAAGATCGTCAACGACGCGGGCGGCATCGCCGGGCGCAAGGTGACGTATCTGGCCGAGGACACCGCCTACAAGGCAGACCAGTCCGTGGCGGTGTTCAACAAGCTCACCAGCCAGGCCAACATCAATCTTTACTATTCGGACTCGACCGCCTTCGCGAAGACCATCAACGCCGAGCTGGACCGCAAGAAGACCATCCTCATGGCGGGCGCGTCCTTCGCCAGCGAGCTGAACGACCCGAAGAAATACCCCTTCCAGTTCATCTCCGGCCCCGACTACACGCAGATGTTCGACATCCTGCTGCAGTACATCGCCAAGACGAAGCCGGGCGCGAAGGTGGCGTTCGTGCATTCCGACACCGAGTTCGGCCGCGACCCCATCGCCGCCGGCAAGGAGAAGGTGAAGGCGCTCGGCCTCAAGATGACCGACACCATCGTGACGCCCCCCACCGCGGTGGACGTCTCGACCGAAATCCTGAAGCTGCGCCGCGCCAATCCGGACTACACCATCTTCCACGGCTACGTGCTGGCGCCGCTGCCGGAATTCATGAGCCAGGCCAAGCAGATGGGCCTCGCCACCAAGTTCATGGGCACGTTCTGGTCCATGGACAACTCGCTCTGGACCAAGGTGGGCGAGCCCGCCGACGGCTTCATGGGCGTGATGCCCTACCGCTATTATTACGACACCGAGGGCAAGAGCCCCATGCTGGACAAGATCCGGCAGATGCGGCCGGAGTACCAGTCGACGGCCTACATGCAGGGTTTCCTCACCGCCATGCTCTTCCTGGAGAGCGCCAAGCGGACCCTGGAAGCCAAGCAGGAGCTGAACGGCACCAACCTGAAGGCCGCGCTGAACTCCCTGAAGGACTTCGACACCGGCGGCCTCATCGGCGTGCCGATTTCCATCCCCGGCAATTCCATCCCCGTGGGGCGCGTCTATCGCTACGACGCGGCGAAGAAGCTGATGGTGGCGGATTCCGACTGGATCAAGGTCGGCGGCTGATGTCCGCCGTCCGCCTCTCTTCCATGCCGTCATGCCCGGGCTTGTCCCGGGCATCCACGCGGTTCAGCCGGGCGCCCCGCTTCATGCCGGGCGCAATCGGCGGGGCGTGGTTGGCCGGGACACGCCCGGCCATGACCGGCGGCGGGAGGGGCGGCGCCGTGCGCCAGTCCGTTTCCGAAAGGCTCCCGTCATGACCGACGCCATCCTCGACGTCCGCAACATCGAAGTGGTCTACAACAACACCGTCCAGGTGCTGCGCGGCCTGTCGCTCAGCGTGCCGCGCGGACAGGTGGTGGCGCTCCTCGGCTCCAACGGGGCGGGCAAGTCCACCACGCTGAAGGCGGTCTCGAACCTGCTGGAACTGGAGGATGGCGCGGTCACTTCAGGCGCCATCACCTTCGACGGCGCCCCCATCGCGGGGGTGAAGCCCCACGGCCTCGTGCGCCGCGGCCTGTTCCACGTCATGGAGGGGCGGCGCATCTTCGAGGACCTGACCGTGGAGGAGAACCTCACGGCGGCCACCTTCGCGCTCTCCGGGCGGGGCGTCCCGCCCACCAAGTTCGATACGGTCTACGAGTATTTCCCGCGCCTGTTCGAGCGACGCACGGGCCGCGCGGGCTATCTCTCCGGCGGCGAGCAGCAGATGCTCGCCATCGGCCGCGCGCTGATCGCCCAGCCCAAGCTCATCATCCTGGACGAGCCGTCCCTCGGCCTGTCGCCGAAGCTGGTGGAGGAGATCTTCACCATCATCGCCCGCATCAACCGCGAGCGCGGCGTCTCCATGCTTCTGGTGGAGCAGAACGCGGCGGTGGCCATGGCGGTCGCCCACTATGGCTACATCATGGAGACCGGCAAGGTGGTGATCGACGGGCCGGTCGAGAAGCTGATGAAGGACCAGGACGTCCGCGAATTCTATCTCGGCGTGGCCGGCGAGGGCGCGGAGAAGAGCTACCGGGACGTGAAGCACTACAAGCGCCGCAAGCGCTGGCTTTCCTGAGGAACCGCCGATGGATTTCCCCACCCTCACCCTGCCCCAGATGCTGCGCGAGCAGGCCCGGCGCATCCCGGACCGCACCGCCATCCGCCAGAAGGATTTCGGCATCTGGCGCCCGCTCTCGTTCGCGGACTATTTCAACCGCGCCAGCCATGTGGGCCTCGGCCTGCGCTCGCTGGGCCTCGCCGAGGGCGGCCATGTGGCCGTCATCTCCGAGAACCGGGTGGAATGGGTGCTGGCCCAGCTCGGCGCGGGCCTCGTGAACGCCATCACGGTGGGCGTCTACTGCACGAGCCCGGCCAACGAAGTGGCCTATGTGCTCGGCCATTCCGACAGCGAGATCGTCATCTGCGAGGACCAGGAGCAGGTGGACAAGGTGCTGGAGCGCCAGTCCGAGCTGCCCGCCCTCAAGCGCATCGTGGTGATCGAGCAGAAGGGCCTGCGCTCCTATCCCGCCGACCTCGTCCTCTCCTTCGCGGACCTGGAGGCCCGGGGCCGGGCGTGCGCCGGCGAGCATCCGCGCCTCGTGGAGGACTGCCTCGCCCGGCAGACCCTCGATGACATCGGGCTGATGATCTACACCTCCGGCTCCACCGGAAAGCCCAAGGGGGCGATGCTCAGCTATCGCAACCTGCGGGCCGAGGCCATCGCGCTCTCCGACTGCCTCGACGCGGACGCCTCCACCACCCACCTGTCCTACCTGCCGCTGTGCCACGTGGCCGAGCAGATGCTCACCACCATGCAGCCCATCTACCTGGGCTCGCAGGTGAATTTCGGCGAGAGCATCCGCACCGTGCAGGAGGACCTGCGGGAGGTCGCTCCCTCCGTCTTCCTGGGCGTGCCGCGCATCTGGGAGAAGCTGAACTCTGCCATCTATCTCAAGCTCATGGAGGCGGGCGGGCTACGCCGCGCCCTGTTCGAGCGCGGCTATGCGGCCTGCGAGCCGTTCGCGGAGGTGCCGCGCGAGAAGCGGACTCTCTCCCAGCGGCTCGTCTTCGGCCTCTATTGGCTGCTCATCTTCCGTGCGCTCCAGAACTATATCGGCCTCGGCCGGGTGAAGGTGGCCATGACCGGCGCGGCGCCCATCTCGCCGCGCATCGTGCGCTTCTTCCGCACGCTGGGCGTGCCGCTGGTGGAAGTGTACGGCGCCACCGAGACCACGGGCCTCGCCTGCGGCCAGAAGCTGTCCCATCTGGTGCCTCTGTGCGTCGGCGCGCCCGCCAAGGGCGTGGAGATCCGGCTCGGCGACATGGGCGAGATCCTGGTGCGCGGCGACACCGTGTTCGCGGGCTATTACAAGAACGACGAGGCGACGCAGACCACCATCCGCGACGGCTGGCTCCATACCGGCGACGTGGCGGAGATGGTGGACGGCCAGATCAAGATCGTCGATCGCCTCAAGGACATCATGATCACCGCCGGCGGCAAGAACCTCTCGCCGTCCGAGATCGAGAACACGGTGAAGTCCAGCCCCTATGTGAAGGAATGCATCGTCATCGGCGAGCGGCGCAAATACGTGTCCGCGCTCATCCAGATCGATGCCGAGACCGTGGGGCAATGGGCGGAGGCGCGGGGCATCGCGTTCACGCATTTCCGCTCCCTGGCGGAGCATCCCAAGGTGCGCGAGCTGATCGGCGCGGAGATCGACGCCGCCAACGCCCAGCTCGCCCAGGTCTCCCACGTGCGCAAGTTCCATCTCCTGGTGAAGGAACTGGACCACGACGACGACGAGGTGACCGCCACCATGAAGGTGCGGCGCTCCAACATCCAGACCAAGTACGCAAGCGAGATCGAGGGCTTGTACGCCCACGCGTGAGGGGAAGGCCGACCTAGGCGCGGCCCTCCGGGTTCCCCCTCCCTAGCCCTCCCCCGCAAGCGGGAGAGGGAACGGCGCCCGCAGGCGGAACGGAACCTCGGGTCACGGGTACACGGCAAAGCCCTCTCCCGCTTGCGGGGGAGGGTTGGGAGGGGGAAGCCCCACTGACGGAGAGGGAATCCGCCAGCCCCGACGCATACACGCATTTAAAAAAGGAAGTCGAACCATGCAGGTAGAAGGACAAGCCGCCCTCGTCACGGGCGCGGCCTCCGGGCTCGGCGCGGCCACGGCGCGCGCGCTGGCCGGAGCGGGTGCGAAGGTGGCGCTGCTGGATTTCAACCTGGACGGCGCCCGCGCCCTCGCCGACGAGATCGGCGGCATCGCGGTGAAGGTGGACGTGGCGAGCGGGGAAAGCGCCGAGGCCGCGGTGGCGGAAGCCGCCGCCGTTCACGGGCCGGCGCGCATCCTGGTGAATTGCGCGGGCGTGGTGGATGCGGGCCGGGTAGCCGGGCGCAACGGCCCCCACAGCCTGGACGTCTTCCGCCGGGTGATCGAGATCAACCTCATCGGCACCTTCAACATGATGCGCCTGATGGCGTCAGGCGCTGCCGCGCTGCCCCCGCTGGAGACCGGCGAGCGGGGCGTGATCATCTCCACCGCCTCCATCGCCGCCTTCGACGGGCAGGTGGGCCAGGCGGCCTATGCGGCCTCCAAGGCGGGCGTGGCGGGCCTGACCCTGCCCGTGGCGCGCGATCTCGCGGCGCTCGGCATCCGCGTCCTCACCATCGCGCCGGGCATCTTCGAGACCGCCATGCTGGCGAGCCTGCCGCAGGACGTGCAGGACAGCCTCGGCGCCTCCGTGCCGTTCCCCTCGCGGCTCGGCCGCCCGGCGGAATATGCGGCGCTGGCGCTGCACATCATTTCCAACCCCATGCTCAACGGCGAGGTCATCCGTCTCGACGGCGCGCTGCGCATGGCACCGAAATAAGCGGCGGCCCCTCGCCCCGCCCCCTCTCCCACAGGACGACATCCATGCCCGACGCCTATATCTACGACCATGTGCGCACCCCGCGCGGGCGCGGAAAGCCGGACGGCGGGCTGCATGAAGCGACGCCCGTCCACCTCGCCACCACGGTCCTCGACGCCATCCGCACCCGCTCCAGCCTCGACACCGCGCTGGTGAGCGACGTGATCCTGGGCGTGGTGATGCCGGTGGGCGAGCAGGGCCAGTGCCTGCCGCGCATCGCCGTGCTGAATGCGGGCTATGCGCAGGAGACGGCGGGGGTGCAGATCAACCGCTTCTGCGCCTCGGGGCTGGAAGCCTGCAACCTCGCCGCTGCCAAGGTGATGGCGGGCCAGGCGGACATGACCATCGGCGGCGGCGTGGAGAGCATGTCGCGCATCCCCATCCTCTCCGACGGGGGCGCGTGGAGTTCCGACCCGGCCGTGGCGTTCGCCACCAATTTCGTGCCCCAGGGCATCAGCGCGGACCTCATCGCCACCAAATGGGGCTACTCCCGCGAGGCCCTGGACGGGCTCGCCGCCGAGAGCCACCGCCGCGCCGCCCGGGCCTGGAGCGAGGGACGGTTCGACCGCTCCGTGGTGGGTGTGCGCGACGTGGTGGGCGACGTGCTGCTGGAGCGCGACGAGACCATCCGGGGCAATTGCACGGCGGACGACCTCGCCAAGCTCAAGCCCTCCTTCGCCGACATGGGCGCCAAGGTGGGCTTCGACCAGATCGCCCTGCTGCGCTATCCGGAGGTGGAGCGCGTGGAGCATGTGCACCATGCGGGCAATTCCTCCGGCATCGTGGACGGCGCCGCCGCCGTGCTGATCGGCACGCGCGATGCGGGCTATGCCGCCGACATCCGGCCTCGCGCGCGCATCCGCGCCTTCGCGGAGATCGGGTCGGAGCCCACCATCATGCTCACCGCTCCCTCCTTCGCCGCCCAGAAGGCGCTGAAGCGGGCGGGGATGGACGTGCGCGACATCGACCTGTTCGAGGTGAACGAGGCGTTCGCCGCCATCTCCATGCGCTTCTCCGAGGCGCTGGACGTGGACCCGGAACAGGTGAACGTGAACGGCGGGGCCATCGCCATGGGCCATCCGCTGGGCGCCACGGGCGCCATGCTGCTGGGCATCGCGCTCGACGAGTTGGAGCGCACCGACAAGACCACCGCCCTCGTGACCCTGTGCGTGGGCGCGGGCATGGGCGTCGCCACCATCATCGAGCGGATCTGACATGCTGACCACGACGCTTGAGGACGGCATCGCCGTCATCACCATCGACCTGCCCAGCCGCTCCATGAACGTCATGGACACCCCGCTGATCGCCGCGCTGGACGCCGAAGTGGCGCGCCTCGCGGGCACGGACGAGGTGACGGGCATCGTCATCACCTCAGGCAAGGGGGCCTTCATCGCGGGCGCGGACCTCGCCATGCTGAAGGTGCTCACCGGCACGCCGGGCGAGATCGCCGCGAAGATCGGCGCCATGGGCGACGCGTTCCGCCGCATCGAGCGCTGCGGCAAGCCCGTAGTGGCCGCCGCCACCGGCACGGCGCTCGGCGCGGGGCTGGAACTCATGCTGTCCTGCCATTACCGCATCGCCGCCGACACGAAGGGCGCGGTGTTCGGCCTGCCGGAAGTGAAGCTCGGCCTGTTCCCCGGCCTCGGCGGCACCCAGCGCCTGCCCCGGATCGTCGGCATCGAGGCGGCGCTGCCGCTCATGCTGGAAGGCCGCGCGCTGTCCCCCGCCGAGGCGCTGAAGGCGGGCATCCTCCACGAGCTGGTATCGGCGGACGACCTCCTCCCCGCCGCCGTCCGCGCCCTGAAGGAGGGCCGCGTCTCCCCCGAGGCCCCCTGGGACCGCAAGGGCTTCGCCCTGCCCGGCGGCGCGCCGTCCAGCGCCCGCATCATGGACGGTTTCAGCCTCGCCAACGGCCGGGCGCTTTCGGCGGGCAAGCACAATTACCCCGCGCCCGAGGCCATCCTCACCTGCGTGTTCGAGGGCACGCGCCTGCCGATCGACAAGGGCCTGCGGCTGGAAGCGAAGCATTTCGGCAAGGTGTTCGCCGGCCCCGTGCCGCGCGCCATGATCCGCACCCTGTTCTTCGCCAAGCAGGCCGCCGACAAGCTCGCCCGCCGCCCCGCCGGCATCGCGCCGCGCAAGGTGGGCAAGCTGGGCGTCATCGGCGCGGGCTTCATGGGGCGCGGCATCGCGGAAGTGTCCGCGCTCGCGGGCATGGACGTGGTGCTGCTGGACGTGGATGCGGCGGCCGCGCAGGCCGCTCGCGCCACCATCCTCGCCTCGCTCGACGGCGCGGTGGAGAAGAAGCGCCTCGCGCCCGAGAAGCGGGACGCCGCAGCGGCGCGCGTGCGCGCAGACAGCGACACTGCCGCGCTCGGCACCTGCGACCTCGTCATCGAGGCGGTGTTCGAGGACCGCGACCTGAAGGCCCGCATCATCCAGGCGGCGGAAGCCACCATGCGGCCCGGCGCGGTGTTCGCCACCAACACCTCGTCGCTTCCCATTTCCGGCCTCGCCGCCGCCAGCGGGCAGCCGGAAAATCTCGTGGGCCTGCACTTCTTCTCGCCCGTGCCCCGCATGGCCCTGGTGGAGGTGATCCGCGGCGCCGCCACCAGCGACGAGACCCTGGCCCTGGCGCTCGACTATGTGGGCCAGATCCGCAAGACGCCCATCCTGGTGAATGACGGCTTCGGCTTCTACACCACGCGCTGCGTGGAAGCCTTCATCCGCGAGGGGCTCCGCCTGCTGGCGGAAGGCACGCCGCCTGCCGTCATCGAGAACGCGGCGGTGGCGACCGGCATGCCCGTGGGCCCGTTGGCGCTGGCCGACGAGGTGGGGCTCGATGTGATGCACCATATCAAGGAGGAGGCCCGCCTGCATTATGGCGCCGCCTATGCGCCCGATGCCTCCGACGCCCTTTATGACGTCATGAAGGAGAAGGGGCGGTTCGGACGCAAGACGCACGCGGGCTTCTACGATTACGGCCCGCAGGGCAAGCGGCTCTGGCCGGACGCGGCCGCGCTCGCCGCCGCCGCGCAGCCATCGACCGCGCAGGAGGCCGGCGAGCGCCTGCTGGCCATCCAGGCGGTGACGGCGGCGGGCGCCTTCGCGGAAGGCATCGTCACTGACCCCGCGGAGGCGGACCTCGGCGCCGTGCTCGGCTGGGCCTTCCCGTCCTATCTGGGCGGCCCCTTCGGCCTCATGGAGAAGGACGGCCTCGCGGCCTTCGTGGCGCAGGCCGACCGTCTCGCGCAGGCCCACGGCGCGCGGTTCCGGCTGCCGGACGCGGTGCGGGAGATGGCGGCGCGGGGTGAGGGCTTCTTCACCGAGGCGACGACGGCGGCGGCCTGAGGGCCGCCGTCACGGCATGGCGGAATCGAGGTGGATGGTGCGCCCGTCCACGATGAAGGCGCCGTGGCCACGATGATGGATGGTCTTGGGCCAGCCCTGGGACGGGTCGTGCCACGCCTTCACCACTTCGAGGATGAAGAGGTTGTACTGGCTGACGAGGCGGGTGTCGGTGACCTTGCATTCCAGGTTCACGAAGCATTCCTGGATCAGGGGCGCCGTCACCTTCTGGGCGGGCAGCGGGGTGAGGCCGATCTCGGTGAACTTGTCGGTCTCGCGGCCGGAGCAATTGCCCACCGCCACCACCTTCTCCGCCAATTCCACCGAGGGGATGGAGAGCACGCAGTCGCGGGTGGAGCGCATGGCGGCGAAGGAGAAGTCGTTGGACGACACCACGCACGCCACATAAGGCGGCACGAAATCCACCATCATGTGCCAGGACAGGGTCATCACGTTCGCCCGCCCGTCGCGGCAGGTGGTGAGCAGCACCACCGGCCCGGGCTCAAGCAGGGGATAGACCTCCTCCAGAGGCAATTCGTCCACGGCCGCGCTCATCCCTCGCGCCGGCCACGCCGGCGATGTCCTTGGCTTTAACCTTGGGCACGCGCGCGCTTCCTCACCTTGACGTGCATCAAAGGCCCGGCGCCGCCCGCGCGGGTTGATCCAGCGCAACGCCTGCCGTAGCGGGGGATGCGAGCAAGAGACGGCAGGATCGCCGTGCAGGGGAGTGAGTAGCCGATGACCTTGTCCCCACCCGCAATGATGCCTTCGGCCAAAGTCCGCCGGCTGCTTCGGACGGCGCTGCTGGCCTGCGCCGTGCTCATCCCCCCCGCCGCCGCGGAGGCGGCGACGGAGCCCCAGAGCCCGCGCGCCCAGCGCGGCTTCACCTTCGCCCAGGCCAATTGCGCCAAGTGCCATGCCATCGGGAAGGTGGGCGAAAGCCCCTTGCCCATCGCCCCGCCCTTCCGCACCCTGCACACGCGCTATCCGGTGGAGAATCTCGCGGAGGCCCTGGCGGAAGGTATCGTGACCGGCCATCCCACCATGCCGGAATTCCAGCTCGACGGCGCGCAGATCGACGACCTTCTGGCCTATCTGAAGTGGCTGGAGAAATAGGCGACGGGTCCGAGCAAGAGGTTCCGGATGGCGCAGACAGCGACCGACGATCAGGCCGGCGTCTTCGCCTTCCTCGCCGACCCCGCGACCCATGGCGGCGCGCCGGTCACGCGTATCGACACCCATGCGGCAAGCGTCTTCCTCGCCGGGCCGGACGCCTACAAGGTGAAGCGCGCGGTACGGTTCCCGTTCCTGGACTTCTCCACCCTGGAGAAGCGCCATGCTGCCTGCGCGGCCGAGATGGAGGCGAACCGGGACAACGCGCCCATGCTCTATCTGGGCATCGTGCCCATCACCCGCGGACCCGGCGGCCTCGCCCTCGGCGGGACCGGCGAGGCGGTGGAATGGGCCGTGCATCTGCGCCGGTTCGACGAGACCAAGACCCTCGACCGCCTGGCCGGGGAGGGCCTGCCCGCCCCCCTCATGGCGGCGCTCACGACGCGCATCCTGGAAAGCCACGCACGCGCGGAGCGGCGCGAGGAGCCGGAATGGATTGACGCCTTCCTGCGGGAGGCGCGCGCCACCCTTTCGGCGCTGCGGGACGGCGGCGCGGTGCTCGGTGCCGCCGAGCTCGGCGATTATGGGACGATGCTGGAAGACCGGCTGACCGCGCTGGAACCGCTGCTGCGGGCGCGCGGCAGGGCCGGCGAGGTGCGCCGCTGCCATGGCGACCTGCATCTGCGGAACATCGCGCTGGTGGACGGCGCGCCGGTCCTGTTCGACGCCATCGAGTTCAACGAGGCCATCGCCACCTGCGACGTGCTCTATGACCTCGCCTTCCTGCTCATGGACCTGTGCCACAGACACCAGGGCGCATCCGCCAACCTGCTGCTGAACCGCTATGTCTGGGGCACGCCCGACCCCGCCGCCCTGCTGGACGGGCTGGCCGCGCTGCCGCTGTTCCTGAGCCTGCGGGCCGCGATCCGGGCGAAAGTGGCCCTCGACCTCGCCGGGCGCGCCTCGGACGGCGCCGCCGACGCCCAAACCGACGCCCGCGCCTATTTCGAAACCGCCCGCACCCTGCTGCGGCCCGCCGGGGCGCCGGTGCTGGTGGCCATCGGCGGATTGTCCGGCACGGGAAAGAGCACCCTTTCCGCCCGCCTCGCCCCCCGCTTGGGCGGCCCGCTCGGGGCCATCCACCTGCGCAGCGACATCGAGCGCAAGCGGCTGTTCGGCCATGGCGAACTGGAGCGCCTGCCCCCGGATGCCTATGGAGCCTGCGCCACGGAGCGCACCTATGGGGTGCTCCGCACCTTGGCGGCACATGCCCTGGATGCGGGCTTCAGCGTGATCCTGGATGCGGTCCATGCGCGGCCCGAGGAGCGCCAGCCCCTGCCCGGCCTTGCGGCGGCCCATGGCGCGCGCTTCCAAGGCTTCTGGCTGGACGCGCCGCCGGACCTGCTGCGCCGGCGCGTGGACGCACGGCGCAATGATGCGTCCGACGCCACAGCGGCGGTGGTGGACCTGCAGACGGGTTTCGATATCGGCCCGCTGGACTGGACGCGCTTCGATGCGCGCGGGCCGCTGGACGCGCTGGTGGACGCCATGGACCATCAGGCGCCCGAAACCTGAAGCAAGAAACAGACCATGAACAGCCGGAAGGGAAGCGACGTTTCATCGCACCCGAGGCCGTTTGTTACAGATTGTTCATAAACTACCCTCCCGTTCGGGAGCCGCCTTTGCGGGCCGGCGTTTCTCCAGCGGGTGGCGGGGCATTGTGACGGGGCATTCTTCCAGGCGCGCGGCGGGGCGCGGGCGCATCGGGTGTTCTCGCGGACGCGCGTCGTTGCTTCTGGGCGCGCTGGCCGCCCTGGGCGCCGGCACGGCCCTCGCGGCGGAACCGCCCCCGATCGCCGATGCCCGGGTGCGCCAATGCACCGCCCAGGGCAAGGGTTTCGCCTATATTCCGGGCACGGACACCTGCCTGCGCATCGGCGGATTCGTGGAATTCGAGGCCTATTACAACAGCTACAACCAGCAGCCGCAGCAGAACGACCGGACCTACACCATCGCCACCGCCTCGCTGGTGGCCGATGCCCGCACCGCGACGGAATATGGCGTCCTGCGGTCCTACATGGACCTGCGCTTCCTGTGGCGGACGGCCAATGAGTTCTCGGACGGACCCAATTCGTCGGAGATCAGCCCCTATTACATGTATCTCCAGTTCGCCGGCTTCACCCTCGGCCACCAGCAGTCCTTCTTCGACTTCTATGCCAATGCCAACATCTACGGCACGGACACCGGCACGGTGGGCGACCAGACCCGCCTCAACATGGCGGCCTACACGTTCGAGATGGGCCAGGGCTTCAACGCCACACTCTCCTTGGAAGACCCCGCCGCGCGCCTCGCGGGCATCTATGCCTCCAATCCCGCCTTCGCCGGGGCCGTGCTGGACTATCAGGTGCAGGGCACCATGCCCGAGCTGGTGGCGGTCTTCGGCCAGACGGGAAGCTGGGGGCAGTTCCAGCTCTCCGGCGCGCTCCACCAGGTGGTGGGCTCGTGGGACGGCCTGCAGGACACCCAGACCTTCGGCTATGCCCTTCAGGCGGGCGTGATGTTCAACCTGCCCTTCATCGCGGCGGGCGACTCGCTCTATCTCCAGGCGGCCTATGCGAACGGCGCCACGTCGTATCTGGGCATCCAGGACTGGACCGGCGACTTTCCCGCGCCCGACGCCTTCCTGACCGCCGGGGGCAATCTCTCCCTCGTGTCCGGCTGGGGCGCCACCGCGCAATTGCTGCACAATTGGACCCCGGCCTGGAGCACGGTCGTGTTCGGCGGCTACGCCGCCTTCGACTTCAACGACGCCCTCGCCCAGACCACCTACGGCACCACAGGCGGCACGAACTACAATATCGGCGCCAACCTCAACTGGATGCCCGGCACCTATTTCCAGCTCACGCTGCAATATGACTACAACGTCTACCAGGCGACCGATTACGTGCTGACGCCCTACGGCCTGCCCAGCCAGTCGCAGCGGGCGCACCAGGTGGTGCTGGTGGTGCAGCGCAATTTCTGACGCGGGCTTTCGGCCCGCTTGATCCATGCCAAGGCCGGGGGCGGCGGGGGCGGCTAGCGTCCCCTCGCCCATCCGGCTCCAGGCCGATTTCCGGGCGCGCGATGAATTGCGGAACGCCCGATGGAAACCGGCCCGGCGCCCTTGACCGTGTTCGTCCATGTGGCCGTGGCGGGGCGCGTGCGCCTGCGCGACCGGCGCCTCCTGCGCCGCGAGGACCTGTGCCGGGCGCTGCGGGCGGCCCTCGCCGCCGCACGGCCGGACCTCCAGGCGGAGGTTTCCGGCCTCACCGGCTCCATCCTCATCCATGGGCGTATCCTTGGGCGTGCCGGGCCGGCCCCTGAGAGCGACGCCGAGGCCCTGCGCGCCTTCATCGAGGACGTCATCGGCGCCCCCGGCGGCCGGGTTCCCGCGCGCCATCCCCTGTCCGCCGCGGACAGCGCCGAGGCGGGCCTGCCGTGGCACGCCCGCAGCGTCGAGGCGGCGCGCGCCGCGCTCCATGGGGGCGACGAAGGCGGGCTCTCCGTTGAGGAAGTGGCGGCGCGCCGCGCCCGCTTCGGCCCCAATGCGCTGCCCAAGCCCCGCGCCCGCTCCACCCTCGCGGTCATCGCCACGCAGCTCGCCAGCCTTCCGGTGGCGCTGCTCTCGGTCTCCGCCGTGCTCGCCCTGTTCACCGGCGGCATCGCGGACGCAGTGGTCATCATCTGCGTGGTGGCGCTGAATGCGGGCATCGCCTCCATCACCGAGCATCAGGCGGAGCGCACCATCGCCAGCCTGAACGATTTCTCCCCGCAGCCGGTGAAGGCGATCCGCGCGGGGACCGTCCTCGCCCTGCCCCCGGCGGACCTCGTGCCCGGCGACCTGCTGCTGCTGGAGCCCGGGACGCTGGTGCCCGCCGATGCGCGGCTGGTGGCCTGCGAGAACCTCACCGTCAACGAGGCCGCGCTCACGGGCGAGGCGATGCCCGTGCAGAAGGATGCGGCCGCGCTGCTGGCCGATGAGGCCGCGCTGGGCGACCGGGCCAACATGGTGTTCCGGGGCACCGCCGTCACCGGCGGCCAGGGCCGCGCCTTGGTGGTGGCCACGGCGGGCGCCACCGAGATCGGCAAGGTGCAGGCGCTGCTGGGCGCGCTCACCGCGCCCCAGACCCCCATCGAGCGGCAGCTCGGGGAGATTGAGCGCGAGCTGGTGGTGGTGAACGGCGTCATCTGCCTCGCCGTCGCCGCGCTGGGGCTGATGCGCGGCGAGCCGCTGGTGCAGATCCTGCGCAGCGCCATCTCGCTCGCCGTGGCCGCCATTCCGGAGGGCCTGCCGGCGGTCGCCACCACCACGCTGGCGGTGGGCGTCCAGGACATGCGGGCGCGCCAGATCTATGTGCGGCGCCTGGATGCGGTGGAGACCCTGGGCGCGGTGGAGATGATCTGCCTCGACAAGACCGGCACCCTCACCTTGCCCACCATGTCGCTGGCGGAAGTCCATGCGGGCGGGCGCCTGCTGCGCCCCGGCGCGGACGCCGCCGACCCGGTCCTGCTGCGCCTGCTGGAAGTGGCCGCCCTCGCCAGCGAGGCGCACCTGGAGGACGGGCCGGACGGGCCGCGCATCGTGGGCTCGGGCACGGAAAGCGCGCTCATCGCCGCCGCGCTCGCGCAGGGGCTCGACCTCGCCGGGCTGCGGGCGGCCCATCCCGTCGTGGAACTGGCGCCCCGGGCCGAGGGGCGCAAGCGCATGTCCGTGCTGGTGGAGCGGCCCGAGGGCGGGCGCCTGCTCGCAGTGAAGGGCGACCCCGCCGAGCTGCTCGGCCGCTGCACGCGGCTCGCCACCCCCGACGGCGCGCGTCCCCTGACCGAGGCGGACCGGCAGGCGGTGCTCGCCGCCAACGAGGGCATGGCCGGGCGGGCCTTGCGGGTCCTCGGCGTCGCGGCGCACGAGGCGGGCGGCGACGCGCGGGCGGAGGCGGACCTCACATGGCTCGGCCTCACCGGCATCGCCAATCCGGTGCGCCCGGAAGTGCGCCCGGTGGTGGCCGCCCTGCACCGCGCGGGCATCCGCACCGTGATGATCACGGGGGACCAGAGCGCGACCGCCTATGCGGTGGCCAAGGATCTCGGCCTCGCGGAGGGCTCCGACGTGCGCGTGCTGGAGGCGGGGCGCCTCGCCCGCCTCTCGCCCGAGGTGCTGACGGCTATCGCCGAGAATACCGACGTGTTCGCGCGGGTCAGCCCCGGCGAGAAGCTCAGCGTGGTGCAAGCCCTCCAGGCGCGCGGGCGCATCGTCGCCATGACCGGCGACGGCATCAATGACGGCCCGGCCCTGAAGGCCGCCAATGTGGGCGTCGCCATGGGGGCGGACGGCACGGACGTGGCCCGCGAAGTGGCCGACATCGTGCTCGCCACCGACGATCTCGGCGGCGTGGTGGAGGCGGTGGAGCTGGGCCGCTCCACCTATGCCAATATCCGCAAGGTGCTGCGCTATCTCGTCTCCACCAATGCCTCGGAGACGGCCCTGGTTCTGGGCGCGGGCCTCGCCGGCATCCGCGAGCCGCTCACCCCCCTGCAATTGCTGCTGCTGAACCTCGTCAGCGACGTGTTCCCCGCGCTCGCGCTGGGCCTGGACGCGCCGGAGGCGGGGGTGATGGCGCAGCCGCCGCACGACCCCGCCGCCC
>JACESF010000008.1 GCA_013911975.1 Hyphomicrobiales bacterium | reverse complement strand
CCCCAGATGTCCGCCCCGCCGGCGCCGCGGCCGGCGGGGCGGACATCTGGGGGGAGGCGGCCGGGGCTTGCGCGTGCGCCGTTCCAAGCGCGGCGCAAACCACAAGCGCCGCCAGAACGGTCGGAATCACCCCACGGCTGGAAACCGAAGGCAAATCCATAGAATCGCGTATCGTCATCGCGTCACCGGCGTCGAAAATGGAGCTGGTTTGGCTGGCGATCCGCGCTGCGGAATGGCTGGCTGCGGCGCACTATAGCCCGTGACGGGGGGCGAGGTTAAGCGTTTTTGCAGTGCAAGAGCGCACGCGCCGCGATGACGCAGGGACAGCCGGCGGCGTCTCGCGCAGTCTGCGCCCTTCGCCCACGGCGCTTTTCGGCGTCGCGCGGCAGGGCGTTGGGGCCGGCAATTTCCGGTGGGGTTGGGGAGCGCATGGCGTCATCGGCACGCTGGATGGGCAAGGTCGGCGCGCGACTTCGGTCGCGCGGGCGCCTGTCCTATGCCGCGCGCCTGACGGGCTGGTGCCTCTCCTACCTGCTGCTGGTCCACCTGATTCTCGGCGGCATAGCGGCCGGCGCCCTGGCGGCGCAGGCGCTCTCCCCGGCCTCGGCGGACGCCGCGTCCCTGTTCTGCACGGTCCATGACGAGGCCGGCCCCGATGCCCCCGGCGGCATGGACCATGCGGTCCATTGCATTCTCTGCCCGCTGGGCGGCTCGACGCCGGTCCTCGCCGCCCCTCCGTTGGCCGAGGCGCCCGCGCCCCGCACGGGGCTCGACGTCACCGCCCCGGTCCTGCCCAGCGCGACGCCCCTTGCGCCGCCGGTCCACGAGCACGCCCGGCCCCGCGCGCCGCCCGCCTCCGCACGAGCCTGACATCGCCGCTGCCTCGGCAGCCGTCTCCCGGCTCGACCGGCCGCCCATGCGCGCGCCGGATCGCGGAAACCATCCATGCCCCTTCCCTTCCCCGCGCGCCGACGCGCGCTTCTCCTTGCCTGGCTCGCCTCCACCGCCCTCCCCGCCATCACCTTCACCGGCACCGCACTTGCCCAGGAGCAGGCGGCCGAGCTGCCGGTCATCACCATCACCGGCGGGCAGGCGGGCAGCCTCACGGTGCTCACGCCCGCCCAGGCACAGGCCCAGCTCGAACTCATCCCCGGCGGCGTTGCGCTGGTGACGGCGGACCAGTGGCGTGACACGCAGGCCACCACCATCAAGGACATGCTGGACTATGTGCCGGGCGTGTTCGCGCAGCCCAAATGGGGCGAGGACACCCGCCTGTCCATTCGCGGCTCCGGCGTGTCGCGCAACGCGCATCTGCGGGGCGTCACCCTCTACCAGGACGGCGTCCCCATCTCGTTCGCGGACGGGGGCGGCGACTTCCAGGAGATCGACCCCACCGCCTACCAGTATGTGGAGGTGTTCAAGGGCGCCAACGGCTACCAGTACGGCGCGAACGCGCTGGGCGGGGCCATCAACTTCGTCTCGCCCACCGGCCGCTCCACGCCCGGCATCGGCGTACGGCTCGATGCCGGCGCCTTCGATTTCTACCGGCTGCAATCCAATGTGGGCGGCGTGAACGGCGCCTTCGACGGCTTCGTGACCGCCTCCTACATCTCCCAGGGCGGGTTCCGCGATCACTCATCGGGAACCAACCTGCGGGGCAGCGCGAATTTCGGCTGGCAGGCCAACGAGAACATCGAGACGCGCTTCTATTTCAACGCCACCGACGTCCAGCAGGACATTCCCGGCGCGGTCTCGAAATATGTGGCGCTCCATTCGCCCCAGAGCGCCAACCCCACCAATGTGGCGCTGGACTATGAGCGCAACATCCAGTCGGTGCGGGTGGCCAACAAGACCACCTTCATCCTGGCCGACACGACCCGGCTCGACGTGGGGGTCTATTACAACGACAAGTCCCTGGTGCACCCCATCTTCCAGGTGCTGGACTATGGCTACCAGGATTACGGCGCCTTCACGCGCCTCGTGGACGAGCGCGTCATCGGCGGCTTCAACAACCGCCTCGTCATGGGCGTGAATTACGGCACCGGCACCGTGGATGCCCAGCGCTACACCAATGTCTACGGAAACGCCGCGAACCTCGTCTACATGTCCAATGACGAGGCCACGACCACCACAATCTATGCGGAGGACAATTTCTACCTCACGCCGCAATTCGCCCTGGTGGGTGCGTTCCAGTATCTCGACGCGAGCCTCGGGCGCATCGCCTATCTGGGCACCGTGTCCGGGGGCAACGACTACCAGCTCTTCCTGCCAAAGGGCGGGTTCATCTGGGAGCTGGCGCCCAACGCGCAGCTCTTCGGCAACGTCTCCCGCTCCGGCGAGGCGCCCACCTTCTCGGAACTGACCAATTTCGCCGTGGGCGACATCGCCAACCTGAAGGCGCAGACCGCGACCACGGTGGAAATCGGCTCGCGCGGCCAGACACCGACCTTTTCCTGGGACGTGTCGCTCTACCGCTCCTGGGTGGAGAACGAGCTTCAGTGCCAGGACACGGGCGTGCTCATGGGGCTCACCTGCACCGTGGTGAACCTCTCCAACACCATCCACCAAGGCGTGGAGGCGGGCGCCAACTGGAACTTCCTGCAAGGCGTCCTGGTGAACACGCCGTCCATGGCGCAGGACGGGCTGTGGCTCAACTTCGCCTATACCTATTCCGACTTCTTCTTCGACAATGACCCGGTGTGGGGCAACAACCAGCTTCCCGGCATTCCGCGCCACTATCTGCGGGCGGAGTTGCTCTACAAGCATCCCAGCGGCTTCTATGCCGGGCCGAACGTGGAATGGGTGCCGCTCGCCTATTATGTGGACGACGCGAACACGCTGAACACCTCGCCCTATGCCCTGCTCAACTTCAAGATGGGCTACGAGCCGCCGGGCGGGCGCTTCTCGGTCTATCTGGACGCGCGCAACCTGTTCAACGAAGCCTATATCGCCAGCGTCAGCGTCACGGCGCTGGCCTCGCCCAACCAGGCGCTGTTCGAGCCGGGCAACGGCCGCGCGGTCTATGTGGGCACCAAGATGACCTTCTGACGCCGCTTTCCGCCCGGCGCGCCTCAGCGCCGGGCGGGGGCACCGAGGGTCCGCAGGGGCCGGCCGGAGCGCAGGTGCGCCTCGATCTCCTCCAGCGCCAAGCCCTTCGTCTCGGGAATGCAGCGCGCCCCGAACAGGAGGGCCAGCACGCTCATGAGCGCCGAGAGCGCGAACACGCCCGCGAAGCCCATCGCCGCCTCCAGGGCGGGCAGCGCCAGGAGCGCCAGGAGGCCGAACACCCAGTTGGACAGGGTCGCGAAGGCGAGCCCCGCGCCCCGCAGGGTGAGCGGGAAGACTTCCGCCGCCAGCACCCAGGGCAAGGGGCCGATGGCGAGCGAGAAGGACGCGCCATAGAGCGCCAGTCCCATGAAGGCGAACACCTGCACATCAGGCGTGCCGATGGCCGCGACGCCGGCCAGCATGGCGAGGCTGAGCGCCGCCCCGCCAAAGCCGACGAACAGGAGCAGGCGCCGCCCCACCCGGTCCATCAGGACCATGGCGAGGATCATGACGGCGATGTTCAGGGCGCCGAATCCCAGCGTGGTGGCAACCCGTGCGCCGCCGTCGTCGAACCCGGCCTGGGCGAAGACGGTGGGCGCGAAATGGATCGCGGCCCCGATCCCCGTCACCTGCTGGAAGAAGAACAGGCCCGCGCCGGCCACCAAGGCGGGGCGGATGTCGGGCGCCAGAAGCTCGCGCCAATTGCCGTTGCGCATGTCCGCGCGTGCCGCCGTCCGGAGGGCCGCGACCCGCGCCGCCACCTTAGGATCCCGGCTTTTCCAACCATTGAGGCGCGCCAGGAGAAGCCCCGCCTCCCCCTCCCGCCCCGCCTGGACCAGGGCGGCGGGCGTCTCCGGCAGCCGCCAGAGCCCCACCAGCAGCACGAGGCCCGGCACGGCGGCCGTTGCGAACAGGATGCGCCAGTCGTCCGCCACCCGGACGCCCACGAGATAGGCAGCGAGAACCCCCAGCGAGAAGGCGATGGGATAGGCGCAGGCCAGCATGCCGCGACGGGCGGCGGGCGCGGTCTCGGCGATATAGGCGGGCGCCATGATGGCGCCGATGCCGATGGCGACCCCGAGCACGAACCGGCCGAGCGCATGCAGGATGATGCCCGGCGCCACCGCGCACAGCAGCGCACCCAGGGTGAACAGCGCGGCCGCGGCCATGAGGAGGCTGCGCCGCCCCCAGGCCGGCGCCAGCAGCGCCCCCGTGAAGGCGCCCGCGAAGGCGCCCAGCGGCAAGGTCACGGTCATCAGGCCCGCTTCCATGGGCTCGGCCAGGAGCGTTTTGCCCAGGGGCGCCAGCGTGGCGGTGATGACGCTTTCGTCATAGCCGGTCAACAGCCCCGCAAGGGCTGCAATGCAGGCGATCACATAGGCCATGGCGCTCCCCACCCACGCAGTGGCGCGGACCAGACAGCGCCCCGGCGGCGCGCGCAATAGACAAATGCGCTCGCCGGATTTTGATGCCCCGGCGCGCGGCGGGACCCGCCTTGGAACGCCTCCAGGATTGACGCGGGGGCCCGGCTCCCTTAACGCCTCACAGCTTCTCAATGGAAATGACTGTCGCCGCCTCATGGCCGATCTCGCGCCCAAAGCCGCGCCGCACGCGCCCCGTATCTCCTTCGTCTCGCTGGGATGCCCCAAGGCTCTCGTGGACAGCGAGCGCATCGTCACGCGCCTGCGCGCCGAAGGCTACGAGCTGACCAAGACCCATGCGGGCGCCGACCTCGTCATCGTCAATACCTGCGGCTTCCTGGACAGCGCCAAGGCGGAGAGCCTCGCGGCCATCGGCGATGCGCTGGCGGAGAACGGCAAGGTGGTGGTGACGGGCTGCATGGGCGCCGAGCCCGAGCAGATCCATGCCGCCCATCCCGGCGTGCTGGCCGTGACCGGCCCGCAGCAATATGAGAGCGTGCTCGCGGCCGTGCACCAGGCGGTGCCGCCCAGCCACGACCCGTTCCTCGACCTCGTGCCCGAGCACGGGGTGAAGCTGACGCCGCGCCACTATGCCTATCTGAAGATTTCCGAGGGCTGCAACAACCGCTGCACCTTCTGCATCATCCCCAAGCTGCGCGGCGATCTGGTGAGCCGCCCTCTGGCGGACGTGATGCGCGAGGCCGAGCGCCTCGTGAAGGCGGGCGTGAAGGAGCTGCTGGTCATCTCCCAGGACACGTCGGCCTATGGCGTGGACCTGAAATACGCGCCTAGCGTGTGGCGGGACAAGGAGCGCGCCGCCCGCTTCTTCGACCTCGCAGAGGCGCTGGGCGAGCTGGGCGCGTGGGTGCGCCTCCATTATGTCTATCCCTATCCCCATGTGGACCGGGTGATGGAGCTGATGTCGGCGGGCAAGGTGCTGCCTTATCTCGACATCCCCTTCCAGCATTCCAACCCGGACGTGCTCCGGCGCATGAAGCGCCCGGCCTCCCAGGAGAAGACCCTGGCCCGGGTGCAGGCGTGGCGCGCCGCCGTGCCGGACCTGACGCTCCGCTCCACCTTCATCGTCGGCTTCCCCGGCGAGACCGAGGCGGAGTTCGCGGACCTGCTGGCCTTCCTGGAAGAGGCGGAACTGGACCGGGTGGGCTGCTTCAAGTTCGAGCCTGTGGCGGGCGCCCCGGCCAACGCCATCGCCGCGCCGGTGCCCGACGAGGTGAAGGCGGAGCGCTATGACCGCTTCATGCGCACCCAGCAGGCCATCTCCGCCCGGCGCCTGAAGCGCAAGGTGGGCACCCGCCAGCAGGTGATCATCGATGCGGTGACGCCCCAGGGCGCGGTTGGCCGCACCAAGGGCGACGCGCCCGAGATCGACGGCCGCGTGCACATCGCCTCGCGCCGCCCGCTGCGGGTGGGCGAGATCGCCAGCGTGAAGATTGACAGTGCGGACGCCTATGACCTGCGCGGGACGGCGGTCGGGTTCTGACACCCGGCGCCTGACGCACGAGGTGAACATTCTCTCATAAGCACTTGAGAGATAAGCAAACGTCTCGCAAGGCAATCACCTCTCTGAGACAGACGTCTCGCGCGCACCGTTGGGCCTTCCGGCGCCCGCCACCCGGCGAACGCGCTCCCCTGCCCTGCGCGCGCCTCGTCCTTGCACCCCCTCGCGAACGCGCCGCGCCTCCATCGACAGAACAACAAAAAAGCGCGGCCCCTGGGGACCGCGCTTTCGTATTCCATCGCTTCCGCTGTCGCGCGGGGCGCGTCAGCCCTCGTCGTCGTCCGAATGCTCAGGCGGCACGAGGCCCTGGAGGCCGGCCAGGAGCTCTTCCTCGGTCATGCGGTCCATCACCACGTCCGCGTCGTCGGCCGAACCCGATTCGCTGGAGGCGATAAGCGGCACCGCCTCGGGCTCGGGCTCGTCCACCTCGGTATAGCGCTGGAGCGAGTGGATCAGGTCTTCCTTCAGATCCTCGGGGCTCACGGTCTCGTCGGCGATCTCACGCAGCGCCACGACGGGATTCTTGTCGTTGTCGCGATCCACGGTGATGGGCGAGCCGGAGGAGATCATGCGGGCGCGGTGGCCGGCGAGGAGGACCAGCTCGAAGCGGTTATCCACCTTGTCGATGCAGTCCTCAACAGTGACACGGGCCATGGACTCGGGACTCCTGGTGCAGGATAATCTGGATGTGATTTCGGAAGCCGGCCTTACTACCGTAAAAAATTTGGCCACGCAACCCCACGCCCGCGATTTCGCTTGCGCTTTCTTTCAAATCATAGGAAAAGGTCGAAAAGAAGCGACCTTTCAAGAATAACCGCTTAAACCGTCCGATTTTCACGTTGCGGGCCTTACATGATATCAAATGAAAAGATTGCGCTACTCATCGATGGCGCGAACCTCTACTCGGCTACAAAAGCTCTTGGATTTGATATCGACTACAAGAGACTGTTGAAGGAATTCCAGTCTCGCGGTTATCTTCTGCGCGCCTTCTATTATACGACGCTGATCGAAGATCAGGAATATTCGTCAATTAGACCTCTTCTAGATTGGCTGGACTATAACGGCTATTCCGTCGTCACGAAGCTCGCCAAGGAGTTCACCGACGCCCAGGGCCGGCGTCGCGTGCGCGGAAACATGGATATCGAGATCGCCGTGGACGCCATGGAGCTGGCGGGCCATGTGGACCACGTCATCCTGTTCTCCGGCGACGGCGATTTCCGCTCCCTCGTGGAAGCGTTGCAGCGCAAGGGCATGCGAGTGAGCGTGGTCTCCACCATCGCCACCCAGCCGCCCCTCATCGCCGACGACCTGCGCCGTCAGGCGGACGTGTTCATCGACCTCGTGGAGCTTCAGCCCAAGATCGGCCGCGACCCGTCCGAGCGCCAGGGCCGTATGCAGGAGACCCCGCGCTTCCTGGAACGGCGCGGTGCGCCCGCGGAGCCGCACGAGTCCTGATCCCGTGACCACCGAGCCCGGGCGGGACTGCCCGCTCTGCCCCCGCCTCGCCGCCTTCCGCGACGAGTGGCGCGCCGCCGAGCCCGGCTGGTTCAACGCGCCCGTGCCCGCCTTCGGGCCGCAGGACGCGCGCCTACTCATCGTCGGTCTCGCGCCCGGCCTGCGCGGCGCGAACCGCACCGGGCGCCCGTTCACGGGCGACTATGCCGGCGACCTGCTCTACGCCACCTTGAAGGAATACGGTTTCGCGGAGGGCGAATACGCGGCCCGGCCCGATGACGGCCTGACGCTGCGGGATGCGCGGATCATCAATGCGGTGCGCTGCGTGCCGCCGCAGAACAAGCCCCTGCCCCCGGAAATCCGCACCTGCCGCAGCTTCCTCACCGCCCCCATGGGGGAGATGGCGAACCTGAAGGCCGTGGTGACGCTGGGCAAGATCGCCCACGATTCCACCGTCGCGGCCCTGGGCGCGCGCCCGGCTCATGTGCGCTTCAGCCATGGCGGGCGGGCGAGCGTGGGCGGGCTGGAGATCTTCTCCAGCTATCACTGCTCCCGCTACAACACGAACACTCGCGTTCTGACGCCCGACATGTTCCGCGCGGTGTTCGCGCAGGTGCGCGCCTATCTGCGGTGACGGTCGAGGAAGGCCACCACTTCCTCGGCATTCAGGTGGGGCGGGAAGACCGGGTAGAAGACGTGCGTGATGACGCCGTCCTCGATCACCAGCGTGATGCGCTTCACCAGGGTCATGCCGTCCGCCGTGAAGGTGGGCAGGTTGACCCGGCGGGTGAAGGACAGGAGATGGTCCGACAGCAGCGGGAACGGCAGGTCGAGACGCTGCGCCGCCTCGCTCTGATACTCGGTGGTCTGGGTGGACAGGCCGAACACGTGGGACACGCCCCGGGCCGTCAGATCCTGGAAATTGTCGCGGAAGGCGCAGGACTGGGGCGTGCAGCCGCGCGCGCCGGGGATCTCGTCCCACCCGTCCGGGTTCGGCACGCCGGGAACGCCGGTGCGCGGATAGCAATAGATCACCGCGCGGCCCGAAAGGGCGGAGAGGTCCACCATCTGCCCATGGGTGCCCGGAAGGCGGACGATGGGCAGTTCCAGCCCCGGCAGGTGCGAGGCGGCCCCGTCATCCTCGGGGGCGGTCAGGGTCTCGGGAAGCTGGGTCCAATCGCTCACGGCGGTCTCGCTCGGTCTCGTCCTGTGCCTGGGGCTGATCTTGCCCGAGATGGCGGCCGGCGCGCAATCTCCCGCCGACGCCCTCAGCCCTTCTCGCGCATCAGCCGGGCCTTGTCGCGCGACCAGTCGCGCTCCTTCACGGCCTCGCGCTTGTCATGGGTCTTGCGGCCCTTGGCGAGGGCGATCTCCACCTTCGCGCGGCCCTGCTCGTTGAAGTAGATCTTCAGCGGCACCACCGTCATGCCCTCGCGCTCCACCGCATGGGCGAGCTTGCTGATCTGCCGCTTGTGCAGCAGCAGCTTGCGGGGGCGGCGCGTCTCATGGTTGAAGCGGTTGGCTTCCAGGTATTCAGGGATGAAGGCGTTGTAGAGCCACATCTCCCCCCCCTTGGAGGCGGCATAGCTCTCGCCCACCGTCGCCTTGCCGTTGCGCAGGCTCTTCACCTCGGTCCCCGTGAGGGCGATGCCCGCCTCGAAGACCTCGCCGATGTCATAGTCGAACCTGGCGCGCCGGTTGTCGGCGACCACCTTGCGCGGCAGGTCCTTCTTCTTCTTTTCGCTCATGGCTTCCCGGCGGGGCGGTGCCCCGCCTGCCTCAATTGGTCAGGCCCGCATGCACCAGCGCACGCGTGACGGCGGCGCGGGAATTGTCGGAGAGCGGCACCATGGGCAGGCGCACGTCTTCCTGGATCCGGCCGAGCGCCGCGAGCGCGAATTTCGCGGGCGAGGGATTGGTTTCGATGAACAGGTTGGTGTGCAGCGGCATCAGCTTGTCCTGGATGGCCAGGGCGGCGGCATAGTCGCCGGCCAGCGTCGCTTCCTGGAACTGCGCGCACAGGCGCGGCGCCACGTTGGCCGTCACCGAGATGCAGCCCACGCCGCCATGGGCGTTGAAGCCGAGCGCGGTGGCGTCCTCGCCGGACATCTGGATGAAGTCCGGCCCCAGTTCCTGCCGCTGGAGCGACACGCGCGCCAGATTGGCGGTGGCGTCCTTCACGCCCGCGATGTTCTTCAGCGCGAACAGCCGCTTCATGGTCTCCACCGACATGTCGATCACCGAGCGGCTCGGGATGTTGTAGATGAAGATCGGCAGGCCGATGGCGTCGTTCACCGCCTTGAAGTGCTGGTAGAGCCCTTCCTGGGTGGGCTTGTTGTAATAGGGCGTCACCACCAGCACCGCGTCCGCGCCCACGCGCTCCGCATGGCGCGAGAAGGCCACCGCCTCCGACGTGCTGTTGGAGCCGGCGCCCGCGATCACGGGGACCCGGCCCTTGGCCTGGTCCACGCACCACTCGATCACCTTTTCGTGCTCGGCATGGCTGAGGGTGGGGCTTTCGCCCGTGGTGCCCACCGGCACGAGGCCGTGCGTGCCCTCGGCGATCTGCCATTCCACCAGGTCGCGGAAGGCTTTCTCGTCCACGGACCCGTCGCGGAAAGGCGTGACGAGAGCGGTGAAGGAACCGCGGAAGCGCTCCGGGGACGAGGGGGTGGACATGGCCTGATGCCTTGTTGTGATTGACGATGCCGCCCGGGTTTGGGCCCGGGCGGATCGCATCAGATAAACTGTTGCGGGCGGATCGGAAAGGGTTCGCGGCACAAACTTCCCGGGAAGACGCGCTCCCTCGGGCAAAGCCCTGCTTTCGCCGGGTTTGAGTGGTCCCGTCTGTGCGCCGCTGCTCCGGGCTTCGGGAATGGGGACGCGGCCCGCGCTTCTCTTAGGACTTCGTCAATGATGCTGGCCGAGAAATAGGCCAAGCTGCGAACCCTGCGTGAGGACTTGCAATGCCGCCTGCCAAGAGCCTGATCTCCCGCACCGCTCTGGCGATCGCCCTCGCCTGCGCGATGCCGGCTGCGGTCGCGTCGGCGCAGGACAGTTCCAGCAAGAGCAGCGCCCCCAAGCCCGCCGCGAAGCCCACGGCCGCGAAGGACACGAAGAAGAGCGACAGCAAGAAGGCCGACGCCAAGGCGGCGCCCAAGCCTGCTCCCAAGGCCACCGCCGCCAAGGGCGCGCCGCCCACCCTCGCCGCCGCGCCCGCCCCTGCCCTCCAGGGCGATCTCGGCACGCTGCGCACCGCCGTCACCCTCGCGAAGAACGCCAAGGGCTCCGAGGCGCTGGCCGCCGCCCAGTCCCTCGACGACCCGGTCGCCCGGTCCCTCGTGACGTGGCTGGTGATCCGCAGCGCGCCCAATGATCTCGGGTTCGACGCCATCGCCGCCTTCCTGCGCGACAAGCCGGGCTGGCCGACCCAGACCACCCTGCGCCGCAAGGCCGAGGGCGTGCTGTTCGCGGAAAAGCGCTCGCCCCAGGTGGTGCGCGCCTTCTTCGGCGACCAGGCCCCCCTCACCGGCCCTGGCAAGATCGCGCTCGCCCGCGCCTTTGCCGCCTCGGGCGACACCCGCATGACGGCGGCGCTGGTGCGCGACGCCTACCGCTCTGACGACCTGTCCGAATCGTCCGAGCAGGTGATCCTCACCGAGTTCGGCACCATGATCACCCGCGCCGACCACAAGGCGCGTGCCGACAAGTTCAGCTATGAGCCCGACACCGAGCGCGCCATGCGCGCCGCCGGTCGTGCGGGTTCCGACGTGGTCGCCCTCACCCGCGCCCGGCTCGCCATCGCCCGCAAGGAGGCGAACGGCGCGAGCCTGCTGGCCCAGGTGCCCATGACGCTGGGCAACGACCCGGCCTATCTGTTTGCCAAGTCCCAGCTCGCCCGCCGCGCCGATCGCACCAAGGAGGCAGCCCAGGCGCTGCTCGCCGCGCCCGACAGCCCCGACGCGCAGGTGGACACCAACGAATGGTGGATCGAGCGCCGTCTGGTGGCGCGCGAGCTTCTCGACGAGGGCGATCCCCGCACCGCCTACAAGGTGGTGGCCGACGCCGCCACGCCGACCGCCGACAATTACCGCTCCGAGGCCTCCTGGACCGCCGGCTGGATCGCCCTGCGCTTCCTGAACCAGCCCAGTGTCGCCGCCGGGCATTTCGCCAAGGCGGTGGAGGGGCAGACCAATCCCATCACGCTGTCCCGCGCCGGCTACTGGCTCGGCCGCTCGGCGGAGGCCATGGGCGACATGGGCACCGCCCGGGCGCGCTACGAGGCGGCCGCCAAGCATTCCACCACCTATTACGGCCAGCTCGCCCGCCAGCGCCTGGGCCTGCCCCCGGTGGCGCTGCGCCGCGCGCCGGACACCACCATGGCCCGCGCCACCTTCGACCGGCTGGAGCCGGTGCGCGCCATCAAGCTGCTCTATGCCATCGGCGACCGCGATACGCCGATGACCATCTATTACGACCTCGCCTGGCGCATGGAGGACAGCGCGCAGCTCGTGCTGCTGTCGCAGCTCGCGGAGGCGAACGGCGACCCGCGCGGCGCGCTCGTGGTGGGCAAGGAGAGCGTCTATGAGGGCCACCCCCTCGACGCCCAGGCCTTCCCCACCTTCGGCCTGCCCTCCTACTCGCCCATCGGCACGCCGGTGGACAAGGCCATGATCTATGCGGTGGCCCGCCAGGAGAGCCAGTTCAATCCGCGCACCCTCTCCAGCGCCAAGGCCATGGGCCTCATGCAGGTGACGCCCGCGGCCGGGCGCGAGGTGGCCAAGCAGACCGGCGCCGCCTACAACGAGGCGCGCCTCATGAGCGACCAGTCCTACAACGTCCAGTTCGGCGCGGCGGAGCTGGGCATGCTCATGGACAATTACGACGGCCATCCGGCCCTCGTCTTCGCCGCCTACAATGCGGGCCGCGGCAGCGTGCGCAAATGGTTCGAGCGCTACGGCGACCCGCGCGACAAGGACGTGGACGCGGTGGACTGGGTGGAGATGATCCCCTTCTCCGAGACCCGCAACTACGTCCAGCGCGTGGTGGAGAATTACAACGTCTATCAGGCGCGCTTCGGCATCAGCCGCCCGCAGCCCGTGGCGGCGCGCTGAAGGCGCGCTCAGGCGGACCATTGCTCCAGGAGCTGGTCCGCCGCCACGGTCTCCACCTGGGACGAGAAGCGGTTGCGGAACAGGGTCAGCAGGAAGTCATGCCCCTGGTCCGATGACGAGCACACCCCGTCCTCCACCAGGATGACCCGCAGCCCCAGGTCCACCGCCCCCATGATCGTGGACAGCACGCACACATCTGTCTCCGCGCCGGTCACGATCACGCATCGCACCTGCTTGTCCCGCAGGAATGGCAGCAGGGCCGGGGCGCTGAACGCCGAATAGCCGGGCTTGTCGAACACCTGCGCCGGCGGCGCGAAGCGGGCGAGTGCCGGCATCAGATCCACCAGGGCCGGATCCATCTCCTCCAGGGTCGCGTTCCGCCACCGCTCGAAATAGGCCCGCCACAGGCCCGGCCGCTCCTGCGGCACGCGGGGCGGGAGAAAGCGCGTGAACAGCGTGCGCGCGGGCCGGTGGGCAACGATGCGCTCCACCACAGGCCGCACCCGCTCCATCCAGGGTGTCGGCCAGGGGCCTTCGCCCGAGAACAGGCGCTGCATGTCCACGCACAGATGCACCGCGTCGGCAGGGCGCCCGTGCATCAGTCCCTCGCCCATGGCTCACCTCCCTGCCGCTTCGGAAGGCTCCAACGCAGGGAAGAACGGCGCGTTCCCCGGCGCGAAGCAGGAGCATTGCGCGAGCGGCATGGGTGACGCGGGAGCCCCGCCCCTCGCGGCTTCTCATTGCCCGGCGGGGGGTCTAGAAAGCGATGCAATATATCGACCGCGCCGCTCCGGCGCCCAATCAGAGCATTCCCCATGCCCACTCACCGCTCCGGCAGGCCGGACCCGGCCGCGCCCGGATTCGCCGAGTTCGTCGCCATCATCGCGCTGATGATGGGCATGACCGCCTTCTCCATCGACAATCTGCTGCCCGCCTTCGGTCCCATCCGCGCGCACTACCGGCTGGAAAATCCGAACGACCTCCAGCTCCTCATCACCGCCTACATGGTGGGGTTCGGGGTGATGCAGATCGTGTTCGGCACGGTCTCGGACGTGGTGGGGCGCAAGAAGACGCTCATGGCGGGCCTCGCCATCTATGCCTTCGGCTGCGCGCTGGCCATGGTGGCGGACACCTACACGCTGCTTCTGGTCGCCCGCGTCATCCAGGGGCTCGGTGCCGCCGCCTCGCGCGTGCTGTCCGTCGCCATCGTCCGCGACCGCTATGAGGGGCGGGAGATGGCGCAGGTCATGTCCTTCTCCATGATGGTCTTCCTGATCATCCCGGTGATCGCCCCCACCTTCGCCTCGGGCGTGCTGCTGGTGGCCGAGTGGCACATGATCTTCGGCGCCATGCTGGGCCTGTGCGCCGTGCTCGGCCTGTGGTTCGGGCTGCGCATGCCGGAGACGCTGCGTCCGGAATTCCGCGTGCCCTTCTCCATGCGCGGGATCGGAGCGGGCATGAAGCTCGCCGTCAGCAACCGGCGGACCCTGCTCTACACCACCTGCATGGGCCTCATGATGGGATGCCTCATGGCTTATGTGGCGGCGTCCCAGCAGATCTTCGAGGATGGCGTCTACCATCTCGGCAAGCTGTTCCCCCTCGCCTTCGCAGTGATCGCGGGCGTGATGGGCATCGCCTCCTTCGTGAACGCCAAGCTGGTGCGCTCCGTCGGCATGCGCCGGCTGTCGCATTTCGGCGTGTGCGGCTTCACCCTCACGGGGCTCGCGCTGGTCGTCTCGGGGCTGGTGTGGGACGGCGTGCCGCCGGTGATTCTGTTCTGCGCGCTCCTGGCGCTGGCGCAGGCGCTGTTCGCGATCACCGTGCCGAACTTCAACTCCATCGCCATGGAGCCCATGGGCGCGGTGGCGGGCACCGCGTCCTCCTTCATCGGCTTCTACACGACGCTGCTGGGCGCGGGCCTCGGCCTCGTGGTCGGACGGGCGTTCGACGGCACCATCCTGCCGCTCGGCTTCGGCTACCTGGTCCTGGGCGCGCTCGCCACGGGGTTGGTGGCCATCGCGGAGAATGGCCGCCTGTTCTCAGCCCATAGGGACGGACAGCTCTGAGGCGCGCGCCTCAGAGCCCCAGTTCCTTCACGCAGCCCGCGACGGCCTTGGACAGCCGCAGGGAGGCGGCATTGTCCTCGGTGGTCTGGCGCAGGGTGCAGGCATCGAGATTCTCGAAGGTGGAGTCCGACTTCATGGACTGGCCGCTGAAGGCTTCCAGCGTCGCCCGCCGGTCGGCGGTGGTGAGCGCCTGATATTTCAGCAGGGAGCCCGCCTTGTCCTGGGTGGGCAGGATCGGGTCGGCAAGGGCGCCGGACGCGAGGCAAAGGCTCGCGGCCACCAGCACAAACGTCCGCACGGGGACCTCCGGGAGCGAATTGGGGTGCGCCGCACACGCGGCCCCCTCTCCAACCGCTCCCCGCGCCGAAAATCAAGCCTAAGTTGACGCTTCCCCAGCGTCCGTCGGCAAGGCCGGCGCACAGTGCCGTGGACGGCCCACCCCCGGTCGAGGGATCAGCGCGTCTTCTCCCGCATGGTCACCAATTCCTCGGCGGCGGTGGGATGCACCGCGACCGTGCGGTCGAAGTCCGTCTTGGTGGCGCCGAGGCCCACCGCCACGGCGGCGAGCTGGATCATCTCGCCCGCGTCGGGCCCCACGATGTGGACGCCCAGAACCTTCTCGCTCCCCTGCTCCACCACCAGCTTCATGAGGCTGCGCGTCTGGCGGCCCGACAGGGTCGCCTTCAGCGGCCGGAAGGTGGCGGTGTAGATGTCCAGTTCCTTGCCCTGCCGGCGCGCCGCCTCCTCGGTGAGGCCCACGGTGCCCACTTCCGGCTCGGAGAAGACGGCGGTGGCGATGAGGCTGTGGTCCACGGTCCAGGGCTTGCCGCCGAACACCGTGTCGGCGAAGGCGTGCCCCTCGCGGATGGCAACGGGCGTCAGGTTCACGCGGTTGGTCACGTCGCCCACGGCATAGATGCTCGGCACGTTGGTCCGCGACTGGGCGTCCACCTTCACCGCGCCCACCGCGTCCAGTTCCACGCCCGCCGTTTCCAGGCCGAGCCCGGCGGTGTTGGGCAGGCGGCCGATGGCGAGCATCACCACGTCCACTTCCACCTCGGTCCCGTCGGACAGGCGCACCGCCTTGCCGCCGGGGGTGGGCGTGATGGAGGAGAGCGTGCGCCCGCACAGCATGCGGATGCCCGAGCGCTCCATTTCCGCCGCGAGGTGCGTCCGCACCTCCTCGTCGAAACCGCGCAGGATCACGTCCGCCCGCTGCACGAGGGTCACTTCGCTGCCGAGCGCCCGGAACAGGCTGGCGAACTCCACCGCGATATAGCCGCCGCCCTGCACGAGCACCCGGCGCGGAAGCGCTTCCAGGTGGAAGGCCTCGTTGGAGGTGATGGCGAATTCCCGCCCGGGAATGTCCGGCCCCAACGTGGGCTTCGCGCCCGTGGCGACAAGAATGGTCCGCGCCTTCACCACCTCGCCGGTGGAGAGCAGGCGCACCGTGTTCGGCCCTTCCACGACGGCCCGGCTGTTCACGATGGTCACGCCCGCGCCTTCCGCATTCCTGCGGTAGATGGATTCGAGGCGCGCGATCTCCTTGTCCTTGTTGGCGATCAGGGTCGGCCAGTCGAAGCGCGCGTCGGCGACGCTCCAGCCGAAGCCCGCCATGTCCTCCAGGTCGTGGGCGAAGCGGCCCGCATAGACGAACAGCTTCTTGGGCACGCAACCCCGGATGACGCAGGTTCCGCCCATGCGGTACTCCTCCGCCATCATCACCTTGGCGCCGTGGCGCGCCGCGATGCGCCCGGCCCGCACGCCGCCTGAGCCTCCGCCGATGACGAACAGATCCACCTCGGTCTCGGTCATGGCACGGCCTTCCAAACGGACATGGGGCGTCCGTTCAAGCCCCCGCGGAGCGCGGCGTCAAGCGCGTCCATGTCAGGCCTGGCTTGCGGGACGGCGCGGGGGATGCTTCAAGGCCCCATGGTCCGCACCCGCGAGAGCGCTCCGGCGCAGGCGCCGCACGGCATCGGCCCCGTCCGGCTGGCATCCCGGCCGGCGGCGGACGGTGCCCGCCGTTTCGCCCTGCCCCTCGCCTTCCGCCTGTGGCTGGCGCGGGCGGGCGGCGCCTATGTGCTGGACCTTCCGGCCGCCGCGGAGGGCGACGGACTCGCCCTGCGCCTGCTGGACGGCGCGGGCCGCGTGCTCGGCGAGGCGCGCATGTCCGCGCCCCTGGAGGCGGTGTTCCTGCCCAGGGGCACGGCGGAAATCTCCGTCGCCCTGGAGGCCGGCGCGCCGCTGGGCATCTATCCGCGCTCCAAGCTCGGCCTGAAGCTGCACGCCGTCCTGGCGGGCGCCTTTCCCGGCACGCCGCCCCTGCGGCGTTGGAAGGAAGCCGGCGCGGCGGCGCGCGACCTGCGAGGCATCCATGCGGCGCTGATGGAGAATTCCCCGGCCCGCCGGGCCGAGCGCGCTGCCGCCTACCGGGCCTACCGGGCGCGGTTCGTCGAGGATTTCGAACACGTCCTGCTGGAACGGCAGGACCTGCCCCTGTGCTTCGCGGGACCGCTGCCGCCCGGCCCCGCCGAGGCGACGCTCCGGCTGGACGCGCTGCGGGCCCAGAGCGATCCGCACTGGACCTGGCATGCGGCCCTCCCCGCCGATGCACCGCCGGACCTCGCCCGCTGGGCACACGCGGCGGCGGGGAGCGAGCCGCGCCTGCGGCTCGTGGAAACCCAGGCCGACGACGCGGAGGCGCTGCACGTCGTCGTGGCGGGTATCGCGCGGGGCCTCGTGTGCCTGCTGCCCGCCAGCGGCCAGCCGACCCGCGACGCGGTCGCCATGCTCCGGGACGCCTTCGCCCGGTCGCCCGACTGCCGCCTCGCTTATACGGACGAGGAGGTGCTGGACGCCGAGGGGCGCCCGGAGGCGGGGGTGTTCAAGCCCGCCTTCAACCGCCACCTGCTCCAGGCCCAGGACTATGTCGGCCATCTCGTGGCCGCGCGGGCGGACGCGGTGCAGGCGGTGGGCGGCATCGACCCGCGCCATGGCCCGGCGGCGCGCTACCACCTGCTCCTGCGGCTCGCCGAAAGCCTGCCCGCGTCCGCGATCCGCCATATCCCGCGCATCGCCTTCGGCGGCCCGGCGGCGCCCGTGGCCGATCCGCACCCCGCCGCCCGCGCGCTGGAGGACGCCCTCGGGGCGTCGGTGACGATCCTCGCGGACGGCCGCCTGCGGCCGCGCCTGCCCATGCCCGACCCGCTGCCCTTGGTCTCCTTCGTGGTGCCCACCCGCGACCGGGCGGACCTCATGGGCATGGCGCTGCGCTCCCTCATCGGCGAGACGGACTACCGCAATTTCGAGATCGTCATCGTGGACAACGGCTCCGTGGAGCCCGCCACCTTCGCCCTGTTCGAGGAGATCAAGGCCGCCTGGCCGGATACCGTGGTGGTGCGCGACGACGGGCCGTTCAACTATCCCCGCATCTGCAATGCGGGCGTGGCGGCGGCGCGCGGCAGCCTCATCTGCCTGCTGAACAACGACATCGAGGTGGTGGACGGGCGCTGGCTGGACGAGATGGTGGCCCTGGCCAGCCTGCCCCGCACCGGCATCGTGGGCGCGAAGCTGTTGTTCCCCGACCGCACCATCCAGCACGCGGGCGTCATCGTCGGGCTGTTCCGCTATGCCGCCCACTGGTTCTCCCACGCCGACCGCGACCTTCCCGGCCCGTTCGGCCGCCTCGTCACCCGCGCCAATGTGAGCGCGGTGACGGGCGCGTGCCTCATGATCCGCCGCGATGTGTGGGAGGCCACCGGCCCGCTGGACGCGGAGCGGTTCGCGGAGGATTGCAACGACATCGACCTGTGCCTGCGGGCCCGGCGGGCGGGGTTCGAGGTGGTGTTCACCGCCTTCGCCTGCCTGATCCATCACGAATCCGCCTCGCGCGGACGGCGGCGCACCCGAGAGCACCGCAACCGGCTGAAGGCGCAGCGCCGGCGCATGGAGGACCTGTGGGGCACGCGGACCCTGGTGGACCCCCACTACAATCCCAACCTCTCCCGCGTGAGCCTGCACGCCGCCCTCGCCGAGGCCCCCGAAGGCCCGCGCGACCCGCGCACGGACGGCATCTGAGGCCTGTTCCGCCGGGCGCCGCCACGATCCGGCGCGCGCCACGAAAAAAGGCGGCCCGCCGGGCCGCCTTCGGAGCGCGTCGGACGATGAAGCGCCGCGATCAGATGTCGTAGCCCTTCTTCTTCATCTCGGCGCGGATGCGCTCCATGGCCTCGGCATTCACGCGGGCACCCCATTGCTGGATGTTCTGCACCGCCTGCTGGACGATGGCCGGACGGTCGGTCACCAGCTTCTTGCCCACGGGGGACCGGTAGAAGGTGAGCGCCTGCTTCAGCTCGTCCTCGGTGAAATGCTCCGCATAGGCGGTGGCGAGGATGTCCACGATCTCGTTCTGGCGCTTCTCGAATTCGGGACGCAGAGCGATGGCCGTGTCGCGCAGCTGCGGCGCGAGGTCGGGATTGGTCTGGAGGAAGCCGAGGGCGGCGCCGTCCAGGAGATTCTGGAGCACGCCGTTGAAGGACGCGGCCTCGCCGTTCGCCTGGACCAGATCGCGCGCCACCTGCATCTCGCTGGCGCTCGGCGGCTGTGCGGAGGTGGCGGGAGCCGCGGGAGCTGGGGCCGGCGCCTGGGCGGCGGCGGTGCCCAGGGACAGCGCGAGGAAGAGGGCCCCGAGACCGAGGCGGCTGGCAGTCGAGCGGCGCATGGCGTTCTCCGATTTGCGAATGGTTCTAGATCACGTCCCGCGCCTCGGCAACGCGCCCGGCGGATGGCGATCCCTCTCCCATGGTTTTCAGGCCGGCGAGGCCGACGGGCCTCAGGCCGGATTGACGAGGAGCCGCACACCCTCGGGCGCCGCCAGCACCACGCGGCGGGCGAGGCCCAGGAACAGGCCGTGCTCCACCACGCCCACCACGCCGTCCAGCGCCCGCGCCAGGGCGGCGGGGTCGGGAATGCGGCCGAGGCGGGCGTCGATGATCACGTTGCCCTGGTCGGTGCGGTAGGGCGCGCCGGCGGCATCACGGCGCAGTTCCAGCGGCCCGCCGCAGCCGGCGGAGGCGATGGCCGCCTCCAGGCGCGGCAGCAGGGCTGCAAGGCCGAAATCCACCACCTCGATGGGCAGCGGGAAGGCCCCCAGCATCTCAACGTGCTTGGAGGCGTCGGCGATGACCACCATCTCCTTCGCGGCGCTCGCCACCAGCTTCTCGCGCAGCAGCGCGCCGCCGCCGCCCTTTACCAGCGCAAGGCCGGGGCCCACCTCGTCGGCGCCGTCGATGCACAGGTCGAGCTGCGGCTGCTCGTCCAGGGTCGCCAGCGGCACGCCGAGCGAAAGCGCCTGCTCCCGCGTGCGCTCAGATGTGGGCACGCCCACCACGTTCAGGCCGCCCTTCACGCGCTCCGCCAAAAGGTCCACGAAATGCTTGGCGGTGGAGCCGGTACCGAGGCCGAGCCGCATTCCGTCGGTCACGAATTCCAGCGCGCGGGCGGCGGCCTGGCGCTTCAGGGCTTCGGCATCGGACATGGTCGGCTCGCAGTGAGAGGGAAGGTCGCTTGACGGGCGACGGGCAGCCCGCGGCGCGGCCGCAGGCCCTCCCGGTCCCGGTTGCTCTATCGCGCCCGCCCGCCTGCGGCAAGGCGCGAAGGGCTTACGTGCTCCAGGACATTACTTGCCCTGGGGCGTGCAGAGAATCTTCGGCTCGTTGCCGCCGCCGCCCGCCTTGGGCACGTCGCGCACGTAGCAGATGCTCATCTCGCCGGTATTGGCGTTCACGCGGAACACGCCGGTCTCGCCCGCGAAGCCCGTGGAGACCAGGAAATACGCGCCGTTGGGCTGCGGGCCCGCGCCGTCGCCCTTGGTGAAGCAGCGGGTGAGGCCCACCTGTGCGGCGTCCGGCCGCTCGAACTGGCAGGCATTCATCTCGCCGGTCTGGCGGTTCGTGGAATAGACGCGGTTCGCCTTGTCCGACGGCGGCGCGGCGAAGGAGAAATTCCCCAGCGGCGCGGGCTGAGGCTGCTGCGCCTGCGCGGCGGGCGCGAACGCGAGCGCCGCGAGAAGACCGAGCGCGCCGGCGCGCATGCGCGCCCGCCCGCCATTGAAAAAAGACACCCCGAACATGATTCCCTCCGACCGAAGGCCCGAGAAAGGCTGGACAGCAAAAGCGGCAGGATTGTAGGCACTTCCCGGCGGCAGACTACCGCGAAAGGATGACATCCATGCCGGACTTTCCCCTGGTGATCGCGTTCGACCTGGATGGCACCCTGGTGGACAGCGCGCCGGACCTGCTCAACACGCTGGACGTCATCCTGAAAGAGTACGGCGTCGCACCCGTGGACCGCGAGGCCACCCGCAACATGATCGGCGCCGGGGCGCGCATGCTGCTGGTGCGGGCGCTGGAGCGGGCCGGCGCCCTGCCGGACCCGGCCACCGTGGACGCGCTCACCCGCCGCTTCATCGACCATTACGCCGACCATATCGCGGACGATTCGCGCCCCTTCCCCGGCCTGGACGCCGCGCTGGACCGGCTGGCGGCGCGCGGAGCGCGGCTCGCGGTCTGCACCAACAAGACCGAGCGCCTCGCCCGCCTGCTGCTGGACCGTCTTGACCTGACGGCCCGCTTCGCCGCCATCACGGGCGCGGACACCTATGGCGTGGCGAAGCCCGACGCCCATCCCCTGCTCTCCACCATCGCCGCCTGCGGGGGCGACCCATCCCGGGCCGTCATGGTGGGCGACAGCGCCACCGACGTCGCCACCGCGAAGGCGGCACGCGTGCCCTGCGTGGCGGTGACGTTCGGCTATACGGAAGTGCCCGCCCGGGACCTCGGCGCCGAACAGGTCATTTCCCATTATTCAGAGCTGGACGCGGCGATCTCCGCCTTCAACCTCACCCCCGCCTGATACCGGCACGCCGGGTTCGCCCGTCAGGGTGAAAATGAATCTCCGCGCGGGTTTGCGGCGTTAACACTTCGCTAACCCTCTTGGCCCAGGAGTCGTCTCCTAACCTTTCCCGGCGGGACTCACCCTCCCGGCGGGGCGCGGATCGAGGGCCATGACGCTTTCCCTCCCCTCTGGCGCTTCCGGTGCCCTTTCCGCGCGGGCGGAAACGGGGCGGGAGGCCGGATTCCGGAGGTGGCTGGGCACGCTGGCGGCCTCAGGCGCCCTCCTCGCGGGCGCGGGCCTCGCCGCCCTCGGCCTTCACGCATCCGACCCCGGCGCGGCGCTTGCGGGCGGCGCCCTGTGCGGCGCGGGCCTACTGGCCCTCGCGCTGGCCGAAGGCCGGGCGCGCCTCGCGCTGGCACGGGACCGGGCTCTGGCGCTCGCGCGCGGCCATGAGGATGCCCTCGCCCGGGCGCAGGAGGAAAACGCCGCCAAGTCACGCTTCCTCGCGGAAATGAGCCACGAGCTGCGCACCCCGCTGAACGCGGTGATCGGCTTTTCCGAGATGATGGCACACGAGGTGTTCGGCCCCCACGCGGTGCCCACCTATGGCGAATATGCGCGGGACATCCACACGTCCGGCCGGCACCTGCTGGCGCTCGCCGACGACATCCTGGACCTTGCCCGCATCGAGACCGGCCACCGGGCGCTGCTGGAGACGGCGGTGCCGCTGGCGGACCTCGCGGGCGACTGCACGCACATGATGCGCCTCTCCGCCGCCGCCCGGTCGGTCGCGCTTGTCTGCGCCCCCGAGGACGCGCCCCTGCGCCTATGGGCGGACGAGCGGGCGCTCCGTCAGATGGCGCTGAACCTCATCGGCAATGCCGTGAAGTTCACGCCCCAGGGCGGCGCGGTGGAGGTGCGGGCGGGCCTGGACGGACGCGGCGCGCCGTTCCTCGACGTGTCGGACACGGGGCCGGGCATCGGCGAGGCGGAATTGCCGCTGGACCTCGCCGCACGCCACCGGGAGAGCACGCTCGATCCGTCCACCGGGCGCGGGGCGGGCCTGGGCCTTACCATCGTGCGGGCCCTAGCCGGGCTCCACGGCGCCGAACTGACCCTGGCGGCGCGGCCCGAGGGCGGCACGCGCGCCCGGGTCACCTTCCCGCCCGCGCGGCTCCTGCCGCCGTTCGACACGCCCGCGACGGCGCGGGCATCCACGCCGCTGCGCGTTTAAATCACTGCGCGTCTGAAACGCCCGCCTCGGCGAAGGTGGACATGCCCTTGTGGCAGGCGACCGCCGCCTTCACCACGGCCACGGCCAGCGCGCCGCCCGAGCCCTCCCCGAGCCGCATGCCGAGATCCAGCAGCGGGTTGAGGCCGAGCCGATCCAGGAGGCGGCCATGGGCCTGCTCGGCCGAGACATGGCCGGCAAGGCAATGGTCGAGCGCGGACGGGTCCAGCGCATGGAGCACCGCCGCCGCCGCCGTCACCACATAGCCGTCCAGCACCACCGGCACCCGCTCGTGGCGGGCGGACAGGATGGCGCCGGCAATGGCCGCCAGCTCGCGCCCGCCGAGGCGCCGCAGCACCTCCAGCGGGTCCGATAAGGCCGCCCCGTGCAGCGCGACGGCGGCGCGCACGGCCTCGATCTTGCGCGCGAGGACGTCGCCGCTCGCGCCGGTGCCCGCGCCGACCCAATCCTCCGGAGCCCCGCCATAGAGGCCGTGGCAGACGGCGGCGGCCACCGTGGTGTTGCCGATGCCCATCTCCCCCAGCACCAGCACGTCCGCGCCGCCCGCGATGGCCTGCATACCGAACGCCATGGTGGCGGCGCAGGCGCGCTCGTCCAGCGCCGCCTCCTGGGTGATGTCCCCGGTGGGAATGTCCAGCGCGAGATCGAACACCCGCAGCCCCGCCTCGAAGGTGGAGCAGATCTGGTTCACCGCCGCCTTTCCGGCGGTGAACGCGTCCAGCATCTGCCGGGTCACGGCGGAGGGATAGGGCGAGACGCCCTGCGCGGTCACGCCATGGGTGCCCGCGAACACCGCCACCATGGGCCGGTTGGCGGTGGGGATGGCCTTGCCCTGCCAGGCGGCAAGGTGGATGGCGATCTCCTCCAGGCGCCCCAGCGCGCCCGGGGGCTTCAGCAATTCGTCCTGCCGGTCGCGCGCCATGGCCCGCGCGGCCTCATCCGGGCCGGGCATGGAGGCGATGAGGTTGCGGATGTCGTCGAAGGGAAGGCCGGTGGGCGTGGTCTGCATGGGAAAACCAGTCTGGAGCCTGAGGCCGTCAGGCGTGAGCGCCTGAAGGCGAAACAGCCCCCAATCGGGGATGGGGATCGATCGCACTCTGACGCGGGCGCGGCATCTGTCTCCGACCGGGCGCCGGGGGTCAAGTCCCGGCGGGGGCGGGGCGCCGTCCCGCGCGCTGCCCCTCCCCGGCGGGCGGGAGAGAAAGGTCAGGCGTCGCGGAGAGGATGGGCGGGTGCCGGAAGGCGCGATGCCGCCCCAAAAGAAAACGGCCGGGACGTGCCCGGCCGCTTCGCTCATTCGGCCGGAGCCGGATGGTTGGTGTGGGGCGTGTGGTCGTCGTCCGCCCCCGCCTCCCGCTTCGCCTTGCGCTTCTCGCCGAAGGAGGCGAGCCAGCGGGCGAAGACGTAGAAGATGGGCGTGAAGATGAGGCCGAAGCCCGTCACGCCGATCATGCCGGCGAACACCGCCGTGCCCAGGGACTGGCGCAGTTCGGCGCCCGCGCCCACGGCCCAGACCAGCGGCACGACGCCGAGGATGAAGGCCAGCGAGGTCATGATGATGGGACGCAGCCGCAGCCGCGCCGCTTCCACCGCCGCCGCCTGGCGCCCTTGCCCCTGGTCCTCAAGCTGCTTGGCGAACTCCACGATGAGGATCGCGTTCTTGGCCGCGAGGCCGATCAGCACGATGAAGCCCACCTGGGTCAGGATGTTGTTGTCCTGCCCTCGCAACAGCACGCCGATGAGTGCCGCCACGAGGCACATGGGCACGATGAGGATGACCGCCAATGGGAGGGTCAGGCTCTCATATTGTGCCGCCAGCACCAGGAAGACGAACACCACGCCCAGCGCGAAGGCGAAGATGGCGGTGTTGCCGGCCCGCTGCTGCTGGTAGGCGAGCGCGGTCCATTCATAGGCGAAGCCCTGGGGCAGGATGCGGGTGGCGAGGCCCTGCATGATCTGCATGGCCTGGCCCTGCGAGTAGCCGGCCGCCGGGGAGCCGTCCAGCTCGGCGGCGGGGTAGAGGTTGTAGCGCGGCACGCGATAGGGGCCGGAGAGATCCTTCAGCGTGGCGAAGGAGCCGATCGGCACCGTGTCGCCCACCGCGTTGCGCACGCGGATCTTCAGCAGGTCGTTCGGATCCATGCGGAACGCCGCGTCCGCCTGCACCTGCACGCGGAAGGTGCGGGTGAACAGGTTGAAGTCGTTCACATAGGTGGAGCCGATATAGGTCTGCAGCGCGCCGAACACGTTGGCCATGTTCACCTGGAGCAACTGGGCCCGGGCGCGGTCGATGTCGAGATACATTTGCGGGGTGGAGGTCTCGAACAGCGAGTAGACCTGCATGAGGCCCGGCGTCTGCGCCGCCGCGCCCATCATGGCATAGACCGTGTTCTGGAGCGCCGCGTAGCCGTGGCCGGCGCGGTCCTCCACCATCATGCGGAAGCCGCCCGCATTGCCGATGCCCTGCACGGGCGGCGGCTGCACGACGATGAGCATCGCCTCCTCGATGGAGGCGAGCTTGCCGAACAGGGTCCGCTGCACGGCGGTCGCGGTGCGGGTGGGATCGCCGCCGCGCTCGCTGAACGGCTCCAGGATCACGAACATGGCGCCGGCATTGGGGGCGTTCGTGAAGGTGGCGCCCGAGAAGCCGACGATGTTGACGATGTGGCCCACGCCCGGCGTGCCCAACACCCGGTCGGCGGCGCGGGTCATCACGTCCTGCGTGCGCTCCATGGAGGCGCCCGGCGGAAGCTGGGCCGCGATGATGAGATAGCCGCGGTCCTGCTGCGGGATGAAGCCCTGGGGCGTGGTGGTGAACAGGTAGCCGCCGAACGCCACGAGCCCCGCATAGACGATGAGCATGAGCGCCACCACGCGCACGAGGCGCGAGGTGAGCCAGGCATAGCCGTTGCCCAGGCCCTCGAAGGCCCGGTTGAAGCCGTTGAAGAAGCCGGCGATGGGCTTGGCATACCAGGGCACCGCATGGCCCGCCCGGTGGGGCTTCAGAAGCAGCGCGCACATGGCGGGCGACAGCGTCAGCGACACCATGAGCGAGATGATGGTGGAGCCCGCGATGGTGAGCGCGAACTGGCGGTAGAACTCGCCCGAGATGCCGGTGATGAAGGCGCTCGGGATGAACACCGAGGCCAGCACCAGCGAGATGGCCACCAGCGCCCCGCCCACCTCGTCCATGGTGCGGTAGGCGGCATCGCGCGGCGAGAGCCCGGCCGCGATGTTCCGCTCCACGTTCTCCACCACCACGATGGCATCGTCCACGACGATGCCGATGGCGAGCACGAGGCCGAACAGGGAGAGGTTGTTCAGCGAGAAGCCGAACAACGACATGAAGAAGAAGGTGCCGATGAGCGAGATGGGGATCGCCACGATGGGAATGATCGCCGCCCGCCAGGTCTGGAGGAACAGCAGCACCACGATCACCACCAGCACCACCGCTTCGATGATGGTGTGCACCACCGCGTCCACGGACTGCTGGATATACTCGGTCGGGTTGTAATAGATGGCGTACTTCACGCCCTCCGGCAGTTGCTTGCCCAGCTCCTTCATCTGCTGGACCACGGCGTTGCCGGTGGCGAGCGCATTGGAGCCGGGGCGCTGGAACACGCCGAGCGAGATGGACAGGTCGCGGTCGAGATAGGACGTGGAGGAATAGTCCTGCGCGGAAATCTCCACGCGGGCCACGTCCCTCAGCCGCACCAGGGCCGTCTCGGTCTGCTTGATGACCACGTCGCCGAACTGTTCCGGCGTCGTTAGTCGGCCGAGCGTTCGTACGGCGATCTGGAACGCGCGCTGCTGCGGCACGGGTGGCTGGTTCAGCACGCCCGAGGCCACCTGCACGTTCTGCGCCTGGAGGGCCGAGACCACGTCGCCCACCGTCAGGTTCAGTTCCTGGAGGCGCGTGGGGTCGAGCCACACCTGCATGGCATAGTCGCGGTTGCCGAACACCGTGATGGAGCCGACGCCGTCGATGCGCGAGAGCACGTCCTTGATCTGGACGTTGGCCACGTTGGAGATGAACAGCGGGTCGCGCGAGCCGTCCGGCGAATAGAGGCTCACCACCAGCATCAGGTCCGGCGAGCTTTTCGCCGTGACGACGCCGATCTGCTGCACTTCCTGCGGCAGGCGGGGCATGGCGATGGCGACGCGGTTCTGCACCTGCACCTGGGCGATGTCGAGATCGACGCCGAGGTCGAACGTCACCGCGATGGAGAAGCGTCCGTCGGCGGTGGAGTTGGACGAGATGTAGAGCATCCCTTCCACGCCGTTGATCTGCTGCTCGATGGGCGCGACCACGGTGTCGGCCACGGTCTCGGCGCTGGCGCCGGGGAACTGGCCGGTCACGTTGATGACCGGGGGCGCGATGTCGGGATACTGCGCCACGGGCAGGCGCAGGTAGGAGATGCCGCCCAGCAGCATCACGACGATGGAGACCACCCAGGCGAAGATGGGGCGGTCGATGAAGAAGTGGGACAAGCGCATGGGGTCGCCCTCCTCACTTCGCCGACGCGGAGCCGTTGGGCGCCTTCGCGTCCGCCGGCGCCGGAGGCTTCTCCTCCTGTGGCGTCACCTTGATGCCCGGGCGCACCCGCATGAGGCCGTTCACCACGACCACGTCGTCGGCCGTGAGGCCGGACTTCACCACGCGGCGCGTCCCGTCCAGCGGGCCGAGCACCACCGGGCGGATCTGCACGGTGTTCTCCGGTCCCACCACATAGACGAACTTCTGGGTCTGCTCGCTGCCGATGGCGACATCCGGCACGGTCAGCGCCTTGTACGGCGCGCTGGCCGGCAGGCGGACGCGGGCGAACATGCCGGGGCGGAACAGCTCGCTCTTGTTCTCGAACACGGCGCGGCCGCGGATGGTGCCGGTCTCCCGGTCCACCACGTTGTTCAGGAAGTCCATCTTGCCCTTGTAGGGCCAGCCCTTGTCGTCGATCAGCTTGAGATCGACCGCGGAGCCGTCGATGCCCCCGCTCTGCATGGCGCGCTGGTAGCGCAGCAGGGAGGCTTCGTCGAAGGTGAACTCGAAATAGATGGGATCGGTGGAGACGATCAGCGCCAGCAGCGTGGGCGAGGCGCCCGTGCCGCCGATGACGTAATTGCCGATGGACACCCGCCGGTCGCCGATGCGGCCGGACACGGGCGCGCGCAGCTCGGTGAACTGAAGGTCGAGCTTCGCCTGCGCGACCGCCGCCTCCTGCGCCTGCACGGTGGCCGTGGCGGTCCGCTGGGTCTGGGTGCGCTGGTCGAACGCCTGCTTCGAGATGGCGTTGGAATTCTTATCCTCGATCAGCGTGCGGGCGCGTTCGAGGTCGGTGGTGGCGAAGTCGAGATTGGCCTTCGCCTGCGCGAGGTTCGCCTCGGCCTGCTGGAGCGCGATCTTGTAGGGCCGCTGGTCGAGGGTGAAGAGCAGGTCTCCCTCCTTCACCATCTGGCCGTCGGTGAAGCTGATCTTCTCCAGGTATCCGGAGACGCGCGCGTTCACCTGGACGTGGTTGATGGCCACGAACCGGCCCACATACTCGTCATATTCGGTGATGTCGCGGGACACCGGCTTCGCGACCGTCACGGTCGGCGGAGGCGGGGCGCCGCCGCCCTGCTGCTGCTGCGGCTGGCCGCAGGCGGCCAGAAGAAGCGCGGGGGCGAGGAACGCGAGCGATTTGATCAGGCGCGGGGAAACCAGCATTCTCGTGGCTCCGATCGGGCACCTTGAAGCGCCGCGAGGGGTGTCAGTGGCGAAATCGACATCTCCCGCAACTGTCGAGCCGGTTCCGCTCGCGTCGCATAGCACAGCTTCTTTGCGGTGCAAAATGCCAGTTGCGTTCAATTCGCAGGAGTTTGAGGCGGCTTGCCGCCGGCCCGCCGCAACAGCGGGCGCAGCACGCCACGTCCCAAAAGGGCAATGACCGCAACTATATAGGCAAAGCCGCCGGCGGCAACCACAAGCAGCAGCGTCACCTCCTCGCGTGCGTCCGGCAGGCGGGCGGCGAGAGACCGGGCGAAGGGGAGCACGCCCCACAGCGTCCCGGCGAGGACCAGGGCGCAGATGAACAGCCGCACCAGCCGTCCCGCCAGCAGGTCGTCGCCCAGCGGCAAGCCCTGGCGGCGGGCGAAGATGATGAGCAGCGCGAGGTTGATCCAGCCGCCGATGGCGGTGGCCAGCGCGAGCCCCACCTGGGCCAGCGTGCCCATGAGCGCGAATTTCAGCGCCACGTTCACCGCCACCGCGCTCAGCGAGGCGATCATGGGCGTGGTGGTGTCGCTGCGCGCGTGGAACGGCGCGATGAAGCCGCGCAGCACCACGAAGGCGATGAGGCCGACCGCATAGGCCTGGAGCGTCGCCGCCGCCGCCGCCGCGTCACCCGCCGTGAAGGCGCCGCGCGCGAACAGGGCGCGCATGGTGAGGTCGGGAATCATCAGCGAGGCGACCACGAAGGGCGCGGCCAGCAGCACGGCGAACTCCACTGCCCGCGCCTGCGCCTTGGCGGCGCCCACATCGTCCTTCGCGGCGAGGCGCCGGGACATTTCGGGCAGCAGCACGGTGCCCACCGCGATCCCCACCACCCCGATGGGCAATTGGTTGATGCGGTCGGCGTAATAGAGGGCGGAGAGCGCTCCCGAAGGCAGGAAGGTGGCGATGATCGTGTCCGCGAACAGCGCGATCTGCACCCCCGCCGAGCCGATGATGGCCGGGCCGAGCGCCTTCAGGAACCGCTTGGTGCCGGGATCGAGCTTCGGCCGGGCGAGCCTCAGCCCGATGCCGGAGCGCTCCGCGTCCCACAGCAGCAGCAGCACCTGCCCTACGCCCGACAGGAGCACGCCCCACGCCGCCGCATGCCCGGCGGTGGGGAACAGGCCCGCGCACAGGAGCGTGCCGATCATGCAGATGTTGAGCAGGATGGGCGAGGCCGCCGCCATGGCGAAGCGATCGACCGCGTTCAGGGCGCCGGAGGCCAGCGTCGCCACCGAGATGAGGGCGAGATAGGGAAAGGTGATGCGCGTGAGCGTCACGGCGAGGTCGAACCGCGCCGGATCCTCGGCGAGGCCCGGCGCCAGCAGGCCGACGAATTGCGGGGTCAGGCCCAGCGCCAGCGCCAGCAGCACGCCGTGCACCATCGCCATGGCGGTGAGCACCTCGTCGGCGAAGCCACGGGCCACGGGGATGCCGTCCTGCTCTTTCAGCCGGGCATAGGTGGGCACGAAAGCGGCGTTGAAGGCGCCTTCCGCGAAGATGGCCCGGAAATGGTTGGGCAGGCGGAACGCCACGAGGAAGGCGTCCGCCACCGGCCCCGCGCCCAGCACCGCCGCCATGACCACGTCGCGCACGAACCCCGCCAGCCGCGAGACCAGCGTCAATCCGCCGACGGAAAGAATGGAGCGCAGCATGGTTCGCGATTCGCGGGGTGGCTTGGTCTCACATGCCTAGAACAGGCAGGGTGTGGAGTGTAGCTGCAATCTGCCCCGGGCGTGGAGGGCGCCCCGCGCGGCGCGGGTCTCGGAACGGTCAGGATCGAGCCCGTCGCCCGCCGCCTGCCCTCTTCTGGACAGCTCGCCCTTCAATCCCGCGCTCATGCCGGGCAGGCATGCGCCGCCGGGCGAGGAGGGATCTCCGCTCAGAAACCCGCCGGTTCCGATCCGTCGCCGCCGTCATTGTGGTCGCAGCCGTCATGCCCGGGCTTGACCCGGGCATCCACGCCCTCCCCCCTTCGCCCCACATGGCGGAGCCGCGTGGATGGTCGGGATAAGCCCGGCCATGACCTGGGAAAGCGGTGAGCGAACCGACGCATCGCAAGTCAGGAACCCGCTGGTCCCGATCCGTCGCATGCGTCATGCCCGGACTTGACCCGGGCACCCACGCCCTCCCGTTCGTCACCACAAGGCGGAGCCGCGTGGATGGCCGGGACAAGCCCGGCCATGACCTGGGAAAGCGGTAAGCGAACTGACGCATCGCAAGTCAGGAACCCGCCGGTCCCGATCCGTCGCAGCCGTCATGCCCGGGCCTGTCCCGGGCATCCACGCCCTCCCGTTCGTCACCACAAGGCGGAGCCGCGTGGATGGCCGGGACAAGCCCCGCCATGACATGGGAAAGCGGTGAGCGAACCGACGCATCGCAAATCAGGAACCCGCTGGTCCCGATCCGTCGCAGCCGTCATGCCCGGGCTTGTCCCGGGCATCCACGCCCTCCCCTTCGCCACCACAAGGCGGAGCCGCGTGGATGGCCGGGACAAGCCCGGCCATGACATGGGAAAGCGGTGAGCGAACCGACGCATCGCAAGTCAGGAACCCGCTGGTCCCGATCCGTTGCAGCCGTCATGCCCGGGCTTGTCCCGGGCATCCACGCCCTTCCGTTCGTCACCACAAGGCGGAGCCGCGTGGATGGCCGGGACAAGCCCGGCCATGACCTGGGAAAGCGGGGGAGGGTTGGGAGGGGGAAAGGGGCGAGACCGGGAGAGGCCGCCGTCCAGCGCCCCCTGCCCTCACGCCGCCAAAGCGCGGCGGACGGCGGCGACGATGCGGTCCTGGGTGGCGTCGTCCAGATAGGCATGCATGGGCAGGCTGATGACTTCCGCGCACAGCGCCTCGCTCACCGGCAGGCTGTCCCCCGGGAACGACGCATAGGCCGGCTGCTTGTGCATGGGGATCCGGTAATAGACCGCCGTGGGCACGCCCTCCTTGCGCAGCGCGTCCGCGAGGGCGTCGCGGCGGCCGGGGGCGAGGCGGATCGTGTATTGCGCCCAGGTGGAAGTGGCGCCCTCCGCCAAAGCGGGAACGATGGCAACGTCCGCCAGGAGCGTGTTGTAGCGCGCCGCGATGCGCGCGCGGGCGGCGATCTCGTCGGGGAAGATGTCCAGCTTCTCGATCAGCACCGCCGCCTGGATGGTGTCGAGGCGGGCGGTCATGCCGATCCGGACATTCTCGTACTTGTCCACGCCCTGCCCGTGCTCGCGCACGCTCTTGAGCACCGGCACGAGGGCGTCGTCATCGGTGAAGACCGCGCCGCCGTCGCCGTAGCAGCCGAGCGGCTTGGCGGGGAAGAAGGAGGTGGCGGAGGCATCGCCGATGCTGCCCGTGCGCCGGCCATGCCATTCGGCGCCGAAGCCCTGAGCAGTGTCGCACAGCACCTTCAGGCCATGCTTCTGCGCCACCGGCAGGATCGCGTCATAGTCCGCCGCCTGACCGAACAGGTCCACGGGAATGACCACCTTGGGGCTGAGCCCCGCCGCCTTGGCCACCGCCACGGCGCGATCCAGGCTGTCCGCGTCCATGTTGAAGGTGTCGGGCTTCACGTCCACGAACACCGGGGTCGCGCCCACCCACGGCACCACCTCGGCGGTGGCGCAGAAGGTGAAGGCCGGGCAGAACACCGCGTCGCCCTTGCCGATGCCCCAGGCCATCAGGAGCATGGCCAGCGCATCGGTGCCGCTGGAACAGGCGATGGCGTGCTTCGCGCCCGCGAAGGCGGCGAGCTGCTCTTCCAGGATCGAGACTTCCGGGCCGTTGATGAAGCGGCAGCTTTCCAGGACCGCGCCCACCGCCCGGTCGATACGCGCGCCGAGGCGGGCGCGCTGGGTGGCGACGTCGATGAAGGGAATGGGGGCCATCTGGCTGGTCACATGCGTGGTCATTCGGCCTTCGATTCTCGGTTGTCAGCCCACCGCGCGGCGGCGGTCGGCGGAGGAGCGGCTGGCCTCTGAGCGGCCAGTGAGGCAGGAAATGGCGATCTCCAGGCTGGCGACGCCCTCGTCGCCGGTCACGGCCGGCGGTTTGCCGCCGCGCACCGCGTCGAGGAACTGCTCCAGCTCCGCGCGCAGCGGCTCCGCATAGGCCACCGGCAGGTGGCGCATGGAATAGGAGCCGTCGGGCCGGTAGTCGAAGCACTCCGTCACCTGACGGGTGAGAAGATCGCCGATCACATACTTCTTGCGCGTGGCGACATGCACCGTGCGCGCCTTGAAGGGCGTGAGCCAGTTGGTGTTGATGTGCGCCAGCACGCCGGAGGCGGTGCGGAACTGGAGCAGCGCGATGTCCTCCCGCTCCGCCACGGCGGAGGAGGTCTGCGGCTGCACCTCGATGATATCCGAGCCGGTGAACCAGCGGATCAGGTCGATGTCGTGCACCGCGAGGTCGATCACCACGCCCACATTGGACATGCGCGGCGGGAACGGGCCGACCCGCGTGATGGCGATGGACAGGAGCTCCTCGTTGGCGATGGCCTTCTTCACCGCCTGGACCGCCGGGTTGAAGCGCTCCACATGGCCGACCATGAGCGTGACGTTCTTCGCCCGCGCGGCCTGCACGATCTCGCGCCCCTCCTCCACCGTGGAGGCCACCGGCTTCTCCACCAGCACCGAGGTGCCGGAATTGATGATGTCCAGCGCCACCGGATGATGCAGGTGGGTGGGCGCGGCCACGATGATGGCGTCGAGCCCGCGCGCGATGAGCGCGTGATGGTCCTCCACCGCCTCGCAGCCCAGGAAGTTCGCCACCCGGCCCGCCTGGGCCATGTCCGGATCGGCGATCGCCACCAGCTCGGCGCCGGGAAGCTCGGCCAGCACGCGGGCGTGGTTGGATCCCATGATCCCGATTCCCGCCACGCCCACGCGGAGCGGACGCGCGGTGTCGGTCTGAGCCATGTCGATCCTCATGTCTGACAAATCACTTGTCCCGGCTCTATCACGGGAGGCGGGGCGCAAGCGAGACGCAGGCCGTCCCCCGGCTGTGCGGAAACGTTCAACAATTGCGTCGGCATATTACCGGCGGCGCCGGGGCATCCCGGGGACGGCGGACAGCAAAAGGGCGCGCCCGGGATCCGACGCGCCCCGTACCGACCCTTACGGCATCAGAACTTATAATTGATTCCGAGCCTGGCGCTGGAACTCGTCAGTCCCGCATCGGTGCCGATATTGTCGTAGGTCTTCGAACCAAGGTCCGTATAGAGATATTCGGCGCGCGCGGTCCAGTTGTTGGTCAGCGCATACTCGATGCCGGCGCCCGCGGTCCAGCCCACATGGGTCTTAGCCGATTCGAACCCGTAATCGGTGATGGAGTTGCGCCCATAGGCGAGGCCGCCCGTCACATAAGGCAGCACGCGGTCCATGGCGTAGCCGAGGCGCGCGCGCACGGTGCCGAGATAGTCCAGATTGCTGTCGAGCCCCAGCGTGCTCCCGCTCACGTCGCCGCCCTGGATGTCGGCCTCGAGGCCCACCAGCACGTTGTTCTGGAACTGGTAATTGTAGCCGAGCTGGCCGCCGGCCAGCCATCCGTCGGGATCGACGCCGCTGAGGCCGGCCTTGCCGGAGCCCCAGCTATAGCCGGCATTGCCGCCGATATAGAATCCGGTCCAGGAGAAGACCGGCGCGGGCTGGGCCACCGGCGCCTTCACGGGCATCGCGGCAGCGGGGGCAAGGTCGGCGGCGAAGGCCGGTCCAGCCGCCAGCACGCCCGCCACTGCCCCGATCAGGAAAACCGATTTCATTCCACGCACCTCTTCCAGGCCATTCCAGGCTCTGGTGCCATCCATGCACCTTCACCTCGGCAGGTCCGTGACCCACGCGTGGCGAAGCGGTGGCGGCCACGGGGTCTCTCCGTGTCGGCCAACCCGCGATGGAGGGCGTTCGTTCCGGCGCGCAACAAAAAACCCCGGGCTTTCGCCCGGGGTTCTCAACACGTCTCGAAAAGGCAGCGATCAGAACTTGTAGTTCACGCCGACCTTGAGGAGCGAGGTGTTGGTGTCGGCTTCCACGGAACCGAGGGTGCTCGGGATCGTGTAGTTGGAACCGTTCAGATCGACGTACAGGTACTCGAGCTTGGCGGTGATGTTGTTGGTGAAGGCGTACTCGACGCCAGCGCCGATCGTCCAGCCCCAGTTGGTCTCGGAGGTGGAGAGACCATAGATGTTGCCGAAGTCGGTCTTGCCGTAAGCGACACCGCCGGTGATGTACGGCAGAACGCGATCGAACGCGTAGCCGAGGCGAGCGCGGATCGTGCCGAGGTAGTCCATCGAGCCGGTGGCGAGGCCGGAAGCCACACCGAAGCCGGGGCTCACGACGACGACGCCGTTGCTGCCGAGGTCGGTCCAGTTGATGTCAGCCTCGAGGCCGAGCACCACGTTGTTGGCGAACTGCCAGTTGTAGCCAGCCTGCAGACCACCGGTGAAGCCGTTGGACGAGCCGACATTGATGTTCGTGGCAGGGATGCCGAACGACGGAGACACGGAGAGGTCGTTGTTCTGCCAGGCCCAGCCGACGTTCGCGCCGATATAGAAGCCGGTCCAGGAGAACACGGGGACCACCACCGGCGCCTTCACCGGATACTTGGTGGCGAGGTCAGCCGCAGAGGCCGCACCGCCGAGGAGAGCCAGGGCGGAGACCCCGGCGAGAGCGCGCTTCAACATGGATACACCCTTCGTTGAGATACGAAACACGATGGCTCGGATATACACCGGGCCGGCTTGGTCGTCTGTCACTCTTCCGCAACACCCACCCCAAGAAAACGAGGCGGGAATGTGGTTAACAGCCTACATGTGAACACAAAAGCGTTCAAGGCCGGTCACAAATCGTTCGCAGACAGTCACTTCCGCGCACGTTAACAGCGTTAATAGTTCAGAAACGATAGTTCACGCCGCCCCTGATGATGTTTCCATCAAAGCCCAGGGACGCGGGACCGGTTAAAGAATTGTATGTCGAACTACCAAGATCAACGTACAGATATTCAGCGCGAGCGCTCCAGTTACGATCAAGGGCAAACTCGCCACCCACGCCGAGCGTCCAGCCAGTATGGGTCTGATCGTTGCTCAGACCTGCGATTTCATATTGTCCCGCACCATAAGCGAGGCCCGCGGTGCCGTAGGCGAGGAAGCGGTCGAACGCGAATCCGAGGCGCGCCCGCACGGTGCCGATATAGCTGACGCTGTACGGCCCCTCGTTCATGCCCGTCCAGGCGAAGTCCGTCTCCAGGCCGGCCACGAAGGCCGAGCCCGTGAACTGCCAGTTATAGCCGGCCTGCAGCCCGCCCAGGAAACCACCGGGGGAATAAGGACCCGCCGTGCCCCAGCCGTAGCCGGCATTGGCGCCGATATAGAATCCGGTCCACGACATGGGCGCCGACGCCGCCGCGGGGGCGTAGCCGTAGCCATAGCCGCCGTTCATGTCGGCGGCGGCGGCGGGAAGCGCCAGCGCCCCCAGCGTGGCCAGGCCCGCCACGAGACGGTGTTTCATCGTCAACTCCTTTAAGCCCGACGGCAGTGCCGCGTGACGTGCCGCCAGGATTAGGGCGAAATCGCAAACGAAATCTGGCCACCAAGCGTTTGCGGCGCACCATGAGAAAGCGTGGTGAATCAGCGGTTAGAAGCTGGGGTGAACAGTCGGTTAAGGCGCAGGCCCCGGCGGGGCGCCTCTGGCCCTCGCGGGCCCGACGCCTTACTTCTGGGGCATGACCGCCCGCCCTCCCCTGTCTCCGCCGGCCGAAGAGATCGACCCCACCGCCCTCGCCCCCGACGCGCCAGACGCGGAGGAGGACGCGCCGCTTCTCATCGAATCTGAAGAAGACGTCCTGGTGGAGGATGGCCCGCTGGCAGTGGGCCGTGCGGCCATCGCCCAGGCGGCGCGCCATGCGCCTCTCGGCCCCGGCGTCTACCGCATGATCGCAGCGGACGGGTCTGTCCTTTATGTGGGCAAGGCCAAGAGCATCAAGAAGCGGGTACTGAGCTACACGCGCCCCATCGGCCATACGAATCGCATCGCCCGGATGATCGCGGCCACCTGCGCCATGGAGTTCGTCTCCACCCGCACGGAGCCCGAGGCGCTGCTGCTGGAAGCCAACCTCATCAAGCAGTTGAAGCCGCGCTTCAACGTGCTGCTGCGCGACGACAAGTCGTTTCCCTACATCCTCATCACCGCCGACCACGTCTCCCCGCAGATCGCCAAGCACCGGGGGGCGCGCAGCCGGCCAGGGGATTATTACGGCCCCTTCGCCAGCGTCTGGGCGGTGGACCGCACCATCAACGCGCTCCAGCGCGCCTTCCTGCTGCGCTCCTGCTCGGACAGCTATTACGAGAATCGCACGCGCCCCTGCCTGCTGTTCCAGATCAAGCGCTGCTCCGGCCCCTGCACCGGCGAGCTGAGCCATTCCGACTATGCCGAGCTGGTGCGCGAGGCGCGGGCCTTCCTCTCCGGCCGCTCGCGCGCCGTGAAGGAGGAGCTGGCCCACGAGATGGAGGCGGCGTCCGAGGCGCTGGAATTCGAGCGCGCCGCGCGCCTGCGCGATCGCCTCGCCGCCTTGTCCGCCGTGCAGGGCAGCCAGGGCATCAATCCGCGCTCGGTGGAGGAAGCGGACGTGTTCGCCTGCCACCAGGAGGGCGGGGCCACCTGCGTGGAGGTCTTCTTCTTCCGCACCGGCCAGAACTGGGGCAACCGCGCCTATTATCCGCGCGCCGACCGCTCGCTCAGCGAAGCGGAGGTGCTGGGGGCATTCCTGGCGCAATTCTACGAGGACAAGCCCTGCCCGCGCCTCGTGCTGCTGAGCCACGACGTGGAGGAGCAGGCGCTGCTCTCCGAGGCGCTGTCCGCCCGGTCCGGCTACAAGGTGGAGATCGCCGCGCCCAAGCGGGGCGAGAAGCGCGACCTCGTGGACCATGCGCTTCAGAACGCGCGCGAGGCGCTGGGCCGCAAGCTCGCGGAGACCGCCACCCAGACCCGCCTGCTGGAGGGCGTCGCCGCCGCCTTCGGGCTGCCGGCCACGCCGCGCCGCATCGAGGTCTACGACAATTCCCACATCATGGGCACCAATGCGGTGGGCGGCATGATCGTGGCCGGGCCCGAGGGCTTCCGGAAGAATCAGTACCGCAAGTTCAACATCAAGTCGGCGCACATCACCCCGGGCGACGATTACGGCATGATGCGGGAGGTGCTCCACCGCCGCTTCTCCCGCCTGCTGAAGGAAGCGCCCCAGGCCGCCCCGGCGGCGGCCGAGGAGAACGCCGAGATGGTCGGGGACGTGGTGGCCGAGGACGTGGTGGCGGGCGATGTCCCTGCGGTGGACGTCGCGCCCGAGGAGGCCACGGGCTGGCCCGACCTCGTGCTCATCGACGGCGGCCAGGGCCAGCTCAACGCGGCGCTGGAGGTGGCGCGGGAATTGGGCGTCACCCATGTGCCCATGGTGGGCGTCGCCAAGGGCATGGACCGCGAGGCGGGGCGCGAGCTGTTCCACATGCCCGGCCGCGCGCCGTTCCGCATGGAGCCGCGCGACCCCGTGCTTTATTTCATCCAGCGCCTGCGCGACGAGGCCCACCGCTTCGCCATCGGCTCCCACCGGGCGCGGCGGAAGAAGGCCATCAGCGAAGCTGGCCTCCAGGCGATCCCCGGCGTCGGCCCCACGCGCAAGCGCGCTTTGCTGCGCCATTTCGGCACCCTGAAGGCCATCGAGCGCGCCTCCCTGGCCGATCTTGAGCAGGTCGCCGGAATCAATGCCTCGACGGCACTGGCCATCTACGGCTATTTCCACGAACAGCCGCCGCAATGACGGAAACCGGTCGAGGCCGGCTCAGCCGCCTCGACCGCGCCCGCTTCCGGGTGCAGATTTCCGCCCAGTTCCCCTCGCTGCCCGCCCGCAGCAGAAGAGCAGACCGAATGGACATGGCCAACGCCACGACACGCCCCTCAGAACGCCCTGCCGGGCGGGGAAGCGCCCTGTCGCTGCCGAACCTCCTCACCTATTCCCGCTGCGCGGCCGTTCCGCTGGTGGCCGCGTGCCTGTTCTGGGCCGACATCCTCCATGGCGGCGTCTGGCTGCGCTGGGTGGCGCTCGGCCTGTTCATCGCGGCGGCGGTGACGGACTTCTTCGACGGATACCTCGCCCGCGCCCTGTCGCAGCAATCGGCCATCGGCCGCATGCTGGACCCCATCGCCGACAAGCTGCTGGTCTCCACCAGCCTGCTCATGCTGGCCTCGGACGGCACCATCCGCGGCTGGTCGCTCTGGGCGGCGGTGGTCATCCTGTGCCGTGAGATCCTCGTCTCGGGACTTCGGGAGTTCCTGGCGGAGCTGCGGGTGAGCGTGCCGGTTTCCCGGCTCGCCAAGTGGAAGACCACCCTCCAGCTCGTGTCCGTGGGCGTGCTGCTGGCGGGCCCGGCGGGCGACAAGCTGGTGCCCGGCATCACCCTTCTCGGCCTGATCCTGCTCTGGGTCTCGGCGGTGCTCACGCTTTATACCGGCTTCGACTATTTCCGGGCGGGCGCGCGCCACCTCGTGGAGGAGCCGTGATGAAGATTCTCTATTTCGCCTGGCTGCGCGAGCGCGTGGGCCTCGCGGAAGAAGAGGTGAGTCCGCCCGACAGCGTGCACACGGTGGCCGATCTCGCGACGTGGCTGGCGGGCCGGGGCCCGGGCCATGCCCATGCCTTCGAGACGCCGGGCGTGGTGCGCGCGGCGCTGGACCGGCGCCATGTGAAGCCCACCGCTCCCATCGCCGGCGCGCGCGAAGTGGCGTTCTTCCCGCCCATGACCGGGGGCTGACCATGGCCGGCCCCCTCCCCTTCTCCGTCCGCGTGCAGGCGGAGCCGTTCGACCCGGCGGGCGAGATCGCCGCGCTCTCGGGCACCGGGGATGTGGGGGCCGTGGTCTCCTTCACCGGCTTCTGCCGGGCGGACAAGGGCGCCGGGAACGACGCGCCGCCGCTCACGGCCCTGGTGCTGGAGCATTATCCCGGCATGGCGGAAGCGGAGATGGAACGCCTGCTGGACGAGGCCCGCGCCCGCTGGCCGCTGCTGGGCGCGCGCGTCATCCACCGTTTCGGCCGCATCGTTCCGGGCGAGCAGATCGTCCTCGTGGTGACGGCTTCCGCCCATCGGGAGGCGGCGTTCAGCGCCGCGAGCTTCCTCATGGACTGGCTGAAGACCAGCGCGCCCTTCTGGAAGAAGGAGGAGCGCGCGGACGGCGGCGACTGGGTGGCGGCGAAGGACGCCGACGACCACGCGGCCGCGCGCTGGCTGGCCGACTGACGGGGGCGCCGCCCCCGCCGCGCAAAGCCGGAGCGGCCTGCTTAGGACCTGTGCGCCTCCGGGACGGCCGGAAGATCCCCGGTACCGTTCAGCACCGCGTTCAGGCGCTCCACGTCCAGTTCGCCTTCCCAGCGCGCCACCACCAGCGTCGCCACCGCATTGCCCACGAAATTGGTGAGCGAGCGGCATTCCGACATGAAGCGGTCCACGCCGAGGATCAGCGCGATGCCCACCACGGGGATCTCCGGCACCACCTGGAGCGTGGCGGCAAGCGTGATGAATCCACCGCCTGCCACCGCCGCCGCCCCCTTGGAGGTGAGCATGGCCACCGCCAGGATCATGAGTTCATGCTCCAGCGTCAGCGGCGTGTTGGTGGCCTGGGCGATGAACAGCGTCGCCAGGGTCATGTAGATGTTGGTGCCGTCGAGATTGAAGGAATAGCCGGTCGGCACCACGAGGGAGACCACGCCCTTGGGCGCCCCGGCATGCTCCAGCTTGCGCATGAGCGCCGGCAGCGCGCTTTCCGAGGAGGAGGTGCCGAGCACGATCAGCAGCTCCTCCTTGATGTAGCGCAGCAGCTTCAGGATGCTGAAGCCGACCACGCGCCCGATCAGCCCCAGCACCAGCAGCACGAACAGCAGGGCCGTGAGGTAGAAGGTGGCGATCAGCTCCAGGAGGTTGCCGATGGAGGCGAGGCCGTAGGCGCCGATGGTGAAGGCCATGGCGCCGAACGCGCCCACGGGCGCGGCGCGCATGACGATGCCGACGATGGTGAAGATCACCTGCTCGGCCGCCTTCACCGCCCGCAATACCGGCTCGCCCGCCGGGCCCATGGCGCTCAGCGCGAAGCCGGTGAGGATCGCCACGAACAGCACCTGGAGGATCTCTCCCTGCGCCAGCGCGCCCACGATCGTGTCCGGGATGATGTGCAGCACGAAGTCGGTGAAGGAGGAATGGGACGCCCCACTGGTGAAGGCGGAGACGGACTTGGCGTCCAGCTTGGTGGCGTCCACGTTGAAGCCTGCGCCGGGCTGCACGATCTTGCCCACGAGCAGGCCGATCACCAGGGCGATGGAGGAGACCACCTCGAAATAGATGAGCGCCTTGCCGCCCACCCGGCCCACCTTCTTCACGTCGCCCATATTGGCGATGCCCACCACCACGGTGCAGAACACCACCGGCGCGATGATCATCTTCACCAGCTTGATGAAGCCGTCCCCGAGCGGCTTCATGGCCTCGCCCACATGGGGCACGAAGTGGCCGAGCAGAATGCCCGCCACCACCGCCATCAGCACCTGCACGTAGAGGATCTTGTAGAACGGACGCCGCATCACTCCCCCCGCCGACGGCGCACGGTACCACAGCACTCCAAAAAAGTGCGACCGGGCCGAACCATGCTCTAGGCACCGCCCATGACCGACATGCAACGGGGGCCGGGGCATTTTTTCATGCACGTGTCGGGGCTAACCTCGCGTCCGCGTCCTTGGAGGAAACGGAGCCCCGCCATGCATTATGCGATCCTGTGCTACCACTCGGAAGATGTCGTCTGCGCCTGGAGCAAGGAAGAGGACGACGCCGTCATGGCCCGGCTGATGGTGGTGCACGAGAAGCTCGCCCGCGAGGGCAAGCTCGGCCCCGTAGCGCGCCTGCTGCCCACCTCCGCCGCCACCACCCTGCGCAAGCACACCGAGCCCGCTCTGGTGCTGGACGGGCCGTTCGCGGAGACCAAGGAGCAGTTGCTCGGCTTCTACATCATCGACTGCGCGAACCTGGAGGAGGCGCTGGAGATCGCCCGCGAGCTGGGGCGGGCCAATCCCGGCGGGTCGTACGAGATCCGCCCCGTGGGCCTATTCTTCCCCGGCACGCCCGGCGCCGTCGAGGGCGCGGCATGAGCGACACCGCCTGGATCGCCGCCTCGCTGACCGGCGCGCGGCCCAAGGCGGTGGCGGCGCTACTGCGCTATTTCCGCGACCTGGACACGGCGGAGGAGGCATTCCAGGAAGCCTGCCTGCGGGCCCTGTCCTCCTGGCCGCTCAACGGCCCGCCGCGCGATCCGGCGGCGTGGCTGATCCTGGTGGGCCGCAATGCCGCCCTCGACGCGGTGCGCAAGCGGTCGCGCCATGTGGCGCTGCCGGAGGACACCGCGCTCTCCGACCTGGACGACGCGGAGGCGCCGCTGGCGGACCGGCTGGACGAAGCCCATTTCCGCGACGACATCCTGCGGCTGCTGTTCGTGTGCTGCCACCCGGACCTCCAGGCCACCCACCAGGTGGCCTTGGCGCTGCGCATCGTATGCGGCCTGTCGGTGCGCCAGATCGCCCGCGCCTTCCTGGTGTCCGAGGCGGCCATGGAGCAGCGCATCACCCGCGCCAAGGCGCGCATCGCGGCGGCGGACGTGCCGTTCGAGGCGCCGGGCGCCGTGGAGCGGGCCGAGCGCCTCGCGGCGGTGGCGGCGGTCATCTACCTCATCTTCAACGAGGGCTATTCGGTGGTGGCGCAGGAGCAGGCGGCGCGCGCGCCGCTGTGCGAGGAGGCGATCCGCCTCGCCCGCCTGCTGCTGCGCCTGTTCCCCTCCGAGCCTGAGATCCTCGGCCTCGCCGCGCTGATGCTGATCCAGCATGCCCGCCTGCCCGCGCGCTTCGCGCCCTCCGGCGAGGTGATCGTGCTGGAGGAGCAGGACCGCGCTTTGTGGGACCGCAAGGCGACGACCGAGGGGCTGGCGCTCATCGACAAGGCCATGCGCCACCGCAGCCCCGGGCCCTACCAGCTCCAGGCGGCCATCGCGGCCCTGCATGCCCGCGCGGCGCGCCCGCAGGAGACCGACTGGGCGCAGATCGAGCTGCTCTACGGGGCGCTGGAACGGTTCGAGCCCTCCCCCGTGGTGCGGCTCAACCGGGCGGTGGCGGTCTCGAAGGTGCGCGGGCCGCAGGCCGCGCTCGACATGGTGGAGCCTCTGGGCGACCGGCTGTCCGGCTATTTCCATTTCCACGGCCTGCGCGGCGCGCTCCTGCTTCAGCTCGGCCGCAGCGCGGAGGCGCGCACCGCCTTCGGGCAAGCCATCGCACTCGCCAACACCCCCGCCGAGGCGGCCCATATCCGCACCCATCTGGACCGGCTGGAGCGGGAATGCGCGCAAGAGGCGGACCGCCGCATGGGATGACGCGGGCGAAGCCCTTCCCACCCCGCGCCATCGCGGATAGTTTTCCTGTGCGGAAACAAGGATGGGATCGCGTGGCGGAGCGCAAGGCGAAGGCGGACGGATCGCGGGCGGGCGGATCGAAGGCGGCGGCGGCCGAGGCGGAGCCCGCGACCTATCACACCGGCTCCGGGGCACCCGCGGCGCGGGAAGGCACGCTGGAAGGTGCCCTGGGCGCGCAGGTGCGCGTTCTGCGGCGCCAGCTCGACCTCACGGTCTCCGATCTCGCGGGCGCGGCGGGCATCTCGGTGGGCATGCTCTCCAAGATCGAGAACGGCCAGATCTCGCCGTCCCTCGCCACGCTCCAGTCCATCGCCAAGGCGCTGAACGTGCCCATCACCACCCTGTTCTCCGCCTTCGAGGAGCGGCGCGACTGTTCCTTCGTGCGGGCGGGCCAGGGCGTGGTGATCGAGCGGCGCGGCACCAAGGTCGGCCACCAGTATGAGTTGCTGGGCCACGGGCTCGGCGGCGACATCGTCATCGAGCCCTATCTCATCACCCTGTCCGAGGAAGCGGTGCCCTACACCGAGTTCCGGCACGCGGGGGTGGAGTTCCTCTTCATGCTGTCCGGCGAGGTCATGTACCGGCACGCCGACCGCGCCTACCACCTGCGGCCCGGCGATTCCCTCATGTTCGATTCCGGCGCCGCCCACGGCCCGGAGGCGCTGCTGGTGCGGCCCATGAGCTACCTGTCCGTCATCGTCTATGCCCGAGACGAGCGACGCTGAGTTTCTTTCCAAGAAAAAATTATTCCTGATGCATTGACGGCCCTCGCGGCCCGCCGTACCACTTTTCCCGAAAGCCCCCTCTGAAGTCCCCGACCGGGACGCCGTCTGGGGCGCGGGAGCGCGGTATGTGCGGAATTGTCGGTATCTTCCTGAAGGACCCGAAGCTGGAGCCTGAACTGGGCGCCATGCTCGCGTCCATGCTCTGCGTGATGACGGACCGGGGGCCGGACAGCGCCGGCTTCGCGGTCTATGGCGAGGGCGCGCCGGGGCATGTGAAGCTCTCCCTGCGCGCGGCCGAGGGCTATGATTTCCAGGGCCTCGCCAATTCCCTGTCCCTCACTTCCGGCGGCGCGCCCAAGGTGAGCGTGCGCTCCACCCATGCGGTCATCGAGGTGCCCGCCGCCCACGAGGCCGAGGTGCGCGCCGCCCTCGCCGCCCATCCCGATGTGGCGGTGGTGGGCGCCGGGGCGCGCATGGAGATCTTCAAGGAGATCGGCCTGCCGCGCGACGTGGCCGGGCGCTTCGGCCTGTCGGGCATGCGCGGCACCCACGGCATCGGCCACACCCGCATGGCCACGGAAAGCGCCGTGACCACGGCGGGCGCCCATCCCTTCTCCACCGGCGCCGACCAGTGCCTGGTGCACAACGGCTCGCTCTCCAACCACAACGACCTGCGCCGTTCGCTGCGCCGCGAGGGCATCGCCTTCGCCACCGACAACGACAGCGAGGTGGCCGCCGGCTATCTCACCTGGCGCATGCGCCAGGGTGCGTCGCTGGGCGAGGCGCTGGAAGCGGGCCTGAAGGACCTGGACGGCTTCTTCACCTTCGTGGTGGGCACCGAGAGCGGCTTCGGCGTGCTCCGCGACCCCATCGCCTGCAAGCCCGCCGTCATGGCCGAGACCGACCGCTACGTCGCCTTCGGCTCCGAATACCGCGCGCTGGTGGACCTGCCCGGCATCGCCGACGCCAAGGTCTTCGAGCCCGAGCCCGCCACCGTCTATTTCTGGGACCGCGCCGCATGAACGCCGTCAGCCCCGACCTCACCTTCGACCTCGCCGAGACGCCGCTGCGCGAATTGAATTCCGCGCTCCACAAGGCGAGCGGCGAGAGCAATGCGCGGCTCTGGCGCGTGCGCAACCCCAATGGCCGCCACGCCGTGGCGGCGGGCGTCAACGCCCCCCTCACCGTCGAGGTGGACGGCCATGTGGGCTATTATTGCGCGGGCATGAACCAGCAGGCGCGCGTCATCATCCACGGCAATGCCGGGGTGGGCGTCGCCGAGAACATGATGAGCGGCTTCGTCCATGTCATGGGCGATGCCAGCCAGGCGGCGGGCGCCACCGCCCATGGCGGCCTGCTGCGCATCGACGGCAACGCCTCGGCCCGCTGCGGCATCTCCATGAAGGGCGTGGACATCATCGTCCAGGGCTCGGTGGGGCACATGAGCGCCTTCATGGGCCAGTCCGGCGCGCTCATCGTGTTCGGCGACGCGGGCGAGGCCCTGGGCGACAGCCTCTATGAAGCCAAGCTGTTCGTGCGCGGCACCGTGAAGAGCCTCGGCGCCGACTGCATCGAGAAGACGATGCGCGACAAGCACAAGGCGCTGATCGCCGAGAAGCTGGAAGCGGCGGGCCTGTCCGGCTCCGTCGATATCGGCGAGTTCAAGCGCTACGGCTCGGCCCGCAAGCTCTACAATTTCCACATCGACAATGCCGATGCGTATTGAGACGGGCCCACAGGGCCTGGTGCCACGGGCCCCCTCTCCCCTCGCGGGAGAGGGATGGGGTGAGGGGGCGCTTGCGTTCGCGCTGACCTCACAGATCCCTCCAAGCGGCACCGCCCCCCTCACCCGCCTCGCTCCGCTCGGCACCCTCTCCCGCAAGGGGAGAGGGGTCGTCGCCGTCCCTCTTCCCGCGTGAGGATCCCATGACCTCCCATCCCAATATCCCGCGCACCCTGCCGCGCTTCTCCTCCACCTTCGATCCCCACACCCTGTCGGAGATCCGCCGCGCGGCCGCGACCGGCATCTACGACATCCGGGGCGGCGGCACGAAGCGCAAGCTGCCCCATTTCGACGACCTGCTGTTCCTCGGCGCCTCGGTCTCCCGCTATCCGCTGGAGGGCTATCGCGAGAAGTGCGGGACGGAGGTGGTGCTGGGCACCCGCTTCGCCAAGAAGCCCATCCACCTGAAGACCCCCGTGACCATCGCGGGCATGAGCTTCGGCGCCCTCTCCGCGCCCGCCAAGGAAGCGCTCGGGCGCGGCGCCTCCGCCATGGGCACCTCCACCACCACCGGCGACGGCGGCATGACGCCGGAGGAGCGCGGCCATTCCTCCACCCTCGTCTACCAGTATCTCCCCTCGCGCTACGGCATGAACCCGGACGATTTGCGCAAGGCGGACGCCATCGAGGTGGTGATCGGCCAGGGCGCCAAGCCGGGCGGCGGCGGCATGCTGCTGGGCCAGAAGATCTCCGACCGCGTGGCCGCCATGCGCACCCTGCCCAAGGGCATCGACCAGCGCTCCGCCTGCCGCCATCCCGACTGGACCGGGCCGGACGATCTGGAGATCAAGATCGAGGAATTGCGCGAGATCACCGACTGGGAGAAGCCCATCTATGTGAAGGTGGGCGCCTCGCGGCCCTATTACGACATCTCCCTCGCCGTGAAGTCCGGCGCTGACGTGGTGGTGCTGGACGGCATGCAGGGCGGCACCGCCGCCACGCAGGACGTCTTCATCGAACATGTGGGCATCCCGATCCTCTCCGCCATCCGCCCCGCCGTGCAGGCGCTGCGGGACCTGGGCATGCACCGCAAGGTGCAGTTGATCGTCTCCGGCGGCATCCGCTCCGGCGCGGACGTGGCGAAGGCCCTGGCGCTGGGCGCCGACGCGGTGGCCATCGGCACCGCCGCTTTGGTGGCGTTGGGCGACAACGACCCGGCCTATGAGGCGGACTACCAGGCGCTGGGGTCCACGGCGGGTGCCTATGACGACTGGCACGAGGGCCGCGACCCCTCCGGCATCACCACCCAGGACCCGGAATTGTGGGCCCGGCTCGACCCCGTGAAGGCGGGCCGCCGCCTCGCCAATTATCTCGGCGTGCTGACGCTGGAGGCGCAGACCATCGCCCGCGCCTGCGGCAAGAGCCACCTGCACAATCTGGAGCCGGAGGACCTCGTGGCCCTCACCGTGGAAGCCGCGGCCATGGCGGGCGTTCCGCTCGCCGGCACCGACTGGATTCCCGGCCGCGGCGGCTACTGACCTCTTCCCGCCGCGCCCTCGATGGCGCGGCGGTTGCATGACAATCAACGAATAACGCCTTCCAGACCTTCCAGGGAACCCGACGATGATCCGCTTTCCTCAAGCCGCGCGCGACGCCGAAGGCCGCTCTTCCTCTTCCTCCTCCATCGATTTGGAGAAGGTGGCCAAGGAGAAGGGCATCAAATATTTCCTCATCTCCTATGTGGACCTGTTCGGCGGCCTGCGGGCCAAGCTGGTGCCCGCCTCCGCCATCAAGGAGATGCAGTCCGCCGGCGCGGGTTTCGCGGGCTTCGCCACCTGGCTGGACATGACGCCCGCCGACCCGGACCTGTTCGCGGTGCCGGACGCCGCCTCGCTCATCCAGCTGCCCTGGAAGCCCGAAATCGGCTGGCTCGCCTCCGACCTCTATATGGGCGGCGAATTGGTGGCGCAGGCGCCCCGCTCGGTGCTCAAGGCCCAGCTCGGCGCGCTGCGCACCCTCGGCTACGAGATGAAGACCGGCGTCGAGTGCGAGTATTTCCTCATCTCGCCGGACGGAAAGGCCATCTCGGACGGCGCCGACACGGCGGAGAAGCCCTGCTACGACCAGTCCGCCCTGATGCGCCGCTACGAGGTGATCAAGGAAATCTGCGACAGCATGCTGGCGCTCGGCTGGGGCGCGTACCAGAACGACCACGAGGACGCCAACGGCCAGTTCGAGATGAACTGGAACTATGACGAGGCGCTGCTGACCGCAGACCGGCACGTCTTCTTCAAATACATGGTGAAGAGCATCGCCGAGAAGCACGGCCTGCGCGCCACCTTCATGCCCAAGCCCTTCATCAACCTCACGGGCTCCGGCTGCCACGCCCATGTGTCGCTGTGGAAGAAGGGCAAGAACGCCTTCTCCGATCCCAAGGGCGAGCTGGGCGTCTCGGCGCTCGGCTACAATTTCATCGGCGGCCTCATCCACAATGCGGACGCGCTGTGCGCGCTCACCAATCCCACGGTGAATTCCTACAAGCGCATCAACGCCCCGCGCACCCTCTCCGGTGCCACCTGGGCGCCCAATTCCGTCACCTATACCGGCAACAACCGCACCCACATGATCCGCATCCCGGACGCGGGTCGGTTCGAGTTCCGCCTCGCGGACGGTGCGGCCAACCCCTACCTGCTCCAGGCGGGCATGCTGGCGGCGGGCCTCGACGGCATCGCCAACAGCCGCGATCCCGGCAAGCGGCTCGACATCAACATGTACACGGACGGCCACAAGGTGAAGGGCGCCAAGAAGCTGCCCCTCAACCTGCTGGACGCCATGCGCGCCCTGGAGAAGTCCAAGGTGATGCGGGACACGCTGGGCGATGCCTTCGTGTCCGGCTATCTCAAGCTGAAGACCGAGGAATGGAACGCCTATTGCCGCCACCTCACCCAGTGGGAGCGGGACAACACGCTGGACATCTGACATCCACCGCGCCCCGCGAGGGGCGCGGCTTCGGCGCGCGGCCGCTCAGGTGCCCACCGCCAATGCCGTGCCCAGCCAGGGCATGGCGTCGCGCAGCGCGGGGCACACATTCGCCTCCAGGTCCTCCCGGCAGAAGGCCGCCACCTCGCGCGGCAGGCGCCCCAGTTCCTGGCGGCGCGCCACCAGCATCATGCGCCGAACCGCCGCCGGGCCCGGCAGGGGCCAGCAGGCGAGGCCCTCGGCGGGCGCCTGCGCCTCGTAGCAGCACAGGGGCGTCGAGATGGCGAAGCCCTCCCCCCGCAGCACCACCGCCGTCACGCCTTGAGGGGTATCGAATTCCAGGCGGCGCGGCAGGTCCAGCTTCACCCGCCGCAGATGCCGCTCCACCTCGATGCCGGTCTTGGAGCGCGCCGAATAGCGCACGAAGGGCAGCCGCCCCGCCAGCGCCGCCAGATCCTCCAGCCGGGCGGGGCGCGGCGTGCCGCGCGGGGCCAGCAGGATATAGGGCTCGGTCAGGATGGGCAGGCGCTCCAGGCCCTCCACCTCGTCCAGCTCGTCCGCGCCCAGCAGCAGATCGAGCTGGCGCGTGAGGAGCGCGCTGGCATGGGAGGCGGTGAGCCCCGCCAGCACCGACACCTCGTCCGCCTGCGCCAGGAGGTGCGCGCCCAGCGGCGCGGCCAGCGCGCGGGAGAGCGAATCCACCAGCCCCACCCGCAGCAGCGGATAGCGCGAGCGCTCCGTGTCGCGCAGCGCCGGAGCGATCTGGCGCGCCTCGGTGAGCAGCGCGCTCGCCCGCTGGCGCAGCACGCCGCCCGCGGGCGTGAGGGCGAGAGGCCGGACGGAGCGGTCGAACAGGATGGCGCCGGTGCGCGCCTCCAGCTCCGCGATGGACTGGGAGACCGCCGGCTGGGTGAGCGACAGGTGCCGCGCCGCGCCCGCCATGGAGCCCACGTCGCAGACCGCCAGGAAGATGTCCAAGGTCCGCAGGTCGAACGGAATCGCTTCGCCGCGCGCCATGTCCGGCCCTCCCGCCACACTATAAGTAAGTTTTATATCATAGCATGAGTTAAGGTGAGATATTCAGTAATCGTAATCATCGAAACGCCCTTCCGGCGGAGCCTGTGAGCCATGCAGAGCCGCTATTCGGTCTTCTCCCTCATCGCCAACGCCCTGTCCGGCAACAAGGGCTGGGGCCCGGCCTGGCGCGATGCCACGCCCAAGCCGAGCTACGACGTGATCGTGGTGGGCGGCGGCGGGCATGGGCTCGCCACCGCCTATTACCTCGCCAAGGAACACGGCATCCGCAACGTCGCGGTGCTGGAGAAGGGCCATATCGGCTCGGGCAATGCGGGGCGCAACACCACCATCATCCGCTCCAACTACCTGCTGCCGGGCAACGAGCCCTTCTACGAATGGTCCATGAAGCTCTGGGAAGGGCTGGAGCAGGACGTCAATTACAACGCGATGGTCTCCCAGCGCGGCGTGCTCAACCTGTGCCACACGGACGCCCAGCGCGACGCCTATGCCCGGCGCGCCAATTCCATGCGCATGGCGGGCGCGGACAGCGAGCTTCTGGACGAGGCAGGCGTGCGCGCCTACGCCCCGTTCCTGAATTTCAGCGACGCGCGCTTCCCCATCAAGGGCGGGCTGCTCCAGCGCCGGGGCGGCACCGCGCGCCATGACGCGGTGGTGTGGGGCTATGCCCGTGCCGCCGACCGGCTGGGCGTGGACATCGTGCAGAATTGCGAGGTCACGGGCTTCATCCGCGAGAATGGCGTGGTGGTGGGCGTCGAGACCACGCGCGGCCCGATCCGCGCGGGCAAGGTGGGCCTCGCGGTGGCCGGCTCCACCTCGCGCCTCACGCGCCTTCTGGACCTGCGCATGCCCATCGAGAGCCATGTGCTCACCGCTTTCGTGTCCGAGGGACTGAAGCCGCTGGTGCCTGGTGTCGTCACCTTCGGCGCGGGGCATTTCTATGTGAGCCAGTCCGACAAGGGCGGCCTGGTCTTCGGCGGCGACATCGACGGCTACAATTCCTATGCCCAGCGCGGCAACCTCCCCGTGGTGGAGGATGTGTGCGAGGCGGGCATGGCGCTGATGCCGCAGATCGGCCGCCTGCGCGTCCTGCGCACCTGGGGGGGCATCATGGACATGAGCATGGACGGCTCGCCCATCATCGATGTGGGCCCCCTGCCCGGCCTCTATCTGAATTGCGGCTGGAACTACGGGGGCTTCAAGGCGACGCCCGCCTCCGGCTGGTGCTTCGCCTGGACGCTGGCCAAGGACGCGCCCCACGCGCTGAACGCCGCCTACCGGCTCGACCGCTTCCGCACCGGACACATCATCGACGAGAAGGGGGTCGGCGCGCAGCCGAACCTTCACTAAGGCCAGATCCGGTCAGGGTGAACCAACCTGATCGGTGAATCAGTCTCTCAATTCATTGATCGAGAACGTTTTTCCGATCTGCTCGCGAAGCAATCAGATCGGAACGTGCTCTGAGCGAGGCACGCGAGCCATGCGCCTTCCCTGTCCCTATTGCGGCGTGCGCGACGCCCATGAATTCTCCTATCTGGGAGATGCCGCCCCGCGCCGTCCCGACCCCGCCGCCCCCGACGCGGCGGACGCCTTCCACGACTACGTCTATCTGCGCGACAACCCGGCGGGCGCCCTGCGCGAGCTGTGGTACCACGGCGCGGGCTGCCGCCGCTGGATCGTGGTGGAGCGGGACACCCGCACCCATGCCGTTGCGGGTGCCACCTTCGCCGCCAGCGCTTCGGGAGACGCCTCATGAGCCGCCTGTCCGAAGGGGGGTTGATCGACCGCTCCAAGCCCCTCGCCTTCACATTCGACGGCAAGGCGATGCGCGGCTATGCGGGCGACACGCTGGCTTCCGCGCTGCTCGCCAACGACGTGCGTCTGGTGGGCCGCTCCTTCAAGTATCACCGCCCGCGCGGCATCTTCTCGGCCGGATCCGAGGAGCCCAACGCGCTGGTGGAGCTGCGCGAGGGCGCCCGGCGCGAGCCCAACACCCGCGCCACCGTGGTGGAATTGTATGACGGCCTCTCGGCCGCGAGCCAGAACCGCTGGCCGAGCCTCGATTTCGACGTCCAGGCGGTGAACGGCCTGTTCGGCCCGCTGCTCGGCGCCGGCTTCTACTACAAGACCTTCATGTGGCCGGCGGCGCTGTGGGAGAAGCTCTACGAGCCCGTCATCCGCCGCGCGGCGGGCCTCGGGCGCGCCGCCGAGGCGCCGGACCCGGACTCGTACGAAAAGTCCTTCGCCTTCTGCGACCTGCTGGTGATCGGCGGCGGCGCGGCCGGGCTCATGGCCGCGCTCACCGCCGCCCGCAGCGGCGCGCGGGTGATCCTCGCGGACGAGGATTTCCGCTTCGGCGGCCGCCTCCTGGCGGAGCGTGACCAGATCGACGACGCCCCGGCGCTGGCCTTCGTGGAGAAGGCCGTGGCGGAACTCGCGGCCCTGCCCAATGTGCGCCTGCTGCCGCGCACGACCGTGTTCGGCGCCTATGACGGCGGCACGTTCGGCGCGGTGGAGCGGGTGTCGGACCACCTGCCCGTGCCCGCCGCCTTCACCGCCCGCCAGCGCTATTGGAAGATCGTCGCCAAGCGCTCCCTGCTGTGCGCGGGCGCCATCGACCGGCCCATCGTGTTCGGCGGCAACGACCGGCCCGGCGTCATGTCGGCCCAGGCGCTGCGCACCTATGCGGTGCGCTACGCGGCCGCGCCCGGCAAGCGGGCCGTGGTGTTCGCCAATAACGGCTATGCCTGGTCCGCCGCATTCGACGCGGCGGCCGCCGGCATGGAGATCGCCGCCATCGTGGACGTGCGCGACGAGGCGCCGCCGATCCAGATCGAGCGCGCCAGGAAGCGCGGCGTGCGGGTGATTTCCGGCGGCCAAGTGGTGGCGACGTCCGGCCGCCTGCTCTCGTCCGTGACCGTGCGCACCACGCGCGGCGAGGAGAAGATCGCCGCCGACGTGCTGGCTATCTCCGGCGGGTCCAGCCCCAATGTGGGCCTCACCAGCCATTTCGGCGGCAAGCCGGTCTACCGGCCGGACATCGCCGGCTTCGTGCCCGGCGCGTGCCCGCCCGGCATGCGGGTCGCGGGCGCGGCGCGGGGCGATTATTCCCTCGCCCGCTGCCTCGCGGCGGGCGCCGCCGAGGCGGCGGATGCCGTGGGCGAACTGGGCTTTGCCGCGCAGGCGACCCCGGTGCCCCAGGCGCGGGACAATCCCATCACCGTGTCGCCCTTCTGGCATGTGGCCGCCTCGCGCGGACCGGCCTTCGTGGACCTTCAGAACGACGTGACGGCGAAGGACGTGGCGATCGCCCACACGGAAGGGTTCCGGGCGGTGGAACTGCTGAAGCGCTACACCACGCTCGGCATGGCCACCGACCAGGGTCGCACCTCCAGCGTGACCGGCCTTGCCATCATGGCAGCCCTCACCGGCCAGGACGTGGGCGCCACCGGCACCACCCTGTTCCGCCCGCCCTACACGCCCGTCGCGGTGGGCGCGCTGGCCGGGCACCATCGCGGCAAGGATTTCCGGGCCACCCGCCCCACCCCCACCCATGACTGGGCGCGGGAGAACGGCGCGGTGTTCGTGGAAGCCGGCCTGTGGCTGCGCGCGCAATATTTCCCGCGCGCCGGGGAAAAGGACTGGCTGGAGACGGTGAACCGCGAGGTGACGGCCACCCGCTCGGGCGTCGGCCTCATCGACGTGTCCACCTTCGGCAAGATCGACATCCAGGGGCCCGACGCGGCCGCCTTCCTGGACCGGGCCTATATCAACACCTTCTCGACCCTTCCCGTGGGCCGCGCGCGCTACGGCGTGATGCTGCGCGAGGACGGGATCGTGATGGACGACGGAACCACCTCGCGCCTCGGCGAGGGCCATTACCTGATGACCACCACCACGGCCAACGCCGCCAAGGTCTACCAGCACCTGGAATTCTGCCTCCAGGTGCTGTGGCCGGAGCTGGACGTGCAGATGGCCTCGGTCTCCGAGCAATGGGCGCAGATCTCCATCGCCGGACCGCAGGCCCGCAAGGTGCTGGAGCAGGTGGTGGACGGCCTCGACGTGTCCAACGCGGCGCTGCCATATATGGGCGTCGCCCAGGGCACGGTGCTCGGCGGCGTGCCCGCCCGCATCTTCCGCGTCTCCTTCTCGGGGGAACTGGGCTACGAGATCGCCGTGCCCTCGCGGCAAGGGCGGCGGCTCACGGAAGCGCTCATGGCCGCCGGGGCGCCGTTCGGCATCACGCCCTACGGCACCGAGGCGCTGGGCGTCATGCGCATCGAGAAGGGCCATGTCTCGGGCAACGAACTGAACGGGCAGACCTCCGCCCGCGACCTCGGGCTCGGCCGCATGGCCTCCACCAAGAAGGATTATGTGGGCCGCGTCCTGTCCCAGCGCCCCGCCTTCCTGGAAACGGAGCGTCCGACCTTCGTGGGCTTCAAGCCCGTCAATGTGGGCGACCGCCTGCGCGCGGGGGCCCACTTCATCCCGCACGGGCGCAGCGGCACCACGGCCAATGACGAGGGCTACATGACCTCGGTGGCCTATTCGCCCACGCTCGGCCACTGGATCGGCCTCGGCCTCATCGCGCGCGGGCCGGAGCGGATCGGCGAGACGGTGCGCGCCTTTGACCCGGTGCGGGGGGGCGACATTCCCGTGGAAATCTGCAATCCCGCCTTCGTCGATCCGGAAGGGGAGCGGCTGCGTGTCTGAAATCCTGTCCCACATGGCCGTGACCGACCTCGTGCCCCCCGGCCGCCACGGGCGCCCGGACGGGGAAGCGGGTGTCATCGCCCACCCCGTGCCGCGCCTCGCCCTCGCCACCCTCGTCGCGCGCAAGGGGATGGTGCCTCAGGTGGCTTCCGCCACGCTCGGCGCCTTCGGCATCGCGCTGGAGGATGGCCCGAAAGTGAGCTTCTTTGGCGACATCTCCTTCATCGGCATCGGCCCCGGCCGCTGGCTGGTGAGCGCGTCGCAGGCGCCGGACGCCCTCCTGGCGCGGCTGCGCGACGCCTTCGGCGACCTCGCGGCCCTCACCGACCAGAGCGACGCCAATCTGGTGCTCGACCTCTACGGGCCGCAGGTCACGCCCACCCTGGCCAAGCTCGTGCCGCTGGACCTCGATCCCAGCGTGTTCGGCCCGGGCGATGCCGCCGCGACCCTCGTGGCGCTGATGCCCCTCACCTTCTGGCAGCTCAACGACACCCCGGCCTACCGCTTCGCGGTGCCCCGCTCCTTCGGCCCCGCCTTCCTGCGGGCCCTGGCGGGCGCGGCGGCGGAATTCGGCCTCGACATGGTGGGCCCCGCGCGAGGTTGACGGCGGCGCGGCGCGCGCTGCCCTCCCCGCCCCTTCACATCCCTTTCCTCACGAGACGCATCATGACCGCGCCCGATCGCCAGTACATCCTCACCCTCTCCTGCACCAACCGCCCCGGCATCGTCGCGCGGGTGTCCACCTTCCTGTTCGAGAAGGGCTGCAACATCCTCGATGCGCAGCAATATGACGACACGGAGAGCAATCGCTTCTTCATGCGCGTGGTCTTCAACGTGGTGGCGGGCGAGGAAAGCCTGGACGCCATCCGCGCCGGCTTCGCCGAGGTGGCCGAGGCGTTCGCCCTGAACTGGCAGATGCGCGACCGGACGGAGAAGCGCCGCGTCCTGCTGCTCGCCTCCAAGTTCGACCACTGCCTCGCCGACCTGCTCTATCGCTGGCGCATCGGCGAGATCCCCATGGAGATCTCCGGCATCATCTCCAACCACCCCCGCGAGACCTATGCCCATCTCGACCTTACACCGATACCATTTTATCACCTGCCGGTGACGAAGGCGACGAAGCTGGAACAGGAAGCGGAGATCTGGCGGATCTTCCGCGAAACAGGCTCGGAATTGGCGGTCCTCGCGCGGTACATGCAGGTCCTGTCCGATGGTCTGTCCGCCAAGCTGAGCGGGCGCTGCATCAACATCCACCATTCCTTCCTGCCCGGCTTCAAGGGCGCCAAGCCCTATCACCAGGCCCACGCCCGCGGCGTGAAGCTCATGGGCGCCACCGCCCATTACGTGACGTCCGACCTCGACGAGGGGCCAATCATCGAGCAGGACGTGGAGCGCATCTCCCACCAGGACACGCCCGACGATCTGGTCCGCAAGGGCCGCGACATCGAGCGGCGCGTGCTGGCGCGGGCCATTTCCTGGCATCTGGAGGACCGGGTGCTGCTGAACGGCAGCAAGACCGTGGTGTTCCGCGACTGAGCGGACACGAAGCGGAGGCGAAACAACTCCGCTTCCCCAGCGTTATGTCCGAAAGATCATCGGAGTGACGCACCATGTCCCGCACCACGACCTTGGTTTTCGGCGCGATCATCTTTGCGGCGGCGCTCGGCGCCGCCGTCATGTTTTCCGGCCGCGGCATCCCCGAGCCGACGGAAAGCGCCCCCGCCAACGTCCCCGCCAGCCCCGCCGCACCGGCCCGCTAAGAATGGCGACACCTGCATGCAACTGGCGGATTTCTGATTATGAAATGTCCATTTTGCCTATTTCATAATCTGTTTTTCACCTCTTGCATGCTTTTGCCCGGCACGGAAAAGGCGCCTCAGGCGAGCGAAAAACAAATATTCCTCAAAGGCTTGCGATTTTATCCGGCCTCGGCGCCAACTGGCGCGCTTCCTGCTTAGATCGTTCCATGCGCAACCGGCGCCGCGCGCCGGGATGCGGACCGGTTTCAGGAGTTGCCATGGACACGCTCGCCTCCCTTCTGTCCGCCCACCGCGAAGGACGGCGCACGCCGAGCGAGACCGTGCGGGAGACCTACCGGCGCATCGCAGCCCATGACGACCCCGCTTTGTTCATCACCCTGCGCCCCGAGGCCGACCTTCTGGCGGAGGCCGCGAAGCTGGAGGCGGAAGGCAAATCCGACCTGCCGCTCTACGGCATCCCCATGGCGATAAAGGACAATATCGACGTGGCGGGCCTGCCCACCACCGCCGCCTGCCCCGCCTTCGCCTATGAGGCGAGCGCCAACGCCACCGTGGTGGCCCGCCTGAAGGCGGCGGGCGCGCTCATCGTCGGCAAGACCAATCTCGACCAGTTCGCCACCGGCCTCGTGGGCACGCGCTCGCCCTATGGCGTGCCCCGCAACGCCTTCAACGCATCGCTGGTGCCGGGCGGATCTTCTTCCGGTTCCGCGAGCGCGGTGTCGGCGGGCATCGTGCCCCTCGCGCTGGGCACGGACACCGCCGGCTCGGGCCGCGTGCCGGCCATGCTCCAGAACATCGTGGGCGTGAAGCCGAGCCTCGGCCTCGTGCCCAATACCGGCCTCGTCCCCGCCTGCAAGACGCTGGACTGCATCTCCGTCTTCGCTCTCACGGTAGACGACGCCATGGCCGCCCTGGAGGTGATGGCCGGCCCGGACGCCGCCGACGCTTTCTCCCGGCCGCTCCCGCTGGGCAAACTGGGCAGCCTTTCCGCCCCGCCCCGGCTCGGCATCCTGCCGCCCGACCAGCGGGAATTCTTCGGTGATCCTGAAGCGGCCGCCGCCTACGAGGCGGCCATCGCCCGGTTCAAGGCGCTCGGCGCGGAGCTGGTACCGTTCGACTATGCCCCCTTCGCCGAGTGCGCCCGGCTTCTCTATGAGGGGCCGTGGGTGGCCGAGCGCTGGATCGTGGCAGAGCCCCTGCTCACCACGCAGCCAGACGCGGTGCACCCCGTCACCCGCGCCATCACCGAGCCGGGCGGCACGGCGAGCGCGGCGGATGCCTTCCGCGCCACCTACCGCCTGCGGGAACTGAAGGCGAAGGTGGATCCCATCCTGGCGGACCTCGACGCCATCCTCCTGCCCACCGCGCCCACGGCCTATACGCTGGAGGCAGTGTTGGCGGACAATATCCGCCTCAATTCGCGCAACGGCACCTACACCAATTTCGTGAACCTGATGGACCTGTGCGGGACGGCGGTGCCCAACACCATCTCGGCCGACGGCATTCCCTACGGCATCACCCTGCTGGCCCCCGCCGGGCGGGACGCGGAAGTGGCCTCCATCGCCCGTGCCTTCGTGGCGGCGGGGGACTTGCCCCTCGGCGCCAGCGGCGCGCGGGCGCCCGCGCCCGAACTGCCTCCCCTGGTGGAAGCCGGCCGCATGGACCTGTGCGTGTTCGGCGCCCATCTCTCCGGCATGGGCCTCAACGGCGAATTGCTGGAACTGGGCGCCCGCCTCGTGGCGCCGGTGGAAACCGCCCCGCTCTATCGCATGACGCTGCTCAAGGGCGCGGTGCCCCGCCCGGGCGTTACTCGCGTCGCGAGCGGAGGCGCCGCCATTGCCGGCGAGGTGTGGTCGCTGCCCTTCGAGGGCATCGGGCGGCTTCTCGCCCGCATCCCGGCGCCGCTGGGGCTCGGGCGGGTGGTCCTGTCCGACGGACGCGAGGTGGCGGGCTTCCTGGCGGAGGCGGCGGGCACCGAAGGCTGCCCCGACATCACCGCCTATGGCGGCTTCCGGGCATTCGCCGCCAGCCGGGCCAAGAGCGCCTGACGCTCAAGGCGCGCGGCGGCGCCCGCGCGCCCCGCGCGGCCATTTGAGCGGCCAGGACACGATCTGGTCCACCAGCTCGAAGACGGCATAGGCGCCTTCCAGGCCCGCCACGCGGCCGCGCACGGAAATCCCGGCCGTGTGGACGGTTTCCGGGTCGCCGGAGACCAGGGGATGCCACCAGGGCAGGTCCTGCCCCTCCGCCACGAGGCGATAGCCGCAGGTGGGCGGCAGCCAGCCGATGCTCTCCACCGTCTCGGGCGTCAGCCGCACGCAATCGGGCACCTTGGCCTGGCGGTTCTCATAATCGGCGCAGCGGCAGGCGCCGGTGTCGAACAGGCGGCAGGCCACGTCCGTATAGGCGATCTCGCCGCTGTCCTCGTCCTCCAGCTTCACGAGGCAGCAGCGCCCGCAGCGGTCGCACAGGCTCTCCCACTCCGTGGGCGTGAGTTCGGCGAGCGCCTTGCGGCGCCAGAAGGGGACGTCAACCATTCCGTCTTCCTAACGGTCCCGGGCACCCGCGCAAAGGGGCACGCGACTCGCGGTTCGCGGCGCCGCGCGCTATAGACGAGGCAGGGCGCCTTCCTGCCGCGTTTCCGCCCCGGATCGCGACCATGAAGGATGTGGGGCGGGAAGTGAACGGACCCGAGGCCGCGCGGCACCGCCGCCGGCCGGGGGTCAGGCTGGCCGAGACGGACGCTGGGCTGCGGCGCGTCCACGAACGCGAGACCGTCGGGACGTGAGCGAGAGCGAAGATCCATCCTCGAAGAAGCGGCTGCGCAATGCGTGGCTGGACGCGGATGCGCGCATCGATTCCTCGCTGTTCCGCGCCGGTTCCGCCTTCATGCGGGTGGCTTCCGCCTATTCCGCCTTCATGGAGCGCTTTTCGCTCTCGGGCTGGCGGCGCTGGCTGGTGGGCCTGACCTCCGAGGGATTCACGCTGGGCACGTTCGGCGCCATCGCCCTGCTCGCGCTCGCCCTCCCCGCCTTCCGGGAGACGTCGGACGACTGGCTGAAGCGCACGGAACTCGCCGTCACCTTCCTCGACCGCTACGGCAACGTGATCGGCGAGCGCGGGGTCCGGCAGAACGACACGGTGCCGCTGGAGGACTTTCCCGACTACATGCTGAAGGCCGTGCTCGCCACCGAGGACCGGCGCTTCTACGAGCATTTCGGCATCGATGTCGCAGGCACGCTGCGCGCGGTGGTCACGAACGCCCGGGCGGGCGGCGTGCGGCAGGGCGGGTCCTCGCTCTCCCAGCAGCTCGCCAAGAACCTGTTCCTCTCCAACGAGCGCACCATCGAGCGCAAGGTGAAGGAGGCGTTCCTCGCCTTGTGGCTGGAAAGCCGCCTGACCAAGAGCCAGATCCTCAAGCTCTATCTCGACCGCGCCTATCTGGGCGGCGGCGCCTATGGGGCGGACGCGGCGGCGAAATACTATTTCGGCAAGTCCATCCGCGAGGTGAATCTCGCGGAAGCCGCCATGCTGGCGGGCCTGTTCAAGGCGCCCTCCAAGTTCGCCCCCCACGTCAACCTGCCCGCCGCCCGCGCGCGCGCCTCCACCGTGCTCGACAATCTGGTGGACGCGGGCTTCATGACCGAAGGCCAGGTGTTCGGCGCCCGCCGCAACCCCGCGACCCCCATGGACCGGCGCGACATGGCGGTGCCGGACTATTATCTCGACTATGCCTTCTCCGAGGTCCGGCGGCTGGTGGACGCGTTCCCCAAGACCGTCACGGAGCGCATCTTCGTGGTGCGCACCGGGCTCGACCCGAACATCCAGAAGGTGTCGGAAGCCTCGCTGGATTCCTCGCTGCGCCAGTTCGGCAAGGACTACAAGGTGAACCAGGGCGCCATCGTCATCATGGAGCCGAACGGCACGCTGCGGGCCATGGTGGGCGGGCGCGACTATGGCGAGAGCCAGTTCAACCGCGCCACCGACGCCCTGCGCCAGCCCGGCTCCTCCTTCAAGCCGTTCGTCTACACCGTGGCGCTCATGAACGGCATGAAGCCCAACACCATGGTCCAGGACGCCCCCATCTGCCTCGGCAACTGGTGCCCGCAGAATTACGGGCGCTCCTATATGGGCAACATCACCCTCCAGACCGCGCTCCAGCATTCGCTGAACACGGTGGCGGTGCGGCTCGCGGAGCGGTTCGGCCGCCAGAAGATCGTCGACCTCGCCCACAAGATGGGCATCACCGCCAACCTCACCCTCACCGCTCCCCTCCCCCTCGGCGCGGTGGAGGTGACGGTGGTGGACATGACCACCGCCTATGCGGTGTTCGCCAATGGCGGCAAGAGCGTCTATCCCCACGCGGTGGTGGAGATGCGCATCGGTACCGGCGACGTGGTGTGGCGCTACGACCGCGACGCGCCCCAGCCGCTCCAGGTCATCCCGCCCTCGGTCATCGACATGATCAACCCCATGCTGAACAACGTGATCGAGAACGGCACGGGCCGCCGCTCGCGCCTGCCTGATGTGAAGGTGGCGGGCAAGACCGGCACCACCAATGCCTATCGCGACGCGTGGTTCATGGCCTTCACCGGCAATTATGTGGGCGGCGTCTGGTTTGGAAACGACGACTACACCTCCATGAACCGCATGACCGGCGGCTCCCTGCCCGCCATGACGTGGCAGAAGGTGATGGCCTATGCCCACCAGGGCATCGAGCCGAAATACATTCCCGGCATCGGCAACCAGCCCGCGCCGAAGCTGGACGAGCCGCCCGCGCCGCTGGACGTGCCGGGCCTGGATTCCTCCACGCGCCCCATCACCCTGTCCCCGCGCTCGGCCGCGCGGCTGACGGACCTGGAGAAGCTGTTCCGGCGCACGGTGCCGCCGGTGCCCGCCACGGGGCCGACCGCCGCCATCCCCGGCGCCACCACCAAGGCCAACTGACGCCGTGCGCCCCCTGCCCCTCGCCGTCACCCTCGCCGCGGCCGCGACGCTCGGCCTCGCCCTCACCTATGTGTCCGTGACCCAGTCGCGGGGCATGGACGCGGTGCGGTCCGGCGCCTGGACCGGCTGGCCCCGCTCCGGCACCACCCAGGCGGACCCCTATGCCCGTGCGACCTTCGCCCGCTCCGGCGAGCTCCCGCTGGAGCTGGCGGACGGCCTGCTGTTCCTCGCCACGCAGGATTCCGCCGGTGCGCCCCTGGACGGGCGCTGCGACATCCGCATTTCCGGCCTGCTGCCGCAGGCGCAGGTCTGGACCGTGACCCTCATGGACGAGGAGGGCCACCTGATCCCCAACGACGCGCAGCGCTACGGGTTCACCAGCAACGAACTGGTCTACCGGCCCGACGGCGCCATCGACGTGGTGCTCTCGCCGCGCGCCCGGCCGGGCAACTGGCTCCCCACGGGCGCGAAGGGGCGGGTCAAGGTGGCGCTCCGGCTCTATGACGCCCCCTTCAGCTTCTCCTCGGCCACGGGCGAAAGCTCGAAGCTGCCCCAGGTGACGACGGAGCTATGCCCGTGAGCGTCGCCGACTTCTTTGCCCCGCTGCGTCGCCAGCGCCTCATTCCCCGCACCGGGCGCCTGCATCCGCTGCGCCGGTTGCGGCGGGCATTCGATCGCATGCGCGCTGCCCTGCCGCAGCATGTGCTGCTGCCCTTCGCATTCATCCTGGTGATCGCGGGGATCGTGCATCTGGTGTCGATCCTGGCCATGCCGCTGCTGGCGGAACGCAGCGCCTACCAGCGCCTGTCGGACATCGCGCAGCCGAACCAGATGACGCTGCTCGCGGATGCCACGCCCGCGCAGATGACCCTGCCCATGACGGATCCGGCCTTCGTCAGCGCCGTGTGCCTGTATGACCTGCGCGCGCGGCCGCTGCGGGTGCGGGTCCCGGCCACCGAGGATTACACGTCGGTGTCCTTCTATACCGCACGCGGGCTGGCCTTCTACGCGCTCAACGACCAGGCGGCGGGCCGCGTGATCGAATTGGACCTGCTCTCCCCCAGCCAGAGGGCGGCGTTGCCGGAGGACGAGGAAATCACGGCGGCGGACCGCCTCGTGGTGGAATCCCCCTCGGACCGGGGGATCGTGCTGATCCGCGCCTATGCCCGCTATCCGGACCTGCGCGGCCAGATCCGCCGCCAGCTCGAGGCGGCAAGCTGTACCCCGTCCAACTGAGACGGCGAAGGCGGATCAGCGAACCCGGCGCCCGGAGGTGTCGGGCTGCGGGCCCTGGAGAATGGCGGCGGGAAGAGGCCCGAACTGGCGCTCGATCCGCACCACCGGAAGAATGACGATGTCCGCACCGTGTTCCGGCTGCGCGCGCTCACTTCGGCGCGCGGCACGCTCGAAGGGGAAAGCAATCACCATGCCCATCACCTGTCTCCGATCTGGGAGTAGCGTGATGACAACTCTCTTTAAGCGCGGATGGTTTCGCGAAGCTTAAGGCCCGGTCTCCTCCGGGGCCACGTCGATGAAGCTGCGGCCCTCGCGATCCTCGATCTCCACGAACCACAGGTCGGGATCGAAGCGCACTTCCTTGGCCATCCGCTCCTCGCTGTCCGCCTCCTGCCGCTCCGGGCCCACGGCGAGGCGGAACAGGCGGTCGGCGGGGAAGGAGGCGTCGAACGCGCTCTGGGGCGCGGGCACATAGAGCGCCGCGCGCCCGTCCAGCGTGGCCACCTTCACGAACACCGCGCCGGCCTCCTCCGAGCCCCGGCGGCGGACGGCGGCGAAGGCGCCCGCGCCATTGGCGGTGCGCACCAGGGCGGCGACGAAGATGGCGCTCTTGAGCCGCATCACTCGATCGGCGCGCCGGAGACGGCCGCCAGCTCGCGGACCATGCGGTCGGTGATCTCGCCCGAGGCGGGCAGGTTCCTGTCCCGCTCGAAGCGCTGGATGGCGAGGCGCGTCTCGGTGCCCGGCTGCCCGTCCAGCTTGATGGGTCCGTAGCCGAGCCGCGCCAGGGCCTTCTGCACCGACAGGATGCGCGGCGAGCCGGCCTGGAGGTCTCCCGGCGGACGCACGGAGCCGGTGATGCCCGCATCGCCGGGCACCGCCGCCGGAGGCAGCATCGGGCGCCCGGCAGCGACGGGAACGGTGGTGGCGGGCGCGGCGGCGGGACGCGCCGCAGCCGGCGGCGGGGCAGCGGCCGCCACGGCGGCAGCCGCCGGGACGCGGCGCAGCTCGCCCAGCACGGCCTCGTTCGGGTCACCGCTGGATACCTTGAGGCGCGCGGCCTGCTCGAAGGCGCGCACCGCAGCCTCGGTGCGCGGCCCGCTGAGGCCGTCCACCGCGCCGTCATAGAAGCCGCGACGGGCCAGCTCGCGCTGGATCTCCGCCACCAGGGGCGTGGGCGTGCGCGGCGTGGGAAGGCTGGCGGGCGGCAGGAGCGCGGCGGCCTCGCTCGCAGCCGGGGACGGCGGCGCGGGCGGCGGGGCGGCGGCGACCGGAGGCCGCGCGGCCTGGGCCGCCGCCGGGGCAGTGGCGGCGGCGGGCGGCCCGAAGATCATGGCGGGCGTGCCGGGCGCGCCGCCGGACGTGGCGGCGCGGCCCTTCGGCTCCACGGAAACGGTGGTGGCGCCCGTGGACGCCGAGCGCAGGGTGGCATGCTGGAGGAAGAAGACGTTGGCGATCACCGCGCCGGTGGCCGCCACGGCGACGAGCGCGGCGAACCCGTCCGCGACGCGATGGGCGATGCGCCCGGCGCGGCCGACGTCCTCCTCGTCGGGGTGCGAATCCGCATAATGACGCGCGTCGGCGGCTCGGCTCATGCGGACCTCCGGTCATCCATGCCCGCTTCGGACAGGGGCAGGACGGGCCGCAGCGGCGTGGCCGCCACGCCCTCGGGACCGCACAGGGGAAGGGCCACGGTGACGGTGGTGCCCACGCCCAGGACGCTCGCCACCTGGAACACGCCCCGGTGCAGCTCCACCAGGGCCCGCACCACCGCCAGCCCGAGGCCGATGCCCGCGCGGCGCTGGTCCATGTCCCCGGCCTGGAAGAAGGGTTCGCCCAGCCGCTCCACGTCCGCCGCGCGCATGCCGGCCCCGGTGTCGCGGACCTTCAGGTGCATCATGCCGCCACTGACGGAAGCATCCACCACCACTTCGCCCCCGGCGGGCGTGAACTTCACGGCGTTGGACAGGAGATTGAGGAAGACCTGCCGCACGGCCCGCTGGTCCGCCGTGAGGGGCGGAAGGTGCGCCGGCAGGGTGCTCGCAAGATGAACGCCCCGGCGATCGGCCTCCAGCGCCATCATTTCGACGGCGCCCGCGACGATGCCGTGGATGTCCAGATCCTCGCAGGCGAGGTCATAGGCGCCCGCCTCCACCCGCGAGAGGTCGAGGATGCCGTTCACGAGGCCCAGCAGGTGCTGCCCGCTCTCATGGATGATGCGGGCATAGTCCGCCCGCCGGGCGGCATCCATGTCGCCCGCATCCCCCGTGAGCATCTCAGAGAAGCCGAGGATGGAATTGAGCGGCGTGCGCAGCTCGTGGCTCATGGTCCGCAGGAAGCGGCTTTTGGCGTCGTTGGCGCGCTCGGCACGGGCGCGGGCGTCGCCCTCGTTCGTATCGGCGGCGCGGCCCGCATCGGCGGGCTCCTGCCACTGGACGCGGGCAGCCCCCTGCGCGTCGCCCGCGATGCGCGCCTCCAGCGCGACGAAGCGGGGCAGCTCGCCCAGCGCCCCGCAGCGCAGGCGCAGGTCCGCGCGGCGCGCCCGACCATCGGCCGCGCAGGCGGACAAAGCGGAGAGGAAGGCGGGACGGTCCGCCACCTGGATCCGCTCGAACAATCCGGGGCCGAGAAGGCCGTCGGCGGTGAGCCCGGCCATGCCCTCGGGCGCGCGCTCCACGGCGAGGGTCTCGCCGGTGCGCGCATGCAACGTGACGAAGGCGTCGCGAACGGGGATCGGCGCTTCGGCCGCGATGGGCGGCACCATGGCCGCCGCGGCCCGGGACAGGCCGCTAGCCACGGCGGAGAGCCCGCCCGCGATGAGCCCGCAGGAGAGCAGCCAGCCCGCTTCCGGCCCGGCCCCCACCAGCAGGCCCGCCGCCTGCGCCACCAGCATGGCCCCGCCGGACCCGCCGGCGAGCAGCGCCAGCATCAGGAGGCCCCGGCCCGCGCGGCCGGAAAAAACCGCCAGGTCGCCGGGATTGCCCGCGCGGAGGGACGTCTCCGGCAAGGTCAGGCGCAAGGCGCGCGCCGACCGGGCGAGGAATGCCGTTCCTGCACTTTCTGGTCGAAAGCTCCTCACCTTGCCACCGGCGCCCGCGCGCCCTCCCTCCGAACCGTTTCGGAACGTGGCACGGCAGGCTTTAAGCGAACGCTAAGGCCCCGCCTTGCGGGCGCATTGCGGGGCACGACCCGCCGCGATCGTGAATGGAAGATTGATGACGCTGGGGAAGACGATGAGTGCCCCCCGCTTTCGACCTCGCAAAGCATGCGCTAAATTCGCGAAAACGAGTCCGGGCAGGCTTAGCCCTCCGGAACACATGCAGGAGGCGAAGGGATGGTGACGGGGTCCCGCCGGCTGGTGGCAAGCCGCTCCGCCCTGGTTCTCACCTTTGCGCTGGTCTTCGCCTTCATCGTCCTTCAGGGCGTCACCCTGTGGCAGGCCCGGCAGGACGCGTGGAATGCCGCGATCCAGTCGGCGGAGAACATCCAGTCCACGCTGCGCGTGAGCATCGACCGCAACCTGACCCTGCTCGAACTCTCCATGACCGGCGTCCAGGAGACGCTGAAGGCGGAGGGGCTCGACGCCATGCCCCCGCACCTGCGCAACGCCATGCTGTTCGACCGCGCGGCAAGCGCGCAATATCTCGGCTCGCTGCTGGTCGTCGATGCGCGGGGCCACATCAAGTACGATTCAGGCTCCCTCACGCCCCGGGCGCAGTATCTCGGCGACCGCGACTACTTCGTCGCGCAGAAGGAGCGCGAGGTCGGCACCTATGTCAGCCACCCGTTCCGCAGCCGCCTGCGCAATGGCGACCCCACCATCGCCCTCAGCCGCCGGGTCTCCGGCCCAGAGGGGACGTTCGGCGGGGTGATCGTCGCGGCCATGCGGCTCGCCTTCTTCTCCAACATCTTCACCGACGTGAAGCTCCGGCCCGGCGACGTGATTTCCCTCGTCCTCACGGACGGCACCATCGTCATCCGGCATCCGCTCAGCGACGACGGCTTCGACTATGTGGGCGAGAGCGTGGGTGGGAGCCCTGTGTTCCAGCGCATGCTGCGCGACCCCTCCTCGTTCGAGGAAACGTCCCGCATCGATGGCACGCCCCGCTATTACGTGCATTCCCGCGTCGGCGACTTCCCCCTGATCCTGTCCGTCGCCTTCAGCGTGGAGGATGCGCTGGCCGATTGGAGCGAGCGCGCGATCATCATCTCCGCCGTCACCCTCGCCATGAGCCTGGGCATCGTCGCCCTCGTTCTGGCGCTGCGGCGCATGCTGCTGCGCAGCTACCGCATGGAGGAGACCCTCCAGCTCGCGGCCCTGACCGACCCGCTCACCAGCCTGGCCAACCGCCGCGCCTTCGACGATGCGCTGGAGCGGGAATGGAAGCGGGCGAACCGCAACAAGACGCCGCTGAGCCTCATCGTCCTGGACGGCGACCGCTTCAAGTCGATCAACGACGAGTTCGGCCATGCGGGCGGCGACATGGTGCTGAAGATGATCGCCGAGCGCCTCAGCCGCGCCTTGCGGCGGCCGAGCGACATCGTGGCGCGCTATGGCGGCGAGGAGTTCGTGGTGCTCCTGCCCAATACCCTGCCCGACGGGGCGCTGAACGTCGCGGAGAACATCCGCGGCCGGGTGAGCCGCTCGCGCATCACCCTGGACGACGGGCGCCTGCTCGCCGCGACCGTGAGCCTCGGCGTCGCCACCATGGTGCCGGGCGACGCCAAGGAGCGATGCCGGCTGTTCCAGGAAGCGGACGCCGCCCTCTACCGGGCCAAGCGCTCCGGCCGGGACGGCGTCGCGGTGTTCGATCCGCAGACCGACACGATTGCCCAGCCGGACGGGGAGCCGCGCCGGCCCGACCGGAACGACGGGGCGGTACCGGCCTTCTAGAATCTGATCCGGTGCGGCCGGACCAGGCGGATCGGTGCCGCGCCTATCGGAGGCATGGCCCCATCACGGCCACGCTCACGCGTTGTTGACCCTCTGTGACGGCCGCCGCCATATCCAAGTCCGGCCCGGACTCGTATGGTTCCTCTACGCCAAGCTTCGGCGCGGCGGTGTATTCCTTTTACGACAGATGTGGCGGATCTTGCGCCGGGCAGCTTTTGTCCGGCGGCGGTCAGCCATTTGCCAACTGCGAATGACCGCCGAACCATGCTGACTTTCGATTCCCGCCCCCTCTACTTCACCGAGATCTGGCAGCACTAGCCGACCTCCCCGGTCGTGACGTGTGAACCGGCGAGTGGGCCTGTGCCCGCTCCGCCCGGCATTGCTCCATTTCCGCGGTCTCGAGGGTGAGGGTCTGTGTCATGTCGGTAAAGAAGGTCGGTCTCGGCAGCTATTCCACGGTGGTGCCCGACGGCGCCGCCTCCCCGCAGACCATGAGCGGGGCGGATGCCGTTCCCCAGGTGAGCGGCGCCGCCGCCGGGGCGCCGGTGCCCACCAATGAGTGGTGGTCCTCGCTGGTCTTCAACTATTTCGAATCCGCCACCTCCGCGCCCCTCTACGCGGACCCCATGACGCTGAAGGCGGACAGCACCGGCATCCAGATCGGCTACCAGACCAACGTCACCTACATCGACGGGCCCGGTCTGCAGGTCGAGGAAAACATCCAGTACAAGTATTTCTTCTCGCCCGGCCTGCATGTGGGCGTGGAAGACCTCGGCAACGGCACGGTGACGGTCTCCGACTATGGCGACTGGACGGTGACGGCCGACTGGGCGGACGCCGACGCAAACGGCGGGCTCCAGGCCACGTTCGGCCACGGCCTGCCCTTCGTCTATTTCACCCGCTCCGGCGACGGCGCGGCGGTGATCGACGTGCTGGAAGCCGCCCCCATCAGCCGCGTGGGCAACCCCACGGCGGCGCTGGTCTATGAGATCGGCGGCCTCACCGGCGCCTTCAATGGCGGCACCACCGCCTTCACCTTGCCCATCGACGCCGGCAGCGGCATCGCCAACGGCCCGCAAGTGCGCGTCTCCTATGATTTCAACGGCGACGGCAAGTTCGACCGGGTGGAGACCTACAATTACTTCCCCACCGATGCCGTCAACGGCTGGGAGACCTATACCCAAGGCGCGGGCCTGTTCTCCGCCACCGGCGCCATGGCCAACTTCACCGGCGGCTCGGTGAAGGTGGAGGTGTGGAACGCCATCGGCGAGGGCACGCCCAGCGTGCGCACCGACACGCCCGCCAACGAGGCCCACCCGTCCAAGATCACCCTGCCCTTCTCGGGCCTCACCGTGTCCGGCGCGGCGGTGGACACGCTCTATCTGCGCGGCGGCGCGGAGCCCGGCACGCCTTCCACCCTCTCGCCGGTGGCAGGCACTTCGGCCAGCTCCGACACCATGGGTGACACCGGGCAGAACCTGTCCTGGGATGGAAAGGGCGAGATCTGGTACGACGCGGACGGTGTCGTGGGCGTCACCATCCAGGGGGTGCATTACGGCATCTTCGGCCCGGCCGGCACCACCTGGGAGATGACCGAGACCGGCCTCAAGTCCGACCTCGGCGGCGCGGAGACCTTCTCCGTGGCGGTCCTGCCCGAGCGGTCCGTGGAGACGCTCCAGTATTTCGCCGCCCATGCGGACGACGTGGTCACCGACAGCACGGTGGCGTTCGACTATGACGCGGCCACGCACACCGTGACCCAGACCTTCTCCGTGACCACCACGACAGGCGAGGATCCGCTGGCGGCGCTCTATCGCCACCAGTGGATCAACACGGACGAGCCGCTCACCGACCTCAGCTACACCTCCGCCAAGGGGGAGATGAAGCTCGCCTCGGATTCCAGCTTCACCGTCACCTACGAAGCGAGCCCCATGCTGCCGGTCCTCCCGCTGCTGGACGGCGCGCTGGCGGCGCAGGTGCGCCAGCTGCTGCTGGCGGACGTGGCGGAGCTGAACAGCCGCTCCATCAAGATCCCCTTCCAGGACACCTACACCGCCGGCAAGGAGCTGGGCCGCCTCGCGGAGCTGGCGCAGATCGCCAACCAGCTTGGCGAGACCGCCATCCGCGACACCTATCTCTCAGTCATCCGGGCCGAGCTGGAGGACTGGTTCACGGCCGGCACGGGTGACGACAAGCACTTCGCCTACAACGAGGAATGGGGCACGCTGATCGGCTACCCCGCCAGCTTCGACAGCGAGAAGCAGCTCAACGACCACAATTTCCACTACGGCTATTTCGTCCAAGCCGCGGCCACCCTCGGCATGTTCGACCAGGCCTGGGCCTCCCAGGACCAGTGGGGCGGCATGGTGGACCTGCTGATCGCCGACGTGGCCAATACCGACCGCGACAGCGACCTCTTCCCCTATCTGCGCAGCCTCGACCCCTATGCGGGCCATAGCTGGGCGTCCGGGCACGCGGCGTTCGCCTCCGGCAACAACCTGGAATCCTCATCCGAATCCCTCAACTTCGCCGCCGCCGTCGCCCTCTGGGGCGCGGTGACGGAGCGGGACGCGGTGCGCGACTTCGGCATCGCCCTCCATTCCATGGAGAGCGCGGCGGTGCTGCAATATTGGTTCGACGTGGACGACGCCGTCTTCCCCGAGGACTTCCCCTATGAAGCCCTCGGCATGGTGTGGAGCGACGGCGGCAGCCACACCACCTGGTTCAGCGACGACCCGGAGCGCATCCACGGCATCAACCTGATGCCGTTCAGCGCCGCCACCTCCCTGCACCTCGCCACCGAGCAGGCCGAGATTCTCGCCAATTATGCCGAGATGGCCGCCGAGAGCGGCGGGGAGCCGCGCTACTGGAAGAACATCCAGTGGAGCTACCTCGCCCTCGCCAATCCCGACCAGGCGCTGGCGGAGCTGATGGCGGACCCGAACTATTCCATGACGGAAGGCGGCTCGGGCTCCTACGTCCAGACCCTGTTCTGGATCGCTTCGCTCAGCACCCTCGGCACGCTGAACGCCGACGTGCGCGCCGACACCCCGTTCCACGCCGTGTTCACCAAGAACGGCGTGAACACTTATGTGGCCTACAATACCGGCGTGGCGGACCTCGTGGTCCATTTCACGGACGGCACCGTGCTGACCGTGGAGCCGGACACCATGAGCACCCTGCGGGACGGGGTGGTGACGCTGTTCGACCTGTCCAGCGACACCGTCGCGGAACCCGGTGACGGCACCGACCCGGGCACGGATCCCGGAACGGACCCCGGCACCGATCCGGGGACGGACCCGGGCACGGATCCCGGCACGGATCCGCAGACGCCCGTGAGCGCGGGCCTCGTCCTGTCGGGCGGCGTGCTCGCGTTCGATCCGGCGCTGGGCACCGTCACGCTGGCCTCGGCGGGCGGAGCGAACCATGACGGCGCGCCCCATGCCCCCGCCAGCTTCTCCGTCACCGGCGTGACCGGGCATTACGACGCCTCCGCCGCCGGCTTCTCGCTGATGATCGACGCGGCGGGCGCGGGCGACGCGGTGCAGGCCGCCATCTCCTACGATTTCGACGGCGACGGCACGTTCGACCGGGTGGAGATCTACCGCTACTTCGCCACCGACCCCACCTCGGGCTGGGAGAATTACGCGGCGAACTGGGGCCTGAAGTCGGCGACCGGCATCGCCATGCGCGACCTGGACGGCGGCACCGTGAAGGTGGAGCTGTGGACCGCGCTGGGCACCCATGCGGTGAACGTGGCGCTGGCCGCCTCCTCCCTCGACCTGCCCTTCGCCTTCGAGGGCAGCACCGGCACGCCCACCGATCCCGAAGGGCCCACGGACCCGGAGGATCCCACCGACCCGGAGGTGCCCACCGATCCCGAGACCCCGGTGACGGGCGAGGGGCTGGTGCTCGCCGGCGGGCAGATCGGCTTCGATCCCGCGCGCGGCGTCGTCACCCTGGTCTCGGCCGAGGGCCGCAACCAGGACGGCACGCCCTTCGCCTCCACCAAGCTGGTGCTCGACAACGTGACCGCCGGCTATGAGGCCGGGCAGGCGGCGGTATTCGCGCTGAAGGTGGATGCCGGCGGCGCGGGCGACGCGGTGCAGGCGGCCATCTCCTACGACTTCGACGGCGACGGCATCGTGGACCGGGTGGAGACCTACCGCTATTTCGCCACCGACCCGGTGGCGGGCTGGGAAACCTATGGCAGCGCCTCCGGCCTGCGCGCGGTTTCCGGCGGCGCCCTGCGCGACCTCGACGGCGGCACCATCACCATCGAATTGTGGACCGCGCTCGGCACCCATCCGGTGACGGTGGACCTCGCCGCGTCCATCCTCGACCTGCCCTTCGCCTCGGCCACCACCGGCACGGATCCCGATCCCCAGCCGGAACCCGAGCCGGAGCCGGAGCCCGAACCCAACCCGGACGTGGTGGGCAACGGCCTGATCCTGGTGGATGGGGCTGCGGACTTCGACCCCGCGCGCGGCGTCGTCACCCTCGCCTCGGCGGGCGGCGCGAACCATGACGGCACGCCCCACGCGGCCACCAGCCTGACGCTGGAAAACCTCACCGCCGCGCATGTGGCGGGACAGACCACCGGCTTCCTGCTGAATGTGGATGCGGGCGGCGCGGGCGATGCAGTGCAGGCGTCCGTCTCCTACGATTTCGACGGCGACGGCACGTTCGACCGCGTGGAGACCTACACCTATTTCGCCACCAACGACGTGGCGGGTACCGAGGCCTATTCCAGCAATTGGGGCCTGAAGTCCGTGACCGGCGCGGCGCTCCGGGATCTGGACGGGGGAGCGGTGAAGGTGGAGCTGTGGTCGGCGCTGGGCACCCACGCTCTCACGGTGGACCTCGACACGTCCTCGCTGAGCCTGCCGTTCCACTTCGACGGCAGTTCGACGCCGGGCACCGACCCGGGACCGACGCCCGAACCCGAGCCCGAGCCCGAAGTCCCCGTGCATGGCGATTTCCTGGTGTCGTCCGGCCCGTCCGGCCTCACGCTCACCACGGCGACCGTCCTGCAGGTGGAGGATGCCGGGCACGGGCGCTATATCGGCGCGCCCCATGACGCGCTGGTGCTGACCGCGCAGGATCTTCACGGGTCCTATGACGGCGGCCGGATCGCCTTCAACCTTCCCGTGGATGCGGGCACGGGGATCGCCAACGGCACCCAGGTGCGCCTCACCTTCGACTTCAACGGGGACGGCACGGCGGACCGGACGGAGACCTACCAGTATTTCGAGACCGACAACGCGGTGGGCACCGAAGCCTATACCGACGCGCGCGGCCTCGTGAGCGCCACCGGCGCGTTCCAGGACTTCACCGGCGGCAGCGTCACCGCCGAGATCTGGAACGTGCTCGGCGGCTCCACCGTCACCCTCGCGGCGGGGGCCACCATCACCCTGCCGCACGACGAGTGGCTGGTCTGACCGGCACGTCCCGAGGGGCGCCTGCGGGCGCTCCTTTTGCGGGCGCCCCTACCCCTTGCGCTGGCGCCGGTCGATGGCCGGCGCCACCATGCCTGGGATATAGGCGTCCGAGATGAAGGAGCGGCAGTGCGTTTCGAACGCCTGGAGCAGCCGCGACTTCTTGAAATGCGACACCGTCGCCGTGCCCACCACCATGGGCCGGTGCTCGCCCGCGAGGCGCACCCGCACCACCCGTCGCCCGTCCAGCGCCAGATCGGAACGCGGGCGCACATTGGCGAGCGTGTAGCCGTAGCCGTTCGCCACCATGGTCCGCACCACCTCCTGGTGGGCGGAGCGCGAATGGATCTTGGGCTGAAGCCCCTCGGTGAGGAACAAGGCGAGGAAATATTCGGCGCTGATGGGCAGGTCGAGGAGGATCAGCGGCTCCTCGGCGAGATCCTGAAGGGTCACGGCGGACAGGCGCGCGAAGGGGTGCGCCTCGCTCACCACCACATGGGCGGGCAGGCTCGCCAGCGGCGTGAAGGTGATGCCGTCCGGGATCTTCAGGTCATAGGTGACGGCGATGTCGATCTCCGCCCGCCGCAGCCCCTCCAGAAGCAATTCCTGGTTCGCCTCCACATGGCGGATCTCCGTGCCCGGAAAGGCGGAGGTGAAGCCGTGGGAGAGTTCCGGGATGATCATGGGCGCGAGCGTGATCATGCAGCCCACGGACAATTGCCCGCGCACCTGGTCGGTGGCCTCGGAGGCGACGGCGTAGAGCCCTTCCGCCTGCTCGATGAGGTGCTTCGCCTCGGCCAGCAGCTTGCGCCCCACGGGCGTCAGCGACAGCCCTTGCGCGTGATGGCGCACGAAGAGCTGCACCCCCAGTTCGTGCTCCAGGTGGCTGATGGCCGTGGAGATGGAGGGCTGGGAGATGCTGATGCGCTCCGAGGCGAGCGTGATGGAGCCCGTCTCCCCGGCGGCGATGAAATATTCGAGCTGCCTCAGCGTGTAGCGCATGGAGCGTTGAATACCCGTTTCCGGGGCGCCGCGCGAGGCGCCCCGGCCGGGGTTCGAACGGCCCTTCACTCGTCTCCCGGCACGCCGTAGCTCGGCGCGGCGACGGGCTCCAGGGCGCGCTGCACATAGGCGTCCATCTGCGGCTTCCACAATTCCCACAGCGCCGCGAGGCGGCCGATGGGGTCCGCCTCGTCCCAGTCCACCCGCAGGTCGGTGATGGGCCAGGCTTCCTCGCCCGCCATGACGAGGCCCGCCGAATGGACCGGCCCCGCCTCGCCGCCGGCGGCATGCCCCGCCTGGAGCGCGGCGATGAGCCGATCGCCCAACTCGCCCTCGGCCGCCTCGAAGGCCGCCGCCATCACGGCGGGCACGCCGTCATGGGCCAGCAGGTTTCCGGCCGCGACGCAGTCGCGCCCTTCCTTCAGGGCCCAGGTGCCGAGCGTGCCCGAGCCGGAGAAGGTGGCGGTGCGCCCCTTCCCGTCCACGGCGGTGAGCTGGCGGTGGTCCATGTGCGGCCGGGACGCCACCAGGATCTCCACGGCGGCGGCGGCGGAAGCGCCCAGCGCCATCAGGTCCAGCGCCGCCGGGCCGAGGCGCGGGTCGGTGATGTTCTGCGAGCACACGGCGCCCACGCCCGCCCGCACATGGGCGCAGCGGGCGGCGACCGCCGGGGACGAGGAGGAGATGACGATGCCGAAGCGGCCTGTCCTGGCGCATCGACCGGCGAGGGAGAAGGTCATGCCGGGCTCCGCTCAGTCGGGGATGACGGCGGTGGCGTCGATCTCCACCAGCCAGGTGGGCCGCGCCAGCGCCACCACCACGAGGCCGGTGCAGACCGGGTGCACGCCTTTGATGTACTCGCCCATGGTGCGGTAGACCGGCTCGCGGTGGCGCACGTCGGTGAGATAGACCACCAGCTTGCACACATGCTCCATGGTTCCGCCGGACTCCTCGACGAGCTGGCGGATGTTCTGCATCACCTTGTGGGTCTGGGCGACGGGATCGCCGATGCCCACGTCCACCGCCGTGTCCAGGTCCTGCGGGCACTGGCCGCGCAGGAAGATGGTGGTGCCGCGCGCCACGACCGCCTGGGCGAGGTCGTTGTCCAGCTTCTGCTCGGGATAGGTCTTGGCGGTGTTGAACGGGCGGATACGCTTGTGGATCATGGCGTTACCTCAGAGTGAAGGGGAAGGCCCGGCGGACAGGCGCGCCAGGAGGCGGTCCATCATCCGGTCGCAGGCGGCGAGCTGGTCCAGCGCCACGAACTCGTCCGGCTTGTGGCCCTGGTCCATGGAGCCCGGGCCGCAGACCACGGTGGGAATGGCGAGCGCGCCGTCGAACAGCCCGCCCTCGGTGCCGAAGGCCACCTTGAAGGTGGTCGGGTCCTCCACCAGCGCCCGGACGAAGGACACCACTTCCGCGTCGGGGGGGGTGGCGAGGCCGGGATAGGCATTCACCACGTCCACGGCGATGTCGGCCTGGGGAAACTCAACCCGCCGCGCCGCCACCAGAAGCGCCGCCTCGTCCATCAGTCCCCTGAGGATGGCGGACGCGTCGTCCTGCGCCACGTTGCGGATCTCGAAATCCACGGTGCAGCGGTTCGGCACGATGTTGAGCGCGGTGCCGCCCGCGATCACGCCCGCATGGAGCGTGGTGTAGGGGATGTCGTAATCGTCATCGCGCGGCCCCTGCGCGGCGAGGCGCTCCTGTCCGGCGCGCAGCACGCCCACGAAGTCGCAGGCGAGATGGATGGCGTTGAGCGCCTTGGGCGCGAGCGCGGAATGCCCCTCCACGCCGCAGCAGGTGGCCCGGGCGGCGAGCTTGCCCTTGTGGCCGGTGGCGATGCGCATGGAGGTGGGCTCGCCGATGATGCACATGCGCGGGCGGATCGGCACCTGCGCCAGCCGCTCGATGAGCGAGCGCACGCCGAGGCACCCCACTTCCTCGTCATGGCTGAAGGCGAGATGGAGCGGCACGGCCAGGTCCTGTGCCGCGGCCCGCTGCGCCAGCGCCAGCGCGCAGGCGAGAAAACCCTTCATGTCCGCCGCCCCGCGCCCATAGGCGCGCCCGTCCGCGACGCGCAGGCGGAAGGGATCGGCACTCCACGCCTGCCCGTCCACCGGCACCACGTCCGTATGGCCGGAGAGGAGGATGCCGGGCCGGTCCGTCGGCCCGATGGTGGCGTAGAGATTGGCCTTGCGCCCGTCCGGCGTGGCGATGATCTCGCTGGCGACGCCATGCGCCGCGAGCAGGTCCGCCACGAAGGCGATCAGCTCGCGGTTGGGGTCGCGGCTCACCGTGGGAAAGGCGATGAGCCGGTCGAGGATTTCGAGCGTTTTCATAGGTAGAGGTGGCGAACGGCGTCGTTCGCCAGAAGCTCGGCCGCGTTGCCGGTGGCCACGACGCGCCCCTTCACCAGCATGATGCCGCGATGGGCGATGGAGAGCGCGGTCTCCGCATTCTGCTCGATGAGCAGGACCGTGGTGCCGCGCCGGTTGATCTCGGCCACCGTGTCGAAATACTCGTCGATGAGCTTGGGCGAGAGGCCGAGGGACGGCTCGTCCATGATGACGAGCTTCGGCTCGCCGATGAGCGCGCGCGCCAGGGCCACCATGGCCTGCTCGCCGCCCGACAGCGTGCCCGCGCGCTGGTTGATGCGCTCGCGCACGCGGGGGAACAGGTCCAGCATGCCGTCCAGCTTGTCGGAGAAGCGCCCCTGCCCCTTCTGGGCCTCGAAGCCCAGGCGGATATTGTCGCGCACGCTCACGTCCGCGAACAGGCGGCGGCCCTCCGGCACGAAGCCGATGCCGAGCGCGCTCAGCGCCTCGGTCCGCGTGCGGGCGAGGTCCTGGCCCATGATGCGGACGGAGCCGCCGGAGAGCGGCAGCAGGCCCGAAATGGCGCGGAAGGTGGTGGTCTTCCCCGCCCCGTTGGGGCCGAGGATGCAGACCAGTTCACCGGCCGACACCTTGAACGAGACGTCGCGCAGCATGGCGACGACGCCGTAGTCGGTATCGACCTTCTCAAGCTCCAGCATGCTGCGTCGCCTTGCGTCCGAGATAGGCTTCCTGGACCCGCGGGATCTTGCGGATCTCCTCATAGGGCCCGTCGGCGAGCTTCTGCCCATAGTCCAGCACCATCACGCGGTGCGGCAGGCTCGCGACGAGGCGCATGTCGTGCTCGATGATCATGAGCGCGAGGTCCGGGCGCTGGGCGCACACGGCGCGGATGTCGTCCATCAGCGCGTCCGTGTCCGCGTCGTCCATGCCGGAGGACGGCTCGTCCAGCAGCAGCACCTTGGGATCGGTGGCGAGCGCGCGGGCGATCTCCAGGCGGCGGCGGTCGGCCTGGGCCAGTTCGCCCGCCGGGCGGTGGCGCTGGTCATAGAGGCCGCGTGAGACGCTTTTCAGCAGCCCCTCCGCATGGGCGGCGGCGGCCTCAAGCTCGGCCTTCGCCCGCCCGCGCCGGAAGATGGCGTCGAACACGCCCGCCTTGGTGTGGGTGTGGCGGCCGATCACCACGTTGTCGAGGACGCTCAGGTCCCCGAACAGGCGGCTCGACTGGAAGGTGCGGGCGATGCCCCGCGCCACGATCCTGTGGGCGGGCACGCCGTTGAGCCGCTGGCCTTCCAGGCGCACCTCCCCCGAGGAGGGGATGTAGATGCCCGTGATGATGTTGAGCAGCGTGGACTTGCCCGCGCCGTTGGGGCCGATGATGCCGAGGATCTCGCCGCGCTTGAGGGTGAACGCCACCTCCGCCATGGCGACGAGGCCGCCGAAGCGCATGGTGAGGTTCTCGCCCTCCAGGACGGTGGGGGAGGATGCGGAAATGCCCATGGTCAGCCTCCGTAGCGTCGCAGGCGCTGGGGGAAGAGGCCCTGGGGCCGGATCATCAGGAACAGGATGACGGTGACGCCGAAGAACAGGATCCGGTAGTCGGAGAAGGCCCTGAGCTTCTCGGGCAGCATGGTCAGCAGGAAGGCGCCCACGATGACGCCCAGGATGTTGTCCATGCCCCCGGCGATCACCATGGTCATGATGGTGACGGAGACGAGGAAGGTGAAATTGTCGGGCGAGATGAAGCCCACATAGAAGGCGTAGATGGTGCCCGCGAAGCCCGCGAGGAACGCATCCACCGCGAAGGCCAGCACCTTGTACCAGGTGACGTTGATGCCCTGGCAGCGCGCCGCCAGTTCATCGGCCCGGAGCGCGTTCCAAGCGAGGCCCACGCGGGAATCATGCAGGCGCTCGGCGAACACGATGGAGATAAACACCAGCAGCGCCGACAGATAATAGAAGTTCGCCTGCGGCGGCAGCGAATGGCCGAGAATGACCAGCGGATCGCTGAAGGCATGGCCGAACAGTTCCGGCACGGGAATGCCCACGAGGCCGTTGGGGCCGCCGGTGAATTCCAGATTGTTCAGAAGCTGGTGCACCACCACGCCGAACGCGATGGTCACGAGGGCGAGGTAGCTGTCCCGCGTGCGCATGGACGGGATGCCCAGCAGGAAGCCGAAGATGGTGGCCACCACGGCGGCGGCGGGCAGCGCCAGCCAGAAGCTCACCCCGAAATTCAACGCCAGCAGCGCCGAGGCATAGGCCCCGATGCCGTAGGAGGCGCCGGTGGCGAAGTTCGGGATATTGGCGCTACCGAGCTGGAAGTTCAGCGCCAGCGCGAGCACCGCATAGAGCATGGAGATGACGCACAGGTGCAGCGCATAGGTGTTGCCCTCCAGAACGAAGGGAAAGCCCAGGACCAGCACGATGCCCAGCAGCAAGGCGAGGCGCGAATGGCGGGCGAAGGCCGCCTCGATGCGCGTCTCCACGGAGGGCACGCGCTCCAGGAACACCAGCACGGCCGCGAACAGCGCCAGCAGGCCGAGCACGAAGCGCCAGTCGTCGATGAGCAGGAACTGGCGCAGATAGAGCGCGCCCGCCACCTGCACGGCGATGACGGTGAGCATGCCGGACACCGGATTGCCCGAGGCGGAGGGGGAGGCCGCGTGCGCCATCACACCTTCTCCACCAGGGTGCGGCCCAGCAGGCCCGAGGGGCGGAACACCAGCACGCCGATGACCAGCAGGAACACGAAGACGAGGCGGTAGGACGCGCCGTTCGGCACCGTCGCCTGCACCAGCGTGTCGAGCCCCGCGATGAGCAGGCTGCCGATGATGGCGCCCGGCATGGAGCCGAGCCCGCCGACCACCGCCGCCGAGAAGCCGATGAGGCCCACGTCGATGCTGAAATCGAAGCGCGCCATGCCGGCATAGGAGGAGAAGAACAAGCCGCCCACCGCGCCGATGGCGGAGGCGACGAAGAAGGTGGCGCGGAAGATGCGGCCGGGGCTGATGGCCATGAGCCGGGCCGCGTCGCGATCCTGCGACACCGCCTTGATGTGCAGGCCGAGGCGGGTGTTGTTCAGCATGTAGAACAGGGCGCACACGGACAGCGCGGATACCGCGATGACCGTGAGGCTGAACACCGGAATGGGGAAGCCGCCCACCACCACCTCGCCGTCCACGAGGCGCGGGAAGGCGTGGGGATTGCTGCCATTGGGGAAGAGGTGGCGGATCAGCTCGCGCAGCACGATGCCCAGCGCCACGGTGGCCACCAGGGCCATCATGGCGGGCGCCTTGCGGAAGCGCTGGATCACCACGAGATCCAGCAGGATGCCGATGACCCCCGTGAGCGCGATCGCCACCACCAGGGCAAGAAGAAGCGCCATGAGCGAGTTCGCGTCGCCCAGCGCCGTACCGATGGCGGAAACAACGGCGAGCGCCAGGAACGGCCCCAGCAGGGAGACATCGCCATGGGAGAAGTGGATGATGTTGAGGACGCCGAAAAGCAGGCTGAAGCCGACCGCGATAAGCGCGTAAATGCTTCCCAATGTTATCCAGTTGAGGATCTGCTGGAAGAAGAGTTCACTCACGTACGGCCTCTTTCTGGCTCTGCTTTCGTTAGCCCATCGCGCGAATGTGCCCCAAAGCAGCCTTCGTTCAGAATAGTTTTTTCCAAATCAATGGGTCCGATGTTTTGAAGTGCGCTGCCGCGTCCCCAACGTCAGGCGCGCCCGGCCTTGGTTCGGAAAATCCAACGTCAAAGGTTCAGAAGTTCCGATTTTCCTCCCGCTGCGGGCGGGTTCAGACTTCTCCCGTGGGATGCTCCGGCCTCCCGACCAACCACGCATGGCCGCCTCAAGGCCGGTCCAGAGGAGTTACGACATCATGGCCCTCACGCCCGCCGAGCGGCTGACGCACCGCCGCACCTTTTCCCTGGGCCTCGCCGCGTTCGCGGGCGCCCTCGCCGTCGCGAGCTTCGGCTCCGCTCTCCCCGCGCACGCGCAGGAGACCGTGAAGATCGGCTTCATCGGCCCGCTGAGCGGCGGCAATGCCCAGCAGGGCATCGCGGCGCGCAACGGCTTCCAGCTCGCCATCGACCAGGCCAACGCGTCCGGCGGCCTGCCCTTCAAGATCGAGCCGGTCATCCTCGATGACGCCGCCAACCCGCAGACCGGCGTCGCCGCCGCCCTGAAGCTCACCAACGACCCGAAGGTGGTCGCGGCCACCGGCCACTGGAACAGCGGCGTCGCGCTCGCCACCATCCCGGTGTTCAGCCGCGCCAACGTGCCGTTCGTGGTGTGGGGCGCGATCAGCCCGAAGATCACCGAGAAGAATAACCCCATGGTCTCGCGCGTGGTGACCACGCTCGTGAACACCAACGCCCCGCTGGCCAAGTGGGCCGCCGCGAACATCGGCAAGCGCATCGCCATCGTGTCCGACACCAGCGATTACGGCGTGGCCAACACCGACAATTTCCGCAAGTTCTTCGAGGCGGCGGGCGGCACCATCGTCGCGGCCGAGAGCGCGCCTGTGGGCACCACCGACTTCCGCGCCCTCCTCACCAAGATCAAGGGCACCACTCCCGACGCCATCTATTTCGGCGGCGTGGTGGCGGAAGCCGGCCTGGTGCGCCAGCAGATGGTGCAACTCGGCATGAGCCAGCCCATGATCGGCGTGGACGGCTTCTATGACAGCGAGTTCCTGAAGATCGCCGGCCCGGCTGCCAACGGCACCATTTCCGGCATCGCCAAGGAAGTGGGCAACCCGAAGCTGGACGCCATGACCAAGGCCTACCAGGCCGCGAACTTCGCCGAGCCGGTGGGCTCCTACACGAAGAACGCCTATGACGCGACGAACATCATCATCCAGGCGCTGAAGACCGCCGGCACCACGGACAAGGCCGCCATCGCCAAGGCCATCCGCGCCATCGACTTCGACGGCGCCATGGGCCGCACCACCTTCGACGAGAACGGCCAGACCAAGCGCGAAGTGGTGCTTGAGCTGCGCGAAGTGAAGGACGGCGCCTGGACCACCCGCCAGTGATGGCGAGCGGCGGGCGCTTCCCCGCGCCCGCCGCCCGCTTACCTTTGCGCAACGCCCAAGACCACGCCCGCCGAAAGGCGGCGTGTTCGCGGGGCGGCGCCTTCGCATATTGCCTCGGCGCGTCGTGAAGGCACGGGTTTCGTTCAATATTCCGATGTGTACTTCAATATTTTCTAAGCAATGCTAATTCGTTTAATTATTTAACGATGCAAGTCCTGCCCCTAGGTTGAAAACGAAGTCTTCGGCGAAAGCCGAATCCGGCGCCGGACACGCCAGAAAAGGGACCGAATATGTCAGTTGAGACGATCGACACGCTGGTCATCGGCGCCGGGCAGGCCGGTCTGGCCATGAGCGAGCATCTGGGCAAGGCCGGCGTGCCGCATCTCGTCCTGGAGCGCAGCCGGATCGCCGAGCGCTGGCGCTCGGAGCGGTGGGATTCGCTGGTGGCCAACGGCCCCGCCTGGCACGACCGCTTCCCCGGCCTCACCTTCACAGACTTCAACGCCGCCATCGGCCCGGACGATTTCCCGGCCAAGGAGCAGGTGGCGGATTATTTCGTGGCCTATGCCGAGAAGATCGCGGCCCCCATCCGCTGCGGCGTCGAGGTGACGAAGCTGGAGCGTCTCCCCGGCCGTCCCGGCTTCCGGGTGGAGACCTCGAACGGCGTCATCGAGGCGAAGCGCGTGGTGGCCGCCACCGGCCCGTTCCAGAAGCCCATCATCCCCCCCGTGGTGCCTGCCGAGGCCGGCGTGCTCCAGATCCATTCCACCGGCTATCGCAATCCCGGCCAGTTGCCGGACGGCGCGGTGCTGGTTGTGGGCGCGGGCTCCTCGGGCGTGCAGATCGCCGAGGAATTGCTGCGCGCCGGCCGCACGGTCTATCTCTCCGTCGGTCCCCATGACCGCCCGCCCCGCGCCTATCGCGGCCGCGACTTCGTGTGGTGGCTGGGCGTGCTCGGCAAGTGGGACGCTGCCGCGCAGGAGCCCGGCAAGGAGCATGTGACCATCGCGGTGAGCGGCGCCAATGGCGGCCACACCATCGATTTCCGCCGCCTCGCGGCCGACGGCATGACGCTCGTGGGTCTCACCGCCTCCTATGCTGACGGCGTGATCCGCTTCGCGCCCGACCTCGTGGCGAACCTGAACGGCGGCGATACCAACAACCGCGCCCTCTTGGACGAAGCGGACGCCTATGTGGCCCGTAACGGCCTGGACCTGCCGGAGGACCCGGAGGCCCGCGCGACGGTTCCGGACGCCGATTGCGTGCGCAACCCGCTGCTATCGCTGGACCTGAAGGCCGCGGGCGTCTCCACCATCATCTGGGCCACCGGCTTCGCGGTGGATTATAGCTGGATGAAGGTGGATGCCTTCGACGCCGCCGGAAAGCCGCGCCACCAGCGCGGCGTGTCGTGCGAGCCGGGCATCTATTTCCTCGGCCTGCCCTGGCAGTCGCGTCGCGGCTCCAGCTTCATCTGGGGCGTGTGGCACGACGCCAAATATCTGGCGGACCAGATCTCCATCCAGCGCGCCTACACCGCCTACGACGAATCCTGCCGGGCCTGACCCGGCGGACGGATCTCCCGCGCGGCGCCCCGGACGACTCTGTTTCGGACAGGCGTTTTGGGGGCCGCGTGCGGTCTAGATACTTTATCGGACCGGCTATTTTTCCTATCGTCCTCCCGGCGCGCGGGTCGCGCCCGGGGACACCATGTTCAACTGGAACGATCTGATCTTCTTCCTGGAACTGGCGCGTCAGGGCCGTCTGCTGCCCGTCGCCCGCCGGTTGAAGGTGGACCACACCACCGTCTCGCGCCGCATCAGCGAGCTGGAGCGCGACCTCGCCCTCAAGCTGTTCGACCGCAAGCCCGACGGCTTCGTGCTCACGGAAGTGGGCCACCGCCTGTTCGCCATGGCCGAGCGCATCGAGCAGGAGGCGGTCGCCATCGAGGAGACCATCCAGGCGGTGCCGAGCGCGCCCAAGGGCGCGGTGCGGGTGGCCTCCATGGAGGGGATCGGCGCCTTCTATCTCGCGGGCTGCTTCGCGGAACTGGCGGAGAAGGAACCCGGCCTCGTGGTGGAGCTGGTCACGGAGCGCCACCTCATCAACCTCACCAAGCGCGAGGCGGACGTGTTCGTCTCCTTCGTGCCGCCCCAGGGCCAGCGCCTCGCGGTGCGCAAGATCGGCGCGTTCCGCCTCGCCCTCTACGCCGCGCCGGACTATGTGCGCCGCTTCGGCATGCCCCGAACCCGCGAGGAACTGCCGTCCCACCTGTTCGTGGACTATGTGGAGGATCTCGTCGCCATCCAGCCGGTCCACTGGCTGCTGGACGTGCTGGATCCCGCCAAGGTCTCCTTCCGCTCCACCTCCATGCACGCCCAGCAGAATGCCGTGGCGCGCGGCGCGGGCATCGGCCTGCTGCCGCTCTTCTCCGCCAAGAGCAATCCGCGCCTCATCCCCATCCTGCCCGACGAGGTGGTGGTGATGCGCGACATCTATGTGAGCGTCCACGAGGACCTGGAATTCATGGGCCGCTTCCGGGCCGTGCTCCAGCACCTCACCGAGGTGGTCCGGCGCGACGCGGCCTACCTGACGGAATTCTGACGCCGCACGTCCTGAACTCAAAGGTCCGAGCTGGCGGCGGGGCCCCCTCACCCCAGCCCTCTCCCGCGGGGGGAGAGGGAGGCGCGAACGGAAGGGTCTTCACCGACCAGCAACCGAGCGGGCCCGCCCCAGCGGGGCGCCCCTCTCCCCTTGCGGGAGAGGGTGCCGAGCGCAGCGAGGCGGGTGAGGGGTCGGGCGCCGCCGGGATGGACCTCGAAGGTCCGAACCACCGGCACGGCCCCCTCACCCCAGCCCTCTCCCGCGAGGGGAGAGGGGGCCACGAACGGAAGGGTCTTCACCGACAAGCAACGGAGCGGGCCCGCCCAGCGGGGGCGCCCCTCTCCCCTTGCGGGAGAGGGTGCAGAGCGCAGTGAGGCGGGTGAGGGGTCGGGCGCCGCCTGGATTGACCTCGAAGGTCCGAGCTGGCGGCAAAGCCCCCTCACCCCAGCCCTCTCCCGCGAGGGGAGAGGGAGGCGCGAACGAGACGGTCCCCGCACGAGGCAACCGGCCGCGTCAGCGGAAGGGGCACGCGCGGCTCAGGCGCTCTCCCCCGGCAGGAAGCCGAGCAGGCCGGTGCCGGGCGCGCAGTTCACGTATTCGAACGCCTGCGCCTCCGTCTCCGGCAGGATGAACACCTCGTGCCAGGTGCGGAGCTGGTTGGCCGCGCCGTACTTGCGATAGCGGGCGATGGCCGCCGTGAAGATGGCCTCGTGGGTCGGGTGGTGTTCCGCCCAATGCTCCATGTGGCTCAGCGACAGGAAATAGCCGAGCGCATGGGTTTCCAGCACCGGCTCGCCCGCCGCGTCGCAGGTCTGCTGGAAGCGGAGCGAGGCGCAGCCGGTGGCCTCGGGATTCTCCTTCAGGAAGTCCATGCCCCGCAGCAGCGGCGCGCGAAGGTCGCGCATGTAGTCCTCCGCCTGCCCGGGATCGCAGCGGCCCCAGAAGGCGGCGGAGCGGATGACCGCCAGATTGTGCGGCGCCGTCAGCCGCCAGCGCTTGCCCCTCGTCTCCCGCTCCACGGGGGTAAGTTCCGCCAGCGGGCTTTCCAGCCCGTCCACAGCCGCGAGAGGAATCCGGTCGCGCATGGCGCCGTAATAGCCGCACCAGGGGGTGGGATAGATGCCGATGTCGGGCGAGGCGGAGAGGCCGCCCGCATAATCCTGCCAATAGAGCGTTTCCTGCCGCTCCAGGGGCACGGTCAGGCTCTCGCGGAAATAGCCTGTCGGCTCCGTCAGGCGCGCCGCGTCGTCCCACCAGTCGCGCACCAGGGGCGAGGCGAGGAAGCGGTCGCGCCGCGCCTCGTCCACCCAATAGGCGGCGACGATGTGGGTATAGAGGCCGTTCGGATCCACGAACCAGGCATGGTCGCTCATGGTGGGCGCGTCCGGCCCCGCCAACGCGGCGTCGATCCAGGGGAAGAAGGGCGAGGCATAGACCACCTCGGGGCTCTCGCCCTGGATGCCGTGGAAGGCCACGCACAGGGTGCGGCAGCGGTTCGGGAAGGCCGCTGACCAGCGCTGCACCACCGGCTCGAACCCCTTGGGCTTGCGCAGCGGGTTGATGCGTTCATAGACGGGAAGTCCCATGTTTCCTTCCTTGGCTTTCCTTGCCTGTTTTCCGGCCTGCGTCCGGTATGCCGACGGTCTCAGTGCACGCCGAAATAGGCTTTGTGGAGTTCCTGGTCCTCGGCGAGCGCAGCGCTGGTGCCGGAGGCCACCACGCGGCCCTGGGCGAGCACGTAGCCGTCATCCGCCACGTCCAGCGTCTGGCGCACATTCTGTTCCACGAGGAGGATGGTGTAGCCCTCCTCCTTCAGCCGCCGGACGATGCGGAACACCTCCGAGACGAACAGCGGCGAGAGGCCGAGGGAGGGCTCGTCGAAGACGATCAGCTCCGGGTCGGTCATCAGCCCGCGCGCGATGGAGAGCATGGAGCGCTCGCCGCCCGAGAGCGTGCCCGCGAGCTGGTTGCGCCGTTCCTTGAGGCGCGGGAAGGTCTCGAACAGGGCCTCCATGCGCGCCGCGAGGCGGTGGCGGTCCTTCTCCAGCAATCCGCCCACCTGGAGGTTCTCCAGCACGGTCATGCGCGGCAGCACGCGGTTGCCCTCCGGCACCGTGGCGATCCCCTTGGCGGCGATGCGGTGGGTGGCGAGGTTGGTGATGGTGTCGCCCCCGAACGCCACCGCGCCCCGCCGGACGGGCGTGAGGCCGAGGATGGAGCGGATAAGCGTGGATTTGCCCGCCCCGTTGGCCCCCAGGATGCAGGTGATGCGCCCCGGCTTCGCCTCGATGGACACGTCGTGCAGCACGTCCGCGCCGTCATAACCCGTGGTGACGCCCATGACGGACAGGCGGCGGTCGCCCTTCGGCTGCGCGCTCATTGGCTGCCTCCCAGATAGGCGGTCTGGACCTCGCGGTCGGCCAGGAGCGCGTCGAACGGCCCCTCGAAGATCTTCTTGCCAAAATTCAGCACGATGCAGCGGTCCGAGATGCGGCGGATCACGTCCATCTCGTGTTCCACCAGAACGATGGCGAGGTCCGGCATCTCCTCCCGGAACGCCAGCAGGTCGTCCATGAGCTGGCGGGTCTCGTCATGGGTCATGCCGGCGGACGGCTCGTCCAGCAGCAGGAGGCGCGGCGCGCCGATGAGCGCCCGGCAGATCTCGATGCGCCGCCGGTCGATCATGGTGAAGCTGCCCGCCGGGCGGAACAGGTTCGCCGCGATCTGCGGATTGAACCTTCGGGTGAGCGCGGTGGCCTGCTCCACCAGCGCCGCGAGCTGGCGGCGGAACCGCCCGCGCCGCACCAGCGCCGTCATCAGGCCGAGGTCCAGCCGCCCGAGGGCGCCCACCGCCACATTGTCGAACACCGTCTGGTCCAGCATCAGGCGCGAGCGCTGGAAGGTCCGCGCCACCCCGGCCCGGCCGATCTCCTGCGGGGAGCGGGCGAACAGGTCCTGCGCGCCGAACCGCACGGCCCCGGACGAGGGCTTGTAGAGCCCGGTGAGCACGTTGAAGAACGTGGTCTTGCCGGAGCCGTTGGGGCCGACGAGCCCCACCGTCTCTCCCTTCCCCACCGCGATGTCCACGGCGTCCAGGGCGGTCAGGCCGCCGAAGCGCATGGTGAGGCCGTTGCAGGCCAGGAGCGCGTCCATGCTCACCCCTCCTTCGCGAGGCTGGAGAAGTCCCGCGTCACCCGGGGCATGAGGCCGGAGGGGCGGAAGCGCAGGATGGCGATGACCAGAAGGGCGAAGATGACCAGCCGGAATTCCTGGATGGCCTGGAGCTTCTCGGGGATGACGAGGATCACCACCGAGGCCACCACCGCGCCCCACAAATTGCCGAGGCCCCCGAGCACCAGGATGGACAGCATGATGAGGCTGTCGCCGAAATTGGCGCTGTTGGGGTTCACGAAGCCGTTCATCATGCCGTAGAGCGCGCCCGCCACGCCGATCATGGCGTTGCCCATCAGGAAGGCGGTGGCCTTCCAGCGGGCGATGGAGAGGCCGAACACGCTGGCCGACACCTCGTCGGAGCGCACCGCATCCAGCGCCACGCCCGCGAACGAGAATTCCAGCCGCCGCACCAGCGCGAAGGCCAGCGCGAACAGCACGCAGCCCGCCAGCGCATAGGGCAGGTAGAAGGACACGTCGTAGGGGCCGATCTCGGTGATGCGGCTGAAGGACAGGCCGAAGATGGAGAAGGACGGCACCTTCATGCCCTGCGGACCGCCCAGCACGTCGTTCACCTCCAGGAAGGAGCGCAGCAGCAGGCCGAAGGCGATGGTGACGAGGGCGGCGTAATGGCCCCGCGTGCGCAGCACCGGCAGCAGCAGGGCGAGCCCCAGCACCGCCGCCGCGAGGCCCGCGATGGCGAGCACGACGAGATGGGGAATGCCGCTCGCCCCCAGCACGGCGGCCACATAGGAGCCCACCGCGAAGAAGGCGGCGCCGGCGAAGTTGGGCACGCCCGCGAACGCCATCTGGAGGGTCAGCCCCGCCGCGGCGGTGGCGAACAAGGCGACGGTCGCCATCATCAGGAGGGTGTAATGCTCTTCCCGCAGCACCACCGCGATGGCGAGCACCATGAACGCGGCGGAAAGGTTCACCGTGCCGGGATGGGCGACGCACAGGGCCGCGATGCGGCGCCCCACGGCCAGCCGCTCGCCGAGGGCGAACAGGGCCACGAAGGCGGCGAGGAGCACGAGCACCTGGATCTGGTCCTCGGTGTGGAGCAGCAGGCCGCCGCCCGCGAACAGGATGGCGACGGTGAGCGCGACCACGAGGCGCTGGAGGCCGACCGCGCGGCCGCTTTCGGCGCCGAGGGTGGGGGCGAGTTGGATCATGCTCATCTCACACCCGCTCGCTGCTCTTCTCGGCGATGAGGCCGGTGGGGAACAGCCCGATCAGCGCGATGATGACGGCGAAGGCCACCACGTCCTTGTAGGCGCTGGTGAGGGGCAGGACGACGGTGACGCCGGTCTGGATTCCGGCGAACAGGAAGCCGCCCAGGATGGGGCCGATGAGGCTGCCGAGGCCGCCCACCACCGCGCAGGCGAAGCCGATGATGCCGAGGAGAACGCCCATGTTGAAATTGATTTCCCGGTAATAGAGCCCGAGCATCAGCCCCGCGAGGCCGGCGAGCATGGATCCCAGCGCAAAGGTGCCGAGCACGGTGCGCGAGAAGCTGACACCGGCGAGCTGGGCCACCTCCCCGTCCTGCGCCACCGCGCGGATGGCGAGGCCGAGGCGGGTGCGGGTGATGACGAGATGGGTGGCCACCACCACCGCGAGCCCCGCCACCAGGATGATGACGCTGTCGATGCCCACGCTGAAGGAGCCGGCGGCCAGCACGCCCTCCGGCAGAAGCGCGGGGAAGGGCTTGGGATTGCCGCCATTGGGCACGCCGAGCCGGATCACCTCGCGCAGCACCGTGCCGGCCATGAGGGTGGCGAGCAGCACGTTGACGGCAGGCGCGTTCTTGAGGGGCAGCACCAGCACGCGGCCGATGAGCATGCCGGACGCCGCCCCCGCCCCGAGCGCGGCCAGAAGGCCCAGCGCCAGGGCCAGCGGCCCGGGAAGAGCGACACTGGCCGCGACCAGCCCCGCCGCGCCGAACGCCGAGAAGGCCCCCACCGTGACCACGTCGCCGTGGGAGAACTTGATGACGTCGAGCACGCCGAAGAACAGCGAGAAGCCCACCGCCACGATGGCGTAGATGGTGCCGAGCATCAGCCCGTTGAACAGATATTGCGCGAGAAGGCCGGGATCCATTGATGGTCTCCGCGAGATGAACCGGCGGTGGCGCCGCAGGAGGGGCAAGCCCCAGCTTGTGGGGGCAACCCCCTGCAAGAAGGGCGCCGCGAGCGGGGGGAGAGGCCGGGCCACGGGGGACCGGCCTCCCGCGTCTCAGTTGCCTGCCGGCTTTCCGGGCAGCTTCTTCGTGCCCGCCGCATAGGCGCTCTCGGGCCAGTAGACCCACTTGCCGTCCTGGGCCACGTAGACGTTGGCCGAGACGATGTTCTGGCGGTGGTCGTCGAAATTCACCTCGCCCACCAGCGCCTTGTAGCCCTTGGTGGTGTTGAGCACGTCGCGCACCTTCTTGCGGTCCGGCCCCACCTTGTCGATGGCGTCCATCACGAGGTTGGCGGCGGAGAAGGCGAAGGGACCGTAGGCGTCCGGATCCTCGCGATAGCCCGCCTTGGTGTAGGCGTCCATGAACGCCTTGCCGTCCGCATACTTGCTCAGCGGCGCGCCGTTATGGAACGAGACAGTGCCTTCCGCCGCCTGCCCGGCACCCTCGATGAAGCCCGCGCTCATGATGCCCGAGACGCCCGCGAGCTGGGCGGGGATGCCGAGCCGGTCCATCTGCGAGCGCACGCGCACGCCGAGCGGGGTGAGGCCGCCGATGAACACCACGTCGGGCTTCAGCTCCTTCACCTTGGTCAGCTCGGCGGTGAAGTCCTGCTGGTCCGGAGAGACCGCGAAGGTGGCGAGGATGTCGCCGCCCTTGGGCTTCAGATTCTCCGCGAAATACTTGTTCTGGCCCTTGCCGTAATCGGTGGTGTCGTGGATCACCACGAAGGTCTTGAAGCCCTGCTGCGTCAGGAACTCGGACGCCATCTTGCCTTCGTTGATCATGGTGCCGTTGACGCGGTGGATCTCCTTGAAGTCGTTGCCGTAGGTGATCTCCGGCAGCACAGCGCCCCACACCACAACAGGCAGGCCGAAGCGGTTGTAGGTCTCCACCGTCGCGATGGCGACCGCCGAGCAATAATGGGTGATGCCGGCGATGATGGACTTGTCGGATGCCGCCTTGGTGGCCACCTGCACGCCCACGTTCGGCTTGCACTCGTCATCGAAGGGCACGAGTTCGTAGGTGTATTTTCCGCCGGGCTTGGCATTGTGGAGGTCCACCGCTAGCGAGGCGGAATTGCGCCCGCCGAGGCCGGTGGCCGAGTTGCCGCCGGTGAGCGGGCCGATGAAGGCGATCTTCACCGTCTCCTTGGTCTGGGCGAGCGCGGGCGTGACGCCGAGCGCGGCGATGGCGACGCACGCGAGGGCTGAAAGGCTTCTCTTCATCTTCATGTTCCGATCCTCTGGATATGTTTGTTCTGGTTGGCTTTTTTAGATCCCGGCGTCAGGCGCCGGGTGAAGTCGTGCCGCGTCGCGCACGCCGCTCAGGGCGTGCCGCTCATGTCCGCGAAGATGTCGTCGGTGCCGCCGAGGGCGGGCGCCGGGCCGCCCAGCGGCTCCTTCAGGGCGGCGGATTCCGCGAAATAGGCAGGCTCGCGCGCGGTGCGGTCCACCTGGAGGTGGAACACGTCGAAGCGGTTGTAATAGCCCACCACGTCGTGGAACTGCTTGGGCTCCACGCAGCGCGCGGTGTCGATGTCCGCATAGAGGATGCCCTCGTGGTCGGAGAGCACGTCGCCCACCACCTGGGAGGACGGGTCGAGCACCATGGAGATGCCGCGCGGCGACTTGTCCATCACCTCCAGGCTTTCCCGGCCCAGCGAGCCCATGGCCTCGCGCATGGCGGCGTCCACGAAGCCGGAGGCGACGATGTTGAACACCTTGGCCTCGAAGGCATGGGCGCCCGCGCGGATCTCGATGGCGCGCTTCAGGTCATAGGCGCCGTCTTCTTCCGGCGGGCGGGTGGGCCACATGGGCGGATAGGTGGAGATGTGCACCTGCTCGCCCTGGGCCATGAGGGCGTAGCGCGACAGGGGATTGGTGTTCTCCCCGCAGATCAGCATGCCCACGCGGCCGAGTTCCGTGTTGGTCACGCGCAGGCCGCGCGCATCGCCGTTCGCCCAGACCAGCTTCTCGTAGAAGGTGGGAACGAGCTTGCGGTGGTGGTTCAGGATGGCGCCGTCCGGGCCGATGAGGATGTTTGAGTTCCAGATGCAGCCGACGCTGGCATCCGTGCCCTCCGTGAAGCCCAGCGAGACGAACACGCCGTGGCGCCGCGCCGCCATGCGGATGGCGCGCACCGCGCCGTCCGACAGCTTCTGCGCCTCGGCGGCGAGGGCGCGGAAGAAGCCGTGATTGTAGATGGGCGCCTGAAGCGCCGCCCAGACCGGGAAGCCGGGCAGGAAGGATTCGGGGAACACCACCAGCGCCGCCCCGTTGGAGGCGGCCTCGGCGATGAGGTCGCAGGCCTTCTCGGCGGTCTTCTCCGCATCCAGGAAGACGGACGAGGCGTGGCAGGCGGCGGCCTTGAAGCGGGGATAGCTGAGGGTCATCGGGCTCGTTTGCCGTTTTGAGGGGCGCGGACTGCGCACCCTGAAAAGGTGCAGGCCCCATGCCGCGCAGGGAAGAATGGAAAACTGCACAGGGGCGTGCGCGCATCCCCAGCCCGATGCCACGAGAGGGGCAGCGCGATGCATCCGCGGGCAGACCGGCGCCCCTCGCGCCGCTCCCTTAGGCAGTCCGGCGGGACGAAGACGCCCCTTCCC
>JACESF010000079.1 GCA_013911975.1 Hyphomicrobiales bacterium | reverse complement strand
CTGCCGGAGGTGCGTCGAGTGTCGCGGGGCAGGGGGGGCTCTGGTCCGCAGGAAAGTCGAGGGACGCGGCCCCGGTGCTCGTGTCCCCTCAGGATCTGGCCGCCGTCGTCGAAGGCTTCGTGACCGAGGGCGACCGGGACGCCGCGCTTCGGATTCGGATGCTCGAATCCCGCCTGTCCGCTTTCGCCGAGCAGTTGCGCACGAGCCGTTCCGAACTGGCTGCGGAGCGTGCAGTTGCGCGGGCGCTGGAAGCGGCGCTCGCCACCGAGCGCACGCGGGCGGGCCAGCTCGGGTCCGCGCTGGCCGAGAAGGAAACCCAGTGGCTCGCGGCCTCCGCCGCACTGCAGGAGATCCAGCCGGCGCTGGACGAGGCCGCCGTCAATTCCGCCCTTCTGGACGGCAGCTATATCTGGAAGCTTATCCAGCCGGTGGTGCGCCTGGAGGTGCGGGCGCGCGGGCTGGTGCGCAAGGTTTCCCGCCGCCGTCGCCGCATCGAGGAGGACGCGGCGGAGGTGGCCGCCAGCGGGCTGTTCGACCGGACCTGGTATCTCGAGCATTACCAGGACGTGACGGATTCCCGCATTGATCCGCTGCGCCACTATCTGCTCCACGGCGCGCCCGAGGGGCGTGATCCCGGTCCCTCCTTCAGTTCCTCCGCCTATCTGGAGGCCTATCCCGACGTTGTGGCCGTGGGGCTCAACCCGCTGCTGCATTATGCCCGCTACGGCCGGGCCGAGGGGCGGGCGGTGTTTCCCTCCCGCCTCGCCGGGGGGGCCGTCGCGGCGCAGGCGCCCGCCGCCACGGCGGCGACGGAAGAGGCCGAACTCGCGGTGCTGCGCGCCAGCGACCTGTTCGATGCCGCCTGGTATCTCGCCAACAATTCGGATGTGGCGGCCGTGGGGGCCGATCCGGCCCTTCATTATTTGCGCTATGGCGGGCAGGAGGGGCGGGACCCCGGGCCCCGGTTCAGCTCCGGCACCTATCTCACGCAGAATCCCGACGTGGCGAAGGGCGGCACCAATCCGCTCCTGCATTATCTGCGCTTCGGCGCCGTGGAGGGCCGTGCCCTCACCGCCACGCTGGCCAGCGAGCCCGCGCTTCCCGCGCCGGTGCCGCGCATCGAGGCCGTCGCGCTTCCCGCATCCAATGCGCTTCTTCCGCGAGATGCCTGGGCGGGGGACGACGGGGATGCGGTGTTCGGTGTCGGCGGCGTCGCCCTCGGATCCGCCGCCCCGGCATCGCGGGCGGCCTCGGGGCTCATGGCGGATCTTCGCCTGCTGCGGCACCTGAGCGGACCACGCGCCCGTGGATTGGCCTGGTTGCAGCGGACGGGCGAGACCAAGCAGGCGCTGGGCGAAGGAGAAGACGTTGCCGCCTCCGAGGCGCCAGTGCTTCGCTTCCGCTCTGCGGACGCGCCGAGCTTCGTCGATGCGGCCATCGACGGCGCGGCCAGGGTGCGGCTCCGCCTGGATGCCTCGGGCGCCGAGGGGCAGGGGGTGACCTGCGTCCAATTTGGAACCGCCGGGCTTGTCCTGCTTGGCGAATGTCTTGTGTCTGAAGGGTTCCCCGCCTTCGCCGACATCTCCTTGGTGGACGGCTTCCTCCCGGTTCTCGTGGTGGTCACGGACCGCAGGGGCCGGCTGGTGGATTCGTGCCTGCTGCCCTTTCCCAGCCTGCTGCGGGGAGGCAGTCATCACGGCGAGGCCCTGGCCTCCTATCCGGACCAGCCCGGCCTCGAGGCGGTGCGGCGCGTCACGTCGGACATCCTCGCCGCCGCGCAGGCGAGCGGGTTCCGGCCCGCCGTGGAGCGGATCGAGGTGGATCTCTCCGGCGGGACCGGCGCCGAACGCATCTTCGATCGCGGGCTGCGCGCGTGGCTGGCAGACGTTCTCGGGATCAGCATCGGTGCCGTGCCGAGTGCCGGTGCCTCGGACGGGGGGCGATGGCTGGCCGAGGCGGTGGCGCTGACGCCGGGCCGCGCCGGGCATCCGGCGCCGGACGCCGCGGTGTTGCGGGTGCCCGTGGATGGCGTGCCCAGCCTCCAGGTGCTGTTTCGCGGCCCCGGGCCGGGCGAGGGTCCGTTCGGTGCGTTCGTCGCCGTCCGCCTTTGCGACGCAACGCCGTCATGGGTCGTCACGCCGCCCGCAGGCGCCACGCTGGATGATCTGCAGCCCACCGGGCTCGCGCCGTTCCCGCGCTTTCTCGGCCCGCTGGCCCGTCCGTCCGCGGACGGCGAGACGCGCCCCTGGCCCGCGGCGTTGCGCTTCGTGGACCCCTTGACCCGCCAAGGCACGGAATGGGTCGCACCGTTTGCGCCCGAGCTTCCGGTGTCCACCCTGGTGGGGCCTGTCGCCGCCGCCGCCCTGACGCCGGAATCGACGGTTTCCGTGGTGCTGCCCTGTGGGACGGATGCGGGACATTTCGCTGCGGTCCTGGAGGCGCTCGCGTTCCAGCAGGGGCTGCGCGGGCTCCAGGTGATCGCTGTGGCGACCGCGGAGACGGCGCCCGACATGCTCCCCGCCCTGCGCCGCCACTTCCCCCATTCCGGGCACCTGGTCCTTTCGGGTGCCGATACGGCGATGCACGTCCGGTACAACAGGGCGGTGGAACTCGCCGAGGCCGATCTCCTGGTGGTTCTCGGGGAACGGGTCCTGCTGCATGACGCGCGTACCCTCGCCGCCTTCGCGGCCCTGCTCGCGCAGCCCGGGGTCTCCTCGGTCGGCTGTCCGCTCCTGGCGGTGAGTGCCAAGAAGCGCGAGGACCGTATCCAGTTGGCGGACGGCGGCCGCTACGCTCTGCCTCTCTCCCAGAAGGAAGCGCCGCCCTCCGCGACCCCGCTCCTGTCGCTGCTGGCGGCGCTCCCGCCCGCCGTCTGGCCTTTGGCTGCGCCATCCGGAGACTTCTTCATGGTTCGCCGCGGCGACTGGATCCGTCAGGGTGGCTTCAAGCCCGCCCAGGTGCCGGGTGGGCTGCCGGCGACCCCGTTCTGGGAAGCGTGCGCCCGTGAGTCCGGCCTGCACCTCATGACGTTTGCCTTGTCCGCGAGCCTTCTGGCGGTTGAGGGGGCCGCTCCGAAGCCCGCGCACCAGGATCGCATCGCCTTTTCGGCTGGCCATGAGGCGTCCCTCGCCGCGCGCAGGATTGTGGCATGAAGATCCGCGTCATTACGCCCAACGAAGACTATCGGCGCCAGGCGGGTGCGCGCATCCGCTATGGCCGCTTGTCCGAGCCGCTGAAGGCCCTGGGATGCGATATCGACCTCGTGCCCATGGACCGGCTGTCCGCCGGCGCCGCGCCGGACGGCGACGTCTATCTCATCAGCAAGTGCCATGACGTGCGCGCCGCCCTGGCCGCGCAATGGCTGCGCCAGGCTGGCCGCCTCGTGGGCATCGACCTGTTCGACGACTATTTCAGCCAGGTGGAGGACAGCCGCTTTGCGCGCCTGAGGTCCTGGCTCCAGGCGTGCACGCACGCGTCCGATTTCGTCCTGTGCTCCACGCCCGCCATGGAGCGGGTGAGCCGCCAGTTCGTGCCCCATCTGCCCGCCTACGTCATGAACGACCCGTTCGAGGCGTTCGACGCGGGGGCGCTGGCGGATGCGCTTGCGCGCAAGCGGGAGGCGGTGCGGGCGTCCGGGGTTCTTCAGGTCGCCTGGTTCGGCATGGGCGACAATCCCTATTTCCCGGTCGGCCTCTCCGATCTCGTGGCGTTTTCCGCCGAACTCGCCGCGATGCGCGGCCACGGGCTGGAGGTGCGCCTGAAGATCAGCACCAACCGCCGCGCCCTGACGCCGGACACGCTCGCCGCGCTGCGGCGGCTGCCGGTGCCGTTCGAGATCGGCGAGTGGAGCGAGGCGGCCGAGCGCGCCCTCCTGGAGGAGAGCTACGCGGCCTTCCTGCCTGTGAACGGGCAGCCCTTCAGCACGGTGAAGTCCCTGAACCGCGCGGTGACGGCGCTGAGCGCCGGGGTGCAGGTGCTCTCGGCCGGCTATCCCCTCTATGCCTGCTTCGGGCCGCTGATCTACCGCAGCGGGGCTGAACTGGCGCGCGACGCGAAGGACGGCAAGGGGCGCCTCGATGGCGCGAGCCTCGCCGTTCTGGCGGAGGGGCTGGCGCAATATGCCGATCCCGCGCGGGAGACCGAGGGCTTCGCCGCCTTCCTGCGCGCGCTGGAGCCGAAGGCGTGGAAGCGCGCGGGCAAGAGCGCGGGCGGCAAGCCGTTCGCCGCCGTCGTCCACGGCCAGGAAAGCGGCGAGGTGCAGCACGCTTTCGCCCGGAAGATCGGGGCGCTCTCGGTGGGAACGCCCTTCGGCCTCCAGAAGCTGGACTATGACGTGCGCCTCACCGCAGGCACCCCGGAGACCGGGCCGGACTTCCTGGTCCGCGAGGCGCTCATTCCGCTCATCGACGCCGGGCGGGTGCGGTGGGGCCGGCAGGTGACGCTCAACAAGACCGTCTACCAGCGGGTTTCCTTCGGAGCGCCCCTGGCGCGCGAGGGCCTGGACCTCGCCGGCCTCAAGCTGTCGAGCACGCTGTCGAGCGGCCATCATGCCGTCCTGTCGGAGGTCGCGCGGCTGACGCGCGAGCTGTTCCCGGACATCCCCCTCATTCTTTCCGAGGAGCTGAGGCAGCCCTGGCGCATTCCCGCCGGCTTCCCCGGCTCGTCATGGGTGCCACACTGATGCCTGCGCCGGCCGCCGTTTTCCTGGTGAACCTGCTGCAGGACGTGAATGTCCTGCGCCCGCTCGTCTTCCTGGCGCGGGACCTCGGCCTCGCGCCCCGCATCCTCCAGACGCGGGCCTTCGAGACCCGTGACCGCGCGGGCATCTGGCGCGCCGAGCTGCTCGAGATCGCCGCGGCCACGGGCGCGCGCCTCGACACGTTCGGCGATGCGGCGGAAGCCTTCCTCCTGCTTCAAGGGGGCGGGGGAATCCTGTTCGCGGGGAGCGAGTCCAATCTCTCGGCCCACGCCATCATCCACGACACGATGCGCGCGGCGCCGTCCGCCTATGTGAAGGCGACGCTCCAGCACGGCTACGAGTGCGTGGGCTTCCTCCAGTCCCGCGACCATGACCGGGCGCATGGGCGCGAGGTGGCGTTCGCCGCCGACGTGGTCTGCGGCTGGTGCGCGCCCGAGCGGCTCACGGCGCTCGCGCCGTCGCAGCGCGGCAAGCTCTTGGTGACGGGCCCGAGCGCGCTGCTCCAGACGCCGGTCTCGGTGCGCAAGAGCGCGCGCGGCATGGTGTGCGAGAATCTCCACTCGGTCCGCTTCAGCGCCTCGGGCGATTTCAAGGGTGACTTCGTCAGCGTCTTCAATGCCTTCTGCGAGACCTTGGAGCCCCAGAGCGAGCAGGTGGTGCTGCGGCCCCATCCGGGCGGCCAATATGTGCTGAAGAACAACGTGGCCCTGCCGGGCAACGTCATCATCAACAACAATCCCATCTACAAGGTGGACCTTTCCCGCTACGCCTACGGCATCTCGGCGCCGTCCTCGGTGCTCATCGACATGGTGCTGGCGGGCATCCCCACGGCGGTCTGGCACGATCCGGCGGGGGGCATGGACGCCAGCAATTATGACGGCCTCGCCCATGTGAGCAGCGTGCGCGACTGGGTGGAGTTCGCCCGCGCGGCCCGCGCCGATCCGGCGCCGTTCCTGGTGCGCCAAGCCGATTTCCTCGCACGGCAGACCCTCATGACGGACCGGGAGGAGGCGTATCGCCGCTTCGCCGGCCTCATGCTGGGCGCCGCCCGCCGCGCCGATCCCGGCTTCACGGTTCCCGCGCGGCGGCCCGCGCCGGACATGCGGGTGATGTTCGTCGTCAACGGCCCCCTGCCCACGCTGCAACTGAGCTTCCTGCGCCCCCTCTCGCGCCAGATCGCCGAGGGGCGGATCGTCACGGACACCCTCACGGACGAGGATATTTCCGCGGTCGGCGGCGGCCATCTCACGCCGGCGGACCGGGAGGACTGGATCGAGGGGCGGCTGAAATCGTTCGCCCCGTCGCTGGTGGTGTTCTGCCGCTACAGTGGCGGCCATGCGCCGTTCATGACCGACTGGGCGCGGCGCAACGGCGTCGCCACCCTCTTCCACATCGACGACGATCTGCTCGACGTGCCGAAGGAGATCGGAGAGACCAAGGCCGCCATCCACAACGCCCCGCCGCGCCGGGCGGCGGTGACGCACCTGCTGGGCGCGGTCGATCTCGTCTATTGCTCCACCGAGCCGCTGCGGACGCATTTCGAGGGGCAGGGCTTCAAGACGCCCATGGTGAGCGGCGCCATCTATGCCGCCGCGCCAATCCTCGTTCCGGCGCGGGAGCGCGCGGTGCGCACCGTGGGCTATATGGGCTTCGACCATGCCCATGATTTCAGCCTCGTGGTCCCCGCCCTCACGGAATATCTGCGCCGGCATGACGGGGTGACGTTCGAACTGTTCGGCTCCATCCCCAAGCCTGCCGCGCTGGAGCCGTTCGGCGACCGGGTGGTGATGGTGCCGCCGGTGCGGGACTATGGCGAATTCCTCAAGGCGCTGGCGCAGCGCGACTGGGACATCGGCATCTGCCCGCTGGCGCCGCTGCCGTTCAACCTGAAGAAAGCCAACACCAAATGGGTGGAATACACCGCCGTCGGCGCCGCCGTGGTGGCGAGCCGGGGCACGGTCTATGACGCCTGCTGCGCCGACGGGTGCGGTCTCCTCGCCGAGACGCCGGACGAGTGGCTCGCCGCCCTGGAGGCCCTGACCGCGAACCCCGCCGCCCGGTTCGCGCAGGTGTCCGCGGCGCAGGCGCGCCTCGCGGAGACCTACACCCCCAAGACCCTGACGAAGCAGGTGCTCGGCATTTTCCGGCAGGCCCTGGATCTTGCCGGCGTCCCGGCTGCGATCCCCGCGGCCGAGCCCGCGCCCCGCGCGGAGCCCCGGCCCGTGCGCCGCGTGATGTTTGTGAGTGCCGGCTTCATCCCCACCCTCCAGGTGAGCTTCGTGAAGCCCCTGGCGGGCATGGTGGAATCCGGCGAGATCGAGCATGCGCTCCTCTCCGAGGAGCATATCAAGCAGAACAAGCTCTCGCCCGAGCAGGCGCTGGACTATTTCGCGACCGGCCTTGCCGCGTTCAAGCCGGACCTCATCGTGTTCTGCCGCTATGCGGGCCCCAATGCCGATTACGTCCGGGACTGGGCGCGCCGCGCCGATGTCCCCACCATCTTCCATATCGACGACGACCTGCTGAGCATTCCGGCGGACATCGGCGAGAAGAAGTTCGCGTTCCACAACAATCCCAAGCGCGTCGGCACCATCCGCACGCTGCTGGACAGCGTGGACCTCATCTATTGCTCCACCGAACGGCTGAAGGGGCGGCTTCTGGAGCAGGGGGCGCGTGCGCCCATCCTGGACGGGAAGATCTATGCTTCCGGCCGGGTGGTCGCCCCCGCCGTGGAGCGGCCGGTGCGCAAGGTGGGCTACATGGCGAGCGCGGACCACGCGCACAATCTGGTGCCGCTGCTTCCGGCCCTCGTCACCTTCCTGCGCCGCAATCCCGAGGTGCAGTTCGAATTCTTCGGCTCCATTCCCGTCCCCGCCGAATTCGCTGAGTTCAGCGACCGCATCGTGACCGCCCCGCCGGTGAAGAATTACGAGAACTTCATCGCGGAGTTCGCCGAGCGGCAATGGGACATCGGCCTGTGCCCGCTCAATCCCATCCCCTTCAACCTCATGAAGGCGAACACGAAATGGGTGGAATACACCTCCGTGGGAGCGGCCGTGGTCGCGACGCGGGGCACGGTCTATGACGGCTGCTGCGCGGACGGATGCGGCCTGCTCGCCGAGACGCCCGACGAATGGCTCGCCGCGCTGGAGCGCCTGACGTCGGACCCCGCCGAGCGCTTCGCCCAGGTGCAGCGCGCGCAGCGCAAGCTGAGCGAGGACTATTCCACCGAAGCGCTTCGCCGCCAGGTGCTGGACGTGTTCGTTCAGGCCCAGCAGCGGCACGCGGGCTGAGGCCCCGACCGCGCCGCCTCCGCGCGCTCCTGGCGTAGGTCAGGGGCGCCGCACCCCTAATTCCGGCGCAGGAAGGTGCAGAACTGGAAGGACTGCACCTTGCCGCCCGGCGTCACGTGATCGTGCCGCATGTGGTGCAGCAGGGTGAATTGCGGGCCGAACACCGTCGCGAGCGCAGGCGCGTCGTAGCGTATCACGGGAAGGCCGCTGCAGGTTTCGGGGCCGTCCGGCGCGAAGGTGCCCATCACCACCCGGCCTCCCGGCGGCACGGCGGCCCGCAGCCGGTGCAGGTAGGCTGCGCGATCCTGCGGATCCACGAGAAAGTGGAAGGCCGCCCGGTCGTGCCACACGTCATAGAGACGGGGTGGCGTCCAGGTGGTGGCGTCGGCCGCCAGCCAGGAAATCCGCGCGGCGCGCGATCCGAGCCGGGCCCGGGCCGATGCCAGGGCGGACGGCGACATGTCCACCACGGTCACATTCCCGAATCCCCGGTCCAGCAAGTGGCCCGCGAGCGTGGACGCGCCGCCGCCCATGTCCAGCACGGCGCAGGCCGGAGAGGCGGCCGCTGCCGTTACCAGATCGAGGGAGGGATGGGCCTCGTCCTGGAACCAGCTCGCCGCGCGCGGATCGCGGCCCGCATAGGCACGCTCCCAATGGGCGGCGCGCGGCTCATGGCCTTCGGCGGCAGACGCACGGGCGGGGGAGGGGGAATGGCTCGCCGGGCGCATCGCGGTCCCTTACATTGGTCTGGGCCGCACGGGTGCGGACATCATTCAATCAATATGTTGAATGATTGAATCTGAGAAAGTGCCTGTCAAGCGTGGGACCGAAGCAAGCCATATTCGCGAGCCTCGCCGAGATCGCCCAGGCGCTGGCGCATGCCCATCGCCTGGAGCTTCTGGAGCATCTCGGCCAGGGAGAGCGCAGCGTGGAGGACCTGGCGGGCCTGTGCGGCCTGTCCTTCGCCAACGCCTCGCGCCATCTCCAGGTGCTGCGCCGCGCCGGTCTCGTGGCGACACGCCGGGATGCCAAGCGCGTCCTGTACCGGCTCGCCGGGGAGGGCGAGGTGATCGCGCTTCTGAAAGCGCTGAGCGCGGTGGGCGAGCGCACAAATGCGGAAGTGGAGCGCGTGATGGCGGCGTATTTCCGCGCCCGCGACGCGCTGGAGCCGGTGTCGCGGACGGAACTCGCCGCTCGCCTGCGGGACAACCTCGTGACGGTGCTGGATTTGCGGCCCGAGGCGGAATTCCGGCTCGGCCACCTGCCGTGCGCCCTCAACATTCCGCTGCCGGACCTGGAGCGGCGGCTGCGCGAGCTGCCGACGGACCGCCATGTGGTGGCCTATTGCCGGGGGCCCTATTGCGTCCTGTCCTTCGAGGCGGTGGCGGCGCTGCGCGCCCATGGTTACGAGGCGCGACGCCTGGAGGATGGCTTCCCGGAATGGAAGGCCGCCGGGCTGCCGGTGGAGGCCGCCTGAGCGGCCTCCCGGTTTGCGTTCCTGTCGCCCGCCCCGTGACCGGCGAGGCGGATGTCAGCGGCCCGCGAGCGCTTCCGCCTCGATGGCCTCGGCCCGCTGGAAGGCGGGGCGGGTGACGCACCGCGCGGCATAGGCTTCCAGGACCGGCCGGTCCTTGATCACCTTCAGCAGGTGGATGCCGTACCAGACGTCGGTGCCGATCATCACGTCCACGGCGGTGAAGCGCTCGCCCAGGGCCCAGGGGCCGGGCGCCACCAAATCCTCGATCACGTCCATCACCTGGTCGAACGATCCCCAGCCGGCGGCGCGGGAGGGGATTTCCACCTTGGCCAGCTTCTCCACGAAGGCGGCCTCCACGCAGGCGGCGTCGAAGAACATCCAGTGCAGATAGCGCCCGCGCGCCGGGTCGCCCACGGGCGGCGCGAGCCCGGCCTGCGGGGCGAGGTCCGCCACATAGGCGCAGATGGCCCCGCTCTCCGCGAGCCGTGCCGCCCCGTCCTCCAGCGCGGGAACCTTCATCATGGGGTTGATGGCGCGGTAGCGCGGGCTCTTCAGCGCCGGGCTGTTGATGTCCATGAGTTCGCGCTCATAGGGAAGCCCGGCCTCCTCCATCATCCAGAGGGTGCGGAAGGCGCGGGTGTGCGGGGCCCAATAGAGTTTCATGGAACGTCTCCGGTCATGACGGGCAGGCAATCGGGCAAGGAAGTCGGTCAACGCGATAAAGGCGGCGTAAGGGGGGCGGTGAGCGCGGTCAGGTCAGCCGCTTTTCCATATGGACGCGGCGGAAGCCGGCTTCCGCGCCCCGGCGGGTCTCCACATAGCCGGCGCGGCCATAGAGGGCGATGTTCTCCACCATGGCATCGTTCGTGTAGAGACGGATGGCGGTGCAGCCCGCCGCCCGGGCCTCGGCCTCCGCGAAGGCCAGCAGCGCCCGGCCGATGCCGCCCCCCTGGGCGTGCGGGGCCACGGCCACATTGTCCAGCAGCAGGGTTTCGCCCTCGGGAACGAGCACGAGCAGGCCGCTTATGGCGCCGTCCTGCTCCGCCACATGGACACGCCCGGCCGCGATGAGGGCGGCATAGTCCGCGTCCATGGGCGCGGGGCGGCGCCCCATGCGGGGCACGTAATGCGCATAGGCGGCCTGCGCGAGCGCCGCCACCGCGTCCGCGTCGGCGGGGCCGGCGAGACGGGGTGGAGGGAGGCGCGCGGGGGCCGTCATGGCACGGGCCTCAGCTCTTCAGCCGGTAGCCGGTCTTGAAGATCCACCACACCGCCACGAGGCAGGCGGAGAGGAACACCAGGGTCATGCCCAGGCTGATCCCCACATTCACGTCCGACACCCCGAAGAAGCTCCAGCGGAAGCCCGACACCAGGTAGACCACCGGGTTGAACAGGGTGACGGAGCGCCAGAAGGGGGGCAGCATGTCGATGGAATAGAAGCTGCCGCCCAGGAAGGTGAGGGGCGTCACCACCAGCAGCGGGATCATCTGAAGCTTCTCGAAATTGTCCGCCCAGATGCCGATGACGAAGCCGAACAGGGAGAAGGTGACGGCGGTCAGCACGAGGAAGGTCAGCATCCAGACCGGATGCAGAACCTGCAAGTCCACGAAGAAGGTGGAGGTGGCGAGGATGATGAGCCCCAGCATCATGGACTTGGTGGCCGCCGCGCCCACATAGCCGATCACGATCTCCACATAGGAGATGGGCGCGGAGAGCACCTCGTAGATGGTGCCGATGAAGCGCGGGAAATAGATGCCGAACGAGGCGTTGGAGATGCTCTGGGTCAGCAGCGTCAGCATGATGAGCCCGGGCACGATGAACGCGCCGTAGGACACGCCCTGGATCGGCGCCATGTGGCCGCCGATGGCCGAGCCGAACACGATGAAATAGAGCGCGGTGGAGATGACGGGCGACACCACGCTCTGGAGCAGCGTGCGCCAGGTGCGCGCCATCTCGAAGAGATAGATGGCCTTGATGGCATGGATGTTCATGCGTGCTCCCGCATCAGGTCGACGAAGATGTCCTCCAGCGACGACTGGTGGGTCTCCAGGTCGTGATAGGCGATGCCCGCCATGGCGAGCCCGCGCAGAAGGTCGGAGACAGGGGCCTCGCCCTGGCCGGTGCCGTAGGTGAGTTCCAGGTCGCGTCCGCCCGCCGTCAGCGTCAGGCCGTGCCCGGCGAGCGCGGCGGGAATGGTGGTGAGCGGCTCGGCGAGATGGATGGTGAGGCGCTTCTGGCCGAACTGCCGCATGAGGGTGGCCTTCTCCTCCACCAGCATCAGCTCGCCCTTGCGGATCACGCCGATGCGGTCCGCCATCTCCTCGGCTTCCTCAAGGTAATGGGTCGTGAGGATGATGGTGACGCCCTCGTCCCGCAATTGGCGCACGAGGCGCCACATGTCGCGGCGCAATTCCACGTCTACGCCCGCCGTAGGCTCGTCCAGGAACAGCACGCGCGGCTCGTGGGCGAGGGCCTTGGCGATCAGGACACGCCGCTTCATGCCCCCCGAGAGGGTCATGATCTTGTTGTCCTTCTTGTCCCACAGGGACAGGTCCTTCAGCACCCGTTCGATCAGGGCGTCGTCGCGCTTCTTGCCGAACAGGCCGCGCGAGAAGGCGACGGTCGCCCACACGCTCTCGAACGAATCTGTCTTGAGTTCCTGCGGCACGAGGCCGACCAGCGCGCGGGCGGCGCGATAGTCGGTGATGATGTCGTGCCCGGCCACCTCCACCTTGCCGGCGCTGGGGTTCACCAGGCCGCAGATGATGGAGATGAGCGTTGTCTTGCCTGCGCCATTGGGGCCGAGCAGGGCGAAGATCTCGCCCTGGCGAAGCTCCAGGCTGACGTCCTTGAGCGCGGTGAAGCCGCCCTCATAGACCTTGGAGAGGTTTTCGACTCGAAGGATAGGCTGCATGGGCGCTCATATAGCCCATGATCGCGACGATTGCGCGGGGGAGGTTGCGAGGCGGCCCCCTATGCCTCTCCCGCCACTTCCGCGGCGATGGCGCCGGCGGCCGGGTTCAGCGGCTGGGCGGCGTGGCGCGGCGGGGTGAAGGGCGCGGGCTTCGGCGCGTTCGAATGCAGGAGGTCGCGGCCCGCATAGATGCCGCTGGTCTGTTCCAGGCACAGCCGCTCGGCGTCGCGGCGGCGGATGTCGGCGATGGTCTCCTCCGCCTCCTCCTCCGTCAGGCCGAGATATTCCAGCGCCTCGCGGCCGAACAGGAAGGCGGATTCGAGCGTCTCGCGCACCTGCACCTCCACCTTTTCCTCCAGCAGGCGCAGGGCGTGGCCGCGGTCATAGGCGCGCACCAGAAGCCCGGCGGAGGGGAAGGCGGCCTTGCACAGCTCCACCACCTTGTCGGTCACTTTCTGGTTGTCCACGCAGATGCAGATGGCCTGCGCCGAGCCCGCGCCCGCCGCGCGCAGCACGTCCAGATTGGTGCCGTCGCCGTAATAGATCTTGAAGCCGAACTCGGCGGCGCCCCGGATCATCTCCGGGTCATTGTCCAGGATGGTCACGTCCATGTCGCGGGCGAGCAGCGCCTGGCTCACCATCTGCCCGAAGCGGCCGAAGCCGATGAGCAGGACCGGGCTGCGCTGGCCGTCGGCGGCCTCGACGCCGTCGAGGTTGGGCGGCGTGGGCGGCACGAGGCGGCGGGCGGCGAGGACGCACAGCGGGGTGAGCACCATGGAGAGGATGACGGTGGTGGACATGATGGCGTTGGTGCGCGCGTCGAACACGCCCTCGGCCGCCGCCGCCGCATAGAGCACGAAGGCGAATTCGCCGCCCTGGGCGAACAGGGCCGCGCGCGACACCGCCTCGCGCCAGCTGGCGCGGAACAGCAGAGCCACGCCGAAGATGCCGACCGCCTTCACCACCATGTAGCCGGCGACCGCCAGGGCCACCACCAGCCAGTTCTCGGCCACCACCCGCAGGTCCAGCGACATGCCCACCGCCATGAAGAACAGGCCGAGCAGCAGGCCGCGGAACGGCTCGATGTCCGCCTCCAACTGGTGGCGGTAGCTGGAGCCCGACAGCAGCACGCCCGCGAGGAACGCGCCCATGGCCATGGAGAGGCCGGACACCTGCATGAGCAGCGCCGTGCCCAGCACCACCACCAGGGCGGCGGCGGTCATCACCTCCCGGGCGCGAGCCGCCGAGAGCAGGGCGAACAGCGGGTTGAGCAGCCAGCGCCCGGCGGCCACCACGGCCGCCACCGCCCCGGCGGCGAGCACCAGGCTGAGCCAGTCGGCGCGCACGTTGCCCTCCGTGGCGGGCGCGAGCAGCGCGACCACCGCCAGCAGCGGCACGATGGCGAGGTCTTCCAGCAGCAGGATGGAGACCGCCCGCTGCCCGGCGGGGGTGGGCGTCTCGCCGGCCTCGTCCAGGATCTGGATGATGGCGGCGGTGGAGGACAGGACGAAGCCCATGGCGGCGATGAAGGCGACGGCGGGCGGCAGCCCCGCCAGCACGCCGAGGCCGGTGAGCAGCGCGCCGCAGGCGCAGACCTGGGCCGCGCCCAGGCCGAAAATCTCCCGCCGCAGGCCCCAGAGCCGGGCGGGGCGCATTTCGAGGCCGATGACGAACAGGAACATGACCACGCCCAGCTCGGCGAAATGCAGCACCGCTTCCGGCGCGGCGATGACCCGGAGGCCGAACGGCCCGATGGCGAGGCCGGCCGCCAGATAGCCGAGCACCGAGCCGAGGCCGGCGCGCTTGAACAGGGGGGCGGCGACGACGCCGGCGCCGAGCACCGCGACGATCTGCACCAATTCCATGCTGGAGGCTTCGGCCATGGGGTGCTCCCTTGAGGTTCGGGCCGCCACCGGCCGCCGTCGAAATGCCTGATACGCTTGCCTAACGTAAACGCGTGCGGTGCCGCAATCCTTCAATGGACATGCGGCGCCTTCCATCAAACCCGATTCCGTGAAAGGCAGGGGCGCGCCTTTCCCCATGATTCTTTCCCGCGCAAAACCGGGTGGGAAAAGTGCCTTCCGCCAGGGATCGTTAATCGGGCTTTTGCTACACCGATCCCCCGGCCATGATGGGGGAGACCATGCTCGATTTGCCTGCCGCGAAGGCCCAGCTCGACCCCTCCTATCGCCAGGCCCCGCACAATGTGGAGGCCGAGCAGGCGCTGCTGGGCGCGATCCTGGTGAACAACGAGGCCTTCTACCGGGTCTCCGACTTCCTCAAGCCCGAGCATTTCTACGAGCCCATCCACGCGCGCATCTTTGAACTCTCCGGGGCGCTGGTCCGGGCGGGCAAGATCGCGACGCCGGTGACGCTGAAGACCTTCCTGCCCGCCGACCTGGACGTGGCCGGGCTCTCCGGCCCGCGCTATCTGGCGCGGCTCGCGGCGGAGGCGACCACCGTCATCAACGCGGAGGATTACGGGCGCGCCATCTATGATCTCTCGGTGCGGCGCGAGCTGATCCGCATCGGCGAGGAGATCGTCACCGACGCCTATGACGCCCCGGTGGAGGCGAGCCCCCAGGAGCAGATCGAGGAGGCGGAAAAGCGCCTCTACGCCATCGCCGAGACCGGGCGCTATGACGGCGGCTTCCTGCGCTTCGGCGAGGCGCTGCGCGAGGCGGTGGACATGGCGTCCAACGCCTACCAGCGCGACGGCCACCTCTCCGGCATCGCCTCCGGGCTCGACGACCTCGACCACCAGATGGGCGGCCTCCAGCCCTCGGACCTCATCATCCTCGCGGGGCGCCCGGCCATGGGCAAGACCTCGCTCGCCACCAACATCGCCTACAACATCGCCGCCTCCTATCGCGGCGAGACCCAGCCGGACGGCGCGGTGAAGAACCTGTCGGGCGGCATCGTCGGCTTCTTCTCACTGGAAATGTCGGCCGAACAATTGGCCACCCGTATCCTGGCCGAGCAGACCGAGATCCCCTCCTACAAGGTCCGGCGCGGCGACATCTCCGAGAGCGAGTTTTCCAAGCTCGCCGCCGCCGCCCAGACCATGCAGATCGTGCCGCTCTATATCGACGACACCGGCGGCATCTCCATCGCCCAGTTGGTGGCCCGCGCCCGGCGCCTGAAGCGTCAGCGCGGCCTGGACTTCATGGTGGTGGATTATCTTCAGCTCCTTACCGGCTCCTCCAAGAGCTCGTCCCAGGGCCGTGTGCAGGAAATCACCGAGATCACCACCGGCCTGAAGGCCCTCGCGAAGGAGCTGAGGGTGCCCATCATGGCGCTCTCCCAATTGTCGCGACAGGTGGAGAGCCGCGACGACAAGCGCCCGCAATTGTCGGACCTGCGCGAATCCGGCTCCATCGAGCAGGACGCGGACGTGGTCATGTTCGTGTTCCGCGAGGAATATTATCTGAAAAGCCGGGAGCCCAAACCCGGCACCGAGGAATGGTTCAAGTGGGAGGCCGACATGAAGGCCTGCGAGGGCACCGCCGAAGTGATCATCGGCAAGCAGCGCCATGGCCCCACCGGCACGGTGAAGGTACAGTTCGAGGCGCAGTTCACGCGCTTCTCCAACCTCGCCCAGCCGGATCGATTCCCGGAACCCCGATGACAGACCTTTCCGGCGCCGCCGGCGCCGTCCTCACCATCGACCTTGCCGCCCTCGCGCAGAATTGGCGCACGCTGGCGGCCAAGGTCGCGCCGGCCGAATGTTCCGCCGTGGTCAAGGCCAACGCCTACGGCCTCGGCATCGACGAGGCCGCGCCCGCCTTCTGGAAAGCCGGGGCGCGCACCTTCTTCGTGGCCCTCGCCGAGGAGGCGGTACGGCTGCGCGAGGTGCTGCCCGAGGCGGTCATCTATGTGCTGGGCGGCCTGCTGCCGGGCAACGGGGAGGTGCTGCGCGCCAGCGGCGCCCGCCCGGTGCTGGGCAGCCGCGCCGAGATCGAGGAGTGGGCGGCCTTCTGTGCCGCGCAGGGCGCCGACCTTCCCGCCGCCATCCATGTGGACACCGGCATGAACCGGCTTGGCCTCACGGAGGAGGAGGCGCAGGCGCTGGGCCAGCGGGGCGCGGGTTTCACCCCGTCCCTGGTCATGACCCATCTCGCCTGCGGCGACACGCCCGGCCACCCGCTCACCCCGCTCCAGCGGGAGCGGTTCGCGCGGGCGGCGGCGGCGTTTCCCGGCGTGACCGCCTCGCTGGCCAATTCCGCCGGCTGCCTGCTGGGGCCGGACTATCATTTCGACCTCACCCGGCCGGGCATCGCGCTCTATGGCGGCACGGCCATGGCGGGCACGGTGCCGCTCGCGCCCGTGGTGCGGCTGGAGGTGCCGGTCATCCAGGTGCGGCGCGGCATTCCCGGCGACACGGTGGGCTACGGCGCCGCCCAGCGCCTCGGCCGCGACAGCCGCATCGCCATCCTGTCCTTCGGCTATGCCGACGGCTTCCTGCGCGCCTTCGGCGCCAGCGACGGTCGGCCGGGCGCAGACGCCATCATCGCCGGGCGCCGCTGCCCGTTGGTGGGGCGCGTCTCCATGGACCTGACCGCCGTGGACGTGACCGACCTGCCCGAGGACGCGGTGGCGCGGGGCGACATGGCCGTCATCCTGGGAGACGGCATCGGCGTGGACGAGCTGGCCGCCCATGGCGGCACCATCGGCTACGAGGTGCTCACCGGCCTGGGGCGGCGCTATCAGCGGGTCTATATCGGGGCGTGAGGCCGGCCCCGCGGCAAGGTGCGGGCAGGATCGACGTTTGGGGCAGGCGTTGGGGGCGGGGGCATCATGACGAGCTTCGACCTGGTGACGCGGGTGTTCGGCATCGTGCTCGCCCTCGCGGTCTCCGAACTGCTCAAGGGCTTCGCCCGCCTCTGGCGCATCCGCCATGGGGTGGAGGAGACGGCGGGCCCGCCCATCCATGTGGGCTGGCTGGTGCCCCTGCTGGGCGTGTTCATCCTGCTGGACCAGGTGACCTTCTGGTTCAATTTCGGCCATATCGGCCCGCACGTGCCCTCCACGCTGTTCGGCCTCGCAGGCTTCATGGCGGTGGTGGGCGCCTATTTCGGCCTGTCCACCTTCGTCTTTCCGGCGGACGTGAAGGCGTGGCCGGATTTCGACGCCTATTATTTCAAGGTGCGCGGCATCGTCATCGGCGGGCTTCTGGCGGTGAATTGCGTGGGCGTCGCCTATGAGGTGGGCCTCGTCGCGGCCGGCGTGGAGCTGGGCGACGCGGGCGACGGCGACGGCCTCGTCTCGTTCCTCATGACGCTGGTAACGGCGGCGCTGCTGGTGGGACTGCTCTTCGCCAACGGCCGTCGCACCAGCCTCGCCCTGCTCGCCGGGGCCATCGTCTTCACCCTGGCGAGCGACCTGCCGTTCTAGCTTTCGCCCTCACGCCGCCGCGTTGAACTGGAGCGCGGCGAGGCGGGCATAGAGGCCGCCCTTGGCCACCAATTGGGCATGGGTGCCCTCATCCACGAGGCGCCCGCCTTCCATGACCAGGATGCGGTCCGCCGAGAGAACGGTGGAGAGCCGGTGGGCGATGACCAGGGTGGTGCGCCCGCGCATGGAATGTTCCAGCGCGGTCTGCACCAGCGTCTCGCTCTCCGCGTCCAGCGCCGAGGTGGCCTCGTCCAGCAGCAGGACCGGGGCCGCGCGCAGGATGGCGCGGGCGATGACGATGCGCTGGCGCTGGCCGCCGGACAGCGTCACGCCCCGCTCGCCCACCTGGGTGTCCCAGCCCTGCGGCAGGCGGGCGACGAACTCGTCCACCTGCGCCGCGCGGCCCGCCGCCTCCACCTCGGTGTCGGACGCCTCGGGACGGGCGAGGCGGATATTCTCGCGCACCGTGTCCGCGAAGATGGCCACTTCCTGGGGCACCAGGGAGAGCTGGCGGCGCACCGCCTCCGGGTCGCAGTTCGCGATGTCCACGCCGTCCAGCAGGATGCGGCCCGCCTGCGGGTCGTAGAAGCGCTCCAGCAACTGGAACACCGTGCTCTTGCCGGCGCCCGAGGGGCCCACCAGGGCGATGCGCTCGCCCGGCCGCACGGCGAAGCTCACGCCGTCCAGGGCCTTCTGGCCGGGCCGGGTGGGATAGGAGAAGGTCACGCCCTCGAAGGCGAGGGCGCCGGAGACCGGGG
>JACESF010000078.1 GCA_013911975.1 Hyphomicrobiales bacterium | reverse complement strand
CCGGCGCTGCTGCCGCTCCCGCCGCCGAGGCGCCCAAGGCCGCGCCGGCTCCTGCGGCTCCCGCCCCGGCTCCGGCCGCCGGGGCGGGGACTTCGACGGTGACCTTGTCGGTCTCCAGCTCCACCAGCGGCTCGTCGGCCTTCACCGCATCGCCGGGCTTCTTGAACCACTTGCCGATGGTCGCCTCGGTAACGGATTCGCCCAGCGTGGGCACGCGGATTTCGGTCGCCATCACATTCGCCCCCGGCGGGGCCTCCCTACGTCTTCGGACCCGCCGGATCAGATCCGGCGCAAAATAAGCGACGGAACCGGTCCCACCGCGAGGGTGAAACCGGCATCCGCCTCGGAACGCGCCGCCTCAGCCCAGCGCCTCCTCGAGGAACGCCTTGAGCTGGAAGAGGTGCTTGGACATGAGGCCGGTGGCGGTCGCCGCCGAGGCGGCGCGACCGGCATAGCGCGGACGCTTGGAGGCGGCCCCGATATTCTCCAGAACCCATTCCAGGTAGGGCTGAACGAAGGCCCAGGCCCCCTGGTTCTTCGGCTCCTCCTGGCACCAGACCACCTCGGCGCCCTTGAAGCGCGAGAGCATCTGGATGAGGCTCTTGAGCGGGAACGGGAAGAGCTGCTCCACGCGCAGCAGGTAGACGTCCGAGACGCCACGCTTCTCGCGCTCTTCCAGCAGGTCGTAATAGACCTTGCCGGAGCACAGGACCACGCGGCGGATCTTCTCGTCCGGCACCAGCTTGATGCCGTCGGTGGCGTGCTCCGCATCGTCCCACAGCAGGCGGTGGAACGAGGTGCCGGGGCCCATCTCCTCCAGCTTCGACACGGCGCGCTTGTGGCGCAGCAGCGACTTCGGCGTCATGAGGATGAGCGGCTTGCGGAACTCGCGCTTCATCTGCCGGCGCAGGATGTGGAAATAGTTGGCCGGGGTGGTGCAGTTCGCCACCTGCATGTTGTCCTCGGCGCAGAGCTGCAGGTAGCGCTCGAGGCGGGCGGAGGAATGCTCCGGACCCTGGCCCTCATAGCCGTGCGGCAGCAGGCAGACGAGGCCGGACATGCGCAGCCACTTGCGCTCGCCCGAGGAGATGAACTGGTCGAACACCACCTGGGCGCCGTTGGCGAAGTCGCCGAACTGCGCTTCCCACAGGACCAGCGTGTTGGGCTCGGACAGCGTGTAGCCGTACTCGAAGCCCAGCACCGCCTCTTCCGAGAGCATCGAGTTGATGACCTCGTACTTGGCCTGCTTGTCGGAGAGATGGTTGAAGGGCTTGTAGCGCGCCTCGGTCTCCTGGTCCGTCAGCACCGAATGGCGCTGGGAGAAGGTGCCGCGCTCGCAATCCTGGCCGGACAGGCGCACGGGATGGCCTTCGTCGAGCAGCGTGCAGAAGGCCAGCGCCTCGCCCGTCGCCCAGTCGATGCCCGCGCCGTCCTCGATGGCCTTGCGGCGGTTGTCGAGGAAGCGCTGGATGGTACGGTGGGGCTGGAAGCCCTCCGGCACGCGGGTGATCTTTTCGCCGATGGACTTCAGTTCATCCAGCGCGACGCCGGTGTCGCCGCGGCGCGGATCGTCGTCCTCGTGCGTGGCGCGCATGCCGGACCAGCGACCGTCCAGCCAGTCCGCCTTGTTGGGCTTGTAGGCCTGGCCGGCCTCGTACTCGCCCTCCAGATGATCGCGCCAGGCGGCGCGCATCTGGTCGATCTCGCCGGGCGCGATGACGCCTTCCGCCTCGAGCTTCTTGGAATAGATCTCCAAGGTGCTCGGCATCGCGCGGATCACCTTGTACATCTTCGGCTGGGTGAACGCCGGCTCGTCGCCTTCGTTATGGCCGAAGCGGCGGTAGCAGAACATGTCGATGACGACGGGCTTGTGGAAGCGCTGCCGGAACTCGATAGCCACCTTCGCGCAGAAGGTCACGGCCTCCGGGTCGTCGCCGTTCACATGGAAGATCGGCGCCTCGATCATCTTCGCCACGTCGGAAGGATAGGGCGAGGAGCGCGAATAGCGCGGATTGGTGGTGAAGCCGATCTGGTTGTTGATGATGAAGTGGATCGAGCCGCCGGTGCGGTGTCCCTTCAGGCCCGACAGGCCGAGGCATTCCGCCACCACGCCCTGGCCCGCGAACGCCGCGTCGCCATGGATGAGGAGCGGGAGCACCTTCACGCGCTCGGCGTCCTTGAGCTGGTCCTGCTTGGCGCGCGCCTTGCCGAGCACCACGGGATCCACGATCTCCAGGTGCGAGGGGTTGGCGGTGAGCGAGATATGCACCTTGTTGCCGTCGAACTCGCGGTCCGACGAGGCACCCAGGTGGTACTTCACGTCGCCGGAGCCTTCCACGTCGTCGGGGGCCCAGGAGCCGCCCTTGAACTCGTGGAACAGCGCGCGGTGCGGCTTGCCCATCACCTGGGTCAGGGTGTTGAGGCGGCCGCGATGGGCCATGCCGAACACGATGTCCTGGACGCCCAGATTGCCGCCGCGCTTGATGATCTGCTCGAGCGCCGGGATCAGGCTCTCGCCGCCGTCGAGGCCGAAGCGCTTGGTGCCGGTATACTTCACGTCGAGGAACTTCTCGAAGCCCTCGGCCTCAACCAGCTTGTTGAGGATCGCGCGCTTGCCCTCGCGGGTGAAGGACACTTCCTTGTCCGGCCCCTCGATGCGCTCCTGGATCCAGGCCTTCTCCTCGGGCGAGGAGATGTGCATGAACTCGACGCCGATGGAGCGGCAATAGGTGCGGCGCAGGATGTCGATCATCTCGCGCACGGTGGCGAATTCCATGCCGAGCACGTGGTCGATGAAGATCTTGCGGTCGAGGTCCGCCTCGTAGAAGCCGTAGGAGACCGGATCCAGCTCCGGCGCCTCGCGCGGGGGCGTCAGGTGCAGCGGATCGAGGTCGGCATGCAGGTGGCCGCGCATGCGATAGGCGCGGATCATCATCAGCGCCTTCACGGAATCGCGCGTGGCCTGCTGCACGTCGGTGGCGGACAGCTCGATGCCCTTCGCCTGGGCCGAGGTCTTCACCTTGTCGGCGACCTTCTTCTCGGCCTCGCCCCAATTGCCGTCGAGGGCGGACACCAGCTCGCCATTGGCATGGACCGGCCAGTTCGGCTTCTTCCAGGAGGCGCCGCGGGCATTCTGCACCACCTGCGCGGGCTCTTCCTTCAGCGCGCCGAAGAAGCTCTGCCACTGGGGATCCACGGACGTGGGATCGGCCTCGTAGCGGGCATAGAGATCTTCAATCCACTGAGCGTTACCTCCATAAAGGAAGGAGGTGGAGAGAAAGAGGTCGTTCTGTTCCGCGCGCGACATGGGTTCCATCCCGGTGGCGATCCGAGCCGAAGCCTTTCAAAGCGCAATCTGCGCTCAAAACCAAGCCCAAAAGCCAGCTTAATTCATGAATCTGGACCAAGGTCTCCCCCGGCCCGGGGCCCTCCTCCGCCGGCCGGAGGCCACGGGCGCAGGACGGTACGATACATAGCCCTCGTGACGTCCCTTTACGAACCCCCCGAGCGCGCCCCCGGAGCATGCCTGCCCTGCGGCGCGCACGCCCCTCGTTAAGGAATAATTTTGACCTGCGCGTGTCGTCCGCCGGGGGCATCATGCCGCAAGGTCAAGAAAAACGGGCCGCTCCCTGGAGCGGCCCGCCTTCGTCTCTATCTGGAACCCGCCTCAGCCCTTGAGGACATCGACGAGGGTCTTGCCGAGGCGCGCCGGCGAGGGGGACACGCGGATGCCCGCGGCCTCCATGGCGGCGATCTTGTCTTCCGCGCCGCCCTTGCCTCCGGAGATGATGGCGCCGGCATGGCCCATGCGGCGGCCGGGAGGGGCCGTGCGGCCGGCGATGAAGCCGACCATCGGCTTCTTGCGGCCGCGCTTCGCCTCGTCCTTGATGAACTGGGCGGCGTCCTCTTCGGCGGAGCCGCCGATCTCGCCGATCATGACGATGGACTGGGTCTTCTCGTCCGCGAGGAACATCTCCAGCACGTCGATGAACTCGGTGCCCTTCACCGGGTCGCCGCCGATGCCCACCGCCGAGGTCTGGCCGAGGCCTTCCTGGGTGGTCTGGAACACCGCCTCATAGGTCAGCGTGCCCGAGCGGGACACGATACCGACCGAACCGGGACGGAAGATGTTTGCCGGCATGATGCCGATCTTGCTCTCGCCGGCGGTCACGACGCCCGGGCAGTTCGGGCCGATGAGGCGCGACTTGGAGCCGGACAGGGCGCGCTTCACGCGCACCATGTCGAGGACCGGGATGCCTTCCGTGATGCAGACGATGAGCGGGATTTCCGCGTCGATCGCCTCGAGGATGGCATCCGCCGCGCCGGGCGGGGGCACGTAGATGACGGAGGCGTCGGCGCCGGTGGCCTCGCGGGCTTCGATCACCGTGTCGAACACGGGCAGCCCGAGATGGGTGGAGCCGCCCTTACCGGGGGAGGTGCCGCCGACCATCTTGGTGCCATAGGCGATGGCCTGCTCGGCGTGGAACGTGCCGTTCTTGCCGGTGAAGCCCTGGGTGATGACCTTGGTATTGCGATCGATGAGCACGGACATCGCTCAGGCTCCCTTCTTCACGGCCGCGACGATCTTCTGCGCCGCATCGTCCAGATCGTCGGCAGGGATCACGTTCAGGCCGCTCTCGCGGATGATCTTCTTGCCTTCTTCCACATTGGTGCCTTCGAGGCGCACCACCAGCGGGACCTGGAGCCCCACCGCCTTCACCGCCGCCAGCACGCCGCGCGCGATGACGTCGCACTTCATGATGCCGCCGAAGATGTTCACCAGGATGCCCTTCACCTGCGGGTCAGCCGTGATGATCTTGAACGCCGCCGTCACCTTCTCCTCGCTGGCGCCGCCGCCGACGTCCAGGAAGTTGGCGGGCTCTTCGCCGTACAGCTTGATGATGTCCAGCGTCGCCATGGCGAGGCCAGCGCCGTTCACCATGCAGCCGATGGTGCCGTCGAGGGCGATATAGGCGAGGTCGTACTTGGACGCCTCGATCTCCTTGGCGTCCTCTTCCGTCTCGTCGCGCAACTCGAGCAGGTCGGGATGGCGGAACAGCGAGTTGGAGTCGAACGACACCTTCGCGTCGAGCACCCGGAGCTGGTTGTCCTTGGTGACGATCAGCGGGTTGATCTCGAGCATGGCCATGTCAGAGCCGGTGAAGGCCGAGAACAGGACCTCGGTGAGCTTGCCCGCCTGCTTGGCGAGGTCGCCCGACAGGCCGAGGGCCTTGGCGACCTTGCGGCCGTGGAAGCCCTGGATGCCGGAGGCCGGATCCACCGAGAAGGTGATGATCTTCTCGGGGGTGGAATGGGCCACTTCCTCGATGTCCATGCCGCCTTCGGTGGACACGACGAAGGCGACGCGCGAGGTGTCGCGGTCCACCAGCAGCGAAAGGTAGAATTCCTTCGCGATGTCGGAGCCGTCCTCGATATAGAGGCGGTTCACCTGCTTGCCGGCGGGGCCGGTCTGGATGGTGACGAGGGTCGAGCCCAGCATCTGGCCGGCGAAGGCCTTGACCTCCTCCACCGACTTGGCGAGGCGCACGCCGCCCTTCTCGCCGGCGGCCTCTTCCTTGAACTTGCCCTTGCCGCGTCCGCCGGCATGGATCTGGGACTTCACGACCCAGAGCGGGCCGCCGAGTTCGGTGGCGGCCTTCTCGGCCTCGTCGGCCGAGAACACGGCAATGCCGCGCGAGACAGGCGCGCCGTACTTCTTCAGGAGCGCTTTCGCCTGGTATTCATGGATATTCATCGGGCTTGGTCCCCAGGGATTGCGCACGCCCCGCCCCTCCCGAGACAGGCATGCGGCTGGCCAAACCGGCGAAGCTTAACCCCGCCGACACGAAAGCGGCGGCCCGGAAGGCCGCCGCGCATTCATTTTGCGAGATCCGGCGCGAGCTTGACGCAGGCCTCCATGAGGCTTTGCACCGCGCCCACGGACTTCTCGAAGTTCGCCTTCTCCTCGCGGTCGAGATCGATCTCCACGACGCGCTCGACGCCCTTGGCGCCGATCACGACGGGCACACCGACATAGATGTCCTTCAGACCGTACTCGCCCGACAGGTAGGCGGCGCACGGCAGGACACGTTTCTTGTCCTTCAGATAGGCATCCGCCATGGCGATGGCGGAGGCCGCCGGCGCGTAGAAGGCGGAACCGGTCTTCAGCAGGTTGACGATCTCGGCGCCGCCGTCGCGGGTGCGCTGGACGATCGCCTCGATGCGCTCCTTGGTGGTCCAGCCCATCTTGATCAGATCGGGCACGCCGATGCCGGCCACCGTCGAATAGCGGATCAGGGGGACCATGGTGTCGCCGTGGCCGCCCATGACGAAGGCGGTCACGTCCTCCACCGAGACGTTGAACTCGTCGGCGAGGAAATAGCGCAGGCGGGCCGAATCCAGCACGCCCGCCATACCGACCACCTTTTCCTTGGGCAGGCCGCAGGATTTCTGCAGCGCCCAGACCATGGCGTCGAGCGGATTGGTGATGCAGATCACGAAGGCGTCGGGGGCGTATTTGGCGATGCCCGCGCCGACCTGCTCCATGACCTTGAGATTGATGGACAGGAGATCGTCGCGGCTCATGCCGGGCTTGCGCGGCACGCCGGCGGTGACGATCACCACGTCGGCGCCGTCGATCGCCTCGTAGGTGTTGGTGCCCGACAGGCGCGCATCGAAGCCCTCAACCGGCGACAGCTCGGCGAGGTCCAGCGCCTTGCCCTGGGGCGTGCCTTCCGCCACGTCGAACAGGACGATGTCGCCAAGGTCCTTCAGGCCGGCAAGAAGCGCGAGCGTGCCGCCGATCTGGCCGGCTCCGATCAGGGCTATCTTGTTGCGTGCCATCAGGCGGGACCCTCGGGAAGGCGGGCGGCGCGGCAAAGGCCGAGCGGCGCTTGACTACTCCCATCCGGCAAGGGGTTCAAGCCGGGCCCGCCGCGCAAATGCACGGAATCGTGAGCAGGCGCACAATGATGCCTCTGGCATACGGCATACGCCCCGCCCGCACATTGGAATAGCGTCGTTTTCCCGCGACGGCCCCGCAGCGCGCACGCCGCACTTTATCCCAAAGTGCTACCCGGTCAGGTCTCCGCGAGCCCGGTGGTGGCGCCCGAGGCGGTCGAATCCGGCCGTCCGTGCGCGCGCCCGAGATATTCCGTGGAGCGCATCTCATGGAGGCGGGAGACGGTGCGTGCCCATTCGAACGCCTCCGCGCCCGTCGTGCCCAGGTAAAGCTGCTCCGGCTCGGCGGCCGCCGAGGCGATCAGCTTCACGCACCCGTCATAGAGGGTGTCGATGAGCGTGATGAAGCGCTTGGCTTCGTTGCGGCGCTCGCCGCTGAGGATCGGGATGTCGTCCAGCAGCACCGTATGGAAGGTGTGGCCGATCTTCAGATAGTCGGAGGCGCCCAACGGGCGCATGCACAGGTCTTCAAAGCCGAAGCGCGCCGTGCCGTTGCCCTGCGCCGGAACGGGAATGACGCGGCCCTTCATGGGCAGCTCGCCCGGCCGCGCGCCGCCCGGCCCCACCAAAGTCGCGAACGCGCGGTCGAGGGCGGCGGTCGCTTCCGCCCCCAAAGGCGCGTACCAGACCGGAAGGCCGGACAGCTTCTCCATGCGGTAGTCTGTGGGCGCGTCGAGGTTGATCACCTCCATGCGCGCCTCGATCATGTCGATGAAGGGCAGGAACAGGGCGCGGTTGAGCCCGCCCGCATACAGGTCGCGCGGGGCGACGTTGGAGGTGGCCACCACCACGACGCCGTCCGCGAACAGCTTCTGGAACAGGCGGCCGAGGATCATGGCGTCGGCGATGTCGGTGACGTGGAACTCGTCGAAGCACAGGAGCTTGGCTTCGCGCGCCAGTTCGTCCGCCACCGGCTGGAGCGGGTCCTGCTGCTTGCGGGCGCCACGCTTCTGGCCCTCGCGCTCCTGGAAGATGCGCTCGTGCACGTCGGCCATGAATTCATGGAAGTGCGCGCGGCGCTTGGCCTGCAGGGGCGCCGTCTCGAAGAACAGGTCCATGAGCATGGTCTTGCCGCGCCCGACCTTGCCGTAGATGTAGAGGCCCTTCGGCGCCTCCGGGGTGGACCGGCGCTGGAACAGCCATCCCAGGGCCGAGGACTTGGTGGCCAACGCCCGGTCGCGCAGCTCGCCCTCCAGGCGGGCGAAGCCCTCGACGATCTGAGCCTGGGCGGGATCGCTCGAAATCTCGCCCTTGGCGACCTTGGCCAGATACCGGTCCCGCACCCGCGCCGACTGTGCGCTCCCCATGTTCCCTCCAAGAGACCCAGCCGCCAGACCCTGGCTCGCGGCCCCCTGGAAAGGCGGGGGCGTCGGGACCCGGTCTAGAGCGCGGGAGGCAGGATGGGAAGCACATCCTCCCCTCGGGTGCCATCGAAAATCGAAGGAGATTTTGCGTCGATGGAAACCAGAAGCCGTTCTCGGCGTTCATTTCCCAGACACGCCGCGCCGCTCCCAGACAGCGCCGCGCGGCGAGGCGGGACATGCGATCCGCTCCCGCCGGCAGCAGGAATGGAGACTGACATGAAGACCCTGATTGCGACCGGTTCCGGCCTCATCGCCCTCGCCCTTGCCGCCAGCGTCGGCGTGCCCACGGGCGCCATGGCGGACGATTCCGTCACCAAGGTGAACGACAGCGTCATCCAGACCCAGCAGATGGACTTCCTCAGCCGCAACGGCGGCTACGTGATCCAGCAGGACCAGTATTCGGCGGGCGTGGGCGGCCGAAATTCCACCATCGTGAGCCCCGCGCCGCGCGTGTATGTGCCGGTCATGCCGTCCTCCAGCTACGTGGTGGCGCCGAGCGGCGGCTACATGGTGCGCTAATACCCGGAGGACGGGCCGGATCCTGGTTCCGGCGGCCTTCCCACCCGCACCAATTTGAAACACACTCTCGGTTAGATGCGGGCGGGCCTTCGGGCTCGCCCGCAGGCGCGTGCGCACCTTTATCCGGTCGGCGCGGGACCAGGACAGGAGGCCGGCGGTGTCGCCGCGCTCCGCAAGCGAGGGGGATGCCGGGTGACGGAACCGGAGGCCGCGCCGAGGGGGGCGCGACCATTGCTGGAAGCGGTGGGCGCGTGGCTGGAGGAGCACGACCCCGGAAAGGTCGATAGCACCCGCGCTCTGCACCTGGCGGTGTCCTACACGCTGGTGATCGCCCTCGGCTACGCAACGTCGCGGGTGTTCGCCCTCGGGCTCGACGTGCTGTTCCCCATGGCGGGGGCCATGACGGCCCTGGTCCTGATCCTCTCCACCCCCGCCTCCAACCGGCGCGCCGAGACCCGCGAATTCGCCCGCGCATTCGGCATCACCTTCAGCCTGATGATCATGGTGTTCATCATCGGGCCCGGCGAATCGCCGACCAATGGCACCGTTCTAAAGATGCTCCTCGTCCCCTTCACGGGCCTCGCGCTCTATGTGCGGCGGTTCGGCATGGTGGGCCAGAGATTGGGCTTCACCATCGTCATCATCCTGACGGTGGCGGCGGTGCTGCATCCCACGCGACAGGAAATGGCCTATCTGCTGGCGGCGACCCTGCAGGGAGCGGTGGTCACGGTGGTGGTGCGCCTGATCCTGCCGCGCCCCAACGCCATGAAGGTCTACCACGACACGGTGGAGGCGGCGGGCGGCGCCATGGGTGCGTTCCTGGCGGAACTCGCCTATTGCGTCCGGGAAACCAACCCCCTTCCCACGCCCTCGGAGGCGCTTCTCGACACGATCCGCGTGCGCGTGCGCGCCGCGCTCGTCAATGCCAGCGCGCAGGCACCGCCCGCGCGCGCCTATATCGAGGCGGTCCGCGCCCGCGCCTATCGGCTGCGCATCGCGGTCCAGCTCCTGGGCGACAGCGTGCCCCGCACGGACGATGCGGCGGCGCCCTGGCGCCAGCCCTTCGCCACGGCGGCGGACTTCATCGCCCGCCATCTCCAGAACGGGCTCAGCGAGCCGTTCCCGGAGAAGCGGCGCATGGAGGAGGCCATCAGCCGCTTCCGCCAGGAGGCCATGGCGCCCGATCTCGACCCCACGCTCCAACTCGCCCTGCTGCGGGCCGTGACAGCCATCGACCGCATCGCGCTGGTGGTGGGGGAGCTGTCGCAATTGCAGAGCGACGGCCCCGAGGCCTTCCGCCAGAAGGACATGCCCGCCCCGCTGACTCCCAAGCCATCCGGCGACCGGCTCAGCCCCGCCGCCAAGGTGGCCATCCAGGGAATGGTGGCCACCACCATCACGACGGCCCTCGATTTCGTGTTCGATCTCAACCACGCCTATTGGGCCACCATGACGGTCATGTTCGTCCTGGGGAACAGCCTGGGCGAGACCTATGTGCGTGCGCGCTACCGCAGCGTGGGCACGCTGATCGGCGTCATGGTGGGCTTCGCCCTCATCGCCGGGCTGGAATCCAACGTGTGGCTGCTGGCCGGCATCTGTCTCGTGGGGCAGATGATCGGCCTCGTGACCAACCGCGACCGCTACGACGTGGCCTCGGCGGCCACCGGCCTCTCGGTGCTGATCGCGCTGCATCTCGTCACCGGCCTCGGCACGGACGGGATGGTGGCCCGCATCTATGAAACCATCATCGGCGCGGCCGTGGCGCTCGCGGCGTCCTGGCTCATTCTGCCCGTGTTCGCCGCCGACCAGATCCGCAACCAGGTGATCGAGCTGGTGCGGCGCTCGCGCTCCGCCTTTGCGGAAGCTTGGCCGCGAGGCAACGCGTCCACCGCGCGCAATCTCACCGTGGGCATGACGCTGGAATTGCGCGGGCTCGCCGACAAGCTGCCGCAGATCGGCGCCGAGACCGCCCTGGGGCACCGGTCCGCCGGGGACGTGGTGTCGCTGGTCTCCACGCTGGAGGTGCTTACCGCCTATCTCGGCCTGCTGGAGGATGTGGCGCATCGCCTGGCGCGGTCGGCACCGAAGGCGGAGATCGTCACGGCGCTGGAAGCGGCGCGCGCACGCACGCTGCGGGCCTTCGACGCGGCCCTCGGCGACGCGCCGCCCGCCGCGCGCGGCACGGAGGCATCGGAACTCAACGCGGCTCTCTCCACCGCCCTCGCAAACGCCTCGGACCCCGATACGCGGCGGATCCTGCCACTGATGGCGGACTATCTCAGCTTCTCGGAAGCCGTGCTCCGGCCCCTCAGCGACGTGGGCGCGATCCTGGCGGTGGGGGCAAAGGATGCCGCCGCCCGGCCCGGCGCAATGTCAGCCGCCGCCCGGACGGAGTGAGGCGGCGCGCCGCCTCAGCACTCGCCCTTCTGGTGCTCGCGCTGCTGCTGGTCGCGGCACGGGTCCACCCGGCGCACCTGCTGCTGCTGGCGCAAGGCCGCGGATACGGCCGGCACGGGTTCGAAAGCATCGGGACGCTTGGATGGAATGGCCCGAGGCGCGGCGGAATAAGGCGCCGGGTCGGTGCGGACGTGGCTCAGATGGTTCATGCCATCCTCCGTTCTTGCTTCTTATGCCCCGCAGGTTTTCCCCACAGTCCAATGTAACACGCGCCCGGGGCTTCCGGTTCCCCCATTGCGCGGGACAAAAGAAAAAGGCCCGGCAAATTTGCCGGGCCTCTTCCAGAACAACGGGCGATGCCGAAACCGGCGATGTCTCAGGCGGCTTCTTCCGCCTCCAGCTCCGTGTCGGCCTCGACCTCCTCGGCCTTGGCGCCGGCGCGGCGGGGACCCTTCTGGAGGTTGGACTCGATCAGCTTCACCGATTCCGTTTCGGTGATGTTCTGCACCGCCGACAGCTCGCGGGCCATCCGGTCCAGGGCAGCCTCGTAGAGCTGCCGCTCGGAATAGGACTGCTCGGGCTGGGCGTCGGAGCGGTACAGGTCGCGCACCACCTCGGAGATGGCGATCAGGTCGCCGGAATTGATCTTCGCTTCGTATTCCTGCGCGCGGCGGCTCCACATGGTGCGCTTCACGCGGGCCCGGCCCTTGAGGGTTTCGAGCGACTTGGCGACGACCGGGCCTTCGGAGAGCTTGCGCATGCCGACGGACGCGATCTTGGGAACGGGAACGCGCAGGGTCATCTTGTCCTTTTCAAACGAGATGACGAAGAGCTCGAGTTTAAAGCCAGCGACTTCTTGCTCCTCAATGGCCATGATACGGCCGACACCATGCGAAGGGTACACGATGTGTTCACCCGTCTTGAAACCAAGGCGGGCTTGCGCGCTCTTCTTTGTCGACATGCTTTTGACCACTCCTGACCCGGCCCTGGGGCCGGATCGTTAGCGTTCGTCCGCTGGTTCCGGGCATGGCCCGAGCGGCGACGCACTTGCGCTGGCGACTAGACCGTGGTGAATGAGACCGGCGGTCTGCTCATCAGTCGAAGCCAAAGCCTGTTCCGCCGCGCCCACGCCGTCAGATCGGCCGGATGCCTATGTCTCGCAGCAGGTTTGCCGAGATAGCGCCACTGGTCAGGCACGTTGCGGAAGATGCAGGAAGCAATCGACTGTAAAAGCTTGTATAACACAAAAACCGCCTGAATCAAAGCACGTGCATCCGATCCGCGTCTTCTCGCGCGCAGAAGACGTATGCGCCCAGCGCAGCACGGACGAATTGCATCCAGAATCAAGGATATAAATATTTCTTTATATCCAATTTGCCGCTTCGCCCGCGCCATGCTACAGGCTGCCCGCGATGGACGGCCCGCCGCGACGTCCAGGACGGAGTGAACGCGCATGACCGACTATGTAGTCAAGGATATCAATCTCGCCGACTGGGGCCGCAAGGAACTGGACATCGCAGAGACCGAAATGCCCGGCCTGATGGCCACGCGCGCCGAATACGGCCCGTCGCAGCCGCTCAAGGGCGCGCGCATCGCCGGCTCCCTGCACATGACCATCCAGACCGGCGTGCTCATCGAGACGCTGAAGGCCCTGGGCGCCGACGTGCGCTGGGCCTCGTGCAACATCTATTCGACCCAGGACCATGCCGCCGCCGCCATCGCCGCGGCCGGCACCCCCGTCTTCGCCATCAAGGGCGAGACGCTGGAGGAATACTGGGACTACACCCACCGCATCTTCGAGTGGGCCGACGGCGGCGTGCCGAACATGATCCTGGATGACGGCGGCGATGCCACCCTGCTCATCCATCTCGGCCTGCGCGCCGAGAACGGCGACACCGCCTTCCTGGACGGCGCCACCAACGAGGAGGAGTCCGTCCTCTTCGCCGCCATCAAGCAGCGCCTCGCCTCCAAGCCCGGCTGGTACACGCAGATCGCCAAGTCGGTGCGCGGCGTGACCGAGGAGACCACCACGGGCGTGCATCGTCTCTACGAGATGCAGAAGAAGGGCACCCTTCTCTGGCCCGCCATCAACGTGAACGACAGCGTCACCAAGTCGAAGTTCGACAATCTGTACGGCTGCCGCGAGAGCCTGGTGGACGGCATCCGCCGCGGCACCGACGTGATGATGGCCGGCAAGGTGGCCATGGTCGCGGGCTTCGGCGACGTGGGCAAGGGTTCCGCCGCTTCGCTGCGCAATGCCGGCTGCCGCGTGATGGTGTCCGAGATCGACCCCATCTGCGCCCTCCAGGCCGCCATGGAAGGCTATGAGGTCACCACCATGGAAGACGCCGCGCCGCGCGCGGACATCTTCGTGACCACCACCGGCAACGTGGACGTGATCACGGTCGATCACATGCGCGCCATGAAGGACCGCGCCATCGTCTGCAATATCGGCCATTTCGACAGCGAGATTCAGGTCGCCGGCCTGAAGAACTTCAAGTGGTCGAACGTGAAGCCGCAGGTGGACGAGATCGAGTTCCCGAGCGGCACCCGCATCATCCTGCTCTCCGAGGGCCGCCTGGTGAATCTCGGCAACGCCACCGGACACCCGAGCTTCGTGATGTCCGCCTCCTTCACCAACCAGACGCTGGCCCAGATCGAGCTGTGGACCAAGCCGGGTGCCTACGACAAGAAGGTCTACACCCTGCCCAAGACGCTGGACGAGAAGGTCGCGGCCCTCCACCTCGACAAGATCGGCGTGAAGCTCACCAAGCTGAACGATAAGCAGGCCGCCTATATCGGCGTCTCGCAGGAAGGCCCGTTCAAGCCCGAGGCCTACCGCTACTGAGCCTCCATCGGCCAACCGGCGCGGCCGCCCGCCGCGCCGGTTTTCCTGCCCCCGGCTACGGGCTGTTCCCTAAGGCCGGCAGGCACATTGTCATCAGCCCCGATCAGAGCTAGGTGTGTGGTCTCTACGCACGGCGGTGGCATGCCGGGGGGCTGACTTGGACGGTGTAGACACGGCGAAGGACCGCGCCTTCGCGGGGAACCATCGGCAAACGGACACCCTCCGGGTACGGGACGGCGCCGTGCCGGTCCCGCCGGTCCGTCGCGCAACGGCTATCATCTGTTCGGGCATCGCCATCTCATGTCGCTGAGCCTCTTGCGTGCCCGGCAGTTCGCGTTGCCTTTCGCCGCCGAAATCGGCGCGCTCGGCGTCGTGTTCGGCGACATCGGCACCAGCCCCCTTTACGCCCTCAAGCAGGGCGTGCTCGCGGTGGGCGGCACCAACTTCCTGCCGGGCGACGTGCTCGGCCTGCTCTCGCTCATCACCTGGAGCATCATCCTCTCGGTGACGATCAAGTACGTCATGCTCGTTCTGCGCGCGGACAATGACGGCGAAGGCGGCATCCTCGCCCTCGTGACTCTGCTGGACCTGCACCGCAGCGCCATCGGCCTGCGCTGGTACCTGCTGGCCGCCGGCCTGCTGGGCGCGGCCATGCTGATCGGCGACGGCGTGCTGACGCCGGCCATGTCGGTCCTCTCGGCCATCGAAGGCCTGAAGGTCATCGCCGAGCCGCTGGACCACTGGGTGGTGCCCTTGACGGTGCTGGTGCTGCTGGGCGTGTTCCTGTCCCAGCGCCTGGGCACGGAACGCATCGCGAGCTTCTACGGCCCCATCATGCTGCTGTGGTTCGGCTCGCTCGCCGTGCTCGGCATCTACGGCATCTCGCACGCCCCCGAAGTGCTCCAGGGCTTCGACCCGCGCCACGGCTTCCGGGTGCTCGTGGACCATCCGGGCCTCGCGGGCGTCATCATCGGCGCCTGCTTCCTCGCCATCACCGGCGGCGAGGCGCTGTATGCCGACCTCGGCCATTTCGGCCGCAAGGTCATCGCCCGCGCCTGGCTCTATGTGGCCATGCCGGCGCTGCTGCTCAATTATTACGGCCAGGGCGCCATCCTGCTGCGCGACCCCAACGCGGTGCGCAACCCGTTCTACGATTTGTGCCCGGACGTGCTGGACGTGCCGCTGCTGCTGCTCGCCACGGCCGCCACCGTCATCGCGTCCCAGTCCATCATCACCGGCGTGTTCTCGCTCGCCAAGCAGGCCATCGAACTCGGCTACCTGCCGCCCATGCGCATCCGCTACACCAGCGAGCACAACGAGCAGCACATCTATGTGGGGCGTCTCAACTGGCTGCTCATGCTCGCCTGCATCGCGGTGGTGATCGGCTTCGAAGCCTCCGACGCCCTCGCCTCGGCCTATGGCATCGCCGTCGCCTTCGCCATGGTGACCACCTCCATCCTGTTCGTGGCGCAGGTGAACCGCGCCTGGAACTGGCCGAAGCCCGCCGTGGTCCTGCTCGGCGTGTGCCTGCTCAGCCTCGACAGCGCCTTCGCCACCTCCAACCTCACCAAGATCCATGACGGCGGCTGGCTGCCGCTGAGCATCGCCGGGCTGGTCATCCTGGTCATGGTGTCCTGGCGCAGGGGCCTGGAGGGCGTGGTGGCGCAGCAGGTGCGCTTCACCGAGCCCCTCGACAGCTTCATCGACCGCAAGGAGCGCGCCGGCGACGGGGAGAGCCCGCGCACCGCCATCTTCCTCTCGCGGGCGGGCGCCATGACGCCGGTGGCCCTCTCGCGCATGGCGGACGTGATGAAGGTACGCTTTCACAAGTCCGTCATCGTCTCGGTCTGGATCGCCTCCCGCCCGCGCGTCTCGGTGGACGAGCGCGTGCGCGTGACGGTGATGGATTCGAGCTTCGTGCGGGTGGACCTGCGGTTCGGCTACATGCAGCAGATCGACGTGCCCTCCGTGCTCGGCCCGGCGCTCAGCGCCCGGGGCATCGACCCGGACGAGGCCATCTATGTGATCGGCCACGAGCGCATCATCCCGCCCGACGAGATCCTGCGGCCGCGCGACCTGCTGGGCCACGTGTTCGCGTTCCTCGCGCGCAATGCCGAACGCTCCGTGGACCGCTTCGGGCTGCCGCGCAGCCGCACCATGGAGATCGGGTATCCGGTGAAGCTTTGAGCGCCTTGGGATGGCCGCGAAGTGGGGCTAGCCAGAGGGCTATGCCCGACGCGACGCCCGGTGCCCTTCCCCGGCCAGGAACGTTTGCGAGGCGACGTTAGGTAAAGGGGATACTCAGTCTCCCCCAAAAATGCTTGTCTTAGGCGCCGGTGCGTCGGGCCGGGGGGAATGGTGGTTCATGTCACGTGTCTGGATCTTCCTGCGCGACCGCGTCGGGCTTCACGGTGTCGGATTGGTCCTCAGTATCGCCATCATCGCCTTCGCGGTGGTCGTGCTGTGGAACATGCTTCAGGGCCTCGAAGTCTCCGAGGTGGTGGACGCGCTGAAGGACAAGTCCCCGGCCCATGTGTTCGCGGCCTTCGTGCTTGTCTGCTGCGCCTACCTGACGCTCACCTTCTATGACTTCTTCGCCCTGCGGACCATCGGGCGGAACCACATCCCCTACCGCGTCGCGGCCATGGCGGGCTTCTGCTCCTATTCGGTGGGCCACAATGTGGGCTTCACGGTCCTCACCGGCGGCTCGGTGCGCTACCGCATCTATTCGGGCTGGGGCCTGACCGCCATCGACGTGGCCAAGATCTGCTTCGTCGCCGGCCTCACCTTCTGGCTCGGCAATATCGCGGTGCTGGGCCTCGGCATCGTCCTGCACCCCGAGGCGGCCACCGCGGTGGACCAGCTTCCCCCGGTCATCAACCGCATGATCGGCCTTGCCGCCCTGGCCGGCCTCGTGGGCTATATCGTCTGGGTCAGCATGGCGCCGCGCAAGATCGGGCGCTCCACCTGGTACGTGACGCTGCCGGCGGGAAAGCTCACCCTGGTCCAGGTGGGCATCGGCATCCTCGACCTGACCCTCTGCGCCGCCGCCATGTACATGCTCATGCCGGCGAGCCCCTATATCGACCCGGTCTCGCTGGCGGTCATCTTCGTCACGGCCACGCTGCTCGGCTTCGCCAGCCATGCGCCCGGCGGCCTCGGCGTATTCGACGCAGCGCTGCTGGTGGCCCTGCCGCAATTCGACAAGGAGGAGATGGTCGGCGCGCTGCTGCTGTTCCGCCTCTTCTACTACATCGTGCCGTTCGCGTTCGCCCTGCTGCTGCTGGGCTCCCGCGAAATCATGCTGAGCCTGCGCAACCGCAGGGCCCGCGCGGCCGGTATCGAAATTCCGGCACCCGCCAAGGGCACGGCGTCCAAGCCGGCGGAATGAGGCGCGGCGCGCCTCAGTTCTTCAGGAGCTTGCCGAGGCCGGGCAGCAGATTGGCGGCGCCCGGCGGCACCTTCATGATCTGCGTTCCCGGCGGGGGAACGAACAGATCGGGGCTCTGGGGCGCGCGGGTCAGGGCCGTCGCCTCGTAGACCAACTGCTTCTTGCCCTTGCTCTCCACCTCCGTGCGCAGCGGGATGCCGTCCGGGGTGATGCAGACGAAGGCCGGCGTCTCAAGGTCGGCGCTCTTCTCCACGCGCCACACGTCGCAGGCCTCGCCCGCCACCTGGGCCGTGCCGATCCGCTCGCCCTCGCCGCGCGGGAAGGCCGTGCGATAGGCGGGCGGGACCTCCGCCTCCACCGCCGCCTTGGGAATGTCCGGCAGCATCATCAGCATCTTGAAGCGCTTGAGATCGATGATGCCGAGCACCGGCGCGGGCATCTTGCCGCCGGACAGGTGGATGCGCAGCCGGCCGCCGCTCTGGGCGAGGTCCATGGCGGCACCCTGCTGCACCTTGGCCTTCAGGGAGAAATCCACCTGCGGAAAGGGAAGCGCCTCAGCGCGGGCGGCGGAGGCGGACAGGCACAGGGCTGTGACGACGGCAATGACACGAAGCATGGGCAAAACTTTCGGCAAGTCCCCTTCCCTGGGGTACGGTTCACCGATCAGGCTCTAGCGGGAGAGCGTTCCGGTTGGAAGCCGCGGGGCAGCCCCGGTCGTATTGTTACGTCCGAAAACCGGACGCAACCGCCCGCAAAAGGTTCCCCACGCCAGCGGCTTTTCCGAGGCGACAGGCGCACCGAAACCCGGGACTGTGTCGTATTGCGTTCGTGAAGCCGTTGCAGCATATGCCAAATTGGAGCGGAGCCGAGGCGCGAGGTGCGATCCGGTCATCCAGCAGAAACGCCGGAAGCGGCGCGGGAGGACCTTTTGGAGCGGACGTGCAGCCAGCGCCGGACCACGCCCGCTTGCCCGCGCCCCGCGCGCCGGGAGAACAGGTCATGAGCCAGACACCGCCCGGCATCCCGTGGCAGCGCACCCGGCGCAGCCGCGTGCTGGCCCTGGCGTGGCTCCTGGTCGCCATCGTGGTGACGGGCACGCTAGTCGACCTGATCCATCCCGCGTTCGCGGCCCTGCTCGTGGCGATCACCCTTGTGGCGGCGTTTCTGCTCGGGACCGAGCCGCCCGCGCCCCCGCAGGACGCCCCGGTGCCT
>JACESF010000077.1 GCA_013911975.1 Hyphomicrobiales bacterium | reverse complement strand
GGCCGACGACGCCCCCCACCTGCTGGTGGTGGACGACGACAGCCGCATCCGCAGCCTCCTGTCCCGCTTCCTGTCCGAGCACGGCTACCGCGTGACCACAGCCGCCTCCGCCGCCGAGGCGCGGGGCCGGCTGGAGGGGCTCACCTTCGACCTCCTGGTGCTGGACGTGATGATGCCCGGCGAGAGCGGCATCGACCTCGCCCGCTCGCTGCGCACGCAATCCTCCGTGCCCATCCTGATGCTCACCGCGCGGTCCGACCCGCAGGACCGCATCGCGGGGCTGGAGGTGGGGGCGGACGACTATCTGGGCAAGCCGTTCGAGCCGCGCGAGCTGCTGCTGCGCGTGGGTTCCATCCTCAAGCGCGCCATGCCGGCGCCCCAGAAGGCCATCGAGGAGGTGCGCTTCGGCGACTTCCTGTTCCACCTGGGACGGGGCGAGCTGACCTGCTCCGGCGAGCCGGTGCGCATCACCGAGCGCGAGCGCGACATGCTGCGCGTGCTGGCCGAGGAGCCGGGCGAGACCGTGCCGCGCCTCGCCTTGGCCGGAAACGGCACCGCCAGCGAGCGGGCGGTGGACGTGCAGGTGAACCGCCTGCGCCGCAAGATCGAGCGCGACCCCACCAATCCCATCCATGTCCAGACCGTGCGGGGCATCGGCTACCGGCTCGTGGTGACGCCGTGAGCGTGACGAGCGGGGAGAAGGCGGCGGAGACGCCGCCCCCGTCCCTGTGGCGGCGCCTGAAGGTGCTGACCGGGGGCATCGGCGCCTGGTTCAACCGGGTGACACCCAAGGGCCTCTATCCCCGCTCGCTGCTCATCATCGTGGTGCCCATGGTGCTGCTCCAGTCGGTGGTGGCCTTCGTGTTCATGGAGCGCCACTACAACATGGTGACGCGCCGCCTCTCCGCCGCCGTGAGCCGCGACATCGCGGCGGTGGTGTCGCTCTATGCCTCCCTGCCGCAGGACCGCGACGGGGCCGTGATCCGCCGCATCGCATGGGCCGACCTCCAGCTTGCGGTGGACGTGCTGCCCGCCGGGCCCCTGCCCGCATCCGGCACCCGGCCCTTCTTCTCCGTGCTGGACAGCTTCCTCTCCTCGGAGATCGGCGAGCGCATCTCGCGGCCCTATTGGGTGGACACGGTGGGCCGCTCGGACCTCATCGAGGTGCGGGTCCAGATGCCGGATTCGGTGCTGCGCATCTTCGCGCCCCGAAGCTCGGCCTATGCCTCGAACACCCATATCTTCCTGCTCTGGATGGTGGGCACGTCGCTGGTGCTGCTCACCGTCGCCATCCTGTTCCTGCGCAACCAGATCCGTCCCATCGAAAACCTCGCGGACGCGGCGGAGGCGTTCGGCAAGGGGCGGGACGTGGAGAATTTCCGCCCGCGCGGCGCGCGCGAGGTGCGGCGCGCGGCGGTGGCCTTCCTGGAGATGAAGCGGCGCATCGAGCGGCAGATCGAGCAGCGCACCACCATGCTGGCGGGCGTCTCCCACGACATGCGCACCATCCTCACCCGTTTCCGCCTGGAGCTGGCCTTCCTGCCGGAGGGGCCCGAAGTGGAAGCGCTGCGCAAGGACGTGGATGAGCTCCAGGGCATGCTGGAAGCCTATCTCGCCTTCGCGCGCGGCGATCCCGGCGAGCAGGCGGCGCTCACCGACATGGCCCAGGTGATCGAGGACCTCAGGTCCAATGCGGAACGCTCCGGCGCGAAGGCGCGGGCGAGCTTCATGGGGCCGCCGCTGGTGCATGTGAAGGCCGATTCCCTGCGCCGCTGTCTCGGCAACCTCGTCAGCAATTCGGTCCGCTATGCCCGAACGCTGGAGATCACCGGCACGCGGGATGCGCGCTGGCTGCTGGTGTCCGTGGACGATGACGGCCCGGGCATTCCGGCGGAGATGCGGGAAGAGGTGTTCCGCCCCTTCCTGAGGCTCGACGCCGCGCGCAACCAGGATGCGGGCGGCACCGGCCTCGGCCTGTCCATCGCCCGCGACATCGCCCGCGCCCATGGCGGCGACATCATGCTGGGCGACAGCCCCATGGGCGGCTTGCGGGCGACGCTGCGACTTCCCGTATAGCGACGCTAACGGCTCCGCCTCAGCTAGAGGGCGAATCGCATATCCCGCGCGCTCATGATCCGTCGTGTGAACTTTTTGCGTCCGCGAACCGTACAGCTCCGCTTTGCTGGCCGACTAATGCCTGCAACTGCTTCTTGACTGTAACTGAACGTTGCCTAGTATCCGCAGCGGCTACAATGCCCGGATGTAAGATTATTACGTTTTCTTTCTTCCCAGGTAGGAAATTATGAGCACTGTCGCAGCCGATAACGACGACACCGACGCCGAAGGCTGGGTCCCGGCCATTTTCTCCCTGCCCAAGGGCGGCCTCTATAGCGGGGCTTTCGATTCGTCGAACCTCGATCCCAATACCCGCGCGGTGATGATGGATTACCGCTGGACGACCACCTATGGGGGCGACCAGGCGGCGACCATTGCCACCTATTCCTTCCCGACCAGCACGACCGACTATACGGACGTGGCGGGCGGCTATCCGGCCCGCGAGCTTCTCACCACCTTCCAGCCGGTGACGGAAGAGCAGAAGGCCGCGGTGAAGACCGCCTTCGCCCTGGTCTCGTCCTACACCAACCTGACCTTCGTCGAGGTGGACGACGGCTCCGCCGCGGCCTCGACGTTCCGCTTCGCGCAATATGGCAATGGCGGCTCGGAATCCAATTTCCCCGCCAATAGCGGGCCCTATTCCCCCAGCGACAGCCGGGCGGCGGGCGACACCTTTCTCGGCGGGAACGGCAATCCCCCGGTCAATTATTTCGGCACCGACCATCTCAACACCATCATGCACGAGATGGGGCATGCGTTCGGCCTGAAGCACGGGCACGACGACAGCTATAACGGCGCCCTGGCGCCGGACAAGAATGACAACGAATTCTCGGTGATGACCTACGCCAGCTACTTTGGCGCCGATACCAACGGCGCCACGGAAGCCTGGGTGGGCTCGGCGCCGCAGAGCTACATGATGTACGACATCGCGGCTCTGCAGGCCTATTACGGCGCCAATTTCAGCAAGGTGGGCACTGAGGCGGTCTATACCTGGGACAATGTCACCGGCGAGCAGCGCATCAACGGGGTGCAGGCGGCCAACACCGGCATTTCCGCGACGGGCAAGATCTTCTCCACCGTCTGGACCGAAGGGGCGCTGACCACCTACGACCTCAGCAACTTCAACGAAGACCAGGTCAACGACCTGCGCGCCGGCCATTGGCTGACCTTCTCCCAGGCCCAGCTCGCGGACCTGAACAACGCAGCGCCCCAGGGCACGGCGGAATTCCAGGCGCAGGGCAACATCTATAACGCCCTGCTCTATGAGGGCGACACGCGCTCGCTGATCAGCAACCTCATCACCGGCGATGGCAACGACACCATCACCGGCAACGAGCTCGGCAACATCCTCACCGCGAATGGGGGCAACGACTCCATTTTCGGCGGCGGGGGCAACGACACGATCAGCGGCGGCGCTGGGGCGGACATCGTCACCTTCGGCACCGGCACCAACGTCCTGCGCGACCTGTCCGCCGACCTGAACGGCGACATCGTCATGGATCTCAACGCGAACAATTCCGTCGATATCCTGGGCGTGCTCGCGGGGCGGACGGACTTCGGCTTCGTGGTGACGAACGAGTCGACCGTGGTCAGCATCGACGGCGCGTCCTTCGAGCTGCGCGGCGGCTTCACGGGCGGGGCCTTCATGGCCACGGCCCGCGGCGCCGACGCGGACGCCTTCACCAGCCTCACCTATGTGGACTATCTGCCGACCCTCAAGGAAGGCGTCGCGGTCGATGTCGATCTCATCAACGGCATCGTCAACACGCCCTATCTCACCGGCGACGGCACGGTCACCTACAGCGTGACCATGGACAGCGCGATCTCCGCCTATCACAACATGATCGGCGCCTATTCCATCTCCGTGGACGGCACCATTTCCGACGTCCACATCCTGTTCGCCGACAGCCTCGCGGGCGTGGGCCAGACGCTGGACATCGGCGCGCTGGACGCCGGCGCGCAGCTCGGCTTCTTCCTGGTCCAGGACGGCTTCGACCTGTTCGGTGCGCTGCCCGACGACCTGTCCTTCGTCACGTCCGGCGGCGGCACCGCCGACGTGGATGACGGCGCCACGCTGCTGCTCTACAGCGCCAGCCGCGGCTACCTGTCGGGAGCGGACATCTTCCACAGCACCGCCGGCCTCAATGCGGGCGGCTACAATCAGGTTCTGTCCGGCACCACGTCCGACGGCTACGGCATGAGCTACGGTTTCGAGGACATCAGCCAGGATCTCGGCGACAACGACTACCAGGACGTCGTCCTGACCGTGCGCGACAGCCTGTACATCATCTGACGGCTGCCGGGCGCGCCCGGCACGGCCTCAACAGAAACGGCCGGCGGCGCCTTCAGGCACCGCCGGCCGTTTCCATTTCAAAGCCTTGCCCCGGCCCCTCCCGGGCCCGGGCGAGGGCCTGGGCGCTGCGGGTCAGCTCTTCTTCACCAGCGGGCAGTCGCCCTCACTCAGGGGGCGGAAGGCCTCGTCGCCGGGGATCACCCGGATGAGCTTCAGATAGTCCCACGGATACTTCTGCTCCTCCGGCGCCTTCACCTGGAGCAGATAGAGGTCGTGCACCATGCGGCCATCCTCTCGGATCTTGCCACCATGGGAGAAGAAGTCGTCCACCGGGGTCGCCTTCATCTGCGCCACCACCGTCTCCGTGTCCGTGGTGCCCGCCGCCTTCACCGCCTTCAGGTAATGCAGGATGGCCGAATAGGTGCCCGCCTGCCCCATGGTGGGCATGGCCTTGTGGCGCTCATAGAAGCGCTTCGACCAGGCGCGGGTCTCGTCGTTCAGGTCCCAGTAGAAGCCCTGGGTGAGGATGAGGCCCTGGGCGGTCTTGAGGCCGATGGCGTGGATGTCGGTGATGTGGAGATAGAGGCCCGCCAGCTTGATGCCGGACTGCGGGATGCCGAACTCGTTGGCCTGCTTGATGGCATTCACCTGGTCGGCGCCGGAATTGGCGAACGCGATGAGCTTGGCGCCCTTGGCCTGGGCCTGGAGCAGGTAGGAAGAGAAGTCGGACGTGCCCTGAGGATGGCGCACATTGCCGACGATCTTGCCGCCGTTCTTCTCCACGGCCGCCGCCGTGTCGCGCTCCAGGGCGGTGCCGAAGGCATAGTCGGCGGTGATGAAGAACCAGGGCCCATCCTTCGCCAGCGAGGCGCCGGTGCCGGCCGCCAGCGCATAGGTGTCATAGGTCCAGTGGATGCCCGTGGGCGCGCAGGCCTTGCCGGTGAAGTCGGACGACCCGCCCGTGGAGGCGAGCACCAGCTTGTTTTTCTTCCGGCCGATCTCCTGCACAGCCAGGAGCACGGACGAGGTGGGGATGTCGGCGATGACATCCACATTGTCCTCGTCGATCCAGCGCGAGACGATGGCGGAGCCCACATCCGGCTTGTTCTGGTGATCGCCGGCGACGATCTCGATGGGCCGGCCGAGCACGCTGCCGCCGAAATCCTCCACCGCCATCTGCGCCGCGATCACAGAGCCCGGACCGGCCATGTCCGCATAGATGCCCGACTGGTCGTTCAGCACGCCGATCTTCAGCGGCTTCTGGTCGGCGGCGCTCGCCGCGGTGGTGCCCAGGATCAGGGCGGACAGCCAAATGGTGGCACGGCGCATGATGCTCTCCCGATGAACGGGGTCCGCATTTAGCGGAGCAACGGCGCCCTTACAAATATTTTCTATAAAATTATGTTTGTTATTTAGTTTTACGAATTTCAACTGTTTTTTTGTTGCCCCACCCGTCCCATGCTCGTCGCCGGTGAGCCAAAAGCAAAAGAGCCGCCCCGAGGGGCGGCTCTTTCACCAGTCTTGAAGCACACCTGACGGGGATCACTCCGCCGCGTCGGCCGAGCCTTCCACCACGACCGCGCCGTCGCCATCGCGGGTGGCGATGATGAGGTCGTCGCGGGTGTTCGCCACCACGCGCAGCTTGTTCATCTGCGCGCCGGTGCCGGCCGGGATGAGGCGGCCGACGATGACGTTCTCCTTCAGGCCGTCGAGCGGATCGACCTTGCCGTTGACCGCCGCCTCGGTGAGGACGCGGGTGGTCTCCTGGAACGAAGCCGCCGAGAAGAAGGACCGGGTCTGGAGGCTCGCCTTCGTGATGCCGAGGAGCACGGGATGGCCGGTGGCGGGCTTGCGACCCTCTTCCACGGCCTTCTCGTTGGCTTCGACGAACTCGATGCGGTCCACCTGCTCGTTGTCCAGGAACTCGGTCTCACCCGCATCATCGATCTCCACCTTCTGGAGCATGTTGCGGACGATGACTTCGATGTGCTTGTCGTTGATGTTCACGCCCTGGAGGCGATAGACCTCCTGGATCTCGTTCACGAGGAAGGCGGCGAGCTCTTCCACGCCCTTGATCGCCAGGATGTCGTGCGGCGCCGGGTTGCCGTCCACCAGGAAGTCGCCCTTCTCCACCACGTCGCCGTCCTGGAGATGGATGTGCTTGCCCTTCGGGATCAGGTACTCGACGGGATCGCCACCGTCCGACGGCTCGATGGTGAGCCGGCGCTTGTTCTTGTAGTCGCGGCCGAAGCGCACCGTGCCGGAGATTTCCGCGATGATGGCGGCATCCTTCGGACGACGGGCCTCGAACAGCTCCGCCACGCGCGGCAGGCCGCCCGTGATGTCGCGGGTCTTGGCGCTCTCCATGGGCACGCGCGCCACGGCGTCGCCGGCCTTGATGGTGGAACCCGGATCCACCGAGATGATGGCTTCCACCGGCAGCGAGTAGCGGGCGTCGCCGCCGCGGGCCAGCTTCAGCACCTTGCCGTCCGTCCCCTTGATGAGGATGGCCGGGCGCAGGTCCGCGCCACGCACCGCACGGGTGTCCGTGACGACGCGCTTGGCGATGCCGGTGGCCTCGTCGATGGCTTCGTTCATGGACTGGCCTTCGACCAGGTCCTCGAAGCCCACGGTGCCGTCCACCTCGGTCAGGATCGGCCGGGTGTAGGGGTCCCATTCGGCGATGCGCTGGCCGCGCTTCACCGTGTCGCCCTCGTCCACCTTCAGGCGCGAGCCGTACTGCACGCGGTGAACCGCGCGCTCGGTGCCGTCCACGTCCACCACCACGACCGCCACGTTGCGGGCCATGACGATGAGATCGCCTTCCGAGTTGCGCGCCAGGTTCCGGTTACGGATCCGGACGATGCCCTCGAAATTGGTCTCGACGAACGAGGAGTCCGCCAGCTGCGCCGCACCACCGATATGGAAGGTGCGCATGGTGAGCTGGGTGCCCGGCTCGCCGATGGACTGCGCCGCGATGACGCCGACCGCCTCGCCCATGTTGACCGGCGTGCCGCGGGCGAGATCGCGCCCGTAGCAGGTGCCGCACACGCCGTTACGGGTCTCGCAGGTCAGCACCGACCGGATCTTGATCTCCTGGATGCCGGACTTGTTGATCCGCTCGATATGCGGCTCCTCGATCATCGTCCCGGCCGGGACGATGACGTTGCCGGTGGCTGGCTCCACCACATCTTCCACGGCCGTCCGTCCCAGCACGCGCGAGGCGAGCGAGGCGACGATCTGGCCGCTGTCGATGATGGCGCGCATGTGGATGCCATTCTGCGAGCCGCAATCGCGCTCGTTGATGATGGAATCCTGCGCCACGTCGACGAGACGACGGGTGAGATAGCCGGAGTTCGCGGTCTTCAAGGCGGTGTCCGCCAGACCCTTACGGGCGCCGTGGGTGGAGTTGAAATACTCCATCACGGTCAGGCCTTCCTTGAAGTTCGAGATGATCGGGCTCTCGATGATCTCGCCCGACGGCTTGGCCATGAGGCCGCGCATGCCGGCAAGCTGCTTCATCTGGGCGGGCGACCCACGCGCTCCGGAGTGGGACATCATGTAGATCGAGTTGATCTGCCGGTCCCGCCCGGTCTTGGGATCCTTACGGACCGCCGAGATTTCCTTCATCATCTCGTCGGCGATGCGGTCGGTGCACTTGCCCCACGCATCGACGACCTTGTTGTACTTCTCGCCCTGCGTGATCAGGCCGTCATTGTACTGCTGCTCGTATTCCTTCGTGAGGGCGCGGGTCTCCTCCACGAGGTCCCACTTCTTCTTCGGCACGACCATGTCGTCCTTGCCGAAGGAAATGCCCGCCTTGAAGGCGTTGTGGAAGCCGAGCGCCATGATCCGGTCGCAGAAGATCACGCTCTCCTTCTGACCGCAGTGACGGTACACCGCGTCGATCATGTTGGAGATTTCCTTCTTCGTCATCAGCTTGTTGACGACGTCGAAGGGCACCTTCGGATGCTTCGGCAGCAGTTCGCCGATCTTCATGCGACCGGGCGTGGTCTCATAGATCTTGGACATGCGCTTGCCCTCGGCGTCCACGCCGATGTAGCGGCCCATGATCTTGGTGTGCAGCGTGATGGACTTCGCGGCCAGCGCGTGGTCGATCTCGCCCATGTCCGCGAACATCATGCCCTCTCCGGGCTCACGCTCGCGCATGATGGAGAGATAATAGAGGCCCAGCACGATGTCCTGCGAGGGCACGATGATGGGCGCGCCGTTCGCCGGGTGCAGGATGTTGTTCGTGGACATCATGAGCACGCGCGCCTCGAGCTGGGCTTCCAGCGAGAGGGGAACGTGCACGGCCATCTGGTCGCCGTCGAAGTCCGCGTTGAAGGCCGAGCAGACCAGCGGGTGAAGCTGGATCGCCTTGCCCTCGATGAGCACCGGCTCGAACGCCTGGATGCCCAGGCGGTGGAGCGTCGGCGCGCGGTTCAGCATCACCGGGTGCTCGCGGATCACCTCGTCGAGGATGTCCCACACCTCGGGACGCTCCTTCTCGACCAGCTTCTTCGCCTGCTTCACGGTGGCGGAATGGCCCTTCGCGTCGAGGCGCGCATAGATGAAGGGCTTGAACAGCTCCAGCGCCATCTTCTTGGGCAGGCCGCACTGGTGGAGCTTCATCTCCGGGCCCACCACGATCACCGAGCGGCCGGAATAGTCCACGCGCTTGCCGAGCAGGTTCTGACGGAACCGGCCCTGCTTGCCCTTCAGCATGTCGGCGAGCGACTTCAGCGGACGCTTGTTGGCGCCCGTGATGACGCGGCCGCGGCGGCCGTTGTCGAACAGCGCATCGACCGCTTCCTGAAGCATGCGCTTCTCGTTGCGGATGATGATGTCAGGCGCGCGCAGCTCGATGAGCCGCTTCAGGCGGTTGTTGCGGTTGATGACGCGGCGGTACAGGTCGTTGAGGTCGGAGGTCGCGAAGCGGCCGCCGTCCAGCGGCACCAGCGGGCGCAGGTCCGGCGGGATGACCGGGACATGCGTCAGGATCATCCATTCCGGCTTGTTGCCGGAGAGCTGGAAGGCCTCGACGATCTTCAGGCGCTTGGCGAGCTTCTTGGGCTTCAGCTCGGTGGTCGCCTCGGAGATCTCAACGCGCAGGTCGGCCGCGATCTTGTCGAGGTCCATGGCGCGCAGCAGCTCGCGGATCGCCTCGGCGCCGATCATGGCGGTGAAGCTGTCCTCGCCATACTCTTCCTGGGCGCGCAGATAGTCGTCCTCGGAGAGGAGCTGGCGGTACTTGAGCGGGGTGAGGCCCGGCTCGATGACCACGAAATACTCGAAGTACAGGATGCGCTCGAGGTCCTTCAGCGTCATGTCGAGCAGCAGGCCGATGCGGCTCGGGAGCGACTTCAGGAACCAGATGTGGGCGACGGGCGCGGCCAGCTCGATATGGCCCATGCGCTCGCGGCGCACCCGCGAGAGGGTGACCTCGACGCCGCACTTCTCGCAGATGATGCCCTTGTACTTCATGCGCTTGTACTTGCCGCACAAGCACTCGTAATCCTTGATGGGCCCGAAGATCCGGGCGCAGAAGAGCCCGTCCCGCTCCGGCTTGAAGGTGCGGTAGTTGATGGTCTCAGGCTTCTTGATCTCGCCATAGGACCAGGAGGCGATCTTGTCGGGGCTCGCGATCGAGATCTTGATCTGATCAAAGGTCGGAGCCGGGGTCGCCGGATTGAAGAGATTCATCACCTCTTGATTCATCGCCGTCTCCTTCGGCTCGGCGCCTCGCCCTCATGCCGTCCTTGAGGGGTCGCGCCGGTAAATTCGCAGTTCGGCACCAGGGCGGAGGCGCGGCGCCTCCGCCCGTATGGGGGCGGCCTATTCGGCCGCCGGCAGGTTCTCTCGGGTGCCGGAATTCACGCTGCGCCCGGTCTTGGAGTTGAGCAGCTCCACATTGAGGCCGAGCGAGCGCATTTCCTTCACGAGCACGTTGAAGCTCTCGGGAATGCCGCTCTCGAACGTGTCTTCGCCACGCACGATGGACTCATAGACCTTGGTGCGGCCGGCCACGTCGTCCGACTTCACGGTGAGCATCTCCTGGAGCGTGTAGGCCGCGCCGTACGCTTCGAGCGCCCACACCTCCATTTCGCCGAAGCGCTGGCCGCCGAACTGCGCCTTGCCGCCCAGCGGCTGCTGGGTGACGAGCGAGTAGGGGCCGATGGAGCGCGCGTGGATCTTGTCGTCCACGAGGTGGTGGAGCTTCAGCATGTAGATGTAGCCCACCGTCACCTTACGGTCGAAGGGCTCGCCCGTGCGGCCGTCGAACAGCGTGGACTGGCCGGACCGGTCGAGGCCCGCCTTCTCAAGCTGGGTCTCGATGTCCGCCTCGTGCGCGCCGTCGAACACCGGGGTCGCCATGGGAACGCCCTTGCGGAGATTCTCCGACAGTTCGACCAGCTCGCCCGACTTCAGCGGGGCGATGTCGTCCTTGCCGTAGATGGTCTCCAGCGTGCCGCGCAGGCCGTTCTCGTCCTGCTTGGCATAATAGGCGTCCACCGCGGCGGCCACCTGGCGGCCGAGGCCCGCGCAGGCCCAGCCCAGATGGGTCTCCAGGATCTGGCCCACATTCATGCGGCTCGGCACGCCGAGCGGGTTCAGCACGATGTCCACGTTGGTGCCGTCCTCAAGGAACGGCATGTCCTCCACCGGGACGATGCGCGAGACCACGCCCTTGTTGCCGTGGCGGCCCGCCATCTTGTCGCCGGGCTGGATCTTGCGCTTCACCGCGACGAAGACCTTGACCATCTTCATCACGCCGGGCGGGAGCTCGTCGCCGCGCTGCAGCTTCTCGACCTTGTCCAGGAAGCGCTGCTCAAGGCGCTTCTTGGACTCGTCATACTGCGCCCGGATCGCCTCGATCTCGGACATGAGCGCGTCGTCGGCGACCGCGAACAGCCACCATTGCGAGCGCGGGAAATCGCCCAGCGCAGCGCGGGTGATCTCGCTGTCCTTCTTGAAGCCCTTCGGGCCCGCGATGGCGACCTTGCCGTCGAGGATCTCGGTGAGGCGGCCATAGACGTTGCGGTCCAGGATCGCCTGCTCGTCGTCGCGGTCCTTCGCGAGACGCTCGATTTCCTCGCGCTCGATGGCCAGCGCGCGCTCGTCCTTGTCCACGCCGTGGCGGTTGAACACGCGCACCTCGACGATGGTGCCCGTGGTGCCGGGCGGCAGGCGGAGCGAGGTGTCGCGCACGTCCGCGGCCTTCTCGCCGAAGATGGCGCGCAGCAGCTTCTCTTCCGGCGTCATCGGGCTCTCGCCCTTGGGGGTGATCTTGCCCACCAGGATGTCGCCGGCGCGCACTTCCGCGCCGATATAGACGATGCCGGCCTCGTCGAGATTCTTCAGCGCCTCTTCCGAGACGTTGGGAATGTCGCGGGTGATTTCCTCCGGGCCCAGCTTCGTGTCACGGGCCATGGCCTCGAATTCCTCGATATGGATCGAGGTGAACACGTCTTCCTTGACGATGTTCTCCGAGAGCAGGATCGAGTCTTCGAAGTTGTAGCCGTTCCACGGCATGAACGCGACGAGCACGTTCCGGCCGAGCGCCAGCTCGCCCAGCTCCGTGGACGGACCGTCGGCGATGATGTCGCCCTTCTTCACCACGTCGCCCACGCGCACCAGCGGACGCTGGTTGATGCAGGTGGACTGGTTGGAGCGCTGGAACTTCATCAGCCGGTAGATGTCGACGCCGGACTTGGACGGGTCGGCCTCTTCCGTGGCGCGGATGACGATACGGGTGGCGTCCACCTGATCGATCACGCCGGTGCGGCGGGCGGCGATGGCGGCGCCGGAATCCCGGGCCACGACCGCTTCCATGCCGGTGCCGACCAGCGGCGCCTGCGAGCGCACCAGCGGAACCGCCTGGCGCTGCATGTTCGAGCCCATGAGCGCGCGGTTCGCGTCGTCGTTCTCAAGGAACGGGATGAGCGCGGCCGCGACCGACACGAGCTGCTTGGGCGACACGTCCATGAAGTCGACGCGGTCGGGCGTCACCAACAGGACGTCGCCCGCATGACGGCAGACCACGAGGTCTTCCTCGAACTTGCCCGTGGCGTCGAGCGGGATGTTGGCCTGCGCGACGTGGTACTTCCCCTCCTCCATGGCGGAGAGATAGACCACCTCGTCGGTCACGCGCCCGTCCACCACCTTGCGGTAAGGCGTCTCGATGAAGCCGTACTTGTTCACGCGGGCGAAGGTCGCCAGCGAGTTGATGAGGCCGATATTCGGCCCTTCCGGCGTCTCGATGGGGCAGATGCGGCCATAGTGGGTCGGGTGCACGTCGCGCACCTCGAAGCCCGCCCGCTCGCGGGTGAGGCCGCCCGGGCCAAGCGCCGAGAGGCGGCGCTTGTGGGTGATCTCGGAGAGCGGGTTGGTCTGGTCCATGAACTGCGAGAGCTGGGACGAGCCGAAGAACTCGCGCACCGCCGCCGCAACCGGCTTCGCATTGATCAGGTCCTGCGGCATCACGGTGTCGATGTCGACGGACGACATGCGTTCCTTGATGGCGCGCTCCATGCGCAGCAGGCCGATGCGGTACTGGTTCTCCATGAGCTCGCCGACCGAGCGCACGCGGCGATTGCCGAGATGGTCGATGTCGTCGATCTCGCCCTTGCCGTCGCGCAGCTCCACCAGCGTCTTGATGACGGCCAGGATGTCCTCGCGGCGCAGGGTGCGCACCGTGTCGGGGCAGTCCAGGTCGAGGCGCATGTTCATCTTCACGCGGCCGACCGCGGACAGGTCGTAGCGCTCGCTGTCGAAGAACAGCGAGTGGAACATGGCCTGCGCGGAATCCAGCGTCGGCGGCTCGCCGGGACGCATCACGCGGTAGATGTCGAACAACGCGTCCTCGCGCGTCACGTTCTTGTCGGCCGAGAGCGTGTTGCGGATGTAGGCGCCGGTATTGACGTGGTCGATGTCGAGGATCGGGATCTCGTTGTACCCGGCCTCCTCAAGCACCTTCAGCAGCTTCTCGGTCACCTCGTCGCCGGCCTCGGCGTTGATCTCGCCGGTGGCGAGGTCAACGAGGTCCTCGGCGATATACTGGCCGACCATCTCCTCGTCGGAGATCTTGAGGGCCTTGAGGCCCTTCTCGGCGAGCTGGCGGGCGGCGCGGACGGTGAGCTTCTTGCCCGCCTCCACCACCACTTCGCCGGTGTCCGCGTCCACCATGTCGGAGACGGCCTTGTAGCCCTTCATCCGCTTGGGGTCGAACGGCATGCGCCAGCCGTCCTTGGCGCGGGAATAGAGGATCTTCTCGTAGAAGGTGTCGAGGATCTCTTCCGAATCGAGGCCCAGCGCATAGAGCAGGCTCGTCACCGGGATCTTGCGGCGACGGTCGATGCGCGCATAGACGATGTCCTTGGCGTCGAACTCGATGTCGAGCCAGGACCCGCGATAGGGAATGATGCGCGCGGCGAACAGCAGCTTGCCCGACGAATGGGTCTTGCCCTTGTCGTGGTCGAAGAACACGCCCGGCGAGCGGTGCATCTGGGAGACGATGACGCGCTCCGTGCCGTTGACGATGAACGTGCCGTTCATGGTCATCAGCGGGATGTCGCCCGTGTAGACGTCCTGCTCCTTGATGTCCTTCACGGACTTGGCGCCGGTGTCCGGGTCCACATCGAACACGATGAGGCGCAGCGTGACCTTCAGCGGGGCGGCGAAGGTCATGCCGCGCTGGCGGCACTCGTCCACGTCATATTTCGGCGGCTCGAACTCGTAGCGCACGAACTCCAGCATGGCGGCGCCGGAGAAGTCGGAGATGGGGAACACCGACTTGAACACCGCCTGGAGACCGTCGTCCGCGCGTCCGCCCTTCGGCTCCTCGATCTGCAGGAACTGGTCGTAAGACGCCTTCTGAACCTCGATGAGGTTCGGCATCTCAGCCACTTCCTTGATCTTTCCGAAGAATTTGCGGATCCGCTTGCGACCGGTGAACGTTTGCGCCATCTCGATCCTCGTCCGTCCTGGTCCCTGGGCCCCGGCCTTTCCGAAGAAAGGTTTCCGCGCCGGCCCTCCGACCCACCACCATTCCGGCGGAAAAGGTTGAGGGCGAGACGCCATCCCTTTTCCGCGCCGAAACGGCTCACCGCGCAGCCGCAAGCGGCTGCCCGGAGAACCGTCCCGCCCCAACCGGGGCAAACGGCCCCGGGATCGCTCCCGGGGCCGCGTATGTCACAAGCTCACTTGAGCTCGACCTTGGCGCCAGCCTTCTCGAGCTGGGCCTTGAGCTTCTCGGCCTCGTCCTTCGCCACGCCTTCCTTGACGGGCTTGGGAGCGCCTTCCACCAGGTCCTTGGCCTCTTTCAGGCCGAGACCGGTGATGGCGCGCACTTCCTTGATGACCTCGATCTTCTTGTCGCCGGCGGCAGCCAGGACAACGGTGAACTCGGTCTGCTCCTCGACGGCCGCAGCGGCGGCGCCGGCAGCCGGGGCAGCCGCGACAGCGACGGCGGCGGCGGCGGAGACGCCCCACTTCTCCTCGAGGAGCTTCGCGAGCTCGGCGGCCTCGAGAACGGTGAGGGAGGAGAGCTCGTCAACGAGCTTGGTCAGATCAGCCATGGTATGTTCCTAAGATAGGTTCGAATGTCAGGTTTGCGAGATCCACCGCCTCACGCGGCTTCGTCCTGTTTGGCATAGGCCCCGAACACGCGGGCGAGCTTCGCCGCCGGCGCGGTGGTGAGCTGGGCGATCTTGGTGGCGGGCGCCTGAATCAGGCCCACCAGCTTCGCACGCAGTTCATCCAGGGACGGCATGGTGGCAAGCGCCTTCACACCGTCAGCATTCAGGGCCGTCGTGCCCATCGCCCCGCCAAGGATGACGAACTTGTCGTTCGTCTTGGCAAAGTCGACAGCCACCTTCGGCGCCGCCACCGGATCGCTCGAATAAGCGATGATGGTGGGCCCCTTCAGCAGGGGCGCCACATGGGCGACGTCGGAGCCTTCCAGAGCGATCTTGGCGAGGCGGTTCTTCGCCACCTTCACGGTCGCACCATTGGCCTTCATCTGCCGACGCAGGTTCGACATCTGGGCCACGGTGAGGCCGGAATAGTGGGCCACCACGACGACCGAAGTGGTCTTGAACACTTCGGTGAGCGCAGTGACGAGCTGTTGTTTTTCCGCTCGATCCACGTCTGGCTCTCTTTAAGCCTGTGGCGGAACCAGAAACCTGGCGCCGCCGGTTGCACCTTGTCGCCCGTCCGGGGCGGACCGTCCTCGTCGGACATGCCCGCCGCGCTCCGCGCGACGCTCACATGCCCTGTCCCCTCGGGATCCGGGTCACCGGCCTCAAGGTGCTGGTTCGAACCGATCTTCACCGGCAACGCAGGAGCGCCGCCTGAAAAAATTCCGGTCTTCCCCGTCTATGCTGGCCCCCATCCCGGCACCGGAAGGCGCCTCCTGGAGTTCAAGCCGCGCAGGCCGCGCGGCACCGGCAGTCTCGGACAGGACTTCAGCCCATCCATCCGGAGAACCGGATTCAAGATGAGCATAAAGGCCGGGCGGGCGAACCCTCCCAGCCCCTCCAACGCCGTTTCCGGCGCGGAAGCCTATAAACCTCTACCACCCGGCAATGTCGCCATCGCCAGGGAACGGGTTCTATAAAGGGTAAAGGGCGCGTTGTCACGCCCTTTCCGTTAACGACGGCCCGAAGGCCGAACCCCCTCCCCCAAGGGGAGAGGGGAAGCGCATCACGCGCCGGCGGCGACCACCGTGTTGGGCTCGACCTTGATGCCCGGGCCCATGGTGGAGCTGATCGCGACGCGCTGGAGGTAGGTGCCCTTCGCGCCGGCGGGCTTCGCCTTGACCACCGCGTCGGCGAAGGCGCGGATGTTCTCGGCCAGCTTGTCGGCCGGGAACGAGGCCTTGCCGATGCCGGCATGGATGATGCCGGCCTTCTCGACGCGGAATTCCACCGCGCCACCCTTGGCGGCCGCGACGGCACCCTTCACGTCCATGGTCACGGTGCCGACCTTCGGGTTCGGCATCAGGCCGCGCGGGCCGAGCACCTTGCCGAGACGGCCGACCAGCGGCATCAGGTCCGGGGTGGCGATGCAGCGGTCGAAGTCGATGGTGCCGCCCTGGATGGACTCCAGGAGGTCCTCGGCGCCGACGATGTCCGCGCCCGCCGCCTTGGCCTCATCGGCCTTGGCGCCGCGGGCGAACACGGCCACGCGCACCGTACGGCCGGAGCCGTTGGGCAGGTTGCACACGCCGCGCACCATCTGGTCCGCGTGGCGGGGATCGACGCCGAGATTGAGCGCCACCTCGATGGTCTCGTCGAACTTGGCGGTGGTCCGCTCCTTCAGGAGGGCCAGCGCCTCGTCGAGGCCGTACAGCTTCAGGCGGTCGAGGCCGTCGCGAGTCGCGCGAACGCGCTTTCCATGCATTGCCATCGTCGTCACCCCTGAACCTGGAGGCCCATGGAGCGGGCCGAGCCTTCGAGCATGCGCACGGCGGATTCCACCGTATCGCAGTTCAGATCCTTCATCTTCGTCGCGGCGATCTCATTGAGCTGAGCGCGCGTGACCTTGCCGACGGTCGAGCCCTTGCCGGGGGTCTTGGAGCCGGAGCCGGGCTTCTTCTTCGTCTCGAGGCCGGCGGCCTTCTTGAGGAAGTAGGAGACGGGCGGGCTCTTCATCTCGAAGGTGAAGGAGCGGTCCTGGTAGACCGTGATGACGACGGGGATGGGCATCCCCTTCTCTTCCTTCTGCGTGGCGGCATTGAACGCCTTGCAGAACTCCATGATGTTCAGGCCGCGCTGACCGAGCGCGGGGCCGATGGGCGGCGCCGGGTTGGCGCTGCCGGCCGCGACCTGCAGCTTGATGTAGCCGGTGATCTTCTTCGCCATGTCAAACTCCTGCAAAAACGCCGATGTCCCCGCCCGGAACGGCGGGGTGGGATCGGCCAGGGTCCGTGGTGCGGATCATCGGGGCATTGGCGAGACGCCCCGTCACCTCCCACGTCTTGCGAACCGGCCGGAGCCGGTTCCGCCTTCCCGTCCGCGCCAAGCGCCGCCGGGAAGGGCGTTCACATAATCGATGCCGGTTGAAGGCGCAAGGGCCGGGCGCAAGGGCGCAGGCTGGGGGCTTCGCGCCCTCAGACCTTCTCCACCTGCCCGAATTCCAGCTCCACCGGCGTGGCGCGGCCGAAGATGGAGACCGCCACCTTGAGGCGCGAGCGGGCCTCGTCCACTTCCTCGACGATGCCGTTGAAGGACGCGAAGGGGCCGTCGGAGACCTTCACCGTCTCGCCAACCTCGTAGCTGATGGACGGCTTCGGGCGCTCGATGCCTTCCTGCACCTGCTGCAGGATGCGCATGGCCTCGTTCTCGGAGATGGGCATGGGCTTGTTGTCGGCGCCCAGGAAGCCCGTCACCTTCGGGGTGTTCTTGATGAGATGGAACGCCTCGTCGGTGAGGTCCATCTTCACGAGCACATAGCCGGGGAAGAACTTGCGCTCGGTGTCCACCTTCCGGCCCCGGCGCACCTCCACCACCTTCTCGGTGGGCACGAGGATGTGCTCGAACAGGTCGGCGAGGCCGCGCTGGTCGGCCTGCTCGCGAATGGAATCCGCCACCTTCTTCTCGAAATTGGAATAGGCGTGGACGATGTACCAGCGCTTCGCCATGGCGTGTCTCAATGCCCTATGCTGAGAATCTGACGGATGGCGAACTGAATCACCTGATCGGACAACAGGAAGAACAGCGAGGCGATCAGGACCATCACGAACACCATGGCGGTGGTGATGAGGGTCTCGCGCCGTGTCGGCCACGTGACCTTCGCGGTCTCGGTGCGCACCTGCCGGAAGAATTCGACGGGACTGATCTTCGCCATATCGCCTTGGCCCGGCCGGCTTTCGCCTGCCCGCGCCCTCTCCTCAGGTTCCGGTGACCTCGAAGCCGTGCTGCGCGGTCGCCGCCGTGAAATCCGGGCCGTATGCCTGCGGCCTTCGACCGGACGAACGCTCGCGCGCCCGTGCCGTCCCTTGGGCGCGTCCAAGCGCCCGCTGCGTCCATTCCCTTGGTGCGTGGCAGGAGTGGAGGGACTCGAACCCCCAACCCCCGGTTTTGGAGACCGGTGCTCTAACCAGTTGAGCTACACTCCTACTGCCCTGAGCACTCAAGGGTATGCGCCCTCGCGCCGGAAAAGCGATCCAGCGCATCGGGGTGTGTGTGTCTAGTCAGCGAATGAAGCGCTGTAAAGGGGGCCTGCGCGCTTTCCCTTTGGATTGCCTGCCCTTTGGATCGCCCGCCCTTGGATCGCCCGCCGATGCGCCGCCCAAAAAGAAACGGGCCGGCGCAAGGCCGGCCCGTCCGTTCAACCCGAAGACAGGTGGATCACTCGATGATGGCGGCGACGACGCCGGCGCCGCAACCGTCCGCGCTTGTCGCGGACGGCTCAGTCGCATCGATCACTCGATGATCGCCGCGACCACGCCTGCTCCAACCGTGCGACCGCCTTCACGGATGGCGAAGCGCAGCTTCTCCTCCATGGCGATCGGGACGATCAGCGTCACGTCCATGGACACGTTGTCGCCCG
>JACESF010000076.1 GCA_013911975.1 Hyphomicrobiales bacterium | reverse complement strand
GTCTCGGGCGGGCTCTATGCCAGCCTCAATGGCGGGATGGGCTCGCAGGACGACATCGCCAACGTCTCCGAGAACCGCGCCCGCATGGCCGGCGCGCTGGGCATCGAGCCGGCCGCGCTCGTGGCCTGCTGGCAGGTGCATTCGCCCGACGCCGTCATTCTCGAAACCCCCTGGATCCGCGAAGACGCCCCCAAGGCGGATGCGGTGGTGACGGCGGTGCCGGGACTCGGCGCCACCATCACGGTGGCCGATTGCGGCCCGGTCCTGTTCGCCGATCCCGTGGCGCGGGTGGTGGGCGCGGCCCATGCGGGCTGGAAGGGCGCCTTCGGCGGCGTCATCGAGGGCACGCTTTCCGCCATGGAGCGCCTCGGCGCCCGGCGCGCGGACGTACGCGCCGTCGTCGGCCCGCTGATCCGCCAGGACAGCTACGAGGTGGGCGAGGATTTCCGCGCGCGCTTCCTCGATGCGGATCCCGCCCTCGACCGCTTCTTCAAGGCGGCCGGACGGCCCGGGCATGTGCAGTTCGACCTGCCGGGCTTCATCGCCCACCGCCTGCGCGAGGCGGGGGTGGGGCAGATCGAGGATCTGGGCCTCGACACCTATTCCGACGAAGAGCGCTTCTTCAGCTACCGCCGCTCCACCCATCGCAAGGAGCCCGATTACGGGCGCCTGGTCGCCGCCATCGCCCTGGCGCCGACCACACAAACATGACCGAATAGTTAAGGGGCCCTGCGAATCCGCGCGGACGCACCGTCAGCGGCGGCATGAGAGGGGCGGGCAGAGGCCCGGAAACGCTTGGAAATCCGTCGCTCCTTAACAGGCTCTTAACGCGCGCTCTGGACCTGCAGGTTAATAAACGGTAACTCCTTCTCATCGGAGATCTGACGAGGGGAAGCCGCATGAGCGATGCGACGGTAAGCCGGGGGCGCAGCCTCTTCCTTATCGCGGGCCGTGTGGTCCTTCTGGGGATGGGCCTCGCCCTCGCCGCCTGCCAGACCGATGGCACCGGCTACGCCTCGGGCGGCTCCAAGTCCCTCGCATTCGAATCCATCGACGGCCCGCCCAAGGCGACCTTCGAGAAGCTCGTGACCCAGCTCACCACCGAGGCGCAGACCCAGAAGGTGGCCGTCGTCTCCCGCGCCGAGCCTGCCGCCTACCGCGTGCGCGGCTATCTCGCGGTGAACAGCAGCAAGGACAAGACCTCCGTCACCTATGTCTGGGACGTGTTCGACACCAACAAGCAGCGCGTCGCGCGCCTGACCGGCGAGGAAGTGGTGAAGCGGCCCAAGGGCGACGCCTGGCAGGCCTGCGACGAGGACGTCCTCAACCGCATCGCCGGCGTTTCCATGGCGGCCCTGGCCGAGACGGTGGGCGCGCCGCCGCCGAGCCCGTCCGCCGCGCCGGCGCCCGCCGCCGTCGCCGCGCCGGCCGAGCCGGCCCCTGCGGCGCCCGCGGCGCCTCCGGTGGACGGCAACGGCCCCCCCGTGGCCGAAGCGCCGCACGCCACGGCTCTCGCCTACGCGGCGCAGTAACAGGCTTTACAAAGGCGCCGCGCGCCGCCAATCAATGCCGCGTAAGGCGGCCGGGGCCGGCCTTCGGGCGGGGACAGCATGTCGAGCGAGAACGGATCCATGAAGCTTGTGGCCGGCAATTCCAACCGGGCGCTTTCCGAAGCCATTGCCGCCTATCTGGAGACGCCCCTGACCAAGGCGGTCGTTCGGCGCTTCGCGGACATGGAGATCTTCGTCGAGATCCAGGAGAATGTGCGCGGGCAGGACACGTTCGTGATCCAGTCCACGTCCTTCCCCACCAATGACCATCTCATGGAGCTGCTCATCATCATCGATGCGCTGCGCCGTGCCTCCGCCAAGCGCATCACGGCGGTGCTCCCCTATTTCGGCTATGCCCGGCAGGACCGCAAACCCGGCCCGCGCACGCCCATTTCCGCCAAGCTGGTGGCCAACCTCATCACCCATGCGGGCGCTGACCGCGTGATGACGCTGGACCTGCATGCGGGCCAGATCCAGGGCTTCTTCGACATCCCCACCGACAATCTCTATGCCGCGCCCGTCATGGTGCGTGACATCAAGGAGCGGTTCGACACCTCGAACCTCGTGGTGGTCTCCCCCGACGTGGGCGGCGTGGTGCGCGCCCGCGCGCTCGCCAAGCGCATCGACGCCCAGCTCGCCATCGTGGACAAGCGCCGCGAGCGGCCGGGCGAGAGCGAAGTGATGAACGTGATCGGCAATGTGGAAGGCCGGTCCTGCATCCTGGTGGACGACATCGTCGATTCCGGCGGCACGCTGGTGAACGCCGCCGAGGCGCTGCTGGCGCGCGGCGCGCTGGAAGTGCACGCCTACATCACCCACGGCGTGCTGTCCGGCGGCGCGGTGGCCCGCATCACCGCCTCCAAGCTGAAGGAATTGGTGATCACCGATTCCATCCAGCCCACCGAGGCGGTGCGCGTGGCGCGCAATATCCGCGTCCTCTCCATCGGCACCCTCATCGGCGAAGCCATCGCGCGCACGGCGCACGAGGAATCGGTCTCCTCGCTGTTCGACTGACCCGGCTCCGCTTGCGGCAGGGTCGAGGGCGCTTGTATAAATCCCGTGATGGCAACTCGGTAGAGTCGTTCAGGTCGCACCCAATTGGGTTATTCCGCAGGAACCTCCGAATGATGATCATTTCGGAGCCCACTTCTTGACGGGCGGCGGACCGAGGCTGAAGGGCGTGTCAGTTGAGGTTTTCAATCCTCGGGAGGACTTATGCCAAAGCTTTTCGCGAACCCGCATCTTCCCAATTATTTTGTCGCTGCAGAGGATGTCGTTGCCGGCTCCTCACCTCGTAGCTATGTTCCAGAGTACGAGGACGGGAAGGTCATTTATTTCCCCAATTTGAATGCGAATATCGACTTCGATTTCTGGGCGGGCCTGGATACCGATTTATATCCCGCTCTTAAGAAGATGGCGCACAGTCCGAATATGTCGGATCTTTCCGACGTCGAGGACTTGGCGAAGCGTTTGAAGAAGCGTGAAGTCCCGACCCAGTTGATCGGCATCATTTGCGACAATATGGTGAAAGTATATCAATTACTTTTGCCGATTTATACGAAAATATTTTCAGATTACGAGTTCGAGCGCCCCAATGTTGTCTGGCGTTTGAATACTATCATGACCGAAAATATGCATATTGATGCGTATTCGGAGACGTCACCTTATCATTTTGCCAGAATGTTCGTCAATTTGGACAATCAGCCCAGAATTTGGCAGACGAGCTGGCCGATTGGCGAGATCGAAAAGCTCGTGAAGGGCAAGGTTCCCGCCAATGTGCTTCAGGACGCATCGGCAAACGACCTTTGGTCCTACTTTAATGGGGCGGTGTTCGGGAAAAGCTCCAAAGAGTGGTGGGATGACCAGCCGCGGCATGTCGCGTTTTTTGCGCCGGGAGATGTTTGGATCGTCGATAGCCGGCAGATCTCGCATCAGATCTTCTATGGGCGTCGGGCTGTCTCGATCGATTTCTTCATAGATCCTAGCAAGATGCTGCATCCTGAAAGGTATTACATCTCGATCGCGGAGCGGTTTCGCGCGGAAAATGCTCTCGCCTGAGCGCTAGGAATTCAAATGCCTCTGCTTAACTTGTCATATTCGGAAGCAAGCAAGAATCAGCAGAGGCCCGACGCGAGTTGGCCGAGAGACGAGGGTGCCCAATCCCAGCGATTGGCGCCCTTTTGCCGCCCTCAATTGCGGCCTAGCTTCTCCATCGGCAAGGACGACCTCGTTTTCACGATCGGCTCCTGCTTCGCGAGAAACATCGAGCAGCACCTCGTGATCGAGGGCTTCAACGTTGCGGTGTCTCAATTCGAGGGCCTGTGCGCGGCCGAGGGCGTGAAGGTCAAGTCCTCGACGCTGAACAAGTTCGTCGTCCAGTCGATCCTGAATGAATTGCGCTGGGCGTTGGTGCCCGGCTCGGAATTTCCCTGGGACTCCCTCGTGGAAGTGCGCGAGGGGCGCTACCTCGACATGCAATTGGCGGCGGGTCTGATGCCGGCGCCGAAAGAGACGATGCTCGGGATGCGCCGGGCGGTTCTCAATTACATGAAGCTCATCAAGGACGCGAAGGTCATCATCATCACGCTCGGCCTCGCCGAAGCGTGGTTCGACACAGAGTATGGGATCTATATGAATTCGATGCCCCTCAAGGCGACGGCTGATCGCTACGGGGATCGATTTAAATTTCATCTGCTCGAATATAATGAGATATTGAGTTCCCTGAGGGAAATCATCTCTGTCCTCGAGGAACACGGTCATCCCGACTTTCGTATCTTGCTGACCGTGTCGCCCGTGGCTCTCGGGTCCACGATGACGTTGAACGATGCGTTTGTGGCGAACACATATTCAAAGGCGGTCCAGCGCGCAGCCGTTGAGCAGTTTTGCTTGGAAAATCCCCGGGTCGATTATCTGCCGACCTATGAAAGCATCACGCTGTCGGAAAGAAACGTCGCCTGGGCCGAGGATGGCGCGCATGTTTCGGACGACGCCGTTCGCTTGAACGTCATCCGCATGCAGCAGGCCTATCTGGATGGGGGGCTGTCCGGCGCGAAGGACGACGAAATCGCGAACGCCTCCCATGGCGCGCTCAGCGAAGCCTATAAGCTGACCCAGATCGCCGACCGCCGCGCCAAGGCGGGACAGGCCGTCATCGCCGAGGCCCTCTATTCGGAGGCGGCGGCGCTGGCGCCCAACGATGTGTTGATCCTCGTGCGCTGGGGAAGCTTCCTCTTTGCACAGGAGCGCTTCGAAGAGGCCGAGAAGGTCCTTCAGCGCTCTCTCGATCTCGGCGGAAGAAAATACAAGGTCGCGTTCACCTTGGCGCGGTGCCTTGTCCGCTTGCGCGATCTTCAACGGGCTGTGGACGTTCTGCGGATGGCGGCCGAGGATGAGCCCGACCGGGGAAGTGTGCATTTCCTGCTCGGGAAAACCCTGACGCGCGTGGGCGCGAAATCCGAGGCGAAGACCTCGCTCGAGCGCGCGCTCGAGCTTCAGCCGAAGGATGAGAACATCGCCAAACTGCTTGAGACCGTCTCCTGAGCATGGCGTCTGGCTTCACGCAGACCTGACGTCAGGTCTGCGCCCCAAGGTAACGATTCGCCACCTGCCTTGCCCACCGTCCCGCGCGCGAGGGCACGAGAGGGCAGGGCTCGCCTGTGTCGTCGTCGTCGGCTTTGCCGCATCTTGCCCCGCGTCGCTCGATCCTGAGCGCTTCGCCGGGAGGCGTGCGCCCCGTCCGTGACAAGAGGCGCCGCCGTTTCCTTCACCCGCCATTGCCCTCTGCGGGAGGCTTTCCTTCCGGCTCCACTTCGCCGCGCATCTGGAGCCAGAGGAGGGCGAGCCAGCACAGGCAGGCCCAGCCAGCGCCCAGCGCCCATCCGCCCAGGACATCGGTGGGCCAGTGGACGCCCAGATAGATGCGGCTGATGCCGACGATCACGGTCACCGATGCGGCAAGGCCGAGAAGGAACACCTTCACCCGCCAGCGCGGCTGGGTCCGGGCCAGCAGCGCCCCGAGGGTGAGATAGACCACCGCCGACATGGTGGAATGGCCGCTGGGGAAGCTCGCCGTATAGACCTCCATGCCGTGGGGCACGAGGTCCGGCCGGGGGCGGCCGATGCCCCATTTCAGGGCGCTGGACAGGACCGTGCCGCCCGCCACGGAGACGAACACCATGAAGGCGGTGAGGCGCTTGCCCACCAGCAGCAGATAGACCAGCACCGCCAGCGTGACGAGGGTGAGGATGGTGGTGCCCCCGAGCGCGGTCAGGTCGCGCACCGATTCTTCCAGCCATCCGGGGCCGATGGGATCGGCGGTGTTGCCCGGCTCGCGCAGCATCAGCAGGATACGCTCGTCGAGCCGGTGGGTCTCCCCCTCCATCACCTCGCCCGCCAGGGAGATGAAGCCGTAGAAGGCGAGCGCCGCCACGGCGATGACGGCCAGCGTCAGCCATTCCATCCGCACGACGTGGGACAGAGCGGGGCCGATGACGGGGAGCCGGCGGAGCCAGGCCACGAGGCGCGAGGAAGGCTGCATCATGGGGCGAATGAAGCCTTGGCGCGGCGGTTCGTCAACCGGGCCCGGAGTGGGACTGACGGGTTGGATGGCGTATGAAGGCGCATGTCCTTCCGATCTCCCGTCGCCGTCCGTGCCGCGCCCATCGTCCTCTATGTGGATGGCGATGCCTGCCCGGTGAAGAATGAGGTGTATCGCGTGGCCGAGCGCCACGGGGTGCGTGTCGTGCTGGTCTCCAACGCGCCGCTGGCGGTGCCGCGCGACGTGCAGGTGGAGCGGGTGGTGGTGCCGAGCGGGCCGGATGTGGCCGACGACTATATCGCCGAGCGGGTGTCGAAGGGCGACGTGGTGGTGACGGCGGACGTGCCGCTGGCCCATCGCTGCGTCACCGCCGGGGCGGACGTGCTCTCGCCCACCGGCCGGGCGTTCACGCCCTCCACCATCGGCGATGCGCTCGCGACGCGCGATCTCATGGATTCGCTGCGTTCAGCAGGCGAGGTGACGCGCGGGCCGCCGCCCTTCTCGGCGCGCGACCGCTCCGCCTTCCTGTCCGCCCTGGATCTCGCTTTGGTGCGCCTGAAGCGCGCCGGCTACGTGACCGCATCACCGGAGAGCGCCGATGACCGTTGAACTCATCTATCTGGCTTTGAGCATCGTTCTGGCCTTCGCGCAGCTTCTGCTCGCGGCCTTCGCGGCGACGCATGTGCGGGGTCTTGCCTGGAATGCCGGGGCGCGCGACGCGGTGCTGCCGCCGCTGGAAGGGGTGGCCGGGCGCCTGGAGCGGGCTCATCGCAACATGATGGAAACCTTCCCGCTGTTCGTGGGCGCCGTGGCCATCGCCCATTTCTCGGGCGCCCATAACTGGCTCTCCATCGGCGGGGCCGGGCTCTATTTCTGGGGCCGCCTCGTCTATGTGCCGCTTTACGTGCTCGGCGTGCCCTATGTGCGCTCGATGGTGTGGAGCTTCGCCATGGCGGGGCTGTTCCTGGTCCTGCTGTCGCCGTTCGCCTGAACGAAAAATCCGCCCGGGCCAGAGGTCCGGGCGGATTGTCGGGAGAAGGTCGGTCAGGCGGTCGCGGGCTTCAGGCCGGGGATGAGGGGCGTGGCGCGAAGGGCGAAGGCGCCTTCGCCGGCAAGGCCCACCACCAGCGACGAGACGATGAGGAAGGCGGGATATTCCCAGCCGCCGCCCGGCGCGGAAAACAGCCAGCCATTGCCGATATGGGCCGACATGGCGCCGAGCATCACCGGGATCATGAGCACCGCCACGGGGCGGGCGAAGATGCCGAACAGGATGAACAGGCCGCCCACCAGCTCGATGAGGATGACGGGGCCGGCGAGGAAGCCCGGCAGGCCGAGCGAGCCGAGATAGCCGGCGAAGCCGGAGACGCCGAACAGGAACAGCTTCATCAGCGCGTGGGAAATCCACATGAGCCCGAGGGCGGCGCGGAGAAGAAAAAGGCCGTAGGGAGCGGTGCGAAGGTCGATCATGTCTGCCTCCAAGAGGTTCGAGTGTGGAAAAAGATGTAGCTCCGTCGCATTTGCAATGCGATAAGTGATAATGCCGAGTTTTCTTTGCGTGGGTGCAAAGCATGATCGCGTGGGATGATTTCCGCCTCGTGCAGGCGGTGGCCGACACCAAGTCCCTTGTGGGGGCGGCGGAGGCGCTGGGGGTGAACCACTCCACCGTGTTCCGGCGGCTCGGCGCGCTGGAGCGGCAATTGGGGGCGCGCCTGTTCGAGCGCTCGCGCTCGGGATACGCGCCCACCGCCACGGGCGAGGAGATGGTGCGCCTCGCCGAGCGCATGGCTGAGGAGATCGCGGCCGTGGAGCGGCGCATCACGGGGCAGGATTTGCGGCCGTCCGGCGAACTGCGCATCACCACCAACGACACGCTGCTGGTGCATCTGATGACGCCCATCCTGGCCTCGTTCCGGCGGGCCTATCCCGAGATCCAGCTGGACGTGGTGATTTCCAACACCTCCCTGAACCTCACCAAGCGCGATGCCGACGTGGCGCTGCGCGCCAGCGACCGGCCGGGCGACACGCTGGTGGGCCGCCGCCTCGCCACCATCGCTTGGGGCATCTATGGGCGCGCGGACGCGCTGGGGGAGGCGACGTTCGACCCCGCCAACATGCGGGCGCACGACTGGGTGGGGTTCGCGGACGCGCTGTCCGGCATCCGGCCCGCCAAATGGCTGCGGGAGCGCGCGGGGGACGGGCGCGTCTGCTACCGGGTGAATACGGTTCTGGGCCTTGCGGAGGCGGCGGCGGCGGGCATCGGCCTTGCGGTGCTGCCGTGCTTCATCGGCTCCATCACGCCGGGGCTCGTGCGGCTCGCGGGGCCGCTGGGGGATTTGGATTCCAGCCTGTGGCTGCTGACCCACCCGGACCTGCGCACCACGGCGCGGGTGCGGGCCTTCATGGACCATGCGGGGCAGGAGATCCTGCGCCGCAAGGGGCAGATCGAGGGGCGGGAGGAAGCCCCCTCGGACCTCGCGCCCTGAGGCGCCGAGGTTTCTCGCGGGAGGCTACTCGGCCGAGGTCTCGGAGGCGACCTTGCTGGAGGGCGCGCGGGTCTTGCGGCGGCTCGCCACCTGCTGGCTTTCATTGCCCAGGCGGGTGAAGTCGCACCACATGGTTTCCACGCCCGCGAGCTGGCCGCGGAAGGTCATCGGCCCGGTCTTCGTCACTTCGAAGCAGGGCTCGAAAGTCATGTCTTCCACGAAGCCGCACACATTCTCGCCGCGCACCCGCACCGTGTTGGGCGGAAGGCGGACGAAGCGCGCGGTCCCCTGGGACTGCATCGTGATGGTGCCGGCCACCGACCCGTCGGGGAAGATGCGGCCGGCGCCTGTGGAGCCCTCAAAGCAGCTGAAGGCGAAGGTGCGGCCCGTGACGAAGGCGCGCGCCTGTTCGGGAGTGAGGGTTTGAGCGCTGGCCGCCCCAGTCCCGAAGAAGGCGATGCCGGCTGCCGCGAGAAGAATGCTTCGCATGACCCCTACATACGACGACGATGGTTAACAAATACGATGCGCGGCTTGGGCCCCGGGCGCAAGCCGCGCGGGGCGGCGGGAGGGGCCCGCATGCGCATTCGAGCCCCCCTGTGGCCCGTGTGCCGCGCTCGGGTGGTTCCTCGGTAGGACCTGAGGCTAAGCTCAAGAAATCTAAGTCTAGAGCGTTAACTCGGCCTTAAAATTGCGGATGGCCTTCTCGGTTCGGGCACATTCCTGAACAGAGGAGAACATGATGCTGAAAAGAGCAATCCTTGTTCTATCGATGATCTGCGCTTCCGCAACGGCGCAGGCGGCGGCACCGCAGAATGCGGGCACGTTCAACGACTGGAGCGCCTGGACCTATCAGGAAGGCGGCCGGAAGAACTGCTACGTCTACGCAACCGCCACTTCCAAGACACCCGCGCGCCTCGACCATGGGGACGTGTCGTTCTTCGTCCGCTCGGTGCGCCAGCCGGCGAACCGCACCGAGGCGAATTTCAGCGTGGGCTATGATTTCGCGGCCGGCTCCACCGTGAAGGCCGAGATCGGCGACACCAGCTTCGAAATGATGGTGAATGGCGGCAATGCCTGGCTCGCGGCGGCGGAGCAGGAGAAGGAATTGCTGGAGGCCATGAAGGGCGGGAGCGACATGGAGCTCACCGCCACGTCCCGCCGGGGCAACCGCACCAGCTACGTCTTCTCGCTCGACGGCGTGACGGCGGCGGTGCGCCAGCTCCACAAGGACTGCCCGTAGGCCGGATCGCTGTTTCTCACAGGTCCGGTCCTTCCGCCTACCGCGTCATGGCCGGGCTTGTCCCGGCCATCCATGCCGTGCCGACGGCGCGGGCCTCAAACGGCCTTGCCCGGCACGGCTCCGTGGATGCCCGGGACAAGCCCGGGCATGACGGCGGCCCCCGGCCTCACCCAGCCTGGAGGGCGGGCCGTTCCACGGGCCGCTCGCGGATCGGCAGGTTGATGGCGGCCGAGGCGAAGGACAGCGCCACGGAGAGCCACCAGACGATGTCGTAGGAGCCCGTGCCCTCATAGAGGATGCCGCCCAGCCACACGCCCAGGAACCCGCCCACCTGATGGCTGAAGAAGGCGAAGCCGTAGAGCATGGCCATGTAGCGGGTGCCGAACATCAGCATCACCAGCCCCGAGGTGGGCGGCACCGTGGACAGCCAGAGCAGGCCGAGCGACGCGCCGAACACGAGGCACGAGAGGGGCGTGATGGGCAGCAGGATGAAGGCGGCGATGGCCACGCCCCGCAGGGCATAGATGACGGCCAGCATCCATTTGCGGGAGAAGCGGCTCGCGAGCGCGCCCGCGCTGAGCGACCCCACGATGTTGAACAGGCCGATGAGGGCGAGGGTGGAGGCCCCGATGCCCGCCGTGATGCCCTTGTCCGCCAGATAGGCGGGCATGTGGACCGTGACGAAGGCGAGCTGGAAGCCGCAGGTGAAGAAGCCCAGCACCAAAAGAACATAGCTGGGATGGGCGAACGCCTCGCGCAGCGCGCCGGTGATGGACTGGCCCGGCACGTTGGCGGCCGCGCTCGTCTGGGTGCCCCTTGTGGCGAGGGCGAAGGAGAGCGGGATCACCAGCAGCAGCACCACCGCGAAGACGATCAGCGTCTCCTGCCAGCCCACCTGCGAGATGAGGCCGGTGGCAAGCGGGGGGAACAGGAACTGGCCGAACGAGCCGGCCGCCGTGCCCGCGCCGAAGCCGAGGGAGCGCCAGCGTTCCGGCAGCAGCTTGCCGAAGGCGGCAAGCACCAGGTTGAACGAGCAGGCGGACAGGCCGAAGCCCACCAGCACGCCCGCCGACAGGTGGAGGAGGGCGGGGGTGGAGGCCGTGGACATGAGGGCGATGCCGGCGGCATAGAGCAGCGCGCCGCCGCACAGCACGCGCACGGTGCCGAAGCGGTCCGCGATGGCGCCCGCGAACGGCGAGCCGAGGCCCCACAGGAGGTTCTGCAGCGCCAGGGCAAGGCCGAACACGTCGCGGCCCCAGCCATAGGTGTTGGACATGGGGAGAAGGAAGAAGCCCGAGCTGGCACGCGGACCGAAGGTCAGCATGGCGATCAGGCAGCCGGCCACGAGGACAAGCAGGGTCGAGGCCGAGGCGGCGGTGGACTTCGTCATGAGGGCGCGTTCCGTGCGGGTCGGCGTCGAGGCCGAGCCGTTTCGAAGCGCAGCATAAAGAACGAAAGCCCCCCGTAGAAATCAAACTTCGTCACGCCATCCATGAGGAAAGTTCATGCATGGACGGCCCGCGCGCGCAGCGCCTGCGAACCGGCGGGGGGACGGTGCGCAGGCGCCGGGGGCGCGGAAAGCCCCGGCGCGTCGGGCTGCTGGCAGCAGCCGATCCGCGCCGGGGCGGTGCGCGCCTCAGCCGCGATGGGGGCCGGGGCCGCCCTTGCCGCCGCCGCGCGGTCCGTCCAGCGGACGGAATTCTTCCTTCAGCAGGATCTGCAGCCGGTGCTTCTGGCTGTCATTCAGCGTCTGGTAGAGGGGCTGCGCCGCGTCGGCGATCTTCGTCAGGTCGGCGGCGCGCTGGGTCATCATGTCCGCCTGGAAGCGCAGGCGGGCGATGGCGTCGGGCTTCTGCTGCTGCTGGGCGGCAGTGCGGAACTGCTCGGCCATCTGCTTGCGCCGCGCGGCGGCGTCCTTGGAGACGTCGCGCAGCGCCGTCTCCACGGCGGGCCACAGCTTCTCCTGGTCGGGCGTGAGGGTCAGGCCGACCTTCAGAGCGGCGATGCGCGCATCGGTGAGGGCGGCGCGGTCCTCGGCACTCGGCCTCCAGCGCTCCTGCTTCTCCGGCCCGCCGGCCGGGGGGGCTCCGGCGGGGCCGGGATTCGCCGCGAAGGCGAGAACCGAACCGGAGAGTAGAGCGGCGGCAGTGGCGGCAATCAGGGCTTTCTTCATGTGTCATCCTCCGATGATGTTCAAAGGATGCGGTGGGTCCTGATCGGACTCAACTTAAACTTCTGTAATTGATCTCCCGTTCATCTTCACGGATCTGAATGAAAATTCAGGTACATTACATATTTGTTAGGTTTGCCATTTGACGGCGCGCAGTGGAGCGCGGCGTGTCCTGCCTGGCATTTTTCGGAAACATTTGGATAGTCTTCCGGCACCGGCGAATATGAATGCCGCCCGCGTCGAATTCAGGCCCCGAGCAGAACCTGCCGCCCGCGCTCCGCCACCCGGTTCTCGCCGGGCGCATAGCCCCGGTTCTCCATCTCGCACCGCCACGCGCCCGGCGTGCCGGAGATCCGGTAGAGATTGTAGCGTCCGGCACCGCGCCCATCGTCCGGCCCGGCGGAGGCGGACGGCACGCCGACCACGGGCACCTGCCCATCCGGCGAGGGGAGCCAGCCCAGCGAGGCGCGATGGTCGTGCCCGTGCAGGATGAGTTCCGCGCCCGCCCGCTCGATGACGCGCTGGAAGGCTCGGGCGTCCCGCAGGTCGCGGTGGAACGGCCGCTCGCCCACGGGCGGATGGTGGATCATCACCACCCGGAACAGGCCCTCCTGCTTCAGCCCCACCAGCAGCCCTTCCAGCCGTTCCAACTGCGCCCGCCCCGCCTCGCCGCTGGCGAGGAAGATGGCGGTGGGAATTGCTGTGGAGACGCCGACGATGGCGACCGGCCCGCGTCGGCGCACATAGGGGAAGGAATCCCGGTCCAGCGGCGTGCCGGGATGGGTGTCGTCGCCGGAGAGGAAGGGCGCCCAATGCTCCAAATGATAGGCGAGCGCCGAATGCACATAGGCATCGTGGTTGCCCGGCACCACGCTCACCTGGTCGGGCGGGCCCAGCGAGGTGAGGAAGGTGGCGCCGGTGTCGAATTCGGCCGGAAGGCTCACATTGACGAGGTCGCCGGTGACGGCGACGTGGTTCGCCTTCTGGGCGAGCAGGTCCGCCAGCAGGGGCGCGAGGGTGGCGGCGCCGAAATTGCGCCGCCGCGCGCCGATCCAATTCATCATGCCGAAGAAGCGCTTGCCCAGGAGTTCCGAGATGCGGGCTTCCGGAATGGGCCCGAGATGCGGATCGGACAGATGGGCGAGGACGAACATGCGCGAAGCTGCCTTTCGCGAGGAGAGCGGCCGGGAATGTAAAGCGCGGAACGCGCTGCGGTTCCAGTCCCCCGCGTGGGAAAGGGCCGCCGCATGGGCGGGCGGCCCGCATTTTTCCCGCTCTCACGCGCTCTTGCGGTGCTCCGGCGCGAAGGCCGTCTCCATCTCGCGGCGGACCTTGACGGTGTCGCTCTCGGCGATCTCCACGTCCGCCCAGCGCACCGGCTCGCCCCGCCGCACGGGCGCTTTGAGCTTCACATGGTGGGCGAGGCCGATGGGCAGAACGCCGCGCGCCAGCGAATCCTCCGCCCGCATGATGCGGCCATAGACCGTGTAGCCGCCTTCCCCGTCCAGCATCTCGCCGGCGGCAAGGTCGCGCTTGGCGGTGGCGGCCACGTCGCTGAAGAAGCCGATGGGCGTGCCGGACGCCTCGTGCCGTAGCGCCGCCGCCGCCACCGAGATGCCCAGCTCCATGCCGATGAGGTGATAGGGCCGGTAGAGCGCGGTGTAGCGGCCCGAGGGGTCGGTCACCATGCCGTATTCCTTGAAGCAGCGGCGGGAATAGTCGCCGCGCGCGGACGGGTCCGCCTCAAGCACCACATAGACGCCCCAGCGCAGGTCGCGGAAGACCGGGCGGCCGTCCGTCTCCAGGGAGGAGACCACCTCCACCATGCCGGTCTCGTCCAGCAGGCCGCCTTCCGAGCGCGGGCGCAGCACGCGGGGCAGGTCGTCCACGCCGCAGGGCGGGAAGAGCAGGCCGTCGCGCGGCGCCTTCAGGCCCGTCATGTTGGAGATGGCGGCCATCTCGATGGCGGATTTGGTGCCGTCCACGAAGGAATTGAACATCTGCGGGTTCATGCCGCCCGCCGCCGCCATCTCGCGCGGGATGGCGAGATTGTCCCACACCGTCTCCGGCGTGGACTGGTGATAGGCGGGCAGATGCCGCGTGCCCTTGCCGGCGGCCACCACGCGGAAGCCGCAGGTCTCGGCCCAGTCCACCATGTCGCAGACCAGGGCGGGCTGGTCGCCATAGGCGGCGCCGTAGACCACGCCCGCCGCGTTCGCCTTGCGCGCCAGCAGCGGCCCGGCCAGCACGTCGGCCTCCACCGTCACCATCACGATGTGGCGGCCATGGGCGATGGCGGCCAGCGCATGGGCGATGCCCGCGCCGGGGCTGCCGGTGGCTTCCACCACCACGTCCAGGCCGTCGGCGGCGATGAGGGCGGCGGCATCCTGGGTGAGCACCGTGCCGCCAGTGCGGCGGGCTGCGTCGAAATCGGAGGCGATCACGGCGTCCGCGTCCCATCCGGTCTGGGTCAGGGCCGTGCTGGCGCGATCAAGGGAGAGGTCGGCGATGCCCAGCAGGTGCATGCCCGGCGTGGTGCGCAACTGGGCCAGGAACATGGAGCCGAACTTGCCGGCGCCGATGAGGCCGACACGCACCGGCCGCCCCTCGGCGGCCCGCTGGCGCAGCTTGCGGGCGAGATTCATGACGTGTCCTCCGATCCTGACCCTTTGCGGGCGCTCTTTTCGTTCCGGCAGGTGCGCCGGCCGCGCGGGCACAATATGTTCACGTTCTTGCGTTTGTCTCCCCCCTCGCTTTCCGGCGCCCCCTCCTTCAAAGGTGGCCGTGGCGGCGGCGGGGCTGTGGTTTCAGGGATCATCCCGATGAGGTTGAGCGTGCGTCTGTGTGGGCAGCGGGTGCTTCTGGCGGTGGGTCTGGTGGTGTCATGCATGGGGTGGAGCCTGCCCGCCGGGGCCTCGGCGGTGACGGTGCGGGGCACCGACCTGCTGGTGGACGGGGTGCCCTTCGTCGCCAACGGCGCGTCGGGCCTTGACCGGTTTTCGGACCTGAAGGCCACCGGCGCGGGTGTGCTGCGCACCTATGGCGAGGAGCCGGGCGAGATCCTCGATGCCGCCCAGCGGGCCGGGCTGAAGGTGATCGTCGGCTTCTGGATGGAGCATCCCCGCCGGGGCTTCGACTATGGCAACCGGCTGGCCGTGGAGGCGCAGCTGGGCGAGCTGCGCAAGATGGTGGAGCGCTATCGCACCCATCCCGCGCTGCTGGCCTGGGCGGTGGGCAATGAGGTGGAGACGGAGCTAAGTCCCGAACAGGCCGCAGCCGTGTGGCCCGCCATCGAGGAGGCGGCGAAGCTGGTGAAGACCCTGGACGGCGCCCATCCCGTGATGGCGGTGCTGGCGGACACGGGCACGGACAAGGTGGCGCTGCTGAAACAGCAGGCGCCGTCCGTGGACCTGCTGGGCCTCAATGTCTATGGCGACAGCGTGCTCAGCATCCTGGCACGGGCCCGCACCCAGGGGTGGACCGGGCCGATCCTGGTGACGGAACTGGGCGCGCTCGGCCAATGGCAGGCGGGCGTGACCGCCTGGGGGGCGCCGGTGGAGCTGACCTCCACGGAAAAGGCGGACAAGATGCGCCGCTACCTGTCCGTCCTGGCACAGGCCAAGGTGGCCGCCATGCCCTTCTACTGGGGCCAGAAGCAGGAAGTGACGCCCACCTGGCACAGCCTGTTCCTGCCGACCGGTGAATGGACCGAGCCGGTGGAAGTGATGGCGCGGGCCTGGGGCGGCAAGCCGCCCGGCGGAGAGAATCACGCTCCCCGCATCCTGTCCCTGCGCCTGGAGGGCCTGCCGAGCCTGGCGCGCGGGGGGAGCGCCAAGGCGCAGCTTTCCGCCACCGATCCGGACGGCGATCCCCTGAAGGTGGAATGGCAGATCATGGCCGAGCAGAAGGTGCGTGGCGTGGGCGGCGATGCCGAGCCGGTGCCGGAGGCGTTCCCGGTGCGCGCGCCCGGCGCCACCGAGGCCACCATCGCGGACCTGGAGCCGGGCCGCTACCGCCTGTTCGTGGTGGTGAAGGACGGGCGCGGCGCGGCGGCCACCGGCAACCTGCCGTTCGAGGTGCGCTGAGCGGCCCCACGCTTAGCGGGCAGGCCGGTCCCGCAGGGCGCGTGGCGTGCGCGAGCGGGCGGCGCACGGGACGATGTGCACAGACGAAAAAGCCCGCCGGGAGGACCGGCGGGCCAGGATGCCTCGGGAGAGAGGCAAAGCTACTCCGTAAAGAGTGCTCAGGCCGCCGCGAGGCGATCGGCGGTGTCGCGCAGCTCGGCGATGGCCGCTTCGATCTCGGAGCGCTGACGCTCAAGCTGGGTCAGCTGGGTGAGGCAGCGCTCCCGCGTCAGGGCAAGGCCGCCGGCGGCGCTGGTAGTGCCTTCGTGGGCGGCGATGAGGCCGCGGATCTCCGCCAGCGTGAAGCCGAGGCGCTTGCCCTTCAGGATCAAGGCGAGGCGCTCGCGGTCCTTCGTGGAATAGAGCCGGGACAGGCCCTCGCGGCGCGGGGAGAGGAGACCCTTGTCCTCGTAGAAGCGCAGGGCGCGAAGGGTGACGCCGAAATCGCGCGCCAGATCGCCGATGGTGTGCACGTCGTCCGCGAACATCGCCACGCCCGAGGTCGAGCCGTGGTGGACCAAAGTCTCCCGCGCTCCGGAAATCGACACGTCCATCCGCTCTCTCCTCGTCCGGGCGGGTCGATCGCCGCCGCATTGGAAACCTGCGGCACCCAGCGGGAACCGACCATCTGAAACCGACATAGGACGTGCCGGAGGAAAGGGGGAGAAGGTCGCGGGCTCCCTAAGGGAAAGTAACAGTTACATCGCTTGGAATTGCAGGGTTTCTCAGAGGGTCCGTGGGGAATTAACCACCGGTTTACCAAACCCGCCGAATCTTCTCGGATCGATTCTCAGCGGCGCTTCGCGTCGCGGATCCGGGTCACGGGAGGCGGGCATGGAGCCCATGTACAACCCGATGCGAGACGAGGTGGAACCCGCCTGGGCCGCCGATATGCCCGTTCGCGACCCTCGCCGCGCGGCCCTGGATGCCGCGATCGATGCCGCCGCCCGGGAATTCGCATCCCGGGCCTTCGCTGCCCGGGAGGCCGCTACCTCCGCCCCGGCGCCCGCCGAGCCGCCCATCCCGCCCGCCTTCGCGCCCGGTGCGCTCGACATGCTGCGCGAACGCGTGGCCCGGATGCGGGAAACCCTCCCGTCCGGATTGGCCACCCCCGCGCCTGTCCCTCCGGCGCCCGCACATCCGGTCGACCGCGCTTCGGCGCCCGTCGAAGCCGCTCCCATGGCCCTCACCGACGAACTGGCTGCGATCCGCGCCGTTCTGGCCCGGCTGGGCGGGCAGAGCCAGGCCGGGCACCTGGAGGCGGCGTTGGCGGCGCTCGGCCGCAAGATCGACCTGCTCAATGCCAAGGCCCTGGACCCGGTGGCGCTGCGCCGGCTGGAACTCCAGACCACCGAGCTGCGCGGCGCGGTGGACCGCGCCCTGCGCCTTCACGAGGCCTCCGACGCCCGCGCCGAGGCGGTGATCGTTCCCTTCACCCAATATGCGGGCGCGGTGCGCGACGCCACCCATGCCACGCTCCAGGGCCAGGAGCGCGTGGCGCAGGAGATGGATGGGCTGCGCGAGCGCCTGCACGGCCTCTCGGACCGCATCGGCACCTTGCCGGAGGAATTCTCCGCCGCCCTCGCCGAACAGGTGGACATGCTGCTGGACCGCATGGACCGTCCCGGCATGGACGCCTCGGCCCTGACCCCGCTGGTGGATGTGATCGAGCGCCACCTAGTGACGTTGACCGAGCGCGTGCTCGCCTCCCAGCAACGCCTGGAGCGGCTTGACGGCATCGAGCTGGCGCTGCACCGCATCTCCGACCAGATGGAAGACCTCCAGATGGCGTCGGCCGATGTCTCGGCGGAGGCGGTCCAGGCGGTGGCGCTGAAGCTCTCCGCGCGGGACGACGCCCCGGCTTTGATCGGCCTCAAGCGCGGCCTCGCCGCGCTGGAGGCGCGCCAGCGCGACTTCGAGGCCCGCACCGAGGATTTCCTCGCGCGGGAAGTGGATTTCGTGCGTGCGGCAGAGCTGGAGCTTCAGGGCCTCGCGGACCTGGAGATGGACCGTCCGGAGATGAACCGCCCGCCGCGCGCGGCGCCGGCCGCCCCGGCCCGCGACATCCCGGCTGTCCCCTTCGATCTCGACCGCCCCATCTTCGACGGCGCCCTGGGCGATGACCATTCGGCCGCTGCGCGCACCGCGCGGGCGGACTGGCTGGCGGCGGTGGAGCGCACCGAGGTGCGCCCGGCTCCCGCCGCGAAAGATCATGGCGCCCGGCGCCTCCTCGTGTTCGCCAGCCGCGCCGCCGTGCTCGTGGCGGCGGTCGGGCTTGCGGGCGTGACCGTGCTCCAGATTGCGCGCCCGGCGGCGTCCTATGCCCGCACCACGCCCGGCGGCGTCGCGGTGGCGACCGCCCCCACGGCCACCGCGCCCGTGAAGGCGCCGGATGTCGCGAGCCTGCCCATGCCGCCGGTGTCCGACGCGCTGCGCTCGGCGGCGCTGGCGGGCGATGCCCAGGCTGCCTACGAGGTGGGCACCCGCTTCGCCGACGGGCGCGGCGTGGAGACCAACCAGGCTGCGGCCATGAAGTGGTTCGCCCTCGCCGCCGCGCGCGGCTCCGTGCCCGCGGCCTACCGGCTGGGCACCATCTACGAATATTCGGACCGCAACGCGGTGGAGGCCCGGCGCCTTTATGCCTGGGCGGCTGAGCGCGGCAACCTCCGGGCCATGCACAATCTCGGCGTGCTGGCGACGGAGAGCGCAGACGGCCAGTCGGACTGGGCCGGCGCGGTGAAGTGGTTCCGCAAGGCGGCGGAGCTGGGGCTTGCCGACAGCCAGCACAATCTGGGCGTCATCTATGCCCGGGGCCTCGCCGGCGAGGCCAATTTGACCGAAGCCTTCAAATGGTTCGCGGTGGCCGCCGGCCAGGGCGACACCGCTTCCGCCCGCAAGCGGGACGAGGTGGCGCGCAGGACCGACGAGCCGTCCCTGAACAAGGCCAAGGCCCTGGCCGCCGCCTTCGTGCCCGGCGCGCCGGACGCCCAGGCGAACACTGTGCGCGCGAAGCCGGAATGGAACGGCGCGCCGCTCGCCCAGGCGATCGCGCCCCAGGGTCTCGCGCCTCAGGCGTCGGCCCCGCAGTCCACCTCCACCGCACCGGCGCCGGTCGCGGCAGCCGTGCCGCCGGCCATGCCGGCCCAGGCGCCCGTGCCCCAAGCCGCCGCGCCTGCGCCCGTCCCACACGACGACGTCCCACGCCGTCAGGTGCCGTGTGAGCGTCAGG
>JACESF010000075.1 GCA_013911975.1 Hyphomicrobiales bacterium | reverse complement strand
GCCCTCGCCCGCCCGGTCCAGCAGCGCGAGCAGGGCGTCTTCGTCGGGGACCGGCGCCGTGCGCGCCGCGTTTCCCGCCGGGCCCAGCGCAGCCGCCACCGCCCCGGAGAGGCAGAAGTGTCGCAGACGGGTGAACGGTTCCATAAGACCCGCCGCGCTGACGCAGCGCAGCAGCGCCCCGGCGGTGCGCGGAGAGAAATGCAGGGCGCCGTCCAGCGCCCCCGCCGCCAGGGCGGCGCGGGTTTCGTCCGACAGCGCGTCCGCCGGGCGGGCGCCATAGACCACCAGGGTCACGATTTCGAGACCGGCCGGCGCCACCAGGGCCGCGAGGTCCGCCGCCCGGTCCTCGCCCGCCGGGTGGAGGATGCGGGCGCCGCGCGGCAAAGCGGCGGACAGTGCCGCCGCGAGGGCGGGCGCATCACCCGCGCAGGCCACGACCCGCGCCATGCCGCGCGCCCGGGCCGCCTCGGCGGTGCGCGTCCCCACCGCATAGACCGGAATGTCCGGCGGGGCGGCGGCGAAGGCCCGCACCCCGTTGGCGCTGGTGAAGGCGAGGGCATCGAACGGGCCCGGCGGCAGGGGCGCGGCCACCGGCTCGATGCGCAGCATGGGGTCCGCCAGCACCTCGTGCCCCATCCCGCGCAGCCGGGCGGCGGTGCGCGCCGCGCCGGGCTCGGGCCGGGTGAGAAGCAGGCGCACGGGCCTAGAGGCCGAGCGCCCGCGCGGGCGCCGAGCCGCGCAGCCGCGCGCCGCTCTCCGCGCCGAGCCGGGCGGCATCGGCCACGGGGGCAGTCGCGTCCGCCTCCGCCGCGTCCCGCCCGTCGGGGGAGAGGACGAGGCCGCGCAGGCGCACCTGGTCGCCCTCCACCGTGGCGAGGCCCGCGATGGGGGTGCGGCAGGAGCCGTCCAGGGCCGCCAGGAAGGCCCGCTCGGCGGCGAGCGCGATGCCCGTGGCGCGGCAAGCGATGCGGGCGATGGCGTCATTGGTGGCCGGGTCCGCGATGCGGCACTCGATGGCCACCGCCCCCTGGCCCACGGCGGGCAGGAAATCGTCCAGGGGCAGGATGGCGCTCGCCTCATGGGCGAGGCCCAGGCGCGTGAGGCCCGCGAGCGCGAGAAGCGTGCCGTGGAACTCGCCGCCGCGCACCTTGGAGAGGCGGGTCTGCACGTTGCCGCGCAGCAGCGCCACGTCCAGGTCCGGCCGCAGGCGGCGCAATTGCGCCTCGCGCCGGAGCGAGGCGGTGCCCACCCGCGCACCGGAGGGCAGGTCCGCCAGGGATGCGCCCTCGCGCAGGATCAGCGCGTCGCGCACGTCCGCACGGGGCAGATAGCCGGCGAGATGCAGGCCGTCCGGCAGCATTGTGGCCACGTCCTTGGCGGAATGGACGGCGAGGTCGATGCGCCCCTCCAGGAGCGCCTCCTCGATCTCCTTGGTGAACAGGCCCTTGCCGCCCGCCTCGGAGAGCGCGCGGTCCTGGATGCGGTCGCCGGAGGTGCGAATCACCTCCACGGCGATGGTGTCCGGCGCGCGGCCGAAGGCGGCCGCCAGGGCATCGCGCACGGCGTGCGCCTGCCACAAAGCGAGGGGGGAACCGCGGGTGCCGATGGCAAGGCGCGGGGCGGAAGAAGCGGGGATGGCTTGTGTCATGGCTGCGGGGGATGATAGCCGGGAATTGCGCCGCGATGGAGCGGCGTTCGGGCGCGGGGTCCCGCGCGGGGAGGATGGGCCTTGGCCGACCTGCTGGTGCTGGGCATCGAGACCACCTGCGACGAGACCGCCGCGGCGGTGGTGGCGCGCGCGCCCTCCGGCGCGGGCCATGTGCTCGCCAATGTGGTGCGCAGCCAGGTGGAGGAGCATTCCCCCTATGGCGGCGTGGTGCCCGAGATCGCCGCCCGTGCCCATGTGGAGGTGCTGGACCTCGTCATCGCCGAGGCCATGCGCCAGGCGGGCGTTGCCTTCTCCGACCTGGACGGCATCGCGGCGGCGGCGGGGCCGGGGCTCATCGGCGGGGTCATCGTCGGCCTCACCACCGCCAAGGCGCTGGCGCTGGCCGCCGACAAGCCGCTGATCGCCGTGAACCATCTGGAAGCGCACGCGCTCACCGCCCGCCTCACGGACGGGGTGGCCTTCCCCTATCTGCTGCTGCTGGTCTCCGGCGGGCACAGCCAGTTGCTGGCGGTGGAGGATGTGGGCCGCTACCGGCGCATCGGCACCACCATCGACGACGCGGTGGGCGAGGCGTTCGACAAGGTGGCCAAGATGCTGAGCCTGCCCTATCCGGGCGGGCCCGAGGTGGAGAGCCAGGCGCTGCTGGGCGATCCCGAGCGCTTCGCCTTTCCGCGCCCGCTGTTCGGGCGGCGCGAGCCGGACTTCTCCCTGTCCGGCCTCAAGACCGCCGTGCGCGTGGAGGCGGACCGGCTGGCGCCCCTCACCGACACGGATGTCGCGGACCTGTGCGCCTCCTTCCAGGCGGCGGTGGTGGACGTGATCTGCGACCGGGTGCGGGCGGGCGCACGCCAGTTCCGCGATATCGCCGGCTGCGGGCCCACCGCCCTCGTGGTGGCGGGCGGGGTGGGCGCCAACATCGCCATCCGCCTCGCGCTCCAGAAGACCGCCGCCGAGATCGGCACCCGCATCGCGGTGCCCCCGCCCGCCTTGTGCACGGACAACGGCGCCATGATCGCCTGGGCCGGGGCGGAACGGCTCTCGCGCGGGCTCACCGACACCCTCACCATCAGCCCCCGCGCCCGCTGGCCGCTGGACCCCACCGCCACCGGCACCAAGGGATGAGCGGCGCCATGACGCGGCCTTTCTCCCGCATCGGCGTGGTGGGCGCCGGCTCCTGGGGCACGGCGCTCGCCAATGCCGCCGCCCGCGCGGGGCGCGAGGTGGTCCTGTTCGCGCGCGACGCGGCGCAAGTGGAGGACATGGCCGCCACCCGGGAGAACCGGCGCGGCCTGCCCGGCGTCGCCCTGGAGGCGGCGGTGACGCCCACCGCGCGCCTGTCCGACCTCTCGGCCTGCCATGCGGTGCTCCTGGTGGTGCCCGCACAGGCGAGCCGGTCGGTCGCGGAAAAGCTGGCGCAGGCGGTGCCGGCGGGAACCCCGCTCGTCACCTGCGCCAAGGGCATCGAGCGCGGCACCCATGCCTTCATGACGCAGGTGCTGGCCGAGGCGGCGCCCGGCCTGCCCGCCGCCATCCTCTCCGGCCCCAGCTTCGCCGCCGACGTGGCGCAGGGCCTGCCCACCGCCGTGACGCTCGCCGCCGCCGACCTCGCCTTGGCGCGCGATCTCTCCACCTGCCTCGGCTCGGCGACCTTCCGGCTCTATCATTCCTCAGACGTGCGGGGCGTGGAGATCGGCGGGGCGGCCAAGAACGTGCTCGCCATCGCGGCGGGCATCGTGGCCGGGCGGCGCCTCGGCGCCAGCGCGGGCGCGGCGCTCATCGCGCGTGGCTTCGCCGAACTGACCCGCTTCGGCACCGCCTTCGGCGCCCGCACGGAAACGCTCACCGGCCTGTCGGGCCTCGGCGACCTGATCCTCACCGCCTCCAGCGCCCAGTCCCGCAACTTCGCCCTCGGCCTCGCGCTGGGCCACGGGAAGGCAGCGGAAGGCAAGCTGGCGGAAGGCGCCTTCACCGCCGCCGTCCTCATGGAGATGGCGCGGGAGCGCGGCATCGACATGCCCATCTGCGCGGCGGTGGACGCGGTGCTTGATAGCCGACTTACCATCGCGGGCGCCATCGAGGCACTGATGGCGCGCCCGCAACGCTCGGAGATGGCGGAGGGATAGGTCGCCGCCGCCGCCCCGTCAGGTGGCGATGCAGTCGCGCCCGTTCTTCTTGGCGCGGTAGAGCGCCTTGTCGGCGGCATCGAACACGGCGTTCGCCTCCAGTCCCGCCGCATCGTCCACGGTGCACAGGCCGATGCTCACCGTCACGCCGAGCAGGTCCGGGTGCAGCCTGTTCCAGGGCTCCGCCTTGATGCGCGCCCGCAGCGCGTTCGCGAACTGACGGGCCTCGTCCTGCGCGGCGCCCGGCAGGAGGACGGCGAACTCCTCCCCGCCATAGCGCGCCACCAGATTGGCCGAGCCGTCGATCGCGTCCTTGATGATATGGGCCAGGATCCGCAAACAGTCGTCGCCGGCCAGATGGCCGAGGACATCGTTCACCGCCTTGAAGTTGTCGATGTCGATCAGCAGCAGGGAGAGCGGGGTTCCGCTCTCGCCCGCGCGCCGCAATTCCTCCCGGAACACGCCGTCGAAGTGGCGGCGGTTGGACACCCCGGTGAGGCCGTCGGTGGACGCGATGGCGCGCAGGTCCTCATTGGCCTGCCGAAGCGCCTGCTCGGCCATGATGCGCCGCGTGGCGTCGCGCAGCGTATAGACGAAGGCGATCGCATGGTCGGCGTCCGGCGGGGCCGGGACGATGCCGATGGAAATCTCCATCCAGGTCCAGGATTGCCTGTCCCCGTCGCCGTGGCCCCGGACGCGGCAGGTGAAGGTGGTGTGCTCCGACTGCCAGTCCGTGGCGCGGCCGGCGCGCTGGAAGATCTCGTGCTCGTCGGGATGCAGCACCTCGGTGAAGCGCCGGCCCACCATCTCCCGCGGATCCCAGCCGAGGATGCGCGTGGCGGCCGGCGAGACGAAGGACATGGTCTGGTCGGCCAGGGCCGTGATGATGACGTCGCTGGCATTCTCGGCGAGCAGCCGGAAGCGGTACTCGTCCTCGCGCGCCCGCCGCTCGGCCTGCCGCAATTCCTCCTGCTGGCGCTTCAGTTGCGTGATGTCCGCATGGGTGAAATAGCCGATCCCGCCGGCCGTGCGATGGGCGATCACGCGGCGCCACTGGGCATGCGGCAGTTCGATTTCGAACGGCGCGCCCGCGAACCGCATATTGTCGAGCATGGCGATTTCCCGCTGCGGGCGGCTTGCCTCCGGCTCCGCCACCCAGGCCTGGCGCACCACGTCGGCGAAGGTGGAGCCGATGACCGACACCTGGCCGGTGACGCCGTAGAGCTGGCGGAATTCCTTGTTGGCCGCGACGATCCGGTCGTCGAGATCGAGGATGGTCGCCCCGTCGGCGATATGTTCGAGCAGGTCGATGGGCAGATGCGTCTCGCTGGGGGTGCCGGCCACCCCGGCGCCGTCGCGGCCCTGGCCGGCGTCGATCCATAAACGCAGGCGCCCGCCTGAGGGCGTCGGCAGCGACGCGACGCGCAGAACACGCCCGCGATGGGTGAAGAAGAAGGGGCGGCTTTGGTTCCTGTGCCGGTCGATCCCCTCCTCGATGTAGCGCTCGATATGCCTCTTCTCGTCAGGATCCAGGCGGGCTTCGTAGAAGCGGCGCAGATTTTCCGAATAGGGCTCTCCCGAATACACATGACCATCGTGCTCGGGAAAAAAGCTCAGGAATGTCTCGTTCCACAAGACTGTGTTCGGCCCGTCATCGAAGAGGCACAGCGCGATATCGAGGCTGTCGAGGAGGCGGGCGAAGAACCGGTACAGGGCGAATGTTTGTCGCGCCATAAGCTTCGAGGATCAGGGAGAGAAGGTTTCACAATTTCTTATTGATTCCACAAGCCATGGGAGCGTGCACCAATAAAAACCCAGCCGGGCGCGCGGCGGAATGTCATGAACCCCGCCGGGTGGCGCTTGCTTCCCCCGCGAGGACACCTCAGCCCCCGGCCAGCGCCGCCTTGATCAGCGACTGCGCGTCCGCGCCGCCCCATTCGGCGGGGCCGGCCAGGAAGCCGATCTCGCAGCCCTTGCCGTCCACCAGCAAGGTGGTGGGCAGGCCGAAGCCGCGCCCCACGGCGCGCAGGGCCGAGAAGGTCTTGGTGCCGGGATCGGCATAGAAAGCCAGGGACTTGTTGCCGATTTCCGTGAGGAACGCCTTGGGCTTCTCGGGGTCCTTGGTGTCGAGATTGATGGCCACCACCTGGAAGCGGTCGCCGCCCAGCGCCTGCTCCAGATGATCCAGCGCCGGCATCTCCTTGCGGCAGGGCACGCACCAGGTGGCCCAGAGGTTGACCAGCAGCAGCTTGTCCTTGAAGTCCGCCAGGGACATGGCCTTGCCCTGCGCGTCCGTGAAGCTGAGTGGCGGCAGGCGGCGGGGCTCGGTGGCCAGCGAGAGGGCGGCGACCTCCCCCTTGGCGAGGGGCTTCAGCCGCTCCGCCAGCGTCACCGCCGGGGCGCAGGCCGGGTCGGCGCCCGTGCCGGAGACGGCGGACGCGGGCGCGGAAGCGGCGGCATCCGTTGCTGGCGCATTGCGGGGGGTGGCCTCCATCACGTATAGGGCGAGCGCTCCCGCCAGCGCGCCGGCCACGGCCGCCGCGCCCAGCATCGCGAGCCTGCGCCCGCCACTCGTGCGGGGCGGCGTCGCGGAAGCGGAAGGCGGGGTCGGCGCATCAGGTTCGGTCATCAAGGAGGTCCGTCGTGAGCAACAAGATGTGGGGCGGGCGTTTTTCCACGGGCCCGGATGCCATCATGGAGGAGATCAACGCCTCCATCGGCTTCGACCAGCGTCTTTACGCCCAGGACATCGCCGGCTCCAAGGCCCATGCGGCCATGCTGGCGGCCCAGGGCATCGTCGCGGCGAAGGATGTCCAGAAGATCCAGAAGGGTCTAGACACGATCCTGTCAGAGATCGAGGCGGGCAAATTCACCTTCCGGCGCGACCTGGAAGACATCCACATGAACGTGGAGCAGCGCCTTGCCGACCTGATCGGCGCCAGCGCCGGCCGCCTGCACACCGCCCGCTCGCGCAACGACCAGGTGGCCACCGACTTCCGTCTCTATGTCCGCGACACCATCGACGCGCTGGACGCCCAGCTCGCCGACCTGATGCTGGCGCTCTCCGAGAAGGCGCTGGCCCATGCGGCCACGGTCATGCCCGGCTTCACCCATCTCCAGACCGCCCAGCCGGTGACGTTCGGCCACCACCTCATGGCCTATGTGGAGATGTATGCCCGCGACCGGAGCCGGCTGAAGGACGCCCGGGCGCGCCTGAACGAATCCCCGCTGGGCTCGGCCGCGCTCGCCGGCACCTCCTTCCCCATCGACCGGGAGGCCACCGCCAAGGCGCTCGGCTTCGACCGGCCCACCGCCAATTCGCTGGACGCGGTCTCCGATCGTGACTTCGTTCTGGAGACGCTGGCCGCGGCGTCCATCTGCGCCATGCACCTCTCGCGCTTCGCGGAGGAAGTGGTGATCTGGACCTCGCCCTCGTTCGGGCTGATCAAGCTATCGGACGCCTTCACCACCGGCTCGTCCATCATGCCCCAGAAGCGCAACCCGGACGCAGCCGAGCTGGCGCGCGGCAAGGCGGGGCGCATCATCGGCGCGCTCACCGGGCTGCTGGTGGTGATGAAGGGCCTGCCGCTCGCCTATGCCAAGGACATGCAGGAGGACAAGGAGGGCGCGTTCGACGCCTTCTCGGCCCTCTCCCTGGTGATCGCCGCCACCGCCGGCATGGTGCGCGACCTCACCCCCGACGCCGCGCGCATGCGCGCCGCCGCCGGCCAGGGCTATTCCACCGCCACGGATCTCGCCGACTGGCTGGTGCGCACGCTGGGCATCCCGTTCCGCGAGGCGCACCACATTACCGGGCGCATCGTGGCGCTGGCGTCGGAAAAGGGCGTCGCCCTGCACCGCCTCTCGCTGGAGGAGATGCAGAGCGTGGACAAGAAGATCACGCAGGACGTGTTCTCGGTGCTCTCCGTCACCAAGTCGGTGGCGAGCCGCACCTCCTACGGCGGCACGGCACCGGTGCGGGTGCGCGCCCAGGCCCGACGCTGGCTGAAGAAGCTGCAGCCCAAAGCAGCTCCCGCCACGGCGGGCTGAGCCCATGCCCGCCGCGCCGCGCTTCGACGATGCGTTCCGCGCGCGGCTCCGCGACCTGCTGGTCTGGCGCCGGGACGTGCGCCAGTTCCGCACCGATCCCCTGCCCGAGGGCGCCCTGGAGCGGCTCATCGAAGCCGCCGCCCTCGCCCCCTCGGTGGGGCTGAGCCAGCCCTGGCGCTTCGTTCTGGTGGAGAACCCCGCCCGGCGCGCCGCCGTGCGGGCCTCCTTTTCCGCCTGCAACGCGGAGGCTCTCTCCCGGCAGGCGCCGGAGCGCGCCGCCTCCTATGCGCGGCTGAAGCTGGAGGGGCTCGACGCGGCGCCCGTGCATCTCGCGGTGTTCTCCGATCCCGCCACCCTCCAGGGCCACGGGCTCGGGCGGATGACCATGCCGGAGACCATCGACTATTCGGTGGTGATGGCCGTGCACACGCTCTGGCTCGCCGCGCGGGCGGAGGGGATCGGCGTCGGCTGGGTCTCCATCCTCGACCCGGCGGAGGTGCAGGCGGCGCTGGACGTGCCTGCAACCTGGACCTTCATCGGCTATTTCTGCATCGGCTACCCCCAGGCGGAAGCCGACAGCCCGGCCCTGGAACAGCTCGGCTGGGAGCGCCGCCGCCCCGCCGCCGGCACCCTCCTGCGGCGGTAGCGGCATCTTGAGAGTGCGGCGCAGCAGGTCGGGGCTCGCCTTTGCCGCCATCGCCGCTATAGTGGCGGCCAGTTCGCCGCCGAATTCCATTGGAATTGCCGCACCGTGCCTGTCCGCCTTCTTCTCCTGACCTGCGCCGCCGCCTTCGCCCTCGCCGGGTGCGGCGTGAAAGGCCCGCTCGAGCATCCCAAGGACGCCGACGCTCCCACGGTGCAGGCCACCCCCGCCCCCATGACCAACGCGGAAGCCGCGCGCGACGCGGGCGACCAGGCCTGGGGCGCCAATCCGGTCTATACCGGCGGCCTCAACCCGCCGGACATGCCGGGCAATTCGGTGTCCACGCCCGCCCCGGCCACGGCCGCGCCGGGCGCGAAGAAGTCGTTCTTCCTCGATTTCCTGCTCTGAGCGCAGGCCCCGAGCGCAGGTCCGCCATGCATCATTTCGATTACCGCAACGGCCGGCTTCATGCCGAGGACGTGGACCTGACCGCGCTCGCGGATGAGGTGGGCACGCCCTTCTACTGCTATTCCACCGCCACGCTGGAACGGCACTACACGGTGTTCACGCAGGCCTTCACCGGCCGCGACGTGCTCCTGTGCTACGCGCTGAAGGCCAATTCCAACCAGTCGGTCATCGCCACCCTGGCGCGCCTCGGCGCGGGCGCGGACATCGTCTCGGGCGGGGAATTGCAGCGCGCCCTGGCGGCGGGCGTCCCGCCCAAGCGCATCGTCTTCTCAGGCGTGGGCAAGACGCCCGTTGAGATGGCCCAGGCGCTGGATGCCGGCATCCTGTGCTTCAACATCGAGAGCGAGCCCGAGCTGGACCTGCTCTCGCAGGTGGCGACCAGCCGGGGCGCGGTGGCGCCCATCTCCATCCGCGTCAATCCCGACGTGGACGCGAAGACCCATGCCAAGATCTCCACGGGCACGTCGGAGACCAAGTTCGGCATCCCCATTTCCCGCGCCCGCGCGGTCTATGACCATGCCGCCCGCCTGCCGGGCATCGCCATCACCGGCGTGGACATGCATATCGGCAGCCAGATCACCGACATGGCGCCGTTCGAGAACGCCACCTTGCTGCTGGCCGAGCTGGCGCGCGACCTGCTGGCCGCCGGCCACAAGCTGCACCACATGGACCTGGGCGGCGGTCTCGGCGTGCCCTATGCCGCCTCCGACCCCGTGCCCCCGGCGCCCTCGGCCTATGCCGAGGTGATCAACCGGGCGCTGGGCGACCTGAAGCTGCCCCTCGTCTTCGAGATGGGGCGGATGATCGTCGCCAATGCGGGCATCCTCGTCACCCGCGTCCTCTATGTGAAGAAGGGCGAGGCGAAGACCTTCGTGATCGCCGACGCGGCCATGAACGACCTGATCCGGCCGACCCTCTACGAGGCCCATCACGACATCCAGCCCGTGGTGCTCCCCGCCCCCGGCACCCCGGCCGCCCGCGTGGACGTGGTGGGGCCGGTCTGCGAGACCGGCGATTATCTCGCGCTCGGCCGCGAGATGCCGGAGCCCGCGCCCGGCGAGCTGCTGGCGGTGATGACGGCGGGCGCCTACGGGGCGGTGCAGGCGGGCACCTACAACACCCGCGCGCTCATTCCCGAGGTGCTGGTGAAGGGCGGCGAGGCCGCCCTGGTGCGCCCCCGCGTGGAGCCCGCGGCCCTCATCGCCCTCGACCGCACGGCCCCCTGGCTGGCCACGGACGCCTGACCTTTCGGAACCGTGCGGACGCGGGCGGGTTAACTCCTCACGAAAGGAGCCCGCCCGATGGACACCTCATTCCCGGACCGCCGGCGCGCCGGCTCGAATTCCAGCCGTTCGGAGACGGGGCCGTCCTCCGCGCGCGGCGGGGACCCGAAAGGTGACATCATGCGCCAGCCCCATCCCATCCGCCTGCGCGAGCCGCGCGCCTTCATGGACGAGACGCCCACCTGGCACCTCTGGGGCATGATGGTGGGCTTCATGGCCGCGGGCGCCGCCATCCTCATCATCCTGTCGCTCAAGGGCGGCTGACGTCCCGCTTCGGGACATTGCCTGCGTTCCGCCGGAACAAGGCGGAACAAGGCGGGTCCGAATCGCGGATCGGCCGATGATCGCGTTTCGTTCTGCCCATCCGCCCCTGTCTCGATGTGGGACACCTCATTCCCGCCCTGCGAACGGGGGTGGAACGGGAGCGGACCGAATCGCGACGGGCGGTCCCTTCCTCCTTCGTTCCTCTCCGTCCCGCGCCGGGACAGGCCGCGCCGCGCAAAGCGCACGGGGCGTGAACAGGCCGTGTCCGAATCGCTGCTGCGCGCGTCTTCCCGTTTCGTTCCGAAGGGTGAGCCGCGCTCACCGCCCCATGGCGAAGATGGTCACCATGATGATCACGATGGCCAGGAACTGAAGCAGCACGCGCATCTGCATGAGCTTCTGGGAGCGCTGGGGCGAGCCGCCGGCGGCCAGATTGACGAGGCCGAGGATCAGCACGCCCGCGACCGCGGCGAGCGCCAGGGGGATCAGGAAATAGATGGACCAGGACAGCATGACCGGAACCCTCGGCCGCCCGGCGGCCGCCGTCAATTGAGAAACAGGATCGCCCCGTTGAGCGCGGCGGCGTAGCACAGCCAGGGCAGGTAGGGCACCAGCAGCCACCCCGCCACCTCGTCCGCCCGCAGCGCGGCGTGAAGGGTGGCCGCCACGACCCCGATCAGCACCAGGATGATCGCGAACGCGGCGCCCACCGCATGCAGGCCGAAGAACACGGGCGACCACCCCGCGTTCAGCGCGAGCTGGACCAGGAACAACAGCAGCGCCCGGCGGCGCACCGGGCTGTCCGGCGCCCGGTCCCACAGCCGCCACAGGGCGATGGCCATGAGTGCGTAGAGCGCCGTCCAGACGATGGGGAAGGCGAAGTTGGGCGGCGTCCACGGGGGCTTCGCGAGGCCCGCATACCAGGTTGGGATGGCGGGATAGGTGGCCGCCGCGCCGAGCCCGCTCACCGCCGCGAGCAGCACCGCGCAGGCGGCGAGGCGCACCAGGCAGACCGTGAGCGACAGGCGGGGGGTCAGGACATCATGGAACAGGACGGAACGGGCCATGGACCACCTCCGGCGGCGTTGACGCCGCTCTGCTACGGGCGCCCGGCCTGTCCGGATCATCTCCCGGAAGCCCGCCGCGTCCGCATTTTTCAACCCTTGTTCTTGAGTTTCGTTCATTCCGCGAGCAAAGGGGAGGCATGAACGCACACTCTGCCTCGGCTCCGGCCCGCCTCAGCGGCGCGGACATGCGCACCCTCGGCCTCTCCGCCCTCGGCGGGGCCCTGGAATTCTACGACTTCATCATCTTCGTCTATTTCGTGGTGGTGCTGGGCAACCTGTTCTTCCCGCCCGGTATTCCCGACTGGCTGGTGCAGCTCCAGGCGTTCGGCATCTTCGCGGCCGGCTATCTGGCCCGGCCGCTGGGCGGCATCGTGCTCGCCCATTTCGGCGACCGGCTCGGCCGCAAGCGCATGTTCACGCTCTCCATCTTCCTGATGGCCATCTCCACCTTCGGCATCGCCTGCCTGCCCACCTTCGCCACCATCGGCCATGCGGCGCCCATCCTGCTGCTGGTGATGCGCGTGCTCCAGGGCGCGGCCATCGGCGGCGAGGTGCCCGGCGCCTGGGTGTTCGTGTCGGAGCATGTGGCGCGCCGCCGGGTGGGCCTCGCCTGCGGCATCCTCACGGCCGGGCTCACGGCGGGCATTCTCCTGGGCGCGCTCGTGGCCACCGCCATCAACCGGGGCTTCTCCCCGCAGGAGATCCACGACTATGCATGGCGCATCCCGTTCGCGCTGGGCGGCGTGTTCGGCTTCTGCGCGGTCTATCTGCGCTCCTGGCTGGCCGAGACCCCGGTCTTCCAGGAGATGAAGGCCCGTAAGGAATTGTCGCACGCCCTGCCCCTGGCGGTGGTGCTGCGCCACCACCTGAAGGCGGTGAGCGTGTCCATGCTGCTCACCTGGCTGCTCTCGGCGAGTATCGTGGTGGTCATCCTCATGACCCCCACCTTGCTCCAGACCCGCTACGGCATCCCGGCGCCGACCGCCCTCACCGCCAACAGCTTCGCCACCTTCTTCCTCACGGTCGGCTGCATCACCACGGGCTTCCTGTGCGACGCGCTGGGCGCGCGGCGGGTGCTGGCCTTCGGCTCCGTGGGCCTCGCGGCGGCGGCGGGCGCGTTCTTCTATCTCGTGCCCACCCGGCCGGACCTGCTCCTGCCGCTCTATTCGCTGGCGGGCCTGCTGGTGGGGATGATCTCCGTCGTCCCCTTCATCATGGTGAGGGCCTTCCCGCCGGCGGTGGCGTTCTCGGGCGTCTCCTTCTCCTACAACGTCTCCTACGCGGTGTTCGGCGGGCTGACCCCGCTCCTGGTGACGCTGGCGCTCCAGGTGGATCCCATGGCCCACGCCCATTACGTGCTGGCGCTGTGCGCGGCGGGGCTGGTCCTGTCCTTCCTGCTGCCCAAGTCCGCACCCACCTGACGTTCCGCCGGACGATGACGGCGGCGGCGGGACTTGCCATAATACCTCCCGCCCCGCCCTCCCGCCGAAGCCGGACCCCATGACGCTCCACGCGGCCCGTTCCACGGATCCCGGTTCGCTGAGCCGGGAGCAGATGCGCACGCTGCTGCTCACCTGCCTGGGCGGCGCGCTGGAGCTGTTCGACTTCGTCGTCTTCGTCTTCTTCGTGCCCTCCCTCGCCCTCGCCTTCTTCCCGCCGGGCATTCCCTCCTGGCTGGCGGAGTTGCAGACCTTCGTGGTCTTCGCCGTGGGCTATTTCGCCCGGCCGTTCGGCGGGGTGGTCATCGCCCATTTCGGCGACCGCATCGGCCGCAAGCGCGCCTTCGCCTTCACCGTCACCCTCATGGCGGGCGCGACCCTGGGCATGGCGGTGCTGCCGACCTATGAGGCCATCGGCATCGCCGCGCCGCTGCTGCTCTGCCTGCTGCGCATCGTCCAGGGCATCGCCGTGGGCGGCGAGGTGGCGGGCGGCTACCTGTTCGGCGCCGAGCACGTGGACGACGCCCGGCGCGGGCGCGCCTGCGGCTTCATCGCGGCGGGCATGACCTGCGGCGTGCTGCTGGGGGTGGGCGTCGCCACCCTCATCCATCATGCGCTGGAGGACGGGCAGATCCAGGCCTGGGGCTGGCGCCTGCCCTTCGCGCTGGGCGGCGTCCTCGGCCTTCTGGCCCTGTTCCTGCGCCGCTCGCTGCACGAGACGCCGGTGTTCCGCTCGCTGGAAGCCTCGGGCGCGCTGGCCGCCCGGCGCCTGCCGCTCGGCGAGGTGCTGCGCGACCACGCGGGAAGCGTCGCGCTGTCGGTGGGCGCCTTCTGGGCCTTCATCGCCCATTTCGTCGTGCTGTGCCTGATGGGGCCGACCTTGCTCCAGACCCTGTTCGGTCTTGGAGCGGTGGACGCGCTGGGCGCCGGCTCGCTCGCCACGGCGGCCTTCGTGCTGTGCGCGCCCGTGTCCGGCCTGCTGTTCGACCGGCTGGGAGCGGGCCGCGCGCTGGTTCTGGCAAGCCTCGCCGCGCTCGGCGCCGACGCCCTCTTCTTCCTGGGCGCGCATCGATGGCCGGAGCTTACGGTCCCGCTCTTCGTCCTGGCGGGGGCGGGCGGCGGAGGTCTCGGCGCGGCGTCGGTCATCATGATCCGCGCCTTCCCGCCGCCCGTGGCCTTCACGGGCGTCTCGCTGTCGCTGAACCTCGTCTCGGGCATCATCGCGGGAGCGACGCCGGTGCTTCTCGCCGGCGCCTTGCCCTGGTTTCCCGCCGCGCCGCTCTGCTACCTGGCCGCCGCCTGCCTCACCGGCGCGGGCGTCGGCCTGCGGCTCATGCGGCGCGCACAGGCCTGAGGGGCAGCGCCCCTCAGTTGCCGCCTTCCAGCAGGCGGCGGGCGATGACCTGGGCCTGGATCTCCGCCGCGCCCTCGAAAATGTTGAGGATGCGCGCGTCGCACAAAAGGCGCGACACGGGATATTCCAGCGCGAAGCCGTTGCCGCCGTGGATCTGGAGCGCATTGTCCGCCGCCGCCCAGGCGACGCGCGCGCCCAAGAGCTTGGACATGCCGGCCTCGAGGTCCGTGCGGCGCCCCTCGTCCTTGGCGCGGGCGGCGAAATAGGTGATCTGCCGGGCGATGGCGATCTCGACCGCCATCATCACGATCTTGTCGGCGACGCGCGGGAAGGCGATGAGCGGCTTGCCGAACTGCACCCTCTCCTCGGCATAGCGCAGCCCGGTCTCCATGGCCGACTGGGCGACGCCCACGGCGCGGGCCGCGGTCTGGATGCGGGCCGCCTCGAACGTGTTCATGAGCTGCTTGAAGCCCTGGCCCTCCTCGCCGCCAAGGAGCTGGGCGGCCGGGACCTCGAAGGCGTCGAAGCCGATCTCGAACTCCTTCATGCCGCGATAGCCGAGCACCTCGATCTCGCCGCCGGTCATGCCCTTGGCGGGGAAGGGGTCCGCGTCCGTGCCGCGCGGCTTCTCGGCCAGCAGCATGGACAGGCCCTTGTAGCCGGGCTCGGCGGGATTGGTGCGCACCAGCAGCGTCATCAGGTCGGCGCGGACCGGATGGGTGATCCAGGTCTTGTTGCCGGACACCTTGTAGACGTCGCCCTCCTTGACCGCGCGGGTGCGCAGCGAGGCGAGGTCGGAGCCGGTATTGGGCTCGGTGAAGACCGCCGTGGGCAGGATCTCGCCCGAGGCGATCTTGGGCAGGTACGTGTCCTTCTGCGCGTCCGTGCCGCCGCCCAGGATCAGCTCCGCCGCGATCTCGGAGCGGGTGCCCAGCGAGCCGACGCCGATATAGCCGCGCGAGAGTTCCTCGGTGACGAGGCACATGGCCTCCTTCGGCAGGCCGAGGCCGCCATATTCCTCCGGAATGGTGAGGCCGAACACGCCGAGGTCCGCCAGCCCCTGGATGATCTCCATCGGGATATAGTCGTTCTTCAGGTGCCACTCATGGGCGTGGGGCGCCACCTCCGCCTCCACGAAGCGGCGGATCTCGGTGCGCATGGCCTCCATGGTCTCGTCGAGGCCGGGATCGCCCACCGTGCCGGGGCCCTGGGCGCGGATCAGCTCCGCCAGCGCCTTGCGGGCGGCGGACGTGTTGCCGCCATGGATGAGCGCCACCACCGCCGGGTCGGTCCGCACCGCCTCGGCAGTCTCGGGCGAGACGAACAGATCATCCAGGCGCACCGTCTCGCCCTGGCTCATGGGGATGCCGCCGAAGATCTGCGTCACATATTCCCCGAGCCCGATCTGGACGATCAGCCGCTCCGCCGCGCCGAACTTGCCCACCTCGCCGAGGCGGTCGGCGTAATGGACCAGCTCGCGCACGCCGAACACATAGGTGGCGAGCCAGGCGAGGCCGTGGGTGGCGCGCTGCTCCTCCTCGATCAGGCGGGAGGACAGCTTGCCGTTCTCGCTCACGCGGGCGCGCACGGCGGAGGTCGCTTCCGCCAGCAGCTTCTCCAGAAGCCCGGTGGCGGTGCGCCCCAGGGCGACCGCATCGATGACGTCATCTTCCACGAGGCGCGCGGCGCTGCCGGACATGGCGATCAACCCCCTTCGTTGTGCATTGCGGAATTTTCGCCATCCTGGCGCCGCCCGGGCGCGCGCGCAACAAGCGATTGCAGCGATTCCCGTCTCTTGCGCCTCTTGACGCAGGGCAACGAAGGCGGGGCGGCCCCTATTCGGGCCAGCTCAGGGTGATCTGTTCCACCACGGGCCGCACCGCCCGCACCGCCGGCGCGGCGGAGGAGAGCTGGCGGTCGCCGGACACCTTGCTCAGGGCCCTGTCGTCCGCCTTGGGATCGGGCCCGAAGCGCACGCCCACCACGCAGCCGTCGCGCGCGGTGCCGAGGGTGCCGCCCTTCCAGCCGGAGGCGTAGCCGCCATAGTCCCATTCGAAGCCGTAGAGGGAGAAGGCGCGCCCGTTCAGGGTCTCCACGTCGGCGATGGACATGCCGAGGCGCAGCTCGCCCGCCTCGACGGGCACGCGCCACTGGCTGCCCGCGCTGGCGCGGATCAAGGCCGGCCGCGCCCGGGCGTCGTCGTCATGCCAGAGGATTTCGAGGCGCCGCGCGGGGTCTTCGGGATAGACGAGCGTTCCCTGCTCGCTGGATCCCTCGCCCACATAGATCTCGCCGTCGCGCACATTGGCCTTGCCAAAGGCGTCGGCGAGGCTTGCGGCGGTGGCCTCCTTGGCGAAGGGGCCGCCGCAGGAAAGGGGCGGAAGCGACTGCGCTTCCGCCGTGGCGGCGCCGCCAAGCAGCGCCGCGAGAAGAAGGGCTATGCGGCCCGCGTTCACGCCTGCCCGGCAGTGGCGAGGCGCTGGGCCTCGGTCGCCATGCGCTGCTGGTAGAGCGCGGCGAAGTCCACGGGGTCGATCATGAGGGGCGGGAAGCCGCCGCCGCGCACCGCGTCCGCCACGATCTGGCGGGCGAAGGGGAAGAGCAGGCGCGGGCACTCGATGAGCACCACCGGCTGGAGGCTCTGCTCGGGAATGTTGCGGACCCGGAAGATGCCGCCATAGACGAGGTCGAAGGCGAACAGGGTGGAGCCGCCCGCCGTGGCGCTGCCGTCGATCTTCAGTTCGACCTCGAACTCCTCGGCCTGGAGCGGCCGGGCGTTGACGTTGATCTGGATCTTCACGTCCGGCTGGCCGCCCGGATTGGCGAGGGAGCGCGGCGCATTGGGATTCTCGAACGAGAGATCCTTGATATACTGGGCGAGCACATTGAGCGCGGGCGCCTGGTTGTCCGTCGGGCTGCCATTTTGCGTCGCCATGCTCTTCTCCTTCGCGTCGTCGCCTCGTCCCCGCGAGGTCGGGGTGCGCTAGCACGGCTGGGGACGGGGAGCAAGAATGGTGACGCCAGGAGGCTCATGGCGACGCGCCGGAGACAGATGAGATGAGCGAACCCAGCAACACCTTTTCCACCGCCACCCTGGTGCCCGAGGAGCGCCCGCTCAGCGAGGCGGCCAAGCGCGCCCTTGCGGAAGCCGCCGAGCGCCGCGCCGCCATCGACGCCCTCCAGGCGTCCATGCCCAAGGAGCTGAACGGGCGCGGCGGCAAGGAGCCGGTGCGCTACGGCGACTGGGAAGTGGGCGGCATCGCCTCGGATTTCTGATCCCCGGGGCGGGGCTCCGTCACCTCAGCCCTTGAACACCATCAGCCCGACGAGGCCCGCGAGGCCCACCGCGATGCGCCACCAGCCGAACGGCGCGTAGCCGTGGCGCGACACGAAGTCGAGCAGCGAGCGGATGACCAGCACCGCCGCGCAGAAGGCCGCCACGAAGCCGATGGCGATCAGCAGGCCGTCGTCCAGCGTCAGGGCGTTGCGGTTCTTGTAGAGGTCGTAGGCGAAGGCCCCTGCCATGGTGGGCAGCGCGAGGAAGAAGGAGAATTCCGCCGCCGCGCGCTTGTCCACGCCCATGAGCATGGCGCCGACGATGGTGGAGCCCGAGCGCGACATGCCCGGGATCATGGCCACGCACTGGCACAGGCCGATCTTGAACGCCATGGAGAGCGGCAGGCCCATGGCGTTGTTGTAGCGCGGCTCCGGCGCCACATGGTCGATGAACAGCAGCACGATGCCGCCCAGAATAAGCGTGCAGCAGATCAGGATGGGTGATTCGAACAGGATGGTCTTGATGAAGCCGTGCGCCAGCGCGCCGATGAAGGCCGCCGGCAGGAAGGCGATGACGATGCCGATCACGAAACGGCGAGCGCCGGGATTGGTCGGCAGCATCATGGCCACCCGGAAGAAGCGCTGGAAATAGACCGTTATGATGGCCAGCACCGCGCCGAGCTGGATCAGCACCTCGAACGTCTTGCCCGTGCTCTCGAAGCCGAGGAAGTGCCCCGCCAGCAGCAGATGCGCCGTGGAGGAGACGGGAATGAACTCGGTGAGCCCCTCGAGGATACCGAGGAACAGGGCTTCGAGGATGGTACCGAGGGTCATGGACGGGTCCGCAGAATGACGCCGCGCCGACGCGGCGGCGGCATCCTGGGGTTTTGGGTCCAAGCACGCAAGAAAGCCCGCCGCGCGGCGTCGGACTTGTCCCAAGGAGAGGTGTTTCCTTTGGTTCACCATGTGGCCCCATTGCCACAGCGGTGCCCGTCATTGCGTCTTGCAGTGCCGAAAGAACGGCTCTAGAGCCTGATCGGATCAGGCTCTCAATCATGAAGAGAGGGTGATCGCGCTCTAGCCGGAGCGAGCCCGAGAGGCCCTTCCCCAGAAATGCAGCTCCACCACCACTCCTTCTGTCCTCATTCGCGTTTCGTCCGCCTCGTGCTCGCCGAATACGGCATCGAGCCCGAACTGGTGGAGGAGCGGGTGTGGGAGCGTCGCCCGGACTTCCTGGCGCTCAATCCCGCCAACGAGACGCCGGTGATGGTGGAGCAGCAGGCGCCCTCCGTGCCGGGCGCCGCCATCATCGCGGAATATCTGGACGAGACGCGGGGCCTCGCGCTCGGCGACCGGAGGCTGCTGCCGGAAAGCCCGCTGGACCGCATCGAGGTGCGCCGGCTGGTGGCCTGGTTCAACGAGAAGATGTTCCTGGACGTCACGGACCATCTGGTGCGCGAGCGCATCTACAAGCGCTACATGAAGTCCCACCAGGGCGGCGGGCCGCCGGACGCCACCGCCCTGCGCGCGGCCCGCGCCAATATCCGCTATCATCTGAAATATATCGGATGGCTGGCGAAAGGCCGGAACTGGCTGGCGGGGAATCGCATGACCCATGCGGATCTCGCCGCCGCCGCCCATCTCTCCGTGGCCGATTATCTGGGCGACGTGCCGTGGGACGAGGACGAGGACGCGAAGGAATGGTACGCGCGGCTGAAGTCGCGGCCGACCTTCCGCGGCCTGCTGAACGACAGCATTCCGGGCATGCCCGCCTCGAAGACCTACGCGGACCTGGACTTCTGAGCGGGGCGGACACGGAAGCGGGCAGTATTTCGCGCGCCGGCGCCTCCCCGGCCTCGTCTCCCGGCGATCTGTCTCCCGATTTCCCCCTCCCAACCC
>JACESF010000074.1 GCA_013911975.1 Hyphomicrobiales bacterium | reverse complement strand
GTGTTGGGGTGAGGGGCGGGGGCCGACGGAAGAGGCCCGTCTTGCGGCTCATCCCGACCGTCATGGCCGGGCTTGTCCCGGCCATCCACGCCGGGCCGATGACGCAGACTTTGTAAGTGCATCCCCAGCGGCGGCACCCGTCATGCCCGGGACAAGCCCGGGCATGACGGGTGCCGTGTGTTGCGGGACGCCGCTTTCAGCGGGACAGGTTTCTCTCCCCCCTCACACCCCCGCCACCGCCTCCAAACTCCGTCGCAGCGTCGCGATGGCGGGGTTGGTGTTGGCGGGGCGCCAGATGGCGTGGAGTTCCACGATGATGCGCGGGGGCAGGGCGATGGGGCGGACGACCACGCCCCGGAAGCCGAGATTGCCCGCCGCGCGCGGCACCAGGGCAAGGCCGATCCCCGCGCGCACCAGCCCGAGGATGGAGTGGATCTGGCTGATGTGCTGCACATAATGCGGCGTCACCCCGGCCTGGGTGAAGATGGCCGCCGCCAGATCGTAGAAATAGCGCGATTCATAGGGCGAGTAGGTCACCATGGGCTGCCGGTCGAGATCGGCGGCGGAGACCTCCGGCGCGGTGGCGAAGGGGTGGCCCTCGGGTGCGGCGAGCAGAAGGGGCTCACGCACCACGCACAGGCCCTCGAACTCCCGGCGATTGAAGGCGGGGCGCACGAGGCCGACATCGATGCGGCCGGAGGAGAGGGATTCCAGTTGGTCCGTGGAGACCATCTCCTTCAGCACGAGATCGATGCCCGGCGCCCGCGCCCGCACGTCCTGGATGAGGCGCGGCAGGAATTCGTAGCCGGACGCCGCCGTGAAGCCGAGCGTCACCGACCCGCCCTCGCCGCTGGCGGTGCGCCGGGCCGCCAGCGCCGCGCCTTCCGCGAGGCGCAGCAGGCGGCGGGCCTCGGGCAGGAAGCTGTCCCCCGCCCGTGTCAGGGCCACCGAGCGGCTGGTGCGCTCGAACAGGCGCACGTCCAGGGCGTGTTCCAATAGCTGGATCTGCCGGCTCAGGGGCGGCTGGGTGAGGTTGAGGCGCTGGGCCGCGCGGCCGAAATGCAGTTCCTCAGCGACGGCGACGAAGCAGCGAAGATGGCTCAGTTCAAACATCGATCCAAAAATGGCATCGATCCATCCAGAGAACAACTCAAAGGCGCATCAAAGCGGGCCTATTCTGCCTTCCGGATCGTAATGCGTCCCAATCCAAATCACGCGTGCGCAATGCACCGCCCCGGGAGTAACGCCAAATGACTCTTCGCCTTCTCAAGGCCGCCGTGGCGGCCGTGGCGCTTTGCGCCGGCCTTGGCGCCGGCCTTTCCGCCGCGCCCGCCTTCGCCCAATCCTTCGAGCGTCCCGTGCGCATCGTGGTGCCGTTCGCGCCCGGCGGCACGTCCGATATCCTCGCCCGCCTCATCGCCCCCAAGCTTCAGGAGGCCGTGGGCCAGCCGGTGGTGGTGGAGAACAAGCCGGGCGCAGCCGGCAATATCGGCGCGGACGCCGTGGCCAAGGCCCGGCCGGACGGCCACACTTTGCTGCTCATGGACATCGGCTCGCTGGCCGTGGCGCCGAGCCTCTTCCCCGATTTGTCCTACAATGTGGAGGCGGACCTCGCCCCCGTGGGCATGGTCATGTTCGGCCCCTATGTGCTGGCGGTGAACCCCTCCGTGCCCGCCAAGAACGTGGCGGAACTGGTGGCCTATGCGAAGGCCAATCCCGGCAAGCTGGCGGTGGCCAATTCCGGCGTCGGCGCGCTCAACCACATCACCGCCGTCGCGCTCGCCCGCTCGCTGGGCATCGAATGGAAGAACGTGCCCTACAAGGGCGGCGCCGCCGCCTCGCGCGCCGTGGTGTCGGGTGAAAGCAACGTCATCATCAACGGCGTGACGGCCACGCTCCCCTTCGTCACCAGCAAGCAATTGGTGGGAGTCGCCGTGACCGGCGAAAAGCGCCTGCCCGCGCTGCCGGATGTGGAGACCTTCAAGGAAGCCAAGCTCCCGCTGGATGATGCCGGCACGTGGCAGGCCATCCTCACGACAGGCAAGACCCCGCCGGAGGTGGTGGCGAAGCTCAATGCGGAACTCCAGAAGATCCTGGCCCTGCCGGAGATCCAGGAGAAGATCGCCGAGCAGGGCGGCATGGTGCGCCCCGGCACGGCGGACGCGGTGAAGACCTGGCTCTCCACCAACACCAAGGCGTGGGGCGAGATCATCCGCGCCGCCGACATCAAGGTGAATTGAGGCGCCTGGCGGTGACCCAGCGCCGGATCGACTGGCCGGACCTTCTGTTCGGCCTCTTCCTCATCTGCGTGGCGGCGGGCACCTTCGCCGCCACGGCAAAGCTCGCGCACGGCACGGCGGCGGACATGGGGCCGGGCTACATGCCCCGCGCCATCGCCCTCGGCCTGCTGGGCTTCGGCCTGTTCTTCGCGGGGCGCGGGCTGCTGCGCGCCCATGCGGGCATCTCGCGGGTTCACCTGCGCCCCATCCTGGGCATCGCGGCGTCGGTCGCGGCCTTCTCCCTCCTCGTGGAGACGGCGGGCCTCGCGCTCGCCTCCTTCGCCGCCATCGTCATCGCCGCCCTGGCGAGCCGGGAAAGCCGGATCGTGGAGGTGCTTCTGTTCGGCATCGGCGTCTCGGCGGGGGCGGTGCTGCTGTTCGTGAAGGCGCTGGCGCTGCCGGTGCCCATCTGGCCCTGGTAGGCGCCCCATGGAACTGTTCGACAACCTGCTCCTGGGCCTCTCCACGGCGCTCCAGCTCAACAATCTCGTCTATTGCCTCATCGGCGTGGTGATCGGCACCGCCATCGGCGTGCTGCCGGGCATCGGCCCCATTCCCACCGTGGCGCTGCTGCTGCCCTTCACCTTCGGGCTGGAGCCGGCTTCCTCGCTCATCATGCTGGCGGGCATCTTCTACGGCGCCCAATATGGCGGCTCCACCACGGCCATCCTGGTGAATGTGCCGGGGGAAACGTCGTCCGTGGTCACGTGCCTGGACGGCCACGAAATGGCCAAGCAGGGCCGCGCCGGCCCGGCGCTCGCCATCGCGGCCATCTCCTCCTTCTTCGCGGGCACGGTGGCGACCATCGTCATCGCGGTGCTGAGCCTTCCCTTGGCGGCGCTGGCGCTGAAATTCACGGCGGTGGAATATTTCAGCCTGCTGGTGTTGGGCCTGTTCGCGGCGGTCATCCTCGCCCACGGCTCGGTGTCGAAGTCGCTCGCCATGGTGCTGCTGGGCCTGCTCATTGGCACGGTGGGCATCGACGTGAATTCCGGCGTGGCGCGCATGACCTTCTCGGTGCCCGCTCTGGCGGACGGCCTCGACTTCGTGCCCGTGGCCATGGGCCTGTTCGGCCTCGCCGAGATCATGGCGAACCTGGAGCGGCCCGAGACGCGGCAGGTGGTGAGCCAGAAGCTGCGCGACCTCGTGCCCTCCTGGGCGGATTTGAAGGCGGCCTTCCCCGCCATGGTGCGCGGCACGTTCATCGGCTCCGCTTTGGGCGTGCTGCCCGGTGGGGGCGCGGCCCTGCCGCCCTTCACCGCCTACGCGGTGGAGAAGAAGCTGGCGCGCGACCCCTCGCGCTTCGGCAAGGGCGCCATCGAGGGCGTGGCGGGGCCGGAGGCGGCCAACAATGCGGGCGCGCAGACCTCCTTCATCCCGCTGCTCACGCTGGGCATTCCCGCCAACGCGCTGATGGCGCTGATGATCGGCGCGCTGATGATGCAGGGCATCCAGCCCGGCCCGCAGGTGATGACCGAGCAGCCCCAGCTCGTCTGGGGCGTCATCGCCAGCATGTGGACCGGCAACCTGATGCTGCTCATCATCAACCTGCCCTTGGTGGGGGTGTGGGTCTCCATGCTGAAGATCCCCTACCGGCTGCTGTTCCCCGCCATCGTCCTGTTCTGCTGCATCGGCACCTACGGCATCTCCAACAGCGTGTTCAACGTCTGGCTCATGCTGGGCTGCGCGCTGGTGGGCTACTTCTTCATCAAGGTGGGGGTGGAGCCCGCGCCGCTGCTGCTCGGCCTCGTGCTGGGGCCGCAGCTCGAGGAGAATTTCCGCCGCGCCATGCAGCTCTCGGACGGCGACCCCAGCGTGTTCGTCACCCGGCCCATCAGCGCCGTGCTTCTCGGCATCGTGGTGCTCATGCTCGCCGCCATGCTCTCCCCCGCCATCCTGCGCAAGCGCAAGCAGGCGCTCGCCGAATAGGCCATCCGAAAGGATTTCCCCGTGGACCTGCCCGTCAATACGTTCAAGCACGCCATCCATGCCGGCCGGCAGCAGATCGGCTTCTGGAACAGCCTCGCCACCCCCACCGCCACCGAGATCCTGGCCGGCTCCGGCTTCGACTGGCTGCTGCTGGATGCCGAGCACGCGCCCAACGACGTGCCCTCCATCCTCGGCCAGCTCCAGGCCACCATGCGCGACACCACCCACCCGGTGGTGCGCGTGCCGGAAAACGACGCGGTGCTGCTGAAGCGCTATCTGGATATCGGCGTGCAGAGCTTCCTCATCCCCATGGTGGAGACCGCCGAGGAAGCGCAGGCCGCGGTGGCCGCCACCCGCTTCCCGCCGGACGGGTTCCGGGGCTTCGCCGGCGCGAGCCGGGCGTCCCTGTTCGGCCGGGTGAAGAACTATCACCGCCGCGCCCATGAGGAGATCTGCCTCCTCGTGCAGGTGGAGACCCGCAAGGGGCTCGACAATCTGGAGGCCATCGCCGCCGTGCCGGGCATCGACGGCGTGTTCATCGGCCCCGGGGACCTGTCCGCCGATCTCGGCCACCTGGGCGACCAGGGCCATCCGGACATGGTGGAATTGATCGAGGCCACCATCCGTCGCATCGTGGCGGCCGGGAACCGGGCGGGAATCCTCACCGGCGACGAGGCGCTGGCGCGCCGCTACATGGCGGCGGGCTGCGTCTTCACGGCGGTGGGCATCGACACCGGCCTGCTCGCGCGCAGCACGGAAGCGATCGCGCGCAAATTCAAGGCCTGATCATCGGGCGACAGACAAGGATAGGAAATCGCATGAAGGTGGGTTTCATCGGGCTCGGCATCATGGGCGCGCCCATGGCGGAACACATCATCGCCGCCGGCCACACGCTCTACGCCCAGTCCCGCTCCGGGGTGCCGCAGGCGCTGACCGACAAGGGCGCCATCGCCTGCGCCGACGGCGCGGAGGTGGCGAAGAATGCCGACATCATCATCCTCATGGTGCCGGATACGCCCCATGTGGAGGCGGTGCTGTTCGGCGAGAGCGGCGTGGCCGCCGGCCTGTCGGCGGGCAAGATCGTGGTGGACATGAGCTCCATCTCGCCCGTCGCCACCAAGGATTTCGCGAAGAAGATCAACGCGCTCGGCTGCGCCTATCTGGATGCCCCGGTTTCCGGCGGCGAGGTGGGCGCGAAGGGCGGCACGCTGACCATCATGGTGGGCGGCCCGGAAGCGGCGTTCGAGACCGTGAAGCCGCTGTTCGAAGCCATGGGCAAGAACATCACCCTGGTGGGCGGCAACGGCGACGGGCAGACCACCAAGGTCGCCAACCAGATCATCGTGGCGCTGACCATCGAGGCGGTGGGCGAGGCGCTGTTGTTCGCCTCCAAGGCGGGGGCGGACCCGGCCAAGGTGCGCCAGGCGCTCATGGGCGGCTTCGCCAATTCGCGCATCCTGGAAGTGCATGGCGAGCGCATGGTGAAGCGCACCTTCAATCCCGGCTTCCGCATCGAGCTGCACCAGAAGGACCTGAACCTCGCCTTGGACGGCGCGCGCCAGCTCGGCCTTTCGCTGCCGTCCACGGCGCTGGCCCAGCAGCTCTTCAGCGCGGTGGTCGCCCATGGCGGCGGCGGGCTCGACCATTCCGGCCTCGTGAAGACGCTGGAAGGCATGGCCAACCACAAGGTGGCCCCGGACGCGTGAGCCAATGGGCAGCGATTTACAAAACCGCTGCCCTACGCCTTCAGGCGATAGCCGACGCCGGGCTCGGTGATGATGAAGCGGGGATCCGCCGCGTCGTCGCCGAGCTTGTCGCGGATATGGCCCACCGCGATGCGCAGATAATGCGTGTCCTCGGTGTGGGCGGGGCCCCAGACGGTGGTGAGGATCTGGCGGTGGCTCACGAGGCGCCCCGCATGGCGCATCAGGAGCGCCAGCACGTCGAACTCCTTGCGGGTGAGCTTCACCTCCGCCCCGTCCACCGCCACCGTGCGGGCGGAGAGGCTCACGCGCAGCGCGCCCGCCTCCAGCTCCGACGGCTCCGCCTTGCCCGCCGCCCGCTTGCGCAGGAGCACGCGCAGGCGCGCCAGCAGCTCGCCCGTGGCGAAGGGCTTGGTGACATAGTCGTCCGCGCCCGCGTCCAGGGCGGCGATCTTCTCCGCCTCCCCGTCGCGCACGGACAGGACGAGGATGGGCACCTGCGACCAGTCACGGATGGCGGCGATGACCGCCTTGCCATCCATGTCCGGCAGGCCGAGATCCAGCATCACCGCGTCCGGCGCGGAGGTGGCGGCGCGCTCCACGCCGACCCGCCCGCGCTCGGCTTCCATCATCTCGTAGCCCGCGCTCGCCAGGACGATCTTGAGGAAGCGCCGGATGGGCGCCTCGTCCTCGATCACCAGGATGCGCGGGGCGGCCTCGCTCATGACGCGTCCTCCTCCTCCGCCGCGCGGGCGATGGGCAGGCGGATGGCGAGGCTGGTGCCGAGCCCGTCCGGGCCGGGGCTGGCGGAGACCGTCCCCCCATGGGCCTCCACGAGGCCGCGCACGATGGCAAGGCCCATGCCGGTCCCCCCCGGCGCGCCGTCGCCCCGGGCGGCGCGGTGGAACAGGTCGAACACCTTCTCCCGGTCGCCCTCGGGAATGCCGGGGCCGCAATCGGAGACGGAGACGAGCGCCTGCCCGTCCTCCACCCGCGCGGCGATGGTGATGGTGCTGCCCTCGGGCGCGTACTTGGCGGCATTGTCCAGCACGTTGGCGAGCGCCTGTCCGATCAGCACCGGGTCCACGTCGATCATGGGGAAGTCGCGGGCGACGCGGATGTCGATCTCGTGCCGGCGCAGCAGGCGGGCGAGGTCGGTGCGCACCCGGCCGATGATCTCCTTCAGGTCCACCGCCGAGCGCTTGGGCTTGAGGTCGCCATGGCCGAGCCGGGTCATGTCCAGCAGGTTCTGCACATAGCTGTCCAGGCGCCGCGCCTCGTCCAGGGCGGTGAGCGCCAGGGCCTGCCGGTCCTCGGGCGCCAGGGCCTCGCCGCCCTCGGCCAGGGTGGAGGCGGCGCCGATGATGGACACCAGCGGCGTGCGCAGATCGTGGCTCACGGAATTCAGCAGCGCGGCACGCAGCTTGTCGCTCTCCGCGGCGACCCGGGCGGTGGCGAGGTCGTCGGCGAGGTGGTTGCGCTCGATGGCCACCGCCACCTGGTCCTCCACGGCCATGAGCAGGCGCTTCATCTCCGGGTCGGTGGCGCGCTTGAGGTCGTGGAAGCGCACGCCGATGACGCCGAACGGACGCCCGGCGGTGGCGAGCGGAACGAACAGCCAGTCGCTGTTGGGAAGCGTTCCCGTGCCCGCGCCCGCCGGCTCGGCCCGCTCGAACGCCCAGCGGGCGGCGCCCAGGGCGGCGGCGTCCAGGTCTTCCTCGATGGAGGGATGGCCCTGCACCTGCTCCAGCGCGCCGGCGGCGTCGGGCGTCATGATGACGGTGCGCGCCTCCAGCACCTTGGCGCTGTGCGCCGCCGCGGCCCAGAGCACGTCGTCGGACTTGGTGGCCGAGGCGATCTTGCGGGCGAAGTCGAACAGGGTCTCGGTGCGCTGCTGGGCGGCGCGCATGCTCTCGATCTGCGCCTTCAGGCGGCTTTCCAGCATGCCCGTGACCACCGAGGAGACCACGAACACGACGAGGCCCAGCACCGCCTCGTACTGCTCCACGGCGAAGGAATAATAGGGCTGGGTGTAGAAGAAATTGTAGGCCAGGAAGCCGATGGCGCTGCCCAGGAGGGCGCCCGTGAGGCCGTGGCGGAACGCCACCACCTGCACCGCCACCAGATAGATGACGGCGATGGAGGCCACCGGCAGCCAGGACCAGAAGGGCCAGGCGAAGGCGGTGGCCAGCGTGATGGCGAGGACCGTCTCCAGGGCCGCCGCGCCGACCCGGGACAGGGAGGGCGGGGGCGTGAAGGCCGGCGTCGTGCGGCGCTTCGTTTCCGCCTTGGCGCTCGCCGTCACCACCACCACCTCGAAGTCGGTGGCCCCGTCCAGAAGCTTGTCGGAGACCGGCTCGCGCAGCAGCGACATGACGCGCTGCACGAGGCCGCGCGGCCAGCGCGCCCGGCCCACCACGAGGCGCGTCACGTTGCGCGCGCGGGCAAAGCGCAGGATCTCGCCCGCCGCGTCGGATTCCGCGCGCAAGGTCACGGTCTCCGCGCCCAGGGTCTCGGCGAGGTGCATGGCATCCTGCCGCGCGTGGCGGGCGGAGATGTCCATGCCCTCGTGGCGGGGGGTGAGGACGGTGGCCACGATCCAGGGGATTTTCATGCGGTCGGCCATCTGCTTGCCCGCCCGCACCAGCGTCTTGGCCACCGGCGCCTCGTTGATGCAGACCAGCAGCCGCTCCTCGGCGGGCCACGGCCCCTGCACGGCATTGGCCTGCATGAAGGCCAGCATGTCCGCGTCCACCCGCCCGGCGGTGGTGCGCAGGGCGATCTCGCGGAGTGCCGTCAGCTTGCCCCGGTTGAAGAAATTCTCCAGCGCCCGGCCCACCTGCTGGGGCAGGTAGACCTTGCCCTCCTTCATGCGCCGGATGAGATCCTCCGGCGGCAGGTCGATGAGCTCGATGGCATCGGCGCGCGCCAGCACCGCGTCGGGCACGGTTTCCTGCACGCGCACGCCGGTGATCTGCGCCACCGTGTCGTTCAGGCTCTCGATATGCTGGATGTTGAGGGTGGTGAGGACGTCGATGCCCGCGTCCAGCACCTCCATCACGTCCTGCCAGCGCTTGGGATGGCGCGAGCCGGGGGCGTTGGTGTGGGCGAACTCGTCGATGAGCGCGAGGCGCGGCTTGCGGGCGAGAAGGGCGTCGATGTCCATCTCGCCCAGCACCTGGCCCTTGTAGTCGACCCGGCGGCGGGGAAGCTGCTCCAGGTCGGCTAGCAGGCCCGCCGTCTCGGTGCGCCCGTGGGTCTCCACCAGCGCCACCAGCACGTCGAGGCCCGAGCGCTTCTGCGCGCGGGCCTCCTCCAGCATGGCGAAGGTCTTCCCGACGCCGGGCGAGGCGCCGAGGAAGATCTTCAGCTTGCCCCGCGCGTCGGGCGTCCGGTCCTCTTCGCGCGCCGCTTCCAGGAAGGATTCGGGCGCGGGGCGTGTGTCGGGTGTGTTCCCCATCGTTTACGAACCGGCTCCTCCGGATCCGAGCTTGTCGAGCGCCAGGTTGAGGTCGAGCACATTCACCCGCGGTTCGCCGAGGATACCGAATTCCCGGCCCTGCGCACTTTTATCCACCAGCGCGCGCACCGTGGCCGCGGGCAGCTTGCGGGCGGCGGCCACCCGGTCCACCTGGGCATAGGCGCCGGCCGGGCTGACATGGGGGTCGAGGCCGGAGCCGGAGGCGGTCACGAGGTCCGCCGGCTGGGGGCCGGAACCGAGGGCCTTCGCGCGCTCGGCCACCGCCTCCGCCAGCGCCTTGCTGGTGGGGCCGAGGTTCGAGCCGGTGGAGGCGGCCGCGTTGTACGGCATGTCCACGGTCTTGGACGGGTCGCCGGGGTCCGCCCCCGTGGTGGCGGAGGGGCGGCCGTGGAAATAGCGGTCCGAGGTGAAGGACTGGCCGATGAGGCGCGAGCCCACGACGGCGCCGTTCGCTTCCACCAGGGAGCCGTTGGCCTTGGCCGGGAACGCCAGCTGGGCGATGCCGGTGATGGCGAGGGGATAGGCGAGGCCGGTCAGGAAGGTGAACGCGACCAGGAGGACCAGGGTGGCCCGGATCTGCGACATGGTCTCACTCCTCAGACGAGGTGGAGCAGATCGACGACGACGTCGATCAGCTTGATGCCGACGAAGGGGACGATGAGCCCGCCCACGCCGTAGATGGCGAGGTTGCGCGAGAGCAGCGCCGAGGCGGAGGAGGGCTTGTAGGCCACGCCCTTCAGGGCGATGGGGATCAGCGCGATGATGACCAGCGCGTTGAAGATGATGGCGGAGAGGATCGCCGACTGCGCGCTGCCCAGCCCCATGATGTCCAGCGCGGCAAGGCCCGGATAGGCGGCCACGAACAGGGCGGGGAGGATGGCGAAGTACTTCGCCACGTCGTTGGCGATGGAGAAGGTGGTGAGCGCCCCGCGCGAGATGAGCAATTGCTTGCCCACCAGCACGATCTCGATGAGCTTCGTGGGGTCGCTGTCGAGGTCGATGAGGTTGCCCGCCTCCTTGGCGGCCGGGGTGCCGGAATTCATGGCGACGCCCACGTCCGCCTGGGCCAGGGCCGGGGCGTCGTTGGAGCCGTCGCCGCACATGGCGACGAGGCGGCCGGCGGACTGCTCCTTGCGGATCAGCTCCAGCTTGCGCTCGGGGGTGGCCTCCGCGAGGAAGTCGTCCACGCCCGCTTCGGCGGCGATGGCGGCGGCGGTGAGGGGGTTGTCGCCCGTGATCATCACCGTGCGGATGCCCATGCGCCGCAGCTCGGCGAAGCGCTCGCGGATGTTGGGCTTCACGATGTCCTTCAGATAGACCACGCCCATGATGCGCGTGCCGCGCGCCACCACCAGCGGCGTGCCGCCGGCGGAGGCGATGCGCTTGATGGAGCCTTCCACCTGAGCATCCAGGGGCACGCCTGCCATCTTGCGCATGGCGTCGCCCGCGCCCTTGCGGATGGCGGTGCCGTCGGCAAGGTCCACGCCCGACATGCGGGTCTGGGCGGTGAAGGGCACGAAGGTGCCTGCCGTGCGCTGGCCGTCCTCGGCGAGGCCGAACTTGCGGGCCGCGAGATCGACGATGGACTTGCCCTCGGGGGTGTCGTCGGCCAGCGAGGCGAGCCAGGCGGCCTCCGCCAGCTCCCGCTCCGAGACGCCGGGGGCGGTCTCGAAGGCGTCGGCCATGCGGTTGCCGAAGGTGATGGTGCCGGTCTTGTCCAGGAGCAGCACGTCGATGTCGCCCGCCGCCTCCACCGCGCGGCCGGACTTGGCGATGACGTTCGCCTTCACGAGGCGGTCCATGCCCGCGATGCCGATGGCCGAGAGCAGCCCGCCGATGGTGGTGGGGATGAGCGTCACGAACAAAGCGATGAGGTAGATGGTGGGAATGGTGGTTCCCGACCACGCCGCGAAGAAGGGCAGCGTCACCACCACGAACAGGAACACCAGGGTGAGGCTCGCCAGCAGGATGTTGAGGGCGATCTCGTTCGGGGTCTTCTGGCGCTTGGCGCCTTCCACCAGCGCGATCATCTTGTCGAGGAAGGTCTCGCCGGGGCGGGCGGTGACGCGCACCACCAGCCAGTCGGACACCAGCGTGGTGCCGCCGGTGACAGAGGAATGGTCGCCGCCGGATTCCCGGATGACCGGGGCGGATTCACCCGTGATGGCGCTCTCGTTCACCGAGGCCACGCCCTCGATCACCTCGCCGTCGGTGGGGATGGTGTCGCCCGCCTCCACCAGGATCACGTCGCCGGGCTGGAGCAGGTCCACCTCGCGCAGCGTGGTGGCGTCGCGCCGGGCCGGGTCCGCCAGGAACTTGGCGCGGGCCGTGGTCTTGGTGGCACGGAACGCGTCCGCCCGCGCCTTGCCGCGCCCTTCGGCCACGGCTTCGGCGAAATTGGCGAACAGCACCGTGAACCAGAGCCAGACGGTGATCTGGAGGCCCACCCAGAAGGCCGGGCCGCCGGTCATGGCCTCGCGGATCACCAGGAAGGTGGCGAGGACCGAGACCAAAGCGGTAGCGAAGATCACCGGGTTGCGGGCGAGGCCGCGCGGATCGAGCTTGCGCACCGATTCCACGATGGCGGGCTTGATGATTTCCGGCGCGAACAGGCCGATTTCGTTGGGAGCATGCTTGGACATGGATGCGCTCCTCAGAAGGTGGTGCCGGCGAGCATGGAGACCTGCTCGGCGATGGGGCCGAGCGCGAGGGCCGGCAGGAAGGTGAGGGCGCCGACGATCAGGATGGTCGCCACCAGGAGGATCACGAAGACGAGGCCATGGGTCGGGAAGGTCCCGGCGGTGGGCGCGGCGGGCATCTTCAACCCCAGCGAGCCGGCGATGGCGAGGATCGGCAGCATGTAGCCGAACCGGCCGAACAGCATGGCGATGCCGAGGAATGTGTTGTGCCACGGCGTGTTGGCGTTGAAGCCCGCGAAGGCCGAGCCGTTATTGCCGGTGGCGGAGGTGTAGGCGTAGATCAGCTCCGACAGGCCGTGCGGCCCCGCGTCCTGCACCGAGCTCTGCGCCGTGCCCACCGCGATGGCGAGCGCGCCGAGCACCAGCACGCCGATGGGCATGATGAGCAGGGTGAGGGCGGCGAGCTTCACCTCCTTCGCCTCAATCTTCTTGCCGAGATATTCCGGGGTGCGGCCCACCATGAGCCCCGCCAGGAACACGGTGACGATGACGAACAGCAGCATGCCGGTGAGGCCGACGCCCACGCCGCCATAGACGATCTCGCCCAATTGCATGTTGAGCATGGCGATCATGCCCGCCAGCGGGGTGAGCGAATCGTGCATCGCGTTCACCGAGCCGTTCGAGGCGGCGGTGGTGGTGACGGCCCAGAGCACCGAGCCCAGGAGGCCGAAGCGCTGCTCCTTGCCCTCCATGTTGCCGGTCACGGGCTCCACGAAGGCGGCATGGAGCGGGTTGCCCGCATGCTCGGCGGCGTAGAGCGCGGTGAAGGCGGCCACCAGCAGCACGCCCATGGCCGCGAACAGCGCGAAGCCCTGGCGCCGGTCGCCCACCATGCGGCCATAGGTGAAGCAGAACGCCACCGGGATCAGCAGGATCGCCCACATGGAGAGGAAGCTCGTGAGGGCGAGCGGGTTCTCGAACGGGTGGGCGGAGTTCACGTTGAAGAAGCCGCCGCCATTGGTGCCGAGCTGCTTGATGGCGAGCTGCGAGGCCACGGGGCCGATGGCGATGGTCTGCTTCGCGCCTTCCAGCGTGGTCGCGTCCACCGAGCCCGCCAGGGTCTGGGGCAGGCCGAGCGCGGCGAACACCAAGGCGAGGACGATGGCCATGGGCAGCAGGATATAGAGCACCGAGCGCGTCAGGTCGGTCCAGAAATTGCCGACCGTGCGCACCTGCCGCCCCGCGAAGCCGCGCGCCACCGCCGCCGCCAGCGCCATGCCGGTGGCCGCCGAGACGAAGTTCTGCGTCGTCAGCCCCACCATCTGGCTGAAGTTCGACATGGTGGTCTCGCCGCCATAGCTCTGCCAGTTGGTGTTGGTGACGAAGGACACCGCCGTGTTGAAGGCCAGATGCCAGGAGAGCCCGTCGAACCCCTGCGGGTTGAGCGGCAGCAGGTTCTGGAACATGAGGATGGCGAACAGCAGCGCGAAGCCCGCCGCGTTGAACAGAAGCAGCGAGACGGCGTAGGACGCCCAGCTCTGCTCCCCGCCGCCGCCCGCGGCGCCGAGGAAGGCGCGCTCCACGGGCGCCAGGAAGGTCACGCCGCCGGTATAGACCCGCGCCATGTAGAGGCCGAGCGGCACCGCGAGCGCCACCAGGACGACGGCATAAAGCGCCGCCTGCAAGAGATCCGCCTGCATCGCGTCCTCCTCAGAAGCGTTCGGGCGCGAGAAGCGCGGCCAGCAGATAGAAGAAGAGCACCGTGGCCAATCCCAGGCCCAGGGCGATATCGAGCGTCATGGAATGCGAACCCTCGCATGGCGGAATAATTCGATACCTACGTCCGTCGATCGTAAAGCTGCCATGACGAAACGGGGAAGGGGCCGTAAAGCGCGCATAAAAAAGGCCGCGCCGCCCTTGGGCGACGCAGCCTCCTGAACGCTTCGGGCGTGGTTCAGACCGGAACCACCGCCGGGGCGTCGGCCGGGAACCGGCCCACGGTCGCGGGGTCGATGTTGAGGTGCTGCGCCACCATGGGCCAGGGGGTGTGCGCCAGCCACTGGGAGAGCGACACGTTCTCGAAGCGCGGCGCGCGGAACACTTCGAGGAAGACGAGGTCGGTGTCACCCGTATTGCGGATGAAATGGCCGAGCGACTTCTTCACATAGCCGATGTCGCCGGCCTTGAAGTTCTGCGTCACCGCCTTGGGGCCGGTATTGAAGATGGTCATGCTGGCCTGGCCGGCGATGTAATACTGCCACTCGTCCGCGTTGGGATGCCAGTGCATCTCCCGCATGCCGCCGGGATGCACGCGCACCAGGGCGGCGGCGATGGTGAGGGACGCCTTGAAATTGGTGCTGTCGGCGATCCGCACCTCGCCACCCTTGGTCTTCTTCACCGGCGCGAGCCCGGAGAGGGAGAAGGAGGTGGGGTTGGGCATGGGCCCGGTGCCGGCCTGCGCCTGCGCCCGGTCCTGGGCCAGCGGGCCGGGCATGGTGCCCTGGAAGATGTAGAGGTCGTGCAGCGGGATCTTTGCGAAGGTCTCGGCGGGCACGCCGAAATTCAGCGCCAGCACCTCCGGCGGGGTGTGGGCGAACCACTCGTTGATGAGCAGCGTGCTGTATTCGGATTCCCGGCCGTCATCGAAGCACAGGATGAATTCCGCGCCGTCCTCGCCGATGCCCTGGATGGAGTGCGGCAGGCCGGCGGGGAAATACCACAGGCCGCCTTCGCCCACGTCCTCCACATTGGCCCGGCCCTCAAGGTCGATGGTGGTGATGCGCACCGCGCCGCGCGTCACATAGGCCCATTCCGCCGCCTGGTGCCAATGCAGCTCGCGGATGCCGCCCCGGGTCAGGCGCATGTTGACGCCCGAGATTTCCGTGGCGATGGCGAAGTCCGCCTGCGTCACCTGGCGCGCCCAGCCGCCGTTCTGGATGCGGCGCGGGGCGTTGTTGAAGGAGGCCCAGAACATGGGCATGTCGCCCACGTCCGTGGGGGGCGGGGAGAAGGCGTCGGGGAATTGCGAGGCGATGGCCGGGTTCTGCGGCCCGGTATCGGTGGCGCTGGCAGGATTGCCCGTGGTGTTGATCACACCCTGGGGCGGCTGGTCCGGGTTTCCGTAGCTCGCGGCATGGGCCGCGGCCCCCGCCGCCACCAGCCCGCCGGCCGCCAGAACGCTGCGCCTCGTGATCCCGTCCATCTGTCTGTTCCTTCAAGGTGATCGCACCGGGGCGGATTGAAGCGCGAACCGGCGTCAGGCGGAAGACGGTCCGGCATATTCCTGTATCCCCCATTGGGCGCAGGCACCGCGCCACCGGCCGGGCGCGCGTTGCGGCGGCGACCTTGAATTCTCCCGAATTCACCCGCATCTGACGGTCATGCCCGACGATGCCCTCTCCTCCCTGAAGCGCGGCCTCGACCGCATCCTTCCCGCCGCCTGGCGCTCCGACGTGCCCGTGGTCCCCGTGGTGCGCCTGTCCGGCGCCATCGGCATGGGCGGCCCGCTGCGGCCCGGCCTGACGCTCGCGAGCGCGGCCAAGCCCCTGGAGCGCGCCTTCGCCGTGAAGAAGGCGCCCGCCGTGGCGCTGCTCATCAATTCGCCCGGCGGCTCGGCGGTGCAGTCCCGTCTCATCCACAAGCGCATCCGCTCGCTGGCGGACGAGAGCGGCAAGCATGTCTTCGCCTTCGTGGAGGACGTGGCGGCCTCCGGCGGCTACATGATCGCCTGCGCGGCGGACGAGATCGTGTGCGATCCCTCCTCCATCGTCGGCTCCATCGGCGTGATCACCGCCGGCTTCGGCTTCGAGCGGCTCATCGACAAGATCGGCGTGGAGCGGCGCGTCTACACGGCCGGTTCCCGCAAGATGATGCTCGACCCCTTCCAGCCGGAGCGGCCGGAGGACATCGAGCGGCTCAAGGCCATCCAGCGCGAGGCGCACCAGATCTTCTCCGGGCTCGTGAAGGCGCGGCGCGGGGACACGCTGAGCGCCGACGACGAGTTGCTGTTCTCCGGCGAGTTCTGGATTGGCACCCAGGCCCTGGGCCTTGGCCTCGTGGACGATCTCGGGGACCTGCGCTCGGTGCTGCGTGCCCGCTACGGCGCCAAGGTGCGCACGCCGGTGGTCTCAACCGGCGGGTGGTTTGCCCGCCGCTTCGGCATGACCGCGCTTCCGGCCCCGTCTCTGGGCGAGGCGCAGGGCGCGGGGCTGGCGGAAGGGCTGGCCTCGGTGGCGCAGGAACGGGCGGTCTGGGCCCGGTACGGATTGTGAGGACCTCGTGGTCCGGGAGGGACGAATGCCGCCGTTGCTGATCGCCGCCGCCGGGGTCGTGGGGGTCGCTGCCCTCGCCCGCTTCATCCTGCGCGAAAGCCGCCGGGTGAGCGGCAAGGTGGACGCCTTCCGCACCCCCGCCGGGGATCGGGAGGACACCGGAATTCGCCTGGAGCGGGACCCCGTGACCGGGGCCTACCGTCCGCGCGCCGAGGGCTGACGCCGTCCGGGGAAACAAAAGATTACAGCGAATTCACTGACCCCGGCGACGGCCCTGGATTATTCTTGCGCAGGGTAAGGCACGGATTGTCAGTGAGATGCTGCAGAAGTTGGATCCGGGGGGTGGAGCGGTGGTAATGCCGCCGAAGAAGCGTCGATCGCGCGCGCGCGCGTACTGGGCGACGGGCGCCGTGCTGGCGACCCTGGCCGGCGGCGGCCTCTATTATGCCTATGGGCGCGACACCGGCGCCTCCTCGGCCCAGGTGACCACCGCGCCGGTGGTGAAGGGCGATCTCGAACAGAACGTCACCGCGCTCGGCACCATCAAGCCCAAGACCTATGTGGACGTGGGCACCCAGGTCTCCGGCCAGCTCCGCAAGATTTCGGTGGAGATCGGCGATACCGTGAAGAAGGGCGACCAGCTCGCCCAGATCGACCCCACCGTCTACCAGACCCGCGTGCTGGGCGATCAGGCCCAGCTTGAGAACCTCAAGGCCCAGCTTGCCCAGCAGAAGGCGCAACTGGACCTGGACAAGCTGCGCGACAACCGCGCGACGCGCCTGCTCGCTTCCCAGTCCGGCAGCCAGGACACGGCGGACGCCGCCGCCGCCACGGTGCGCATCGGCGAGGCGAAGATCCTGGCGCTGGAAGCCCAGATCAAGCAGACCCAGGCGACCCTGGACGGCGACCTCGCCAATCTCGGCTACACCAAGATCTTCGCGCCCATGGACGGGGTGGTGGTCTCCACCTCCGCCACCGAGGGCCAGACCCTGAACGCCAACCAGACCGCGCCCATCATCCTGCGCCTCGCGGACCTCGACACCATGCAGGTCTGGGCCCAGGTGGCCGAGGCGGACATTCCCAAGGTGAAGGTGGGGATGCCGGTCTATTTCACCACGCTCGGCATGCCCGACCGCAAGTTCCAGGCGAAGGTGGTGCAGGTGCTGCCCACGCCCGAGACGGTCAACGACGTGGTGCTCTACAACGTGCTCATCGACGTGCCCAACACCGAGCGCCTGCTCATGACCTCCATGAGCGCGCAGGTCTTCTTCATGCTGGGCAGCGCGAAGGACGCGCTCATCGTCCCGGCCTCCGCCGTGCGGCCCTCCCGTTCGGCCCGCCGCGAGGCGCGCAACGAGGCCACCGTCCGCGTGCTGGTGAACGGGCAGGTGGAGACGCGGCAGGTGAAGACCGGCCTCGCCGGCCGCAACCAGGTGCAGATCCTGGACGGGCTGAAGGAAGGGGACCTCGTGGTCACGTCGCCGGACCCGGCGGCCGCGCAGGCGAACCGGCCGCCCATGCCGCCGAGGATGTTTTGACCCTCGCCGACACCCGCGAAGGCGCGGCACGCGTCGCCGCCGCGCCGGTCCAGCCCTTGCTGGACATCTCCCATGCGAGCCGGGTCTATCCCTCCGGCGACAGCGTGGTGCGGGCGCTGGACGATGTCTCGCTTACCATCATGCCGGGCGAATACGTGGCCATCATGGGCCAGTCCGGCTCGGGCAAGTCCACGCTGATGAACATCATCGGCTGCCTCGACCGGCCCAGCATGGGCCGCTACACGGTGATGGGCCGCGACGTGGCGGACCTCAGCGCTGACGAGCTTGCGGCCCTGCGCTGCCGCACCTTCGGCTTCGTGTTCCAGCGCTACAATCTCCTGCCCTCCATCACCGCCGAGGAGAATGTGGAGATCCCGGCCATCTATGCCGGGCGCCCCAAGAGCGAGCGGGTGGAGCGTGCCCGCGTGCTACTCGACCGCCTGGGCCTTCTCTCCCGCGCCGAGCACACGCCCTCCCAATTGTCGGGCGGCCAGCAGCAGCGCGTCTCCATCGCCCGCGCGCTCATGAACGAGGCGCCGGTCATCCTGGCGGACGAGCCCACCGGCGCGCTGGACAGCCATTCGGGCGCCGAGGTGCTGGCCCTGCTCGCGGAACTGAACCGCGAGGGGCGCACCATCATCCTCATCACCCATGACCCGGAAGTCGCCGCCCACGCCCGGCGCGTGGTGCGCCTCCAGGACGGGCGCGTCCTGTCGGACGAGGTGAACGAGGCGGCCCCGCCCGCGCCGCCCGCCGCCCCGGCGGCGCCGGTGAGCCTGAAGGTGCGCAACAATTTCCTGCCCGACCTCGGCGAGGCGGTGAAGATGGCGTTCCGCTCCATGCGGGCGAACCTGTTCCGCACCATCCTCACCCTGCTGGGCGTCATCATCGGGGTGGCGGCGGTCATCGTCATGCTGGCCATCGGCCAGGGCTCCAAGCAATCGGTGCTCGACCGCATCGCCTCCATGGGTACCAATCTGCTGGTGGTGCGCCCCGGCGCGCCGGGCATCCGCTCCACCGGCTCCAACGCCTCCCTCACGCTGGAGGACGCCCAGGCCATCGAGGCGGAGATCGGCAACATCGTCGCCGTCTCGCCGGAGCGCTCCACCACCGCCACGGTGCGGGTGGGCAATATCGACTACGCCACCTCCATCCAGGGTACCGGCCCCGGCTATGTGGCGGCGCGCGACTGGGCGCTGTCCGACGGCACCATGTTCACCGAGCAGGACGTGGACGGCTACGCCCCCGTGGTCGTCCTCGGCCGCACGGTGGCGCGGGTCATGTTCCCGGACGGCCGCAGCCCGGTGGGGCGCTACATCCTCATCAAGAACGTGCCCTACGAGGTGATCGGCGTGCTCGCCCCGCGCGGCGCCAACGCCTTCGGCATGGACCAGGACGACACCGTCCTCATGCCCATCACCACCGGCTTCATGCGGGTGTTCGGCCGCCGCTTCCTCTCTGCCGCCACCATCGCGGTGGAGGACACGGCGCAGATCGACCAGACCCAGAACGACATCGAGGTCCTCCTGCGCCAACGGCACCGGGCCGAGGATTTCCAGATCCGCAACACCTCCTCCATCCTGGAGACCGCCACCGCCACCGCCGACACGCTCACCCGCCTGCTGGGCTCGGTGGCCGCCATCTCGCTGCTGGTGGGCGGCATCGGGGTGATGAACATCATGCTGGTGAGCGTCACCGAGCGCACCCGGGAGATCGGCATCCGCATGGCCACGGGCGCGCGGCGGGCGAACATCATGCTCCAGTTCAACACCGAGGCGCTTGTCATCTGCGGGG
>JACESF010000073.1 GCA_013911975.1 Hyphomicrobiales bacterium | reverse complement strand
GGAGGGGGCAAGGCACCGGCCCGGGAAAACGCGTTCGGCCGAACCGGGAGCCCCCCACCCCTGAAACCCTCAAGGGCCGCGCCGCCGCGCTGGCGGCGGAGGAAGGCTTCGACGCGTTCGGCGTCGCCGACCCCGACGCCATTGCGCCCGCCGCCCCCCGGCTCGCGCAGTTCGTGGCCGAGGGCCGGCACGGCGACATGGAGTGGATGGGCGAGACGCAGGACCGCCGCGCCAGCCCTCGGACCCTCTGGCCGGACATGCGCGCCGTGATCCTCCTGGGCTTCAATTACGGGCCGGACGAGGATCCCCGCGCCATCCTGGCGGAGCGTTCGCGCGGCGCCATTTCCGTCTATGCGCGGGGCGAGGATTATCACGAGCTGATCAAGGCCAAGCTGAAGCGCATCGCGCGGGCCGTCCTCGCCGAGGCGGGCGCGGGCGACGTGAAAGTGTTCGTCGATACCGCCCCACTCATGGAAAAGCCCCTCGCCCAGGCGGCGGGGCTCGGCTGGCAGGGCAAGCACACCAATCTCGTCTCGCGCGAACGCGGCTCCTGGCTGTTCCTGGGCGCCATCGCCACCACCTTGCCGCTGCCGCACGACGCCCCCACCCGCGACCATTGCGGCGCCTGCCGGGCCTGCCTCGATGCCTGTCCCACGGCCGCCTTCCCGGCGCCCTACCAGATCGACGCGCGGCGCTGCATTTCCTACCTCACCATCGAGCATCGCGGCCCCATTCCGCGCGACCTGCGCCCGCTCATGGGCAACCGCATCTATGGCTGCGACGATTGCCTCGCCGCGTGCCCCTGGAACAAGTTCGCCCGGGAAGGCCGGGACATGCGCCTCGCCGCCCGCGCCGAGAACCGGGCGCCGTCCCTCGCCGAGCTGGCGGGGTTGGACGATGCCGCCTTCCGCGCCCGCTTCCCGAAAAGCCCCATCAAGCGCACGGGGCGCGTGCGCATGGTACGCAACGTCCTCATCGCCATGGGCAATTCGGGGGATGCGGGCTTCGTGCCCCAGACGCGGGAGCTTCTGTCCGATGCCGAGCCGCTGGTGCGCGGCGCGGCGGTCTGGGCGCTGGAGCGGCTGCTGCCGGCGTCCGATTTCGCAACTCTTGCTGCGCAGCATTCGCGCAGCGAAACCGACCCCGACGTCATCGCCGAATGGCAGGCGGGGCTTGAGGACAGCGCGGCATGACCACTCTGCTCGCGGTGGGGCTCGGCTATTGCGCGCGCCACCTTCTCGCGGCGACGCCGCCCCTCTTCACCCAGATCTTCGGCACCAGCCGCACGCCGGAGGGGGCCGCGCGCCTGTCGGAGACCGGCGTCAAGGGCATCGCGTTCGACGGCACCCATCTCCCGGAGCGCCTGTTGGAGGCCATCGCGCAGGCGGACGTCCTCATCCTGTCCGCCCCGCCGGGGCCGGAGGGCGATCCCCTGCTCGCCAGTGCCCGGGATGCGCTCGCGGCCAGCCCGCGCCTGTCCCAGGTGCTCTATCTCACCACGCTGGGCGTCTATGGCGACCATGGCGGCGCCTGGGTGGACGAGGAAACGGTGCCCAATCCCGGCTCGGAGCGCCTGCGCCGGCGCATCGCGGCGGAAGCGGACTGGCAGGCCTTCGGCACGGAGAAGGGCATCCCGGTCGCCATCCTGCGGCTCGCCGGCATCTACGGGCCGGGGCGCAGCGCGCTGGTCCAGATGAAGGCGGGGGAGGCGCGGCGCATCGACAAGCCGGGGCAGGTGTTCAACCGGGTGCATGTGGACGACATCGTCGCGGCCATGCAGGCGGTGATGGCGCAGCGCTTCGACGGCGTGCTGAACGTGACCGACGACCTGCCCAGCGCGCCCGGCGAGCCGGTGGCCCATGCCGCCGCCCTGCTGGGGCTGGAGCCGCCGCCTTTGGTGCCGTTCGAGGAGGCGGCGCGGCGGATGAGCCCCATGGCGCTCACCTTCTGGGCGGGCAACAAGCGCGTGCGCAACGACCGGCTGAAGGGCCTGGGCGTGTCCTTGCGCCACCCCACCTATCGCGAGGGCCTCGCCGCCCTCCTGGCGCAGGGCGAGGGACGCTGAGGCCGGTCAGCCCGGTGTGCCGGTGCCGTCCAGCCATGCCTTGAAGGCGGCGAGTTCCGGCGGGCCGCTCTGGATCACCGCCCGCGCCAGGGCGAGCCGCGCGGCCGGATCCGGCTCATGCTCCACCTGCCGGGCCAGCGCCGCCGTGCCCGCAAGGCCGAACTGGGCCAGAACCCCGGCGAAGGCATGGGCCGCGGACGCCAGCGGCGCGTCCTCGGCCCGCGCCACCAGGTCCTCCCATTCCAGGAACCGGCGCAGCGTATTGTCCACGAAGCGCAGGGCGAGGCGCCGGAAGCCCTCCTCGCCCACCGCCGTCCGCAACGCGGCGACGCCCGCCAGATCCAGGCTGGACGCGTCCCCCGCCAAGGCGGGAGCCGGAGCGTCGGCCGCCGGAGGCTGTGCAGCCGGGAAGGAAACGGCAGGCGCCGGCGCCTCGGGCCGGGCCATGGCGGGAAGCCCGCCCCCGCGCTGGGCCGAGGAGATGCCCTCCACCAGGATCAGGGTCCAGTCGTCCTCGGGATCCGGGCCCAGGCGGTCGGCGATGCGGCGCGAGGCGCCTTCCACCACCTTGGCCAGCGGCTGGCGGCCGCGCTCCAGCACCTCCTGTACCAGCCAGTCCGGACACGGCCCGCCGCTCGCCAGCTCCGCCGGGTCCAGCCCGTCGGTGGCCAGCAGCAGCCGGTCGCCCCAGTCCAGGCGAAGCTGCACGCTTTCGTAGCGCGCGTCCTTGGTGATGCCCAGGATCGGCCCCTCGGCGGCAATGGAGCGCACGCCGGACCGCGACAGGACCATGGGAAAGGGATGGCCCGCCGAGGCGATCTCGATGGCGCCGTCCTCCCACAGGTCGATGACGAGCGCCGTCGCCATGGCGGCGTCGAAGCCCGGCTCGGAGAAGATCAGGTTCGACCAGCGGGTGAGATAGGCGCTCGGCGGAAGCTGCTCGCCCACGTCGAGGGCGCGGATCATGGCCGCCTGGGCCACCGCACCCGCCTTACCGTTGATGCCGTGGCCCATGACATCCGCCATGACGATGCGGTCCGCCCCCTTGCGGGGCAGGTGCACCACCAGGTCGCCGCCGCCGATGTCGGCGGTGCCCGTGCGCAGCGCCAGGTTGAACGGGCCGAGCCGCTCGGGCAGCGACGGGCGCACCAGATTGTCCAGAGCCGAGCCGAAATAGCGCAGCAGCCGGGCCCGCTGGCGGGTGGCGCGGATCAAGGCGAGGCTGACCGTCTCCAACAGCGCGGTGGGCTGGACGGGCTTGGTCAGGAACGTGTCCACCCCCAGTTCCAGCGCCCGCAGCCGCACGCTGGGATCGCCGGTGATCATCACGATGGGGATGGGGGGGCGCTCGCTGTCGTCCTCCAGGGCCTGGACCAGCAGCGTGCCCGGCTCCGAGCCCAGGTGGAAGTCGGTGAGGATCAGGTCCACCGTGGTGGCCGAGGCGATCTTCAGCGCATCCTTCAGGTTGGCGGCGGCCAGCAGCCGGTAATGGGGCTCCAGGAGGCCGCAATAGGTCTCCAGCAGCACCTCCTCGTCCTCCACAACCAGGATGACGGGGCGCCGCCGCGCGAGGAGCCGGCGGGCGGTGAGCCGGTTGGGGGGCCCGGGAACATAGGTGACACGGTCCATGGCGCGCCGCGCCAAGGCGAGGCCCCGGCCGGAGAAGCCATCCTCCGCGCCCGCAAGGGTCGCCCGCGCCCATTGCGCGTCGAACCCGGCGAAGGGGCCGCCGTCATCCTCGATGGTGACGGTAAGCACGATGCCGTCCAGCACCGCTTCCAGGGCCAGTTCGCCCGGCGGCGGGGCACCGTGGGTCACGAGGTTGGCCGCCAGCTCCGCCACGGAGAGCACGATCTCGTCCGCCACGTCGGAAGGCAGGCGCAACTCGCCGAACTGCCGGCGCAGCGCCTTGCGCAGCCAGGAGACCTCCTCCAGGGAAGCGGGCCTTCGCGCCTCGAACAGCTTCACCGCATCGTCCTCCCACCCCGCGCCATGTTGGCAGCAAAGGCGGGGCGAAGGCCAGACCTGTCTATCGCCCGCCGCGCGGCGACGTGCGCTGAGGGCGTCTCGACCTTCGATCAGGCGAGACTGTTCTTTTCAAAGATCGGCGTCATGCCGGACGCGTCTTGGCCGGGCTCGTCCCGGCCATCCACGGAGTTCGGCTGGGTCCACGCTCGACATGGAGGCGTGGATGCCCGGGACAAGCCCGGCATGACAGCCTCGAGGGGCTGGTGTCCTTCCATCGATCTGTATGTCGATCGGACCTAAGCCAGGGCGTCCAGCTCGTCGTCGGACAGCGCACCCGGCACGATGGTGACGGGGATGGGGAAGCGGGCCGCCGCAGGGCCCGCCAGCAGGCCCACCAGGGGTCCGGGCCCGTCCGAGCCGGTGCCCGCCGCCAGCACCAGGACCGCGATATCCCGGTCTTCCGTGATGACCGAGAGCAGCGCCTCCGCCTTGTCGCCCTCGCGGATCACGCCTTCCGCCGCGACGCCGGAAATCTGGCGGGCGCGGGCGGCGAAGCGGTCCAGCTGCTGCTGCATGGCCTCTTCCGCCTCGGCGTGCATGAGATCGGCGACCCCCAGCCATTGCTGGCGCATCTCGTCCAGGGACAGGATGCCCAGCATGGTTACGCCCGACCCGGTGCGGGCGGCGCGGCGAGCGGCGTAATAGAGCGCCCGGTCGCATTCCGGGCTGTCGTCCACCACCACCAGGAATTTGCGCCGGTGGCCCGGCTCGTGGATCTGGCGCTTGGGGCTCACGGCGGCGCTCCCCTCAGAACGGCTTCACGACCACGAGGATCACGATGCCCACCATGAGCAAGGCCGGGATCTCGTTGACCATGCGGAAGAAGCGTTCGGAATGCACCCGCTGGTCGGTGGCGAATTCCCGCAGCCAGCGCGTCTGCATGCCGTGCACCGCGGACATGGCGAGCACCAGCAGGAATTTGAGGTGGAACCAGCCCTGACTGAACCACCCGCCGTCCCAGGCGAGATAAAGGCCGGCGATCCAGGCCACGATCATGGCCGGGTTCGAGATGAACCGATGCAGCCGGCGCTCCATCACCTTGAAGGTCTCCGACTGGGGAGAGCCCACCGGCGCCGTCGAGTGATAGACGAACAGGCGCGGCAGATAGAGCATCGCCGCCATCCAGGAGATGATGGCGAGGATGTGCAGGGCCTTGATCCACAGATAGAGCATGCCCGCCTCCGGTTTCACCGCCCCGCTTGTGCCACGCCGCCGGCCGGGACGCCACTCGGCTGCCGGGCCGCGACCCCTTGCCCACAGGCCGCAGCGCCCCCGCGCGCCGACGAAAAGCCTTGCGGCTCAGAGCGGGCCGCGCACCTTTTCCACCATGCGCTCCACATGGGCGATGGGCGTTTCGGGGCGGATGCCGTGGCCGAGATTGAAGATGTGGCGCACCCCGTCGAAGTCCGAGCGGATGCGCAGAATCTCTTCGTCGAGCTGCGGCCCGCCGGCGATCAGGCGGAGCGGATCGAGATTTCCCTGGAGCGCGGTCTTCTCGCCGAGCTTGCGCAGGCTCGCGCGGTCCGCCGTCCAGTCGAGGCCGACCGCATTCACCCCCAGGGCCGCGATGCGGGCGAGCGCCGCAGCGGACGCGCCCTTCGGGAAGGCGATGATGCGCGCCTCGGGACGCTTCGCCCAGATGCCCGCGGCGATGCGGGCGAGCGGATCGAGGCACCAGCGCTCGAACGATTGCGGATCGAGCACGCCCGCCCAGGTGTCGAAGATCTGCACCGTATCGGCGCCCGCCTCGAGCTGGGCGAGCAGATGGACGATGGACGCGTCCACTAGGCGGTCGATGAGGGTCTGGAAGATTTCGGGCTCGCGCAGGGCCAGGAGGCGGGCGGGACCCTGGTCGTCCGTGCCCCGGCCCGCCACCATGTAGGTGGCCACCGTCCAGGGCGCGCCGCAGAAGCCGATCAGGGCGGTATCGCGGGGCAGCGCGGCCTTCGTGCGCGAGATGGCCTCATAGACGGGGCCGACGCGCGCGGGATCGAGCTGGTCCGGCAGCGCGGCGATCGCGGCCCCGTCCGTGACCGGATCGAGCTGCGGGCCTTCCCCCACCTCGAACCGCAGGCCCACGCCGAGCGCATGGGGAACGACCAGGATGTCCGAGAAGATGATGGCCGCATCGAAGGCGAAGCGGCGGATGGGCTGGAGCGTGACCTCGGTGGCCAGTTCCGGCGAATAGCACAGCGTGAGGAAGTCCCCCGCCTTGGCCCGCACCTCGCGATATTCCGGAAGGTAGCGCCCCGCCTGCCGCATCATCCAGAGCGGAGGCGTGTCCAGCACCGCGCCGTCCAGCACGGCAAGGAAGGGCGAACGAGCGGCCGTCTCTCGGGTCATTCCCAATCCAGTCATAAATTTAAAGATTCTTTTATAAGGAGAGAGTCTGTTGGGTATTAACGGTTGATTAACCACTCCCAGGACGATCGACAATCGCTCCACAGACGGACCCATCCGCGCAGGCGGAATCCGGCCCCATCCGGAAGGGCGAATGGAGAGGTTAATCAAAGGTTAAGAGCCGGCTCTTGAAACCGTCCACACCGGTTCACAGATGGCCTCCCGGAACCGATCCCCAGGGGCTGGAATGTGGATGGATATTCCCGATCTCCCCAGGCCCGCCTTGCGCGGGCGTTGCCAGCATGCCTTCCTGCACACGCTGTCCACAGGGGCATGGGAATTGGAGGGATAACGCGTGAATGGCGATAGAATTGCGCAGCCCGCCTATTTCCACCTGCATCTCGTCTCGGATGCCACCGGCGAGACGCTGATCAATGTGGGACGGGCCGCCTGCGCCCAATATTCCAACGTCCTGCCCATCGAGCACGTCTATCCCCTGGTGCGCTCCATGAAGCAGCTCGACCGGGTGCTGGCGGAAGTGGAGACCAATCCGGGCATCGTGCTCTACACACTGGTGGACAAGGAGATCCGCGAGCGCCTGAAGGAGCGCTGCCGGGAGCTGGGCGTGCCCTTCCTCTCGGTCCTGGCGCCGGTGGTGCAGCTCTTCCAGGCCTATCTGGGCGGCGAGCCGCAGCCGCGCGTGGGCGGCCAGCACGCCTTGGACGCCACCTATTTCAAGCGCATCGACGCGCTGAACTTCACCGTCATGCACGACGACGGCCACATGACCGAGGATCTGGAGAATGCCGACGTGGTGCTGATCGGCATCTCGCGCACCTCCAAGACGCCCACCTCCATCTATCTCGCCAATCGCGGCATCAAGACCGCCAACATCCCGCTGGTGCCCAACGTGCCCCTGCCGCCGAACATCGAGCGGCTGAAGAAGCCGCTGGTGGTGATGCTGGTGGCGAGCGCGGACCGGATCTCGGAAATCCGCCAGAACCGGCTGCTGGGCCTCAACGCGGCGAGCCCCAGCGCTTCCTACGTGGATCGCGAATCCATCTCGGAGGAACTCGCCTTCTCCCGCAAGCTGAGCGCGCGCAACGGCTGGCCGCAGCTCGACGTGACGCGCCGCTCCATCGAGGAGACGGCGGCGGGCATCATCGCCCTGTTCAACGAGCGCCAGCGCCGGAGCATCGTGGAGACATGAGCCTCTGGCGCGCGCCTTTGCCTTTGGTCCTGGCTTCCCGCAGCGCCGCCCGCCGCGCGGTGCTGGAGGCGGCGGGCCTGCCCTTCGAGACCGTGTCCCCCGCCGTGGACGAGCGCGCGGTGGAGGCGCAGGCCGCCGGGGCCGAGGCGGCACCGGACGATGTCGCCCGCCTGCTCGCTCGCACCAAGGCATTCGCGGGCGCTGCCCTTGTGGATCCCGACCGCTACGTGATCGGCGCGGACCAGACCCTGGCCCTGTGCGGCACCGCCTTCCACAAGGCGCCCGACCGGGCCGCCGCGAAGCTCCAGCTCTCCCGGCTCCAGGGGCGGACCCACATGCTCCATTCCGCCATCGCCGTGGTGCGGGAGGAAGAGGTGCTGTTCGAGACCATGGGGAGCGCCGCCCTCACCATGCGGGCCTTGTCGGAGGGGGAGATCGAGGCCTATCTCGATGCCGCCGGCCCGGGCATCCTCGGGTCGGTCGGCTGCTACCAGCTTGAATCCCTCGGCGTGCACCTGTTCGAGCGCATCGAGGGCGACCATTTCACCATTCTCGGCCTGCCCCTGCTGCCGCTGCTCGGCTTCCTGCGGGGCGAAGGATTGCTCACGTGACCGTCCGTCTGTGCATCGTCGGCTATCCCGCCGCTTATTCCCGCTCTCCCCTGCTTCACGGCTACTGGATCCGCCAGCACGGCCTCGATGGCAGCTATGGCCGCGAGGAAGTCCCGCCGGAGGAGGCGCCCGCCTTCTTCGCGGGCATGAAGGCGCGCTATGAGGGCGGCAACGTCACCGCCCCCAACAAGCAGATCGCCTTCCGCGCGGTGGACGAGGCGGACGCCACCGCCCGGCGCCTGGAGGCGGTGAACACCATCTGGTTCGAGGGCGGCCGGATGATGGGCGGCAATACCGATGCAGTGGGGTATGTGGGCAGCCTGGACGCGGACGCCCCCGGCTGGGACGCCTCGGGACGCCCTGCCCTGGTACTGGGCGCGGGCGGCGCGGCGCGTTCCATCCTCCACGGGCTGATCGAACGGGGCGTGGAGACCATCTGGCTCGCCAACCGCACGCTGTCCAAGGCGGAGGAATTGCAGGCCCTGTTCGGACCGAAGGTGCGCCCCATCGGGCTCGACGCGCTCTCCGGGCCGCTTGCGGAAGCCGGGCTTATCTCCAACACCACCACCCTCGGCATGAAGGGCCAGCCGCCCCTCGACCTCGACCTGTCCCGCGCGCGAGACGACGCGGTGGTGAGCGATGCAGTCTATGTGCCGCTGGAAACCCCGTTCCTGCGCGCCGCGAAGACGCGGGGGCTTGTGACGGTGGACGGGCTCGGCATGCTCATGCACCAGGCGGTGCCGGGCTTCGAGCGCTGGTTCGGCGTCCGCCCGCAGGTGGATGCGGGATTGCGGGCGATGCTGGTGGATGATTTGCGCGCCAAGGGCCAATTGGAGGGGTGAGGCCATGTGGATCCTGGGCCTGACGGGCTCCATCGGCATGGGCAAGTCCGCCACGGCGGCCCTGTTCGGTGCCGAAGGCGTGCCGGTGCATGACGCGGACGCCGCCGTGCACGACCTCTACGCCAATGAGGCGGTGGCGCCCGTGGAGGCGGCCTTTCCCGGCGTCACCCGCGATGGCGTGATCGACCGGCCGGAGCTTTCGCGCCGGGTGCTGAAGGATGCCGACGCCATGAAGCGGCTGGAGGCCATCGTGCATCCGCTGGTGCGGGCACGGGAGACGGCGTTCCTGACGAAGGCGCGGGCGGCCGGCGCGCGCCTCGTGGTGCTGGACATCCCGCTCCTGCTGGAAACCGGGTCGGCCCGGCGCATGGACGCGGTAGCGGTGGTGAGCGCCCCGGCGGACGTGCAGCGCGACCGGGTGCTCGCGCGGCCGGACATGACCGAGGAACGGTTTGCCCTCATCCTGCGCAAGCAGATGCCCGACGCGGAGAAGCGGCGGCGGGCGCATTTCATCATCGATACCGGCCGGGGCTTCGATGCCGCCCGGCACCAGGTGCGCGGCATCGTCCGCGCCCTGAGCGGACCGGGCCGGCGTAAAAAAAACTTGTGAGGGCCTCAGTTGACCGAACCAGAACGCCCTGAAGCTGGCCACGTCGTAATAGGCGAGGTGGTCAGATGTCTGGCGATTTTGAGTTCCGATTCGGCCGGAATCACTTTCGAGGAAATGGAGCTAATGGTTTGATAGCTCTATTCTTTGTTCTGGCGGCTGGATTGGTTGGGTTTGCGATTTATGTCTATGGGATAAAATAATGCGTGAGATCGTCCTCGACACCGAGACCACCGGCCTCGATCCGCTGAACGGCGACCGCCTCGTGGAGATCGGCTGCGTGGAGATGGTGAACCGCATCACCACGGGCAACGTCTTCCACGTCTATATCAACCCGGAACGGGACATGCCTCAGGAGGCGTTCAACGTCCACGGCCTGTCCGCCGAGTTCCTCTCCGACAAGCCCAAGTTCGCGGAGCTGGCGGACGAGTTCCTCGCCTTCATCGGCGAGGACACGCTGGTCATCCACAACGCCGCCTTCGATATCGGCTTCCTCAATGCGGAGCTGGACCGGGCTGGGCGCCCCACCATCCGCCGCGACCGGGTGGTGGACACGCTGGCGCTGGCGCGGCGCAAGCATCCCGGCGGGCCCAACAGCCTCGACGTGCTGATGAACCGCTACGGGATCGATTCGTCCCGCCGCGTGAAGCACGGCGCGTTGCTGGATTCCGAGCTTCTGGCCGAAGTCTATAGCGAGCTTCTGGGTGGCCGGCAGGCCATGCTGGTGGGGCTGGTGGAAGAGGAAAGCGCCGCGCCGCGCCTCGTTCCCGTGGAGGCGGTGGCCGCCCGCCAGCGCCCCGTGCCCCTGCCCCCGCGCCTCACGGACGAGGAGCGGGCGGCCCATGCGGCCTTCGTCCAGTCCATGGGCGAGAAGGCCATCTGGAACACCTATTCCGCCGCACCCGACGGCGCGCCGCCCGCCGGATGAGGTCGTCCTCCTCCCCGGACGGGCGCGTGTCGTTCAATCCGCGCTGCCATCCGGCGGCGGGGGATGGCACAATGGCGCCTCCGCAGGGCGCGAGGCCCGGCCCGGCGGAGGTCGTCCATGAAGCGGGGAACGGCATGTTGCGGCGCGCCTACCGGATTGTCATGGACGCCGTCTGGACCTTTGTGGCCGACGACGGCTGGGCGATCGCCAGCCACATCGCCCTGTCCATCCTCATGTCCCTGTTCCCGTTCCTGATCTTCGTGACCGCGCTCGCCGCCTTCCTGGACCTGCGGCCGCTGGCCAACGAGACCATCCTGCTCATCCTGGACACCTGGCCCGACGCGGTCTCCGAGCCCATCGCCCGGGAGATCTACAACGTGGTCAACCACGTGCGCACGGACCTGCTCACCTTCGGCGTGGCGCTGGCCATCTATTTCTCGTCCAACGGCGTGGAGAGCCTGCGCATCGGCCTCAACCGGGCCTACCAGGCGCGGGAGGAACGGGCCTGGTACCGGCTGCGCTTCGAATCCATCCTCTATGTGCTGATCGGCGCCATGGGGATGCTGGCGCTCTCCTTCCTCGTGGTGCTGGGCCCGCTGTTCTGGAGCATCATCGTCCGGAACGTGCCCGCCGTGCGCCAGCTCAGCCCGGCGGTGACGCTGGTGCGCTACGCGCTCACCTCCTTCGTGCTCATCATCGGGCTGGTGGTGGCCCACAAATGGCTGCCGGCGGGGCGGCGGGGCTGGTGGGAGATCGCGCCCGGCATCCTGGTGACGCTGCTCCTGTGGCTGATCGCGGCGGCGGCCTTCGGCTTTTACCTCTCCGAATTCGCGGCCAATTACGTGAACACCTATGCGGGCCTCGCCTCGGTGATGATCGCGCTGGTCTTCCTCTATCTCACGGCCAGCATTTTCCTGTTCGGCGGCGAACTGAACGCCGCCATCACCCGGGCGCGGGCCCGGCGGGCGGAAGCGCGCGCCCTCATGGCCCACGGCCGGACGGCGCCGTGACCTCGCTTCCCGTGACGCCTCCACCCGTGCCCAGGGCGGACGGGCGCCAGTCGCCGGGCGCGCTGGCCCTCCAGCGCGGCGTGCTGCGCCACCTGGCGGCGCTGGGCCTCACCGGCATCCCGGAATTCTGCCTCGCCTCCGGGCGCAGGGCCGATATCGCAGCGCTGGACGGGAAGGGCGAGATCACCATCGTGGAGATCAAGTCCTCCATCGCCGATTTCCGGGCCGATCTGAAATGGCCGGAATACCGGCCCTGGTGCGACCGGCTCTATTTCGCGGTGGCGCCGGACTTCCCGCTGGAGATTCTGCCCGACGACACCGGCATCCTGGTGGGCGACGCATTCGGCGCGGAGACCATCCGCCCCGCCCCGCTCCACCCGTTGCCGGCGGCCACCCGCAAGGCGCTGCTCATCCGCCTCGCCCGCGCCGGCGCGGGCCGCCTGTCGCGGCTCTACGACCCGGACATATCGGGGCTGCCGGACCTCTAGAGCAGGTTCGCCCCGGCTCGCAGTAGTCTCGATCAGGTGAGTTGGAGACGGGGTCTCCGCTCATGGTGAGCCGGATCACCCTCCAGCGGGGGGCGCCTGCGGCCGGACACGGCAACGTGACAGAAAATGCCACGCTTCTGCTTCTTGTTGCCGCAGTCCTTCGGTGCCACGGTATGGGTCTGTATGCAAAGCGGGCGCCACATGAAGATCTGGGCGGGCTTTCTTCTCTTGCTGCTGCTGCTGTGGCAGGCGCCCGCCCGGGCGCAGGAGAGGCTCAGCGTCCCGCTCTCCAAGCCCAAGGACGGGACCATTTCCGTCGAGCTGATCTGCCAGAAGGACGGCCGCGTGGGGCCGTTCATCAACATTTCCCGCCTTCCGCCCACCGCGCAGCGCTCGGCGCACATCATCGCCGGCGTCAATATCGTGCGGAACGTGGACGTGTTCGACGGCACCGATCCGAACGTCATCCACTTCCCCGCCACCTGGTCCTATGCGGACGGCCCGGCCGGGAAGCCCGGCCTTTATGTGGCGGTGGCGGACCTCAAGGCCCCGGCCGCGACGCCGTTCGTGGATCGCATCCGCAACCTCACCAATGAGTCCCAGGTCTATATCCTCCAGTTCCTGTCCTCCCGCTTCGTGGGCCTGGAGATCAATCACGAGCGGTTCCTGGCCGAGATCGACGTGGCGCCCGTCACCAATGCCCGCATCCAGGACTGCCTGAAGTTCGCGGGCTTCGCCTCGGCCCTGGAGGATATGCGGGTAGACCTGAAGGGGCCGCTCACGAAGGCGGACCTCAAGCTGCTCTGCGTCCAGACCTTCGGCTATTACCGGGCGCTGGAGGAATATGCCCCGCTGCGCCAGGGCACCGGAGGCGGCGTATCGGGCCTCGTCGCCTATCCCTTCGACAGCCGGGCCGAATGCTTCGGCGCGGCCGAGAAGGACAAGGACCGCATCACCGCAGCCTTCCTGAAGGCGGCGGACCAGGGTCTCCAACTGGATTATGTGGGCCTCTCCACGGCGGCGCAGGCCTTGGAAATCCCCGTCGCCACGCTCCTGATCCTGAAGCGGGACTGGGGGGCGAGCGACCTGCCCGAGGTGATCAGGGCCGAGCGCAGCAAGGAGATGGCCGACACGGAGCGGCGGCTGAAATACGTCTATGTCCTCTATGCCCGCATCAAGTCCTGCGAGGAGGCGTTCAGCGGCACCGTGAACCGCCCCTATACGCGGGAGGAACTGGACAAGTACCGCTCCACCATGTCCCAGCTCGCCAGCCAATATGCCGGGGACTTCAGCGCCGACGCGCTGTGGGGCGAGGCGTCGGCGGACTATCCCGCCATGCTGTCGAAGATGCGCTCCAGCATCGGCCTCGACGCCCGGCTGGCGTCGGAGGGCTGCTCACGCAATGCCGGAACCTTCGAGGCCTTTTCCGCCAAGCTGGTGAGCAAGGCGGCCCGGCCGATGAAGGATTTCTGAACCGTCTCTAGCGCGGCGCGCGCTTGGCGAGGATGCGCTGGAGCGTGCGGCGGTGCATGGACAGGCGCCGCGCGGTCTCCGAGACGTTGCGCCCGCACAATTCGTAGATGCGCTGGATGTGCTCCCACCGCACCCGGTCCGCCGACATGGGGTTTTCCGGCGGCGAGGGCTTGTGGTCGGCGTTCGCCATGAGGGCCGCGACGATGTCGTCGGCGTCGGCGGGCTTGGCGAGATAGTCCACCGCGCCGAGCTTCACGGCGGTGACGGCGGTGGCGATGTTGCCGTAGCCGGTGAGTACCACCGCCCGCGCGCCGGGACGATGCCGCTTGAGCGCCGAGATCACGTCGAGGCCGGTGCCGTCGCCCAGACGCATGTCCACCACCGCGAAGGCGGGCGGGGCGCTCTCCACATGGGCGAGGCCCTCGGCCACCGATTCGGCGGCCGAAACCGCAAAGCCACGGGCCTCCAGCGCGCGTGCGAGGCGCTGCAGGAACGAGCGGTCGTCATCGACCAGGAGGACGGAACGCTCGCTCATGGCTTCGGGCAGGGTAGGTTCGGACATCAGGCACTTCCTCGACGCTTTTCGGCACGCGCACCGTTTTCGCGGCTTTTAAGCCCCTTTGACCCCTGTTGAGGTCAATAGGAGGCGATATGTCGCAGATTCAGGGCACAATCTCCAGCGCGTTCCGCATCCAGGAAATCTTGACCTCCGCCCCGCTGTCCGGGGCCGGGCGGTTTTCCACCCACAGCGTGGCGCCGGACCGCTCCAACAGGGTCTTGGCGATGAAGAAGCCGAGCCCGAGCCCGCTCTCCTCCTCCGCCGGCTCCTGCCGGTCACGGCCGCGGCTCGTCACATAGGGCTGGCCGATCCGGTCGCTCACCTCGGGTGAGAAGCCCGGCCCGTCGTCGCGCACCACGATCTCCATGCGGGTGGTGGTCCAGCTCGCCTCCATCTCCACGCGGCTGCGGGCGAAGTCCACCGCGTTCTCCACCAGATTCCCGAGCCCGTAGATGAGCCCGGGATTGCGGGCGAGCACCGGCTCGTCGGCCCGGTCATCCGGCAGCGCGACGGCGATGGTGATGCCGAAGTCGCGGTGCGGCTGCACCACTTCCTCCAGCAGATGGGAGAGCGGCATGCGGTCGAACGGTGCGTCGCCGGAGCCGAGCGAGGTGAGGGTCTGGAGGATGTCGCGGCAGCGCTTCACCTGGTCGCGCAGCAGGGCGATGTCCTCCGCATGGGGGCTGTCCGGCGCCAGCGAGCGCTCCATCTCCTTCACCACCAGGGCGATGGTGGCGAGCGGGGTGCCCAATTCATGCGCGGCGGCGGCGGCGAGGCCGTCGAGCTGGGAGAGATGCTGCTCGCGGGCCAGCACCAGCTCGGTGGCCGCCAGCGCGTCCGCCAGCTCGCGCGCTTCCTCCGCCACCCGCCAGGAATGCAGGCCGATGAAGCCGATGGAGACCGAGATGGCGACCCAGGTGCCCGCCAGGAACAAATCGGGCAGCACCGGCACGTCGGTGCCCGCCCAGGGCAGCGGCCAATGCCACAGGCCCACCGCGCCCGCGCAGAAGGCGGCGAAGGCGCCCAGCGTGACCGTGGTGGTCCAGGACAGGGTGGTGGCGGAGATCATCACCGGCGCGAGATAGAGCAGCGCGAACGGATTGCTCAGCCCGCCGGTGAGATAGAGCAGCGCGGTGAGCTGGAGCACGTCATAGGCGAGCAGCGGGCCGGCAGAGAAGTCGGTGAGCCGCTGCGCCACCGGGAAGCGCACCCGCAGCAGCAGGTTCAGCACCACCGACAGGCCCACGGCGCACAGGCACGGGATGAAGGGCAGGGGAAAGCCCAGCATCAGGTGCACCACCAGCAGCGACACCGTCTGCCCGGCCACCGCCAGCCAGCGCAGGCGAATCAAGGTGTCCAGCCGCAGGCCAAGGGTGCGGCCCGGCGCGAGCGCGGCAAAGACGGGGCTTGGCTTCATCATCCGTGCGCCCTCAAAAGCATCCGAAACGGAACCATAAACAAGTGGCGGCGTCTCTTCATCAGAAGTCGTTCTTTCAACACTGCTTTCGCGACCCGCGAAAGGCCATCTGCCGGAGACGCGCGCTGATGTCATCGGGATGTTGGTAAAGGTTTAACTGTGCATGACAGTCAATATGAACCCAAGACTTCCAGGGGCGAATTGACGGTCTAACCGTTTCAAGACACTGTCCTGGCAAAAGAAGTAGGTGAGGCAACGCGATGGCCATTGGAGAATTCGGCGGCGTGGTGCGCCAGCCGGCGGTGACGGGGACCAATTTCTCCGCACCGCTCTATTGGATGTACGAAATGGCCCACGCCGCGCTCAATCCCTCGCGCGCCATGGCGGATGCCAGCCGTATGTTCTTCCGCAACCCCCTCAACCCGGCCGCCCACACCACCATGGGCAAGTCCATGGCGGCGGGAATGGAGCTGTACGAGCGCGCCACGCGCCGCTACGGCAAGCCGGACTGGCGCATCCCCCACGTGCTGGTGGGCGGCACGCGGGTGCCGGTCCATGTGAACACCGTGTGGGAGCGGCCCTTCTGCCGGCTGCTGCATTTCGAGCGCGCCTTCGAGCATCCTCCGCGCCGGCCGCAGCCGCGCCTCGTGGTCGTGGCCCCCATGTCCGGCCATTACGCCACGCTCCTGCGCGGCACGGTGGAAGCCCTCCTGCCCACCCACGACGTCTATGTGACCGACTGGGTGGACGCGAAGATGGTGCCGCTATCCGAGGGCGCCTTCGGCCTCGACGACTATGTGGACTATCTCATGGCCATCTTCCGCAGCATGGGCGGGGACTGCCATGTGCTGGCGGTGTGCCAGCCGGCGGTGCCGGTGAGCATGGCGGTGGCGCGCATGGAGCAGATGGGCGACCCCTATGCGCCGCGCTCCATGATCCTCATGGGCGGACCCATCGACACCCGCGAATCGCCCACGGGCGTGAACCTCCTGGCGCTGGAACGGGGCATCGAGTTCTTCCGCCGCAACGTGATCACCCATGTGCCCTGGCCCCATCCCGGCGCCATGCGCGAGGTGTATCCCGGCTTCCTCCAGCTCAACGGGTTCATGAGCATGAACCTGGACCGCCACCTGATCGCCCATGCGGACCTGTTCCGCCACCTGATCCAGGGCGACGGCGATTCGGCCGAGAAGCACCGCGAATTCTATGACGAGTATCTCGCCGTCATGGATCTGGATGCCCGCTTTTACCTGGAGACGGTGGAAAGCGTGTTCATCACCCATGCCCTGCCCAAGGGCGAGATGACCCATCGCGGCCAACCGGTGCGCATGGATGCCATCCGCAACGTGGCGCTCATGACGGTGGAAGGCGAGAAGGACGACATTTCCGGCGTCGGCCAGACCTATGCCGCCCATCGCTTGTGCCCCGCCATTCCGGATGAGAAGCGCGCCCACTGGCTCCAGCCCGAGGTCGGCCATTACGGCGTGTTCAACGGCTCGCGCTTCCGCTCCGAGATCGCGCCGCGCATTTCCGACTTCATCCTCTCCCAGGAACTGCCCCGGCGCGCCGATGGAAGCGCCGGCGTGACCACGATGCGCCCCCGTCTCGTCACAAGCTGAGGAGGACGGGGCCCGTCGCCGTCAACGGCTGTTCCCTTTTCGTCCCAGTCCGGACTAGAGTCGCAGGGAGGTGATTCCCTGCTCCGGTCCGCCGGGCGGGGCGCTTCGGACCCCCGCATTGGCGTTGGATCGCATGCTGTTTCGCAGGCAGGACAGGGCGCCCCAGGTGCGCCCGCCCGAGAGCATCGAGCTTGCCCTGGAGGGCGAGGTGGTACGGGTCGCGGTGCGCCGCCATCCCTCCGCCCGCCGCCTGACCCTGCGCGTGCGCACGGCCACGCGGGACGTCACCCTCACCGCCCCGCTCTCCGTCGCCCTGTCCACGGCGGACGCCTTCGTGCAGCGCCATCGGGCCTGGGTGCAGGCGCGCCTCGTGCGGCTGCCGGAGAATGTCCCCTTCATCGACGGCGCGGTGGTGCCGCTGCGCGGGGAGCCGTACCGCATCGTCCACCGGCCCGGCGCGCGAGGCACCTGCTGGCTGGAGACGGCCGAGGACGGGACCGGCCTCATCTGCGTGGCGGGCGATGCGCCCCACATGGCGCGCCGGGTGCGCGATTTCCTGAAGCGGCTGGCGCGCGCGGACCTGCTGGAGGCGGTGCGCCGGCATGCGGCGGCGCTGAAGGTGGAGGTGGGGCCCGTCACCTTGCGGGACACGTCCAGCCGCTGGGGCTCCTGCGCGGCGGACGGCGCGCTGTCCTTCTCCTGGCGGCTCATCCTGGCGCCGCCCAGCGTGCTGGATTATCTCGCCGCCCACGAGGTGGCCCACCGGCTGGAGATGAATCACGGGCCGCGCTACTGGCGCAATGTGGAGCGCATCTTTCCCGCGCGCCGCGCCGCCGAATCCTGGCTGCGCACCCATGGCGCGGGCCTCCACCGCTTCGGCGCGGTCTGAGGCCCTGTTCCAATCCGACACGGCGGCGGTATGGGGAGGGCGGCGCCCTCCCCCGCCCTCATGCTATTTCCGCGCGCCCAGCGCGAAGCGGCCGGCGCCCGAGGCGAAGTAGAACATGGTGCCGCCGATCAGGCCCAGATTCTTCAGGAACTGGATCTGCTGCATCATGGCCGGACCGGCCTCGGTGATCTCCCAGAACCGGTGGGCAGTGAGCGTCGCCACCAGGATGAAGCCGCCGGTGAGGACGGCGGTGACGCGCGGCACGAGGCCGAGGATGAGCAGGATGGGAAGCCCGGTCTCCGCGACGCCCGCGACGATGGCCATGGCTTCGGGGGCGGGCACGCCCATGCGGGTCATGTAGGCGGTGGTGCCGCCGAGGTCGAGGAGTTTCTTCACGCCCGAGGGCAGCAGGAGCACGGCGAGCAGGATGCGCCCGGTGAGAAGGGCGAGGTTGTCGAGGAAGGTCATTGCGGTCTCTCGCGTGGAAGCGCCCCAGGCGCCGGTGCGACGCTTTTGGTGCGCCGCGTCATCCCGCGCAATGCTGTGCCGCAACACATGCGTGTGATCGTTCCCTGGATGTCTTCCAGGGATCAGCGATGATCGGTCGTGGAAATGAAGTCATTCCCGCCGCCGCCGTCCATGCTTTTCCCGCTTTCACGCTATTTCTCGGGGTGATTACCTGGAAGAAACCTAGGAGCCCCCGAACCAGCGCCGGACAGCACGTCATTTTCGGGCACGAACCCTTTATTCGACTTTGGAAGGGGGATCCTTCTCGGGCGCCTCGTCCCCGTGCCCGGCCTGGAACAGGAGATGGGCGAACAGCGGCAGCACCACGGAGATTCCGGCGAATCGGAAGATGTGGTGGGCGCTCATGAAGGCGGGATCGTAGCCGAGCGCGAAGCCGAGCACCGTCATGGTCTCCAGCGCGCCAGGGGCGAAGGCGGTGATCATCTGGCCCAGGTCCTCCCCCGTGATCGCCGCCGCCGCGACCGCGCAGGCGAGCGAAATGGCGAGCGCCACCAGGAAGGCGCCCAGCGAGGCGAGCAGGCAGTCCTTCAGCGTGGCGAGGGTGGTGCCCTTGAAGCGGATGCCCACCCCGGCGCCGAGCACCACGAAGGCCGGCACCATCAGGGCGTCCGGCACCTGGGCATGGGACCAGTCCAGCGCATGGAGCAGGCCGCTTGCCGCCAGGGCGCCGATGAGGATGCCGCCGGGGATCCGGGCCCAGGCTGCCAGCAGCCCGCCCGCGAGGCTCGCCAGCAGCAGCAGCGCCACGTCGAGCGCCGTCGAGACGGGGCCGGCGGGCATGGGGATGGCCTGCGCCCCGCCGATCCGGCCGAGGATCTGGGTGAGCAGCGCCACCAGCAGGAACAGGCGCACCGCCTGGGCGAAGGCGACGCGGCGCATGTCCGCATTGCTCGCCGCCGCCATGGCCAGCACGGCGGAGAGGGCGCCGGGGGCGGAGGCATAATAGGCGGTGGCGAGGCTCCAGCCCGCCACCTTGCGCAGGAACAGCGTGACCGCGCCCATGACGCCCAGCACGCTGAGCGCCAGGAAGGCCATGCTCACGGGCCAGGTGGCCGCTTGATGCATCATCTGGGGGGTCAGCGCGGTGCCCATGGAGGCGCCCAGCACCAGGAAGCAGACGAAGCGCAGCGGCTCGGGCAGCTTGGCGCGGACGCCGGAGAGAACCTGCACCGTCACCGCCACCAGCGCGCCCGACATCCAGGGCGCAGGCAGGCCCAGCAGGGCGAACGCCGCCCCGCCCGCGCTGGCGACGACGAGGGTGAGGAGCGTCGGCTTCCAGCCTGCGCGAACGCGGGCGGCGAGGATTGTGAGGGACAAGCGCGATGGCATGAACGGGAACGGCTCGAAACGGCGCGAATCAGGGG